>NZ_JARIEA010000060.1 GCF_029267015.1 Sporosarcina ureae | reverse complement strand
GGCTTTAGACGTTTCGATCACTTTAGGGCGAAGATTTTATTAAATATCAAATATAAAGAAATTGGCGTTCATTTAGGATGAGGGATGGTAGTTGATTTACTCCACCCCAACATTTGATTTAGAACCTTTTTTACTAATGATCGATAATTTCAACTTACAAAACCAAAAGTAGTTAAGCGTAATGGTATAGAACTTTGTTACGGCCTAAATAAAGGTGGTTTTGAACATTCACGAAAACGTAAATTGGAAGTGAAGTGATATACTCACGGTTGAACAAGTGAGCTGATATTGTAAAACCGTTCGAGACTGTTATTACAGCCCCGAACGGTTTTTCTGATGCAAGCTAGATTTTAAGTTTCTTATCGTACTCTTTGCTTCCTCATCCACTGCGTAGCTACAAATTTCTCTCCGATTTCTATTGGTGCACCACCGTGTAACGTTAGGTCATTGATCAGCGGATCATTATAAAAATACTCAAAGTAGACAGCCATTCCTTTTTTAGGTGTGATGGACAGTTTGAGGTGAGGGAAGTATGTTTCGCCGCCTTGTTCGACATCGTTCAAGTACATGACGAGTGTGCTAATCCGGTTATTCGTAACGTTGCTAGTGGCTGAGAAGAAGTCGTGATGTGCTTTATATTCTTGTCCAGGTAGATAGTGAAGAACTTGGAGACTTTCGCCATGTTCGATGGGGATATTCATAATTGTTTCAATCCGTTTTTCTATTCGTAGGACGATCAAGTTATCAGGCTCTTCAATAAACATACCGCTGCTTGTTCTTATCTCGTTTTCCGCATGAATTACGCCGATTTTAGAACGTTTCATTTTATCTGTAGAAAGCTGAATCAGTTCGTCACATTCTTCGTCACTTAACATATTGCCGAGTACAACGACTAGTGGTTCATCGACTTTCGCTATTATATCAATAACACGATCTGTTATGATTTTCTTTCCTGTATGAGTAAATATCGTTTGTTCTTTATTTTCTGCTATCAACTTTGAACACCTCTTTAATCGTTTGATTTTATAAATCAAATACAGTGTAACGTGATGAGTGTACAGCTAATAACGGACTTCTTTTGAGTTTTACACATCCTCTTTGGAATTGTATTTAATTTATTTTAGCACGCTGCATTGGTTGACGTATATTCGAAATGTAATGAAAAAGGTAGATATATATAACTGTTTTTTAAATTTCATTATTTCCATCTGATATACCTGTACACTATGGGAAAGTATGAAATGATAGCAGTTCAATATATTTGTCAGACTTATTCGTATAGTAAACAGTAGTCATTGGATATGTATTCTACTTACTATATACTGATTAAAAGTCGATAAAAATACTTCAAGAAGAGGAGTGACTGTTCATGGAGCGACAAATCGAAGAGTTAACTTTGTTATTGTTATACGCAACATCTTGGAAAGATCAAGATTTTCCAGAAGGGCCTTTACGCAGTTGGAAAGGTTACTCGTTTGATGCGTTGAATCAGTTAGAGGAAGAGGATTTAATACGTGGAGGTAGGCGATCAAAGTCTGTAACTCTTACAAAGGCTGGCATAGCAGAGGCTGAGGTGTTAATGAAGAAGTACTTCCCCGATGTGGATAAAGAATGAGAGGATCGTTTGTTTAGGCAAATATAGTTAGTAGACTATAGAAGGAGTGATTTTGTGCAAATTTCAGGAACGAAAAAACTGTTGGATCTTATTCCGTTTACAGTGGCGGTTCATGAAGAAGAGGATCCATTCTTTTCTTGGCATGCGAATGTAGTACTCATCAATCGTAGAAAGACCATCGTTTTAATGAACGATAAAACTCGCTATATTGTGGCACTGCATGGTATTAAAGCAAAAGATGCAAGACCCGTCACATGAAGATTATCAAGATCTGAGCAAGTGGGCTGAAGGACAGTCGCATCGTGAGTTTGATAAAAGATTGGTAAACTGGACATTGAAAAAATTCTAAATGTGAGGTGATTTATATTCATTCAAAACAAATCATTCCGATAACTCCAATTCTTAATATCCAAAAGCATATTGAAGGTTTCATCCCACTATCTATTTCCATTGGTCCGAAACAAGATTTGCTTATACTATTCGCAGAAGAGCAACCACCGCTAGTCGACCACAGATTTCCCGCAACTGTAACGGAGGAATATTACTCCTATAAAGTACTTCGTCTGAAGGATGGTGAGGAGACGGTATTGCATTTACCGAATGAACAGTGGAATTACCATATAGTCGAATCGATTGATGATGACCATATATTACTTGCCTGCGCAAGATCTATTTATCATGATGAAACCCATGTTGATCAAAATGGACGCGTCTATGATTGGGAGGGGAACTTGATTCGTTCATTCTGTTTAGGCGATGGAATCGACCATATATATACGACGAAAAATAATCAGATGTGGACAGGTTATTTTGATGAAGGCGTGTACGGTAATTATGGTTGGAAGAAACCAATTGGTAATTCAGGGCTAGTAGGCTGGGATCATGAAGGGAATATTATAGATGACGGGAACGATAGAAAGCTTACGGGAGAATGTTTGGCGCTGAATGTGGCGGTGAATGATGAGATTTGGTATTTCATTGGTATGGATGCACAGATTGGTTTAATGAATGAGAGTGGCGAGTTCCAATTCTCTACTGACGCACTTGGATTTCAAACATTTGCGATCAATGGCGATACAATGGTCGTGCACCGAGAGTACTTTGATCATCATCACTTTTTTGAATTGGATAGAAAAGCCGATTCCTATGAAATAGTTCAAGAGCTCGATTTTCGTAAACCTGATGGAAATCCTTTGCGGCCACAATTAACTTCCAATCGTGCGGATCGGCTATTATTTTTAGATGGCAGCGAACTTTATTATTACTCTATATTCGATGTCTTTAGCCACTACAAACTATCCGTGTAGATTCATACGAGTCGCTAGTTTAGAAAAGACAACGGGATAAAAATACCTGTGGGTAAAGGCATGACAATCAAAACAGTCACGACAAATGAACCCACAGGAATGTATGCAAAAAACTTATTTAAACACAGTCGCTGCCTGTACAGCCTTTTGCCAGCCGCTGTACAGTTTTTCACGTTCAGAATCCTCCATATTTGGTTGGAACGGTCGATCTATCGCCCATTGAGCTGCAATTTCTGAACGATCTTTCCAGAAGCCTACAGCAAGGCCAGCCAAGTATGCAGCACCGAGCGCTGTTGTTTCATTAATCGTCGGTCGTTCTACCGATACATTTAGTAAATCGGATTGGAACTGCATCAGGAAGTTGTTCTCGACTGCTCCGCCATCTACCCGTAACGTTTTTAGAGAGATACCCGAATCCGATTCCATTGCATCAACGACGTCTTTCGTTTGGTACGCAAGAGATTCTAGCGTAGCCCGTACAAAATGTTCTTTCGTCGTTCCACGTGTTAAACCGAATACGGCACCACGCACATCACTATCCCAGTAGGGGGTACCAAGACCAACAAATGCCGGTACGACATAGACGCCATCTGTAGAAGAGACCCGTTTTGCGTATTGCTCACTTTCGGAAGAGTTTCGGAACATGCGTAAGCCGTCGCGCAACCACTGGATTGCTGAACCTGCGACGAAGATACTTCCTTCTAGCGCATACTCTACCTTGCCATCAATTCCCCAAGCGATGGTTGTTAACAGCCCATTATCGGATTTAACCGCTTTTTCGCCTGTGTTCATTAGCATAAAGCAACCTGTTCCATATGTGTTTTTCACCATACCCGATTCAAAACAAGCTTGACCAAATAATGCAGCTTGTTGATCTCCTGCAATACCTGCGATAGGAACAGCATGACCGAAAAATTGCTCGGGATCTGCGTGTGTATAGACTTCGGATGAAGGACACACTTTAGGCAACATCGATGCCGGCACACCCAAGATAGACAATAGTTCTTCATCCCATTGTAGTTCATGTATATTGTACATAAGCGTTCTAGAAGCGTTCGAGTAATCCGTTACATGTGCCGCACCACCGGATAACTTCCAAATAATCCACGTATCAATCGTACCGAACAACAAGTCTCCGTTTTCAGCTTTTTCACGTGCACCTTCTACATTATCCAAAATCCACTTGACTTTAGTGCCCGAAAAGTATGCATCGATAAGCAATCCGGTCTTATCTCTGAATAAATCATTGTAACCGCTTTCTTTGAGGTTGTCGCAAATGTCTGCAGTTTGACGCGATTGCCAGACGATCGCATTATAAATTGGGTTTCCTGTGTGCTTATCCCAAACAACTGTTGTTTCGCGTTGATTTGTGATACCGATCCCTTCAATTTGTTCAGCGGATATATTTTTCTCGGACAACACGCCTGCAATTACGGATAAAATAGAGCTCCAAATTTCGTCTGCATTGTGTTCAACCCATCCGGACTTAGGGAAGTATTGAGTGAATTCCTGTTGCGCTGAGTGAAAGATTCTACCTTTTTTATCAAATAAAATTGCCCTTGAGCTAGTTGTGCCTTGATCAAGTGCCATAATATATTTTTTCGTCATAATATATTCCTCCAGTATAGGTGAGTGAATTAGTCAATCGTTGCTTTTGTTGACTGTGTTTGTATTGCTGATTGTACCGTTTCTTTGCGAATGGAGAACTGGGCAGCGAGAAGAATCGCTAGGATAATTGCTCCAATTAACCAAAACGTAACACTGTTTTCTCCTACGAAAAACTGTTTGTAGAATAATGCTCCGAATGTACCGCCGATAATCGGACCCACTACCGGAATCCATGCATACTTCCATCCTGATGGCCCTTTGCCTGGAATGGGAAGAAAAGCATGTGCAATCCGTGGACCGAGATCGCGCGCGGGATTAATCGCATAGCCAGTTGTGCCACCAAGTGATAAACCAATGGCGATGATTAAAGCTCCAACAATTAACGGATTAAGTCCTTCAGTAAACTCATTGGCGCCAATTGATAATAAGCCAAGCACTAAAATGAATGTCCCGATTATTTCGCTCGTGACATTTGATAGGGGATTGTAAATGGCAGGTGTAGTAGCGAATACATCCCGCTTTGCCGTCGGATCCTCTGTTTCTTTCCAATGGGGTAAGTAGTGGAAGTAGACCAATACCGCTCCAAGGATGGCCCCGATCATTTGTGCCAACAGATACATGGGAACGTCCGCCCAAGGGAAGTTTCCAATAGTCGCAAAGCCAATCGTGACCGCTGGATTTAAATGTGCACCGCTTGCTTGACCTACTGCGTATACGCCAAGTGTAACCGCAAGTCCCCAACCGACAGTGACAACAATCCATCCGCCACTCATTGCTTTAGACTTGTTCAACGCTACGCCACCTACTACGCCACCACCAAATAAAATTAAAATCATAGTGCCGATCAATTCACCTGTAAAAGCTGTCATCTACATCTCCTCCTACCTAGTGTTAGTTTGGTAGTTGAGCGTTTACGACGCAAAAAAGTCCACAATTAACCCCCTGCTCTACGCAAGAACTTAATTGTGGACTCCTAAACTCAACCACTTATATTAACTTGTTTCCAAGTATAGAGTGGTTGGTTTCATCTGTCAACAAAAACTCAGAAAGTTCTCTTATCACGTAAAGGACTCCCATAATTGATTATCTGATGTAGTTACGGCTACGGCTCCTGCTGCAAGTGCATCCTCAATATGTTGTTTCGTACGAATAAGTCCACCATTAATGATAGGTATACCTGTACGCTCATAGACTTCTTCGATAAGTTCAGGGATTACACCCGGAAGCATCTCGATGAAATCGGGGGCTGTTTGATCAATGAGAGAGTAGCTTTTCTCCAACGCAATAGTATCGAGTAAAAACATACGCTGGATCGCAAGAATGTTTTTGGATTTTGCTTTCATGATCATATTCGACCGTGTGGATATAATGCCTGCAGGTCGAATATCATTACATAAAAAATCAGCTGCATAATTATCTGTTTTGAGACCTTGTATCAAGTCCGCGTGAATTATGAGTTTCTTACATCGCTTTTCCGCTTCTTGCTTAACAGTTTTTAAATTGCTTATATGCACTTCGAGTAAAACGATGTACTCGAACGGACTCTCCAGTAGTTTTTCAAATTGTTTTAGTGTACGTGCTGCTGGCAATACTTTTTGGTTATGAAAGGACATATAAAGGAACCTCCATCTAGGGATATACATTTATACTATCGTATTTACACAACGGATGTAGCTTTTTGCAACTCGTCTTCCAACTCTAACTCATAGCGTTGCTGTTCATCGGGAGTCCAGTTCAAGATCTGTCCCATTTTGACGAGTACGTCTTGTTTTGCATCTTGGACATTTTTAATATTGAAGAACAAGTCACCCGTACGACGAATGAAGAAATCAGTCGGTTTTACAGTCATCTCCTGTTCAATCGCATAACGTAATTTCACATAGAGAATGCGCGGCATTGATTCGGATGCATCATAAGGAATGGTTAGGACTTGATCGACATTAGACCCGTAAAGCGCAGCTAAATGGCGGCTTTCGCGTTCTGTGAATCCGAGCAACATCCCACGGCTGACCGCTTGGTTGAAGAATCGAGGATATTGAGCTGAACCACCAACATCACCGCCCGAGATCGGCATGTTTTTTGTATTGGACCGTTTGAATTGCAATCCCTTTTCTTGCTGCAGAAGACTGGAAATCTTGTTTACGACTGTTTCCGCCATTTTGCGATAACCCGTTAATTTACCACCAGCAATCGTGATCAGACCACGTTCAGATTCCCAGATTTCGTCCTTACGTGAAATCTCGGAAGGGTTTTTCCCGTCTTCGTGAATTAAAGGGCGAACGCCTGCCCAGCTAGACTCGACATCTTTTTCAGATACAGCTACATCAGGGAACATATAGTGGATGGCATGTAAAATATACGTACGGTCTTCTTCCGTGATTTGCATTTCTTTTGGATCACCTTCATAGAACGTATCTGTCGTGCCGACATAGGTTTTCCCGTCACGTGGCACAGCGAAGATCATACGTTTATCAGGCGTGTCGAAATAGATTGCTTGATGCAAGGGGAATACGCTTTGGTCGAATACTAGATGAATTCCTTTGGACAAGATCAAGTTCTTTCCGTTAGAATGGCCATCGATTTCTTTCACTTCATCGACCCAAGGACCTGCCGCATTGATCACTTTTGTCGCTTGTATAGTCAACATTTCGTCTTTGATCATGTCCCGTACTTGGACGCCTGAGATCTGATTGTGCTCGTTGTAGATAAAACCTTCCGCTTTCGCGTAATTTAATAGAGTGGCACCTTTTTTTGCTGCGGATTTTGCCACTTCAATTGTCAATCGCGCATCATCGGTGCGGTATTCCACATAGTAGCCGCTTCCTTGAAGTCCTTCTCTTTTTATAAGTGGTGCCCGTTTTATAGTTTCATCGAGATTGAGCATTTTTCTACGTTCACTACGTTTTACCCCAGCTAGGAAGTCATATACTTTTAATCCGAGTGCTGTAGATGCAGGACCAAATGTGCCGCCTTTATGAAACGGCAGTAGCATCCATTCTGGTGTAGTGACATGTGGACCGTTCTCATAGACGATTGCACGTTCTTTACCTAGTTCGGCAACTTCTTTAATTTCAAATTGCTTCAAATATCGCAAGCCGCCATGCACTAGTTTTGTTGAACGGCTTGATGTCCCAGATGCGAAATCCTGCATCTCAATCAATGCAGTTTTCATACCGCGTGACGCTGCATCCAGTGCGATTCCTGCACCGGTAATGCCACCGCCTATAATTAAAACGTCAAAATTCTCAGTTCTCAACGTATTCATAATTTCATTTCGATTCATTGATGAAAAGGTTGTCATTTTTATCGTCTCCTTTTTATAGTGGGACAAGGAACAAAAAAAGACCTCAAGAAAGTGATTGCATTTGCACAATCACTTCTTGAGGTCTTCTCAGTAACTCAAACCCGGACTATTAACTTGTTTTCTATAATACCATAGACTATGTAGAATTCAAATTATAGAACTCGTAAACGTCCAACTGCTTACATACATCACTCAGACCTAAGACGGATATACAATTCAATCATTTGGATGAATCAATTTTTGTGCATTTCGCTTAAGATAGAATAAAGGAGTGTTACTATGCGGAAAATACTGATAATAATAGTAGGAGCTGTATTGTTGGGAACGGCAGGGATCTGGACATATGACCGGTTTACGAAAGAAAAGGTGTCGGGCGCATTATCCATTAAAAAAGATGATGCCAAGTCACTAGACGTAGATATTGAGTTCGGTGCGGGTAGTTTCTTGATTGAAGGTGGCGCGACGGAATGGGTGGACGGTAACATCGATACCAATATAAAAAAATGGTATCCGTCCGTTGCCTATAAGAATAAAAAAGACATCGGCTATGTAAAGATACAACAGAAGGGAACGGGTTTATCAATTTTGCGAAAGCAACGTAATAATTGGAAACTTCAGCTGACTAATGAAATACCTGTGCGTCTAGATATTGCAATGGGTGTATCAGATTCAGAACTGGATCTAGCGGGAATTCGACTAAGCCACTTATCGGTTGATGCGGGAGTTGGCGATACGACTATTAACTTGGATGATGATTGGCAGGAAAGTTTCGATGTAGAACTTGATCTTGGGGTAGGTGGTGCAACTATTTATTTGCCGAAAGACATCGGCGTTGAATTAGTTGTAGACAAAGGAGTTGGCAGTATAGAAGCGAAGGACTTTATATCCAAAGGGAAAGGTGTTTATGTGAACGAAGTGTATGGTCAATCCGATACGACGATCCATATAGAAGCTGATGTAGGCGTAGGTGGCGTTAAATTCCTACTTGGAAACTAACATATATAAATTTATACTCTCCGGCAACCATGCAACTGCCGGGGAGTATTTTGTCATTACTTAGGGAATACTACTATTTGCATATACAAAAATTATTGGTTCGTTATATATTTAAAGTAGCCTTTACATCTATTAAAAGGCTATTTTAAATATTTTGTCGAATAACTTAAATAATGTCTTATTACTCGATATGCAATAGAGTATCTACTACTCTATTAATAGAGAATATATTTGCGCAGAAAAGGGGGGATGAATAGTGAAAGATCAAATGAGATATCTTCGTCTTGCGAATATAACAAAGTTAATAAATACAAAGCTAGAGTTAAGAGAAGTGCTGAATCACGTCGTTACTGCAATATCAGAGGAGATTGTCCAATGTGACTCGGTCGGAATTTATTTGCCACAATCAGATGGGTCATTCAGGGGGTTCGTAGGAAAACCTGATGTCATCAACGGCATGACACTGGATATGCATGTAATTGACACGGATTTCGATTTACTGGCGAAAGAAGTAATTGAAACTAAAAGAGCTATATATATACCCGATACTTCCAAAGACCATAGACCTGACCCAAGAGCAGTACAAGGTTTTAAGATAAAATCTCTTCTGGTTTTACCTATTACCGGTGAAACGGAATTATTTGGACTAGTTTTCTTGTTCGACTATGGAATACCGATGAATTTAACGGAGCTAGAGATTCAAACCGTTCAGTCCTATGTAAATATGGCTGCTGTTGCTATTCAAAACGCCAACTTGCTGATGAACAAAGAAGAACTAATTCAGGAAAAGCAGTTGCTGTTAGATATAACAAGGGAATTGTCCCTGTGTTCTACGATGCAAGAAGCCTTGGATACGAGTTTTCTGTATATCGAAAAAGTCCTTGGAAACAATAACATTGGCGTGCACTTGATCGATCCGTTAGTGCATAAAAAGATTAAGCCTGCAACGATTAATCGGAATAGTAATTGGTCTCCAGAAGAGTGGGTTAAATCTCATGACGAGATCGAGTTTGACGAGGAAAATGATAAAGTATTCCAAGAGGTGATTGCTTCTAGAAAAGCGGAACTCATTCCTGATGTGTTTGCAGATGATCGGGTAAATCACACGGTATGCCGATACTTTGGTATTCAATCGATGTTTGTTCTGCCAATTGTTTCAATGGGAAAAGTATTGGGTTTAATAGTAATTGCAGACCTCCAACAAAAAAATCCAAATTACTCTCTGGCGAGTCAGCAACTGACGCAATCCATTGTTGATACAACTGCTTCCACTTTATTGAACTTATTGAATATGGAAAAACAAGAACTGATCATAGAACAGCGAACTGCAGAGATTACAGAAAAGAATACTAAACTTGAAACAACGATGAAAGAATTGCAAAGGCTCAGTCGCGAGAAAGAACTGATTCTCCACTCCGCAGGCGAAGGGATATTCGGCTTGGATTTAGATGGAGTCATTACGTTTTGTAATCCTGCTGCTGCGACTATGCTTGGTTATAAGGGCAAGAATGAACTGATAGGTAAACCTGTCAGTATTATCTACAATGAAAACTTTACACAACATGAGGATGTTACATTTTTTAGACAAGATCAATCTAATTTCCCTGTAGAATACGTTAGATCTTCCATCAAAGAAGGAAATAGGGTCGTTGGAGATGTGGTCACTTTTAAAGATATTTCCGAAAGAAAGAAGATGGAGAAAGAAATCAGGTATCATGCGTATTATGATAGCTTGACCAATCTGCCCAATCGGGTGCTGTTAAAAGATCGAATGGAACAGGGGTTGAGACTTTCACAAATGCATGGAGAAAAAGCAGCGGTACTATTTATGGATTTGGATCGTTTTAAATCAGTAAATGACTTATTAGGTCATAGCTACGGAGATATTTTATTGTCACATGTAGCAAGACGTATTAGTACATGCCTTCCTGAAGGTGCTACTGCTTCACGTCAAGGTGGAGACGAATTTATTGTCTATTTACCCATTATTGAATCAGAAGCAGAAGTGGAAGAAGTGGTGGAAAAAATAGTTGATCAATTCAATAAACCGTTCAATCTAAAAGGACATGAAATGCATATCCACAGCAGTATAGGTATCAGCTTATTTCCGAAAGACGGGCAGACATCGGAGTTATTGATAAAAAATGCGGATATCGCAATGTATCAGTCTAAAACAGTATCCGGCAATAGTTATCATTTTTATAAAGTGGCAATGGATATTAAAACGTTTGAAAATGTGAAGTTTGAAAATGCTTTATATAAAGCGCTTGATCGTGGAGAACTGGAAATCTATTTTCAACCTCAAATTGATTACAGCACACGTACTATAATTGGAGCTGAAGCATTATTGAGATGGAATCATTCGACAGAAGGTTTAATCTCCCCAGATAAGTTTATCGCGCTGGCAGAAGTAACAGGACTGATCGTTCCTATAGGAGAGTGGGTTATTAGAAGTGCTTGTAACCAAATCAAGAAGTGGCAAGATAAAGGATATGCACCAATTGTAGTGTCCGTAAATTTATCCGCCCGTCAGTTTGAGGAAAATAATTTATTCGAAACAGTAAAAAGTATTTTAGATGAAGTAGGCGTATCACCGGAACTTTTATGTCTCGAAATTACGGAGAATCAAATCATTAAAAATACAGAAATGACTATTCATACTATGAAAGAATTACAGGCAATGGGTATCAAAATGTCCATTGATGACTTTGGTACAGGCTATTCCTCTTTAGGTTATTTAAAGAATTTACCGATTGATGCTTTGAAAATAGATAAGTCGTTTATAAGGGATTTGAAAAGTAATGACGATAATTTTGCTATCGTGAATACAATTATCACGCTTGCAAAAAATCTAGGTTTGGATCTAGTTGCTGAAGGTGTCGAGACATTAGAACAAGCTGAATTTTTAGCTTCAAGAGAATGTTATACCATGCAAGGTTATTACTTTAATGTGCCGCTGAAAGTGAATGAGTTTGAAAGCACATATCTGGCTACTAAAGGAGAGAGTTTATGAAAGCTGTTCGAGCAGTACTAGATTATTTAGTGGCTGGCGGAATACAACATGTTTTTGGAATTCCAGCAGGTTCTGTTAATGCATTTTTTGATGAGTTGTATGAGATACCTGAACTGTCGCCGATTGTGACGAAGCATGAAGGCGCAGCATCTTATATGGCAGTCGCTTATGCGAAATACACATCTACTATGGGTGTATGTATTGGGTGCAGTGGGCCTGGTGGTACCAATCTTCTCACAGGTGCCGCGAATGCTATGCGTGAACATGTCCCTGTCTTATTCTTAACGGGTGCAGTTCCTGTCGACACTGTCGGTTTAAATGCTTCTCAGGAATTGGATGCAGAACCGCTCTTCACATCTGTGACGAAATATAGTGTGACTGTAATAGATTCAAAGGATTTACTGACCGAAGTGGCTAAGGCTTGTGAAATAGCGATTTCAGGTGTTCCGGGCCCTGTACACATTGCTATGCCGATCGATATCCAAATCAATCAAATTGATACTCCGAAAATTCCGGCTTGGCCGAAAAGAGCACCTATTGTTCCCGATCAACATACGATAAAATCTGTTGCAAAAGAACTTGTCTCTAAACAAGATGGATATATTTTTGTTGGGCAAGGCATTCGAAACTCTGTCGAACAATTGCTTGAATTAGCGGATATTCTTGGTTGGTCAATCATTACAACGCCGCAAGCAAAAGGCTATATCCCAGATGATCATCCGCTCCTCGCTGGCGTATTCGGATTTGCAGGAAATGACGTCGCTTCTAGCTTGATTAATGGAGATGGTGGAGAGGCTTTGCTCGTTATAGGGTCCAGTTTAGGCGAGACGGCTACGAATAACTGGAATGTCAATCTCACCAAAAATCGATATACTATTCAACTGGATCATGATTCCTCCGTATTTAATCGTAAATATGAAGTGGATATCCCTGTTTTAGGCGACATAGATCTAAGTTTGGCTGCGTTACTGGATGAATTAAGAATAGAAGATTCGCGAACCCATTCTTCGTCATTTGTGAAAGAAGAAAAAAACGTAACAAGGAACGACGAGTACAATACGAAAAATGTCTTGCTACGTCTACAAAAATACGCGCCCCGCCATACAAGATACACCGTTGATATCGGTGAATTCATGGCGTACATCATCCATGACATGCTTGTGATGGAGTCTGATACATTTGATATAAATGTACACTTCGGCGCGATGGGCAGTGGCATAGGTTCCGCAATCGGTTCTAAGCTTGCTGAACCCGAACGTCCGGTGATTTGTGTTACAGGGGACGGTTGTTTCTTTATGCACGGAATGGAAATTCTAACTGCGAAAGAACATAAGTTGCCAATTTTATTTGTAGTGATGAATAATGCGCGCCTCGGAATGGTCTACCACGGTCATTCGTTACAATATAAACGTTCACATTCATCATTTGAACAACAACCCGTAAACATTGCAGCAATTTCCGCGGCTATGAACATACCGAGCAAACGGATTGAAGCGATGGAAGATTTGACGCAGGAAGCGATAGACGAACTTATGAGCGTTAAAGGACCTTCAGTTCTTGAAATTTCCTTGATCGATAATACAATACCTCCAATGGGAGACCGTGTGAAGTTTCTCTCCTCTTTTGGTAAGTAAATAACCCGAAGTAGACGCTACCTTCGTGTCTGCTTCAGGTTATTTGTATTCATCTGATAGTTGGATACAATGCATGTGTAACTTTTACAATCGCATCTATTGTTTCTCCTTTAAACTCATTGGAAACGGTAGTGCCGGAAGGATTTGAAAAGTAATATGCATCGACTCTCGGATTATAGCTGTACCCCATGCCGGCTAAAGATTGTTGTAGTTGGGTGGGTATGCTTTTTAACCCAGTGCGCTCCATAAAGTAGTCTGTACAGTAGATTTTCACGTCTATATCATTTGTGCCAGTATGAATGACAAATAAATCTTTACTATCTTTCACGAGCCACTGACTTTTTGAATACAAAGAAATTCTGGTTTTTCCCAATTTATCAATTCCATCTAAATTCATACCAAAATAGTGGTTAATCATTGTACGGACTTCTTTACCTGTCACGCGATAATTATGATGGTCTAAATATAAGTCCAATAGAGCTTGCGAAGAGAGATCGGAGCAGTTTTCATTAACCTTTAAGGTATGGGCTTCAAAAGAACCGAGCTTCGCAAGTGTTAGAACGGGAGCAAGAGGTAATTGAATGTGGAATGCTTGTGTAATTGCTTCATAAATGACCCGACTGGTTACATGATCCTTATAATGATGGATATACAGATCCATTACTTCAATTTTAGCTAACTTGCTGATGTAATCCACTACTTCTTTTTCCGAAAAGCATTCGTTCAATTGATGAGAGTTTTTCACTATTTCTTGAAGTTCATCGGAATACGTTACTGGGACAATATCCATGCGAAACCTCCTTATAGTAGACATTATTGTATGTATTAAATAATCATACAATAAAATGGGTGCGAAGTACTTAAGTATTTGAATAAGTATTATCCGATTTTTATTAGATCGATTCCAACTTAAATTAATACAAATGAGAAAAGAAAGTCATGGAGCAAATAGTTTTGAAGTTATCGACTCTTTTTAATAATTCGTTATGCAAGCTACTATACATAAATGGGGCATCTTTTAGGAAAAGAACGGGGATGAAAGAAAAATGGAAGCACAGGCGAGTGTGAAAATCTATTTATTAACCATTTCAGGAGCGGTCTGCTGGGGACTAATCGGTTTATTCATAGCACCGCTTTATGATCAAGGTTTCAGTGCGTGGGATGTTGTAGCAATTCGCGGGATTTTTAGTTTCACCTTTTTATTTATCATCATGGTGATGTTTTTTCGTAACCAGTTACATACCCGATTAAAAGACCATATTTTTTTCGCGAGCGCAGGGATTTTTAGTCTTGCTTTATTTAATTACTTTTACTTCGAGGTATTTTCTCGTACAAGTTTATCAGTAGCTGTAACATTACTATATACAGGACCGTTATTTGTCATGATCTTATCAAGGGTGATCTTCAAGGAGTTGTTGACTTTACGAAAGGGATTGTCGCTAGTATTCGCAATGATCGGCTGTGCATTTGTGGTTGGATTTTTACCGTATGGGTCGTCAAGTATCCCTGGCAATGCGCTGTTCATGGGAATTCTATCTGGCTTTTGTTACGCTTTATATAGTGTGCTAACGAAGCCTGTGACAAAACGATATTCCGCACTGACGATTACTACCTACACATTCTTTTATATGGGACTGTTCATGTCTTTGACGAGTGATGTGTGGAGCAAGTTCGATAAATTTCAGCATGTTGATGTATGGATTTCATCCTTATTACTTGCATTGATTTCTACTGTGGCGGCGTATGTGTTATATACATTAGGACTGAAGTATTTGGAAGCTGGAAAGGCATCCATTCTGGCGACGATTGAACCGATTGTCGCAGTTCTGGTCGGTGTATTGTTTCTTGGAGATCAGTTGCGATCGTTGCAGGTAATGGGAATCGCTCTTGTACTATATTCAGCTATGTTAGTGGTAGGTAGGCCAAAGGGATCTAAGACCTTATAAAATGTGTCTGCATCAGAAGTGAATTCCGTTGCAGACACATTTTGAGTGATTGTCATAATAATAAACAGTAGCGATACAGTGGTTTTCCTAAAAATCAGTATGCCTAATAAAAAATATTACACTTTAAAATTCTGTATTTCATCCGCTACCACAAATGCCAAATCATCATTTCCGAACATCTGAAGTACGTCGAGCATAGTTTCATTATCGATATGAAGCTCTTCGAATCCATCGTCGTTTTCCATTACTTCTTTTAATGCAGGGTTCTCCCGCTGTTCAGGATATGCTTTTTGATAGAGAGCTTGTGGATTCAGTTTATGATTCACGCACCATTGGACAAATAGACGAATCATCAAATTTTCGTCATCTTTATACTTTTGTATGATTTGTTCCTCTACGTTTTTAAAATCCATCGTACAGACCCCCATGATTGTTTCCTTAAGTATAAAGGATAAAGAATCTTTCTAGTAATGATTGAATTAATTTAGACATTATATGCCTGAAAAACAGAACAGAATGAATACTTATAAAAGAATAGATGTAAGATTTGGATTTGTCGTAAAGTTTGGTACAATGAAATGAATAGTACCATTTGATGAAATAGCAGACAAAAAGATTCGGGGGGTTTTTAAAAATGGCAGAGGATCGTTATCAACGTGGTTTAGAAAAGTTAATGGAACTCACGTTATCAACTGAGGACAACCCAGCAGGTGAGATGGAGATTGGTGAAAGCTTCAAAGATGTCGCTCCCGATTTGACCAAGTACGTTGTAGAATTCGCATTTGGTGATATTTACTCGCGACCTGGGCTCGACAATAAACAAAAAGTACTGACAACGATTACAGCGCTTGTGGCACAAGGCAAACCTCAAATTCAGATGCATATCAAAACAGGACTCGACGTCGGTTTAACACCGGATGAAATCATTGGGTGCATTATGCACTTGATTCCCTATACAGGATTCCCGAGTGTACTAAATGCCTTATCGGTAGCACAAACTGTGTTTAAGGAACGTGGCGTGGCGATTACTAAAATTGAGGATGATAAATAATTATATAAAAAGGCTTCATTCCACAGAGCGTTACGTTGAATGAAGCCTTTTTTTATATAAGCAAATAGTTGAATAGTATTCCATAGAATAACATGAAATTATTCAGTTTATTAAATTAAGATCAATATAAAAAATTGCCACCTAGGGAAGTCCTTTGGCAGCAATTATTCATTAGTATGCATTACTTTTTTGCTTTATATGATACTAGCTCTGTAATAATGGTTCCTTTGTTGTTTGTACTCTTGATGATCCCGATTCCTTTTGCAATATATTCGCGTGAACCGTCTTTGTGACGTAAGATCACAACATTTTTAAACGTACCTGCCTTTACCTTGATCGTTTTCGTCGTGCTTTCCACTAAAACTTTGGAATCATCGTAAGCAGATTTTGCGTACGTTCCTTGTTTCAATGGATATAACACATCTACAAAAATAACATCCGAATCGGATACGCCAATCATTAGTCTATTTTTATCCTCGATATACGTATAGCTGGAATAGTCAGGATAGAGTGTGTCTCCTATATTGAATAGAAAAGTGAATTCACCATCTTTTTTTACAACAAAACTTTCTTTTGTATCATCGAAAAAAGAAGGGGAATACGTTAGGGTTAAGCCACTAACAGGGGTCAAACCTTTTGTAACAGTAGTTAGAGTGGCGGCATTAGGATTTTTCTTGGATAAAGCAGATGTATAAACATATCCCTTACTCTTTCCTGCTTGTACATGCGACCAACCGTTTGAAGAAGAAAAGACCGTTACCTTCGAGTGGTTTTTAATTGTTCCCACTCTCTCTGCATTTTTGGCAGGCTTTACGCGGAGGACGATGTCACTCTTTGCGCTTACATACATGGCAGTTGTTTTTGTAGCTGCTTCTGTTCCAGTGGGAAGACTGAAGGAAAAGCTCAAAACTAGTACCATAATTAAAAATAATACTTTTCTCACATAACTCACTCCTTATTAATAGTTATTCATATACAGGCCCACTAATGAATTTAGTAGGCCTATACTAGTATATCTTACTATTTAGATTATTGTTTAAGCAAGTAAGTTAGCGATATATTTCTTAATGATCTTTTTTATTTTACGTATTATTTACCTTTCAGTATTCGCCATAATCTTAACACCCGCCAAAGCTTGAGTTGCAAGTCGATCAGCTTCGTTATTTAACTTTCTAGAAATGAGCTTAAACTGGGGTTCTAATCCAAGCGATTTCATCTTTGCTTCAATTCTATCTGCCCAGCGATACAAATCTTCCTCGATGACAGGCCATTCTTCGGTTAAATGATGGATAACAACACGTGAATCACCCAGTACAGAGATAGGCAAGTGATGTACTCCAAGAATCTCTAACTCTTGCAAGCATAGGTGAAGTGCGGCATATTCTGCTTCATTATTTGAAGTTAGACCTTCGACGAAAGCATTTTTCCTCACCCTATAGGACTTTCCGTTTTGATCATAATAGATGACGCAACCAAGTCCGGCCGTCTTCGTGTCCCAATCGAAGCCACCATCAAAATAAATACTGATGTTATGTGGTTCTGTTTCGATACCTTTTACGTAGGTCTTCAATTCTTTCAACGTCCATGAGCTATCATGTTGATCCACAAAAATAACGTCTTTTACTCGGCCAGTTTTTTCGATATCCAAGCCAAACATAATGGCTTCTTCTGCTGACATTTCCTCCGAATGAAAAACAGTAATTTTTCCGTTACGCGACTTATATGTCCATTCGATACTAATTTGCATGGCAATTCCTCCTATATACGTAGTGTAACCTTTTTCAATTGTAAAAAACTCGGTAATGATTAAATATAAAATAATAGCAGCAACATTTTACCTAGCAACATTTTATGTTCAATGAAGTACATTTATTGAGAATTAAAAGTGCATTATAGTAGGTATAAAGTCGTTATTAATATATTTTCTACCTTCATAATTAGACAGAGTTCTTCATCCTATTATCGCTTATTGCTAGATGCTGTCTATATTTGTAACGCTTTATGAAAAAGTAAAACAACTCTACCTATATGTTTGCATGTATTTTTCTCTTTTGCGTTTTTCTAAAAGTATATGTATAGTTAGAAATCGTTCATTACACGAACAAATAGCCTCAATTCGAAAGGAGAAACATGAGAAAAATATCAAATGTCTTTTACATTACTATCGCATTAATCGTCATTACTGTCGGATACGGGGCATTCGCTTCGGATAGTTTCGAGGAAATTACGAGTAATGCCAAGAATTTTGTCGCCTCATCATTTGGATGGTATTATCTGCTACTGCTATCCTCACTATTATTATTAAGTATCTTCCTCATTTTCAGTCCGTACGGTAAGATCCGTCTGGGGAAAAATACGGATCGACCTGAGTTTTCCACAGTTACATGGATTGCCATGCTGTTTTCAGCTGGAATGGGTATCGGTCTAGTGTTTTATGGTGCGGCTGAACCGTTGTCACATTTCGTCAGTCCGGCAACTGAGGATCCGAGTACCAATGAAGCATTTAAAGAGGGGTTACGGTCATCCTTCTTCCACTGGGGCCTTCATGTATGGGCAATGTATGGAGTTGTCGCATTGGCATTGGCTTACTTCCAGTTCCGTAAAGGCTCACCTGGTTTAATTTCAGCAACATTGAAACCGATTTTCGGTAAAAAAATGGATGGTCCGTGGGGAATATTCGTAGACGTTCTTGCCGTCTTTGCAACTGCGTTCGGCGTTGCTACCACTCTCGGTTTTGGTGCTGTTCAAATTAATGCGGGTCTTAATTATTTGTTTGGTATTAAAATTGGGACGTTCTCTCAATTTATCATCATCGCAATCGTCACCGTCCTATTCATTGCATCTGCGTGGTCAGGATTGAGTAAAGGAATTAAGTATTTATCCAACTTGAACCTCGTTCTAGCCGTGTTGCTACTCGCATTTGTTGTGATTTTAGGACCCACACTATTAATCATGAATATGTTCACGGAGTCATTCGGTAGTTATCTGGGGAATCTGGTAGAGATGAGTCTCCGCACAGCACCACTTAACGTAGACAATCAACAATGGTTGTTTGACTGGACTATCTTTTACTGGGCATGGTGGATTTCATGGGCGCCGTTTGTCAGTATGTTCATAGCACGCGTTTCAAAAGGTCGTACAATTCGAGAGTTCATGGTCGGTGTTCTATTGGTACCGACATTACTATGTGCGTTTTGGTTTTCTGCATTTGGTACGACAGCTGTTAATATGCAGCTTACGGGGATCGCTGATATCGCGAGTTCTAAAACAGAACTAGTCATTTTCGAGATGTTTAATGAATTGCCATGGTCATTCTTCATTTCCGCTATTGCCATTCTATTAATCGCATCATTCTTCGTAACAAGTGCTGACTCTGCGACGTTTGTTCTCGGTATGCAATCGACATACGGTTCACTCACGCCAGCAACTAGCGTGAAGATTGTATGGGGTGTTATCCAATCATCTATCGCATTGATCTTGTTATGGGTTGGTGGTCTGGGGGCACTGCAAAATACGATTATTATAGCCGCCTTACCATTCTCATTCGTTATGCTGCTGATGGTAGTATCTCTGATGAAAGCACTAGGTCAGGAAAACATTTCACGAAGATAACAGTAAGATTATTTACTTGTATATAAGCTAGAGTATATTTTAACCGCTACTTTATTTTTAGTAGCGGTATTTTCGATGAATTCTTGTAATGTGCTAAAAATTGTGTTGTATGTAAAGTCTGATGAAGTTTCCCTGAAATAGTGCAGAGTAGTAGTATGTCCTTAATCATTTTTGGTATCATTTCATAGATAGTGGAATTCACTGCCTCATTTTTTGTATAATGATATAATTGGCATCTGCTTCAAAAAGAACAGTGCGAATTACGATGAGAGGAATTGAAATGAACAATGAGTAATAATTTTTGGCGCGAGTTACCTCGGCCATTTTTCATATTAGCACCGATGGAAGATGTGACAGATGTGGTGTTTCGTCATGTGATAGCAGAAGCTGCACGTCCTGATGTGTTTTTCACGGAGTTTACGAACACCGAAAGTTTTTGTCATCCGGAGGGAATCTATAGTTTGCGTGGACGTTTAGCGTTTACTGAAGATGAGCAACCCATTGTTGCTCATATTTGGGGAGATAAACCGGAACATTTTCGCGAAATGAGTATCGGCATGGCAGAGCTTGGGTTTAAGGGGCTTGACATAAATATGGGATGTCCAGTACCAAATGTGGCTGCGAAAGGAAAAGGTAGTGGATTAATCAATCACCCTGAAACAGCGGCTGCAATTATTCAAGCATCAAAAGCAGGAGGATTGCCGGTCAGTGTGAAAACGCGTCTCGGTTACACAGATATTGACGAATGGCGCACTTGGCTCAGACATGTATTGGAACAGGATATTGCCAATCTATCGATACACTTGCGTTCACGTAAAGAAATGAGTAAAGGACATGCACATTGGGATTTGATTCCCGAAATTAAGAAACTTCGTGACGAGATTGCGCCTGACACGATGTTGACAATCAACGGGGATATTATGGATCGTCAAATGGGACTAGAACTTGTTGAGAAATACGGAGTAGATGGTGTCATGATCGGACGGGGAGTTTTCCATAATCCATTTGCCTTTGAAGTGGAAAAGAGAGAACATGACCACAAAGAATTATTAGATCTTTTACTTCTGCATCTAGATCTTTTTGATAAATATTCAACTGAACTAGAGCCGCGACTATTCAAGCCGCTTCGTCGTTTCTTCAAAATTTACGTAAAAGGATTCCGTGGAGCAGCTGAACTGAGAAATGAATTGATGAATACCAATACGACAGATGAAGTGCGCGCTTTACTTGATGCCGTGGAGCTTGATTAACTACTAATAAAACCTTCTCTATTATTCCAACGCTTATGGAATGAAAGAGAAGGTTTTTGTCTTATTTAAATACGTCTAGTTTTTCAATGCGGTGCATGGCTTCTCGCATGCGGTCTTCGCTTTCTAATAAACCGACACGTATGTATCCTTCTCCGTGAACACCAAAACCATTGCCTGGCGATACGGCAACATCTGCTTTGTCCAATAACAAGTCAGCAAAGGCTTCACTCGTAAATCCTTCAGGAACAGGAAGCCAAGCGAAGAATGAGCCGGTGGGAGCCGTTACATCCCAACCAATACGTTTACATTCTGATAGCAAAACCGTTAGACGTCTTTCATACAAGTCGACTAACTCTTCAACACATTGCTGAGGGCCTGTCAAAGCCTCGATTGCAGCACGTTGAACAGCAGGAAATAGGCTGGTGAATAAATGATCTTGCAATATATTTAATGCTTCTACGATTTCTGCATTTCCTACAGCGAAACCTACACGCCATCCCGCCATATTATACATTTTGGAAAGGGACAGCATTTCAATACCCACTTCTTTTGCACCTTCTGTTTGTAAAAAACTAATTGGTTTCTTACCTTCAAACCCAATGCCGCCATAGGCAAAATCTTGTAAAACAGCAATCTGATTTTCTTTGGCAAATGCCACGGTCTCTTCATAAAACGCTGGTGTTGCTGTGACGCCAGTCGGATTACTTGGATAATTTAAGTACATGAGCTTAGCATCTTTTTTCTGATCGTTAGTTAGCTTGTCATAATCAGGTAGAAATCCATTCTCTTTACAGAGTGGCATCGTATCATAGCGAATACCCGCTAAGCTCACACCTGATAAATAGTCAGGATAACCGGGGTCTGGAAGCAATAATAAGTCACCTTCATTCATGATAGCTAAAGGAAGTTCTACGACACCTATTTTTGTGCCACCTAGTACCGCGACTTCTGTTTCAGGGTCTATCACCACATCGTATTCTCGCTGATAGTATTCAGCAACGGCTTGTTTTAAAGCCGGCGTTCCACGGAAAGGTGAGTAACCGTGTGTGGCGGGATCTTCAACAGCTTCTTGTAATGCTTTAATAATATGAGGAGGTGTGGGCTGATCAGGATTACCCCGCCCCAGATTAATTACATCTCTACCTTCATCCATAGCTTTTTCCACTTTTTTTAATAATAATGTAAAGAAATGCGGAGGGAGATTTTGTAATCGGTTGGACAAAGCCATAGTCTATTCCTTCTTTCTTTAAGGTACCATTTTGTCGAGTATACATAGATCATACTAGATTATTAAATATTCAACTAGTTAGCCACACGTAAAAAAACCAGATCCCTAATCTAGTGAGTAGGGACCTGGTAAATAGATTGTAGTTATTCTGTTTCTACTAGCACAATATCATCGATAATCGGAACATCGCGTTTCAATACCGCCAACATTTCATCGTCTACTTGACTATCGATTTCACAAATCGTGATGGCAGGTCCATCGATCGCAAAACGTTCGTTGGCCATACGTGCAATATTGATCCCTTTTCTTGAAAGAATTCCAAGAAGATCGGCGATGACACCTTTTTGATCCGTATGACGAATTAGGAGTGCAGGTCGTTCGCCAGAAAATTTTAAAGGATAGTCGTCTAGTTCTTGTACTTCAATTTTACCGCCGCCAAGTGAACTGGCAAGAACTTTTATGGAGTTGGTTGGTCCAGTCAATTCTACAAGGACGGTATTCGGATGATAGCTGCCGAGCACACGTTTCGTGAATTCGTATTGTAACCCTGTTTTTTCAGCTAGTTCTTTCGCATTTGGAATTCTTTCGTCTGTTGTATTGAAACCTATGACGCCAGCGAGCAATGCCAAGTCGGTACCGTGACCTTGATAAGTAGTAGCGAAAGAGCCCATTAATGAAAACTTCGCGTGTGTTGGTTGTTCATTCAATAACTGATATGCAACATTGCCTATTCGTACAGCACCAGCAGTATGCGAACTAGAAGGACCAATCATGACAGGTCCAATGATTTCGTAGGCGCTCTGGTATTTAGCTGGGGCCCCTTTACTCTTTTCTTTATTGCCTTTGTCATTACTGAATACTTGATTCTTTAATTTTTGACCTGTTGGAGTGCCGGCCAATCCACCAATACCTGTTTCACGTAATGATTCAGGCATTTGCTGTCCCACTTCGTGCATTACATGAATAACTTCGTCAGGGGGGATAATGCTTACTACACCTGCCATCGCCATGTCTGCTGCAGCTTCAGCTGTAATAGCATGCAATCCGTTTCGAATAATACAAGGAATTTCTACTAGGCCTGCTACTGGATCACAAACAAGTCCCAATGAATTTTTCAGTGCAATACCAATTGCGTGTCCGACTTGATCAGGCGTACCGCCAGCAAGTTCCACTAATGTACCTGCCGCCATTGCTGTAGCGGAACCGACTTCCGCTTGGCATCCTCCCGCGGCTCCTGAAATAGAAGCGCGGTTTGCGATGACCAACCCTAGCGCAGACGCCGTGAACATAGATAAGACAATTTGTTCGCGTGTGTATTTGCCCGTATCAAGAGCATGAACGAGAACAGCGGGTAAGATTCCTGCCGAACCGGCTGTAGGAGTGGCAACGATTCTTCCCATATTCGCATTTACTTCAGATACAGCTAATGCGTTTGCTGCAGTATTTAGTGTAGAAGGATGAACGAATGAATTGCCTTGTTTCGCGTAATCATACAAACGTTGTCCATCTCCGCCTGTTAATCCCGTCCGTGACATAACGGAGGTAGTCGTTCCTTTACGAACTGCTTCTTCCATAACGGTAAATTGCTCTGACATTTTCTTGATGATAGTTTCTCTCTGCATGCCTTTTTGTTTAATTTCAGACAGAATCATTAACTCGTATATCGGAGTGTTGTCCTGTTCCGCATGCTCGATCAGTTGGTTTAAACTCGTGAATGCCATGTGTATTTGCTCCCTATAGAGAACTGTTCCATATAGAAAAAACAGGAACCGCTCTCGCTGTATTTGTTAGAACTGACTGACAATTTGAAAGCGCTTACCTCTTATTATTTGTTATTTCACACGTAATGTCAATGAATCGAAAAGGCACTAGAGCATTAAATGCCCAGTACCTGTTTTTGTTTAATAGGTTTGAAGATCGGATAGCAAATAATAATAGATCAATTGTGAAGTGTTTTTCAAAGAATCCTCATGTGTACGTTCAAACGCATGGGAAGAGTCAATTCCTGGACCAATCAAGCCGTGTATAATATCGTGTCCTGCTTTAATCGCCGCAGATGCATCAGAACCATAGTGTGGATACATATCGATTTGGTATCCTATGTCATTTTTATTGGCTAGCTCTACTAGATGGTTGCGTAATCCATAGTGGTACGGACCGCTAGAGTCTTTTGCGCAAATAGACACTGTGTACTCATCTGTTGTCTGACCGTCCCCCATGGCCCCCATATCGACAGCCAAGTACTCTACTGTTTCCTCAGTAATGTTGGAGTTACCACCGTATCCAATTTCTTCATTATTCGAAATAAGGAAGTGGGTAGTGTACGGTAACAGGATGTTTTCTGTTTGGATATGTTTGATGAGTTGCAACAAGATGGCCACACTCGCTTTATCATCTAGATGGCGAGATTTGATGAAGCCATTATCCGTGATTTCTACACGTGGTTCAAGTGAGACGAAATCTCCTACTTCAATACCGAGCTGGCGAATTTCTTCTGCGGTATGAACTTTTGCATCGATGCGTACTTCCATGTTCATTTGATTGCGATCTACGGTACCAGCATTTTTATACACGTGCACAGACGTTTGATGGAGTAAGATCGTTCCTGTAATCGTCTTGCCGGATGCCGTATGAATCTTACAATACTCACCCTCAATTGAATTGTAGTGATAGCCGCCAATTAAATCTAGTTTTAGACGCCCATTACATTTCACTTCTTTGACCATCGCACCCAGTGTGTCGACGTGAGCAGTTAACATACGATGTTCTTTATCATTTGTACCGGGTAAAGTGGCGATCAATCCACCTTTACGATTGCGTTTAGTTTCTACATTATATGCCTGTAAAAAGTCCTCTACAAAAGATATTACTTGTTTCGTATAGCCAGAAGGACTTGGAATGGACACAAGTTGCTGAATAAGCTTCTTCGTTTCAGTTATGTTTGGTTGATAAGCCATGTAATGAATCTCCTTTTATTGGATGGTTTTAGCTTAGTTTATCGTGTTGGAAACTTAGTTTCAACGATTTGAAATGATTTGGTTCAGTCGAATTAGGTTAACCTATGGTATAATTGTTTAATAAAAATACATTGTAGACACTAAAAGTTTTACTTGGAAAGGTGAGGAAATCCTTCTATGAATAAAGAAACAAGTTCCACACAACAAATTAAAGAGTTAAAAGAAAAGATCGAAGCTTATGAAAAAATAATAGAAGACTTGTCGGCTCCTATTATACCTTCTATTGTGCCCGAAACAATTTTGGTTCCTCTAACGGGTGCTCTTTCGGTAGGACGCTTTATACATATTCAGGATAAAGTTGTACAAAGAATATCATCTAACAATATACATACAGTAGTATTTGATTTTACTGATATTGGTTCTTTTTCCGTAGAAGAAAATATGGGATATGAGTTGTTGAGTGAAAAGATCAATGAGTTAGTCAGCGTGCTACAATTAATGGGGACAGAAACCGTTTTTGTAGGATTTTCACCTGAGTTTGCACAAAACTTGATATTATCCAATGTGTCCAATTTTAATCGCATTCGTGCATTTACGAATTTCCGTGAAAGCCTTCAGTATTTGCTGGAAATAAAGGGATTAGAAATTGTAAATAAAAATTAAAATAATGCCTGTATACCAGAGGATAGTATCTTCCGCTGGTATACAGGCATTTTATATTACATATCGCTTTGTCGAACGACCAACACGTCACACTTTGCAGTTAAAACGATGGCTTCTGATACAGAGCCGAGGAAATAATGCTCGACATTTTTTAAGCCTTGGGCGCCGCAGACGATTAAATCCGCTTCTACTACAAGAGCCAAATCTTTGGAAATATTGACTTTGGGATCACCGTGCTTGATATGTGTTTCTACATGTTCAAGTCCCTCTTCTTTGGCAATAAGCTCATAGCTGTTTAGCAAATCCTCTATATGTCGTTGTTCACGTTTCACAAAGGAAGCATCCTCTTCATCAATAGAAAAGACATCAATGATATTAACGATGTGCAACCTCGCATCAACTTCTTGCTTTGCCACCTCAATCGATTTATGCAAAGCCCATTTTGCCTCATTTGATCCATCTACCGCGACGAGAATACTCTTATATTCATTCATCTGGAAAATCCCCTTCCGAAAAATCTAGATAATTATTCGTACAGTGTAATATAGCAACGATAGTATGGTAAAAACTACTTGTTATTCTACCTTAATTATACCATATTTATACACTGGTCATGATTGAATCTTAAGAGTAATTCATTTTGTGAAACGCATAACTTTCACATAAATTGTTAGTTAATTACTTACTAAACAGTCATTACAAACTACGTCAAAGGACAGGTTATATGTCGTATAAGTGGAATTTAATAATAAGTTATACCTAAAATGATTAATAGTCAAAATAAGAGTATCGAGCAATAAATTAATGCAACTAGGGTCTGTCGATAAAATATTTTTAGTTATAAATTGAAATACTATTTGAAGATATACAAGAATTGAATAGGTAGTCTTTAAAATACTATAGGTCAGCCATTTGATCGTGATTTTTATTGATCAAATTAAAGTGAAATATTTATTTTTTAACTAGTCCAGTAGACAGAAAATTATAGAAAATGATTTTACAAACCTAGTCAATATAAAAATGTGATGCTACACTTGATTAAGTTTTTGAGAAATAGTGTAAATGACAAAAACTAAATCATTGGAGGTTTTTATATGTACGCTCATGTGAACGGAGTAAAATTATTTTTTGATGTAGAGGGAATGGGCTTTGTTCCAGATGGACCGATTATGCGGGAAAAACCAGTTTGCTTTATTCTTCACGGTGGACCAGGAGGAGATCACACAGGTTTTAAACCAGCCTTAAGTCCATTGGCGGAAGATATGCAGCTCGTTTATGTTGATTATCGTGGTAGTGGAAGATCAGAAAAAGGACCACAATCGACATACACACTTGAAAATAACGTGGAAGACCTAGAAGAACTAAGAAAGTATCTAGGATTAGATAAGATTGTGTTAATGGGTCAATCTTATGGTGGAATGGTTGCCTTGGAGTATGCAAGGAAGTATCAGGAAAATCTCAAGTCATTGCTCCTTGTCGTAACTGCACCAAGCGGAAAGTTCCTAGAGAAAGCAAAGGAAACTGTCAAACTAAAAGGAACTCCTAAACAAAAGGAAATGGCACAAATTCTATTCGACGGAGCTTTTGAATCGACAGAACAGCAAAGTGAATACTTTAAGGTGATGGCGCCTATGTATTCTTATAGCTATTCAGATACACTTGAAGCGGAATTAGCTAGAAATCATGCTGATCAGCGTGCGAATCGTTCTTATCAAGCACTTAACGAAGGATTTGGAGGATTTTTACGAGAGTATGATGTAGAAGAGTTTTTGCCATCCATTCATGTTCCTACACTTATTATTACAGGTAGACATGACTGGATCACACCGGTAGAGGGTTCCATTCTTATGAGTGAAAAAATTCCAAACAGCGAATTAGTGATCTTTGAAGAAAGTAGTCACTCGGTAGTAAAAGACGAACACGAAAAGTTTATTCAAACAGTTAAAGAATTCGTAGAAAAGAAAATTAGATAATGCAATAACATAACGCCTTGAACATTGGATTTAGTCAATGTCAGGCGTTTTTCTATTGTGAAATAGTAAAAAAGGGGTACGAGAATATACTAATTTCAGCCTTAAAACGCCGTCAAATAGAAGTTTACAATACATTATATAATGATAATAATAAAGTTATTTAAAAGATTCGGAAAATTGGTTGCAATCCAATAGTATAGTTATTATAATAACGTGTAAGGTGTCACAAAGAGTACATATTTAGAAAAAAGTACTGTTTATTCCCTTAGTATTTTAAAAGTAGTATGCATATAAGTACTTATTCAGTTGATAACTACCGAAAGTGGGTGATTTAAATAAAGCAGCTAGATGAATTAGATACACATATTATTAAACTGTTGTCAAAAGATGGGCGAATGTCATTCAGGGAATTAGCTAAGAGTACAGAGGTTACTGAAAAAACTGTGAGGTTGCGATATGCACACTTGATCGACAGTGGAATACTGGAAATCGTGGGACGAATTAATCCTATTACAATTGGATTAAAAGAAGGTGCTATTATTCAGTTGAAAGTGAAGCCCGCATGTTGGGAAAGTGTTATAGAGTATTTATCCAAGATCCGGAGCATCCGCTACATCACTACCACTACTGGAGACTATCCAATATTGATTCAGGTAGCAGCAGCAAATCAAGAAGAAATTGCAGAACTCATAATTAGATTGTATAAACATGAAGAGATTACAGAGGTAAATTCGATGATTCAATTAGAAGTATCCAAAAGTTCTTACCAAGTAGACTGAAATTTCAGTGGATGGCAGGGAGGGGGAATGTCCGAATGTACATATTAAAACGTATTTTAACAATGATTTTAACAATATGGGTGATTGTCACCTTAACATTTGTGATGATGAAGTTTATACCAGGTGATCCTTTTGCATCTGACGCGGACGTCTTACCGCCTGAAGTATTAGAAAACATGAGAGCCCAATACAATCTGGACAAGCCGGTGGCGGTTCAGTATGCGCTGTACTTAAAAGGTTTAGCTAGTTTTGATTTAGGGCCTTCCATCGAGTCGCGTACAAGAACTGTAAACGATATTATAAAGTCCGGTTTTCCACCGTCAGCCTTCTTAGGCTTACAGTCCTTAGTCATTGCACTTTTCTTTGGACTACTACTTGGAATTATTGCCGCACTTTATCACAATCGATTCCTAGATTATATTTCAATGATTATAGCTATTATAGGGATTTCGATACCAAGCTTTATATTGGCACCACTTTTAATTAAAGTGTTTTCAGTAGACTTAAGGATATTCCCTGTAGCCACTTGGGGAACATGGATGCATACTGTTCTACCTTCTATCGCACTAGCCTCCATGCCCCTAGCAGTAGTTGCCAGATTCATGCGCTCCAGCATGATTGAAGTGATGAATGCAAATTATATTCGAACTGCGGATGCAAAAGGATTGAGCACAGCGGGAATTGTCATCAAACACGGGATCCGAAATGCTATTCTTCCTGTTGTCTCCTTTATAGGCCCTTTGTTTGTTTCATTGATTACGGGAACATTCGTAATAGAAAAGATATTCGCTATACCGGGTATTGGTCGATACTTTGTAGATAGTATATTCAACCGAGACTATCCCGTAATTATGGGTACGACCATATTCTTTAGTGTCATATTAGTATTTACACTGTTCTTGATAGATATTTCATACAGACTTATTGATCCAAGAATTAGTCTTACAAGTAAGGAGGGGTAATGTGGTTATAAAACAAAACAACGATACACTATTTGCTCCGTTGCATCCGGATAAAAAGATTGCGGATGAGATACAGCGACCTAGTTTAAGTGTATGGAAAGATACATTATTAAGTGTCTTAAAGAACAAACTTGCCTTAGTTGGATTCTTTTTATTAGCAGCTATCGTATTTCTAGCAATCTTCGGTCCGTCGATGGTTCCATATTCTCCTTCTGGACAAGACTTGACGAAAACTAATTTAGCGCCTTCATCGGCTCATTGGTTCGGTACAGATAACTTAGGAAGAGATATGTGGGTACGTTCTTGGTATGGTGCGCGAGTTTCATTAATCATCGGTATTGTGGCCGCAATCATCGACTTGATACTAGGGTTGATTGTAGGCGGAGTATCTGGTTATATGGCTGGTCGCGGAAAGAAAGGCGACCGTATTGATAGCGTATTAATGCGAATCGTTGAAGTGCTATACGGAATTCCTTACTTGTTGATCGTGATTTTGTTGATGGTAATCATGGAGCCGGGAATTACGGCAATTATTATCGCGCTTTCGATTACAGGTTGGGTAGGAATGGCACGGATCATCCGAGGACAAATTTTGCAGCTTAAATCACAGGAATATGTTCAAGCTGCTGAGAAGATGGGGACATCTCATACTAAGATCATTACTAAACATTTACTTCCCAATACAATGGGGATCATTATCGTTAATCTAACATTCACGATTCCAACAGCGATCTTCGCTGAATCTTTCCTAAGTTTCTTAGGATTAGGCGTTCAAGCACCATTTGCTAGTTGGGGAACAATGGCCAATGATGCACTGGGTGTAATCTTAAGCGGTCAATGGTGGAGACTCTTCTTCCCTGGGTTCCTAATTTCACTAACAATGTTCGCATTTAACGTATTTGGAGATGGGATTCAAGATGCGTTAGATCCGAAATAAGGAAACTGGAGGTGCACAACATGAGTAAATTGCTAGAAGTCAAAAACTTGAAAGTAAATTTCAGCACCTACGGGGGAGAAGTAAAAGCGGTACGGGATGTTTCCTTTCATATAAATGAAAGTGAAATCTTGGCCATCGTAGGCGAAAGTGGTAGTGGAAAGAGTGTTACGGTTCAAACAATCATGGGTCTACTTCCTAAAAAGGTCTCCAAAATTAAAAGTGGAACTATTCATTATAAAGGAAAGGACTTGCTGAAACTAAAGAGAAGTGAATTGCGTAAGTTGAAAGGTTCTAAAATTAGTATGGTATTCCAGGATCCTATGACATCCTTGAATCCTACTATGAGAATAGGAACACAAATCGCAGAGGGACTCATTATTCATCATAACCTGAGTAAAAGAGAAGCTAAGATACAGGCGTTAGAAATGATTAAACTGGTTGGTATTCCTAATCCGGAACAGCGATATAATCAATATCCACATGAATTTAGTGGGGGAATGCGGCAGCGTGTAATGATCGCGATCGCATTAGCGTGTAAGCCAGAGTTGCTTATTGCGGATGAACCTACAACAGCACTCGACGTAACTATTCAGGCACAAGTGCTAAATCTTATGATTGATTTGAAAGATAAAATGAATACATCGATTATATTGATTACGCATGATTTGGGCGTAGTGGCGGAAACTGCTGAACGAGTAGCGGTTATGTATGCAGGCGTAATAGTAGAGACAGGAACCGTAAATCAAATCTTTAAAGAACCGAAACATCCGTATACATGGGGGTTAATGGAGTCCATACCAGATATGTATAGTGATCAAAAGGAAAGACTTATTCCTATTGAAGGATCACCACCAGATTTGTTTGCCCCTCCAAAAGGTTGTCCATTTGTGATGCGATGTAAATATGCAATGGAGATTTGTGAAAGTAAGATGCCGGGTGATTATGAAATAAGTCCGAATCATACCGCTAAATGTTGGTTAAATGATGAACAATCGCCAAGTGCAGAAGAAGTGATTGCGTTAGGGGGAGCCATGTATGAGTGAAGTGCTGGTTAAAATCGATAACTTAAAAAGACATTTCCCTGTAGCCGGAAAGAAAACTGTCAAGGCGGTTGATGACATATCACTTTTTATCAGAAAAGGTGAAACGCTTGGTTTGGTAGGAGAGAGTGGTAGCGGGAAGTCCAGTCTAGGAAGATTAGTAGTAGGCTTGGACAAACCTACTTCGGGTTCTATTACATTTGAAGATAAAAACTACGCTAACTTGACCAAAAAAGAACAACGGATCATCAATCGGGAAGTACAGATTATTTTCCAAGATCCGCACGCGTCGCTGAATCCAAGAATGCGTATAGGTGAAATAATTGCTGAGGGAATTGACGGATATAAGTTATCAAAAGGTAAAGAACGAAAGGAAACAGTGTACAACTTATTAGAGAAGGTTGGACTTAGACCAGAGCATGCTCAGCGATATCCCCATGAGTTTAGTGGTGGTCAAAGGCAGCGTATAGGTATTGCACGCGCTTTAGCCGTACAACCCAAATTCATCGTAGCTGATGAACCTATCTCCGCTTTGGATGTTTCCATACAAGCGCAAGTAATTAATCTACTGGAAGATTTAAAAGAACAAGAACAACTTACGTATTTATTTATTGCCCACGACTTAGGTATGGTGAAGCATATTAGTGACCGTATCGGAGTGATGTATTTGGGGAAAATGATGGAGTTGGCAAGTAGTGATGACTTGTTTAAAAATCCATTACATCCTTATACACAAGCTTTAATGTCGGCTATTCCAGTTGCCGATCCAAGTTTGATCAAGAGAGATCGTATTGTGCTAAAAGGAGATCCGCCAAGTCCAGTGAATCCTCCTAGTGGATGTCGATTCAGAACACGTTGTGCACACGCTATGGATATATGTGCTGCTGTAGAGCCTGAATGGAAAGAAGTAGAGAAAGATCATTTCACGGCCTGCCATCTATATACCTGACTGGTTGTTCGATAGTTACTACAGATTCAAAGATATAAAAACATATTGGAGGGATAATTTTGAAGAGAATATTGTGGCTTTTTATAGCGATCTTGTCGTTAGGAACAATTCTAGGTGCATGTGGCGGTAAAAGTGATGGAGATGAATCTTCATCTGGAGAAGATGTAAAACAAGAAATTACGATGAACGCGAAGAGTGAACCACCTTCCATGGATCCTGCGTTAGCAACGGATACAACATCTGGTTGGGTAATGGATCACGTTTTTGAAGGACTTTATACACGAGATCAAGACGGAAAAACAGTTCCTGGTCTTGCTGAAGAAGCTGAAGTTTCAGAAGATGGAAAAACACATACTTTTACAATCCGAGAAGATGCAAAATGGTCTGATGGTAGTCCATTGACAGCAAATGATTTTGAATTTGCGTGGAAACATGTACTAAATCCAGACACAGGGAGCTCATTTGCCTTCTATTTATATTATATTAAGGGTGCAGAAGAGTATAACAAAGGAAAAGGTACTGTAGAAGATGTTGCTGTAAAGGCTTTAGATGAAAGAACACTCGAAGTTACATTAAATGCACCACTAGGATACTTTGATACACTATTAACTATGTGGACATTCTATCCGGTTAAAGAAGAGTTAGTATCTAGCGATGCAAATTGGGCTGCAGAAGCCGATACGTATGTCAGTAATGGTCCATTCAAAATGACAGGTTGGAGTCATGATAGCGAACTTGTTATTGAAAAGAATGATGAATACTACAAAGAAGATGAAGTGAAATTAGATAAAATTACATTTAAAATGGTTGGAGAAGCGACAACAGCTTATCAAATGTACAAAACAGATGAGTTAGACTTTATGATGACGTTACCGACAGATGCGATTGAGTCAGAAAAAGGTAATGAAGACTTTGAAATCGTACCTTACTACGGAACATATATGTATATGTTTAATGTAGAAAAAGAGCCGTTTACAAATAAAAAAATCAGAAAAGCATTTGGTATGGCAGTGGATCGTAAAGTGTTATCTGAAAATGTCACGTTAGCTGGTGAAATTCCTGCATATGCAATGGTTCCTGAAGGTGCAGATACACCAAAAGGTGATTTCCGCGAAGAAGGTGGAGACTACTTCAAAGAAGATGTTGATGAAGCAAAGAAACTACTTAAAGAAGGTATGGAAGAAGAAGGTTGGTCTACACTTCCTGCAGTAACACTTCTTTATAACACGGATGAAAACCACAAGAAAATTGCGGAAGCAGCTCAAGAAATGTTCAAACAAAACCTCGGCGTAGATATTAAACTTGCGAACCAAGAGTGGAAAACATATCTTGAAACTACGAAAACTCATAACTTCCAGATGGCTCGTATGGGCTGGATCGGTGTATTCGTTGATCCTGTAGTAAACCTTGACTATTTCTTAGGTGATAGCCCGAACAACCGTACAGGATGGGTCAATGAAGAGTTTGACCGCATTATGGCGGAATCGAAAGTAGAACAAGATCAAGAAAAACGTTATGAAATGTTACATCAGGCAGAAGAAATCTTAATGGAAGACTTCCCGATGATGCCAATTCACTTCTACACAAACACATATTTAATGAAGACAAATATTAAAGGTTCTGCTAACTATGTAAACCGTTATCCGTTCATGAAGTGGGCAGAAGTAGAAGCTAAGTAATCAGTAAACAACCCTTTATCATATTTGATAGAGGGTTGTTTTCAATGAAAATGCGTATAGGGAGAAATGTGGAATGCTAACTTTACTCATAGCAGGAATAACAATCATTACGTGGATATTAATCGGTATACTGGGATCTTTCTCACTAGTAGAGATGGCTAATATGACTTTTCTTGTAGGGTTAGTCGGTCTGATTGTATATGCAATCGTCATGATCATTGAATCTAACTTCTTAACAATATTTATGAGTGGATTCAAGAAAATTAAGTATATAGCATTTCCGCAATCACGCTCATCTAAAAGGACGGACGACTTATTGAATGAAGATCATGAATTGGCTGAATGGAAAACCTCTATTCAGCAACGATTCAAAAAAACTGCTGCCACTATCGCATTTCCGACTCTGGCTATTTCATTAGTTTGTTTAGCTTTGTATTATTGAGTGTAAAAATTACAGAAGAGGTGCAAATATGGAAGATCATCTTTCGCTTTATCTAAATGTTATCAATGCGTATAATCCAGTTGTCTATCCAGGAAAAAATAAATTTACGTTTATAAGTAAAAAATCTGGAATTCCGCAAGCTTATATTTGGGATGAAAATAACAGTGAAGTAGAATTATTGGGAGACTTTGAAGACCGCATTATGTCTGTTTATCATTCACCAAGTGCCAAGCAGACAATTGTCGGAATGGATTACGAGGGAAATGAAAAGCAACAATTTTATAAGATCGACACGGAAGGCAATGCTGAAGCCATTGTGTTATCGCCAAAGCATTTTAATAACTTTGGTGGTTGGTCTGATGATGAGAAAAGCATAGCTTATTCCAGCAATCGAAGAAGTAGTGGTTTTTTCGATGTATTCGTTCTAGATTTATCCACACGAAAAGAAGAACTAGTTTACGAATTCGATGGAAATTGTACGCCTGTACGCTGGCTAGACAAAGAATATCCGCGTATTGTAGTTTCAATACAAGAGACTAATATCTTTAGTACGTACAAGATACTTAACCTGAAAACACAGGAACTACTAAACGTCGGACCTAGTCAAAATAAGGCTCGGTACCAATCATTGGTCTTTTCAAAAGATCAAAAGACGGGCTATGTATTGTCTGACTTCGAAAAAGACAAATTAGCCATTTATCGTTTTGATACCGAATCTGCAGGGGAGCTAGAGTTACTAGCTAGTGAACTCGAATGGGATATTGCAGAGATTTCATTATCTCCATGCCAAAAATTCATCGTACTTAATATAAATGCAGGCGGCACATCTATTCTTAAGCGTTATGATATTCAAACACAAGAAGTTAAAACTTTACCTGGTATTCCTAGTGGCGTAATTGACTCGCTTTCGTGGACTGAAGATCAGGAACTACTCTTCGCTCTTAAGACTCCTTTGATGCCAGGTGATATTTGGAAATACAATTTGGACGATAAAACCTCTACACGTTTGACTCACTTCGGTGTTTGTGAAGAAATCGAACAGCTTCTCGTAGAGCCTGAAGTATGTCAGTTCAGCTCATTTGATGGACTACAAGTTCCTTACTTTTATTATTCAAACGAACAGCGACCAAAGGCTACAGTAATTTATGTTCATGGTGGACCTGAAAGCCAAATAAAAGCAGAATTCAATCCAGTGATTCAGTACTTGGTATCCAAAGGCTTTGCGGTAGTGGCACCTAATGTACGAGGTAGTCTAGGTTATGGCAGAAAGTATATCCAGTTAGATGACGGCAGAAAACGCATGGATGCTGTAGCGGATCTTGCCAGTCTAGTAGATGATTTAGTAAAAACTAAATCGATTGATCCAGACAAGATTGGGATTATGGGACGAAGCTATGGAGGCTTCATGGTACTCGCCGCATTAACACATTATCCCGAATTATGGGCAGCGGGCGTTGACATCGTTGGTATTTCACACTTCAAAACCTTCTTAGAAAATACAGGACCTTGGAGAAGGAAACTACGGGAGTACGAATATGGAACGCTTGGTACAGATGATGACTTCTTTGAAGAAATCGCACCTTTGAATCACTTAGAACGTATCGAAGCTCCATTGCTAGTGTTCCACGGCAAAAATGATACTAGGGTACCGGTCAGTGAGGCAGAGCAGTTAACGGCTATTATGCGTGAACTGAAGAAGGATGTAGAACTAGTCGTGTTTGAAGATGAAGGACATCAAACAGATAAGCTTTCCAATCATATTACGATGAATACATTAATTGTAGAGTTTTTCAACAAGACATTATAAAGGTTATATAATAGAAGGAAAAAAATCCCCTTACCAGTTTTGATCTCAAAATGGTAAGGGGATTTTAATTATCGTCTAGTCATAAGTCGAACAATGAAATGTTATTTTACTTCGTTGCGATTTGAATGACTTAATTCTATTGCAGTTTCGAATAAAATTTCCACCGCTGGAAGAAGGGTATCTTCATTGATATCGAAACATTCATGATGATGTCCTGCAGCCAAATCTGTACCGAAAATACAGTAAGTTGCTTGGCCGCCATGCTGTTGAACAGATTCCAGGAAGTAAGTTGCATCCTCTGAACCGGCACTATCTTCACTAGTGATCATGACTTTTTCGATAAAGGAATGTTGCTCAGCAATTTTACCCAATCTTTTAGCCAAGTCATCAGAACATTTAGCACTGACGGCTTCTCCAGCAGTCTCGATTGTATAGTCGGTTCCATACATCTGTGCAGCACCTGCAACAATATTCTTTACTTGTTCCTTCATATAGTCATTTACTTCACTAGTCTCTCCGCGCGTCTCGGCAATCATAGTTGCATGGTTTGCTATGACATTTCTTCCTGATCCAGCATGAAGTTCACCGACGTTTATACGTGAATCTCCGCCAGAGTGGCGACAAATAGCGTGCATATTCAATGTTGCGCTTGCCGCAGCTAGTAACGCATTTTTACCTACTTCAGGTTCACTACCAGCGTGTGCAGCTTTACCTGTAAACGTAATATTAAGCTTTGTCGTAGCCAGAAAACCATTATTTGCTGCGACAAAGTGGTGCTGTGGCACGCCTGTTCCAATATGAGAAGCAACGAAGTAATCTACGTCGTCTACTACTCCAGCACGAGCCATTGCCTTTGCTCCACGTGTACCTTCTTCAGCTGGTTGGAAAATCAACTTGATGACACCATTTAACTTGTCCTGATTTCCGGCTAACATAGTAGCCAGTCCAAGACCGATAGAAGTATGCGCATCGTGTCCGCATGCATGCATGGAACCTTCAGCAGTAGAGCGGAAATCCAAACTCATAGGTACATGCTGTTCAGTATCAGATTCAAGAATAGGTAGAGCGTCCATGTCAACACGAAAAGCGACGGTAGGTCCAGGACGCTTCGTATCCATTGTGGCAACGATTCCCGTGAAGCCTTCCTCAAAATGGGGAAGGAAACGTTCCACGGCTCCATTTTCTCTCGCCCACTCTACATGTTGACGGGTCTTTTCTGCAGTAGGTTTCCCCATACATTCGTCTTCTTTCATGACTTCTTTTCCTAATTTTAAGTCGTAGCCTAAGCTTTCTAATATGTTTGCTACGATGGAAGCTGTGCGCATTTCTAGAAAACCTTGTTCAGGAAAGCGATGAAAATCTCTTCTCCAGCTAATGATCTGTTGTTCTAGTTGCATAGTGTTACCTCCTATATAATTGGATCGTATCTAACTTATGAATTACAAGCGTGCATGAATACCAGGTCCAAATGGAATACCAAGATAGAAGAATACCATGATTAATATAATCCATGTTATCAAGAACACAATTGTATATGGAATCATTAGAGACATATATGTTCCGATACTGGCTTTTTTATCATATTTTTGCATGAACGCTAAGATGATAACCATATAGGGGAACAAAGGCGTAACAATGTTTGTTGAAGAATCTGCTACACGGTAAGCGACTTGAGTAAATGCCGGATGGTAGCCGAGTTGCATGAACATCGGGACAAATATCGGTGCCTCGATTGCCCACTTCGCTGAACCTGAAGTGATCAAGAAGTTCATTAGTGATGTGAAAATAATATAACCTACGATGAGCGGCATTCCTGTAAAGTTGACACTCGTCAGGAATTCTGCACCGTTTACTGCAACCCAAGTACCGAGGTTAGACCAGTTGAAGTAAGCTGTAAACTGAGCGATAGCGAAAACAAGTACGATATAACTGGACATGTCTCGAATCGAGTCAGCCATGTATTTACTAACGTCTTTACTTGACTTGATTTTACCAACCGTAATACCGAATGTTACACCAATAATGATGAAGAAGAATAGAATGATCGGAATAATCCCATCTAGGAATGGAGAGGGAATGAGTCCGCCGTCTTCATTAGCTAATGGACTATTAGGAGCTAGAATTGTGCCCACAACAATGGCAATATAGACTAGACCAGCAATCATAGAGTTAATAAATGCTCTTTTAGCATTTGGTAATTCAGTTGTATTCTCTTCCTCTAGCGCGTCTCCAGTATACTTACCAAGACGAGGCTCGATGAATTTAGTAGTCAATAATCCACCTACGATAGTTAAGGCGATAACAGAAGCGATGTTAAAGAACCAGTTATCCACTGGAGTAACAGTGAACGATTCATCTAAAAAGCGTGCTGCTTCTGTTGTAATACCTGCAAGTAAAGCGTCTGTACCTGCAATGAATAAGTTAGCAGTAAATCCTGCACCTGCACCGGCGAAACCTGCAGCCAAACCTGCAAGAGGATGACGTCCGACTTTATAGAAGACAAGTGCTGCCAATGGCGGAATTAAAACGACTGCAGCATCGGAAGCAAGGTTACCCATGATTCCTACGAATACTACTGTGTAAGTTAATAAATAAGGTGGTGATTTTAGGATGGTCTTCCGCACTGCATAATCCAGTAAGCCAACCTTCTCCGCTAAACCGATACCTAGCATCATAACCAATACTAAGCCTAGCGGCGCGAAACCGGTGAAGTTATCAAGCATGGAAGTTAAGATGAACTGTAAACCTTCCCCAGAAATTAAGCTCTTGATAGCCAATACATCACCATTGCCTGGATGCACAACAGAAGCGTTAAATAAACTAAAGATCCATGAAACGATAATCATCACAACTGCTAAACCGACAAATAAAGCGAAGGGATCTGGCAGTTTATTTCCTAAACGTTCAACAATATCTAAAAACCTTTGAAACAAACCTTTTTTTGCTACGCCGTTTTTCTCTTTCATGTTGTCACCTCTTAAATTAGATTCGTTTGCCGCCTAGAGTAGATGGTCTAACATCTTTTGGTATAGGAGCGATATATGGGTTTTTACTTTGGAACTTTGCATGTTCTTCTTTTATTTGCTTAAGCTGCTCTTCTGAAGAGAGGAGCTCGATACCTGTCAATGCCATTGCTGATGCAGCGCGCATCATACCTTTATGGGCAAAGTCCGAGATTCCTTGAGCAGTCATCTGCCATGTATGCAATGCAGTGCCGAGCGTACTAGTTGCTGCAGTTAATTGTGCAGTAGGTACTACCCAGCTCACATCAGCTACGTCTGTAGAACCATAGAATATTTCTTCAGTTTCTTGATAATCCGAAATACCGTCATTTAAGTATTTACCTTCGAATTCACTTCCGTCGCCTATATAGCCGAAACCTCTCATTACATCCAAATAGAATTCCTGTTCATCTGGCGAGAAAGTTTCCCAAATTTCTTTGGCATAGGCTATTTCTTGATCGGAAGACTCTTCGACACCAACTTCTTTTAGGTTCTTATATAAAACTTTTTCCAAACTTCTATTAGGCACATAATTTGAGCAAGCTTTAACGAATTCAATTTCAAGTTGTGTCTCAGTCATCAATGCAGCACCTTCGGCTATTTTACAAATACGTTGATAAATACCTTCTACCTGATTGTTTTTTGGAGCACGAATCAGATACAGAACTTCCGCACGCGGCTGAACTACTGCAGGTGAAAGGCCGCCTGTATCAGTTACTGCATAATGAACGCGGGCATCCTGAATGATATGTTCGCGCAAGTAATTGACACCGACATTCATTAATTCGACAGCATCCAAAGCGCTCCGACCTAAATGTGGAGAGTTTGCTGCATGGGCCGCTACACCTTTAAATTTAAAGGAGATTTGATAATTAGCTAATGTTGGCTTACTCATAATGGAGTTACCTGGCGATGGGTGCCATGTTAGAGCCGCATCCACACCTTCAAATTCCCCATCCCGTACCATAAAGGTTTTTCCGGAACCACCTTCTTCACCAGGACATCCGTAGAAAACGACTGTACCTTCTTGATTATTTTCTTCAAGGTAAGCTTTCGCTGCACATGCAGCGGCAAATGCTCCAGTGCCAAGTAGATTATGACCGCAGCCGTGTCCGAAGTCAGGCGATTCCTTGACTTGTTCTGCTTCAGATTTACCTGGGGTTTGACTTAGACCAGGAAGGGCATCGTATTCACCTAAAAAGGCGATGACGGGTTTTCCTGTACCATATGTAGCTTTGAAAGCAGTAGGTATATTTGCAATATTACGCTTGACCTCAAAACCTTGTTTTTCACATTCTGCTGATAAAAATTCAGCAGATTTAAATTCTTCGAAACGCGTTTCTGGGGTATGGAAAATATGTTCAGACACTTGATTAAAGTAATCTTTATGCTCTTCCATATATTCTTTGATGAATGTATTCATTTGAAGTCCTCCTATTTTGGTCCGTTAGAATTTTTAACAAGATGTTTCCTTTAAGTATTCAGCAATCACTTTCGTGCCTTTCAACAAATCTTCCATATTCGCATGTTCTAAAGGATGATGACTAATCCCGTCACGACAAGGGATGAATATAAGTCCGCAAGGCCATCTTTTGCTCATGTTCATCACATCATGACCAGCACCGCTGTCGAGTGACATCGAAGATAATCCGATCTTTTCGCATATATAAGTGAGAGTTTCTTGTATGCCAGGATCAAGATCAGTAGGTTCATCATCGAAAAGTGTTTTAATAGTGAACGAAACGGGTTTGTTCATTTCGATTTGTTGAACGAAATGATGAATCTTTTCTACAAGACGATGCTTTAAATCAGCTTTGGTGCTTCGGATGTCAATGCCTACTACAACTTCTCCAGGTATCATGCTCATAGAGTTTGGAGTATTTTGTATAGTGCTGACCGTGGCTACTAATGCAACGGTTTGCTCGTTGTTTATTTCAATAGTAGCTTCTTCAATAAAGGTTATAAGTGGAGCAATAGCCACAAGTGCATCTTGGCGTTCATTCATAGGGGTTGTACCCGTATGATTAGTTTTTCCAGTACATGTTATATGAAGTCGCGTAGGCTGAGCGATGGACCGTACTATGCCAATTTCTTTACCAGATTTCTGTAGTTTGGTTGCTTGCTCAATGTGCAATTCAATAAATTGTTCTAGCTGATTATCCTCTAATTGTGCATCCTGAATCCTCTGCCAATCTAGACCACGTTTTGTAAACGCTTTCTCAAGAGTCGTACCATTAACGTCCTCATAGGAAGCGACTTTATCCTTGTCCAATAAGCCGCTAATTGCTTTACTTCCTATGGTTGAAACGCTAAAACGTGCAGACTCTTCACAAGCAAATGCAATAACCGCAATGTTTTTACGTGGTTGGAAGGATTCATCTTTTAGCATCTTTACTGCTGCAAGACTTGCTACTACACCAGCTGCACCGTCGTAACCTCCACCGTTATACACAGTATCTACGTGTGAACCAGTCGCAATCCAACCTGCTTGCTTGTCTACTTCCCACAAGGCCCATTGATTACCTGCTGGATCTTCATAGGTTTTTAATCCAAGACTCTGACTAATTAAACGAAACTGTTCTTGTGATGCTTGTTCTTCTTTTGTATAGCCAAGACGTGAAAAACCTTCTGCTTGGTCCATACTTTTTACAAGGTTTATTTGAAGGAGTTTCTCTTCTATCCAGTTAATATGATCATTCATGCTTACTCCTCCTTTCCGAAGAGTAGTTCCGTATCTTTAAAACGATAGACGTTACTTGGACGTCCTCTTGGGGTAGTTTGTGTTTTATTGTATAGCTCAATAATGTCGACTTGTTGTAAATCCACGAGAATACGACGTGCATTTCGCTTTGTATTATTAAACCACTTTGCCACGTCATCAGCTGTGAACTCTTGTTTATTGTCTCTTCGCGAATTAAGTGCGATACGGAGTACGTCTCGAGCATTGGTTTCTGTTAAATGGAATTTCTCTTGTAGAACAGTACGTATAGCGGCAGTGTTTAGCATACTTCCAAAATCACTTTGTACTTTTTGTGTAATATCATTTTTCGTCTTAACGACCAATAAGGAAGGTTCTGCACCAGTTTTTAATTGATTGAGTCCATACCGTACATGTTGTTCAGCAGCTAAGACAGTTTGTCCATAACCGATAGAAAACCCGATTTCCAACTGATTGTTTAATTTGAAAGATTCAATGGCAGTTAGCAATGAAGCTTCTACTTCTTCATCAATTTCGCCTTTAGTAGTATAGATATAGTAGAGTCCATCTGCCACTTCTACGAATGAACCATTTAACTTTTGTGTGAAAGTTAGTAAGTTTTTCTTAAGATCTAAATCCTGATGCTTCCATTCAAAGAGCGATTGATCGATGACGTTACTTGAATTCAACGCTTGGCATCCAATTACTGCCATTTGTAAGTTTTCAAAGCGCTTAGAATTTGCCTTTTCAATAAGTAACTCAATAGCTAATTTAATAGCTATATAAGAAGGGGTCAGTCTATAGACAGGTATATTTCTTTTTCTTAATCTGTCATAAACATCTTTCATAGCTGTGATCGCCACTTCAGATTTACCTTCTATATATAATTTTTCATGAACGAGAGATAGTTGTTCAGCATTGCCGTTTAAGGAAGATGAAACAGTTTCAAATTGAAGTTTGTCCAAGTCGTAGAAAGATAACGCTTTTTGTACTTCTTCAGCAGTAATATAGTCAATACTTACAGATTGAATAATTCGTTCTTCTTTTTGTTGGATTTCCAATAACTTTCCAAAGAAGCTTGATCCGTGCAAATAAGGGAAACTTGATTGTTCTTCTTGAACTAAATCATTTTCCAATGCGTACATATGGTTCATTATGCCGGAGAATAGCCATTGATCAACGATGGGTCTACCTTGCTCAATTAGAGCCGGTAACTCCGTCACATTTTCATAAATGTAAGGAATACATTGCGTATTTGGAAACTCTTCTGCTACTTTCAGGATCTTCCCAACTGACTCAGACGGCCCGATGACACCTATCGTAACTTGCAATGGACCACCTCCCTTTACTTTTCTTAATAAGAAACTATATAAGGACATATTCCTTTATGTTTCCTTTATGTCGTTTTCTACATTACTATAGAGCGCTTACATTGTCTATGATTTTTTATTGAAAATATTTAATTAAATTAGTTATATTAAAATATTATAATGTGTAAGGGAAATAAGACTTACTTATTTAGCAGAAATAGATTGTATGTTGCATCTAAGTATCTATAAAATGAACCACAATTAATATTTGTGACAATTAACAAGATTCTTAAAGTAAAGCTAATTCCAGCCTAAATTAAATTGGAATATTTTTATTGATGATAAATTTTATGTATGTGAAAAGTTATGATAAATTGATTAGAAGAATTTTAATATATCAGTGAACCTATGGTTGTTTATGCTGACATTAAAATGGTTTAAGTTCTTTCGTATGCTATATACTTTAGCGAAGTGCTTAAATCCTTAGGAGGAATAAAAAATGACAAACGAATCTAATCGCTTAACGATTGAACAACAAGAATATTTACTTCACACGCTACAAACACGCTTTGAAGAAAATAAACATCGCCATGTAGGTATAGAATGGAAGGATGTTCAAGACAAGCTCCTAGCTAACATGCAAAAGTTATGGTCTCTAAATGAGATGGAGAATACTGGTGGGGAACCAGATGTCGTGGTGTTTGATACGACATCAGAAGATTATTGCTTTGTTGATTGTTCTATTGAATCACCTGTCGGACGCAGAAGTCTTTGTTATGATCGTCAGGCGTTGGATTCAAGAAAGAAAAACAAACCAGAGAATTCTGCAGTGGATCTCGCAGCAAACATCGGAATGGAACTTTTAACGGAAGAGCAGTATAGAAAAATTCAGCAATTAGATGAGTTTGATAAGAAGACGTCTAGCTGGGTGCAAACACCTGAAAACATCAGAAAACTAGGAGGAGCATTATTTTGTGATCGACGGTATAATATGGTTTTTGTGTACCATAACGGTGCGGAATCCTATTATGCTGCTAGGGGATTTAGAGGGATGTTAAGAGTTTGAATTGGTATAAGAACATGTCGACTTCACAAACTAGACTAGCCTTGCGCTTTTTATTGAGTGTGAATGATACACTCGGTCATCTAAGAGGTGATCCATTTTGATATATCATTGTATATGAAGAAAGATTGAATATAATCCAATCTTTGCGAGGTTTGTAAGTAGACCTTGCAAAGGTTTTTTATTTCCAAAAACAAAAGATCTTCCGATTAGCAAGAATTGAGCAATAACTTTCAAGTATAATGGTTAGAAATTATTATTCATCTAAATAAAGGAGATAAAAGACATGACAAAATATAGTTGCGTAAATTGTAATAAAGCCTATTTGATTCGAGTGACACGATGGAAGTGTGATTGCGGGGGTCTACTAAACTTATTACCATCCCAATCCAAACAGGAGAACGATCACTGGACAAGCGATAGATCTATATGGCGTTATATTTCATCGATGGTTGGTCGAGAAAATTTAAAAGGTTGGCAGTCTATTACTTTAGGTGAAGGCCAAACCCCTTTACTTAAATTAGATGAAGCAGAGCCAAATACATTTGTAAAAGTAGATTTTATGATGCCTACACTTTCATTTAAAGACCGAGGCGCTGTGGTACTAGTTGCTCTGGCGAAACAATTAGGTGTGAAAAAGATGATTGCAGATAGCAGCGGCAATGCAGGAACTGCCCTTGCTGCTTATAGTGCTAGAGCAGGCATAGACTGTGACGTGTATGTAAGTGCCAATACATCTCCGAGCAAATTGGCACAGATAGAAGCGCATGGTGCGAAAATAAAAGCAATAAAAGGAACTAGAGAAGAAGTAGCGGCTGCAGCCCAGTTAGCAGTCGCAGAAGAGCAAGTTTTTTATGCGAGCCATGTCTACAATCCATACTTTTTTGAAGGTACCAAAACATATGCTTTTGAAGTGTATGAACAATTAGGTAAGGCACCGGATGCTGTACTGATTCCAGTAGGAAATGGAACATTATTATTAGGGGCTTACTATGGTTTTAAAGCATTATTGGACGCAAAGTTAATTGATCATATGCCGAAGATTATTGCTATCCAAGCCGAGAAGTGTGCACCGCTCGTAAAAGCATTTGAGAGACAAGAGCTAATAGCAAAATCGGTCGTGAATGAAGGAACTTTCGCAGAAGGTATTGCGATTGCAGCACCAGCCAGATCAAAACAAATATTAGAAGCAGTACGTGATACAAAAGGTACGTTTATCACAATTGCCGAAGAAGAGATTTTAGCAGCGCGCAAAATGCTTGCTGCCAAAGGATTCTACGTAGAAATAACATCAGCAATTAATTATGCAGGGTACGTAAAGTACGCGACTACTAAAGACGAAGTGATTGTTATACCGTTATGCGGGGCAGGAATCAAGTCGCCAACATAAAAAATCCTGTATGGAAATCTATCGTGCTTGTTAAACACGAAGGTCTCTGTACAGGAAGTGGTTAGAATTATGCTGTTTCTGTAGCTCTGTGAACGTCTTCAATTTCCGGTTCGCCTAAAACACCTTCTGTTTTCGCAACGACAACTGCACAAGCAGCGTCACCCGTAATATTAACAGCCGTTCGCACCATATCAAGTAAGCGATCTACTCCAAGAACAAGCGCAATTCCTTCAACTGGTAAACCGACTGATGTCAGTACCATTGCTAGCATAATCAAACCAGCACCAGGTACAGCGGCTGTTCCAATGCTGGCAAGCACTGCAGTCAACACAACTGTCAACAACTGACCTAAAGATAACTGGATATCATAAGCTTGCGCAATGAAGATAACAGCTGCACCTTGCATGATTGCGGTACCATCCATATTGATAGTGGCTCCAAGTGACTGAGTGAACGAAGATATGGACTCAGGAACTTTTAACTTCTCTTGTGCAGTTTTCATGGAAATAGGTAGTGTCGCCGCAGAACTAGCAGTACTAAACGCTACAACCTGCGCTGGGAAAAAGTTCTTAAAGAACCATATGGGATTTCGCTTGCCAATTAATGCGACAGATCCGCCATAGACAACAATAGTGTGAATGAATAGCGCTCCCAGAACGACTCCCATGTACATTCCCATTACCTTTAGCGCATCAATACCTTGACTCCCTACAGCGGATGCAATTAAACCGAATGCTCCATAAGGCGCGAATTTCATAACAAACGTAATCAGATACATGATAAGTTCATTGACTTGTTCAAATAACTCTTTTACTCTTTCCACTTTAGTACCTAGCATGGCCATACCGAAGCCAACCAATGCTGCAAAGAAGATAATCTGAAGCATATTGCCTTCTGCCATAGCACTAATAGGATTTGTCGGGATAATTCCTAGTAAAGTTTCGGCGACTGGTGGAGCTTCTTGAGCTTCATACACGGCATTGGCTGTTTCGAAGTTTCCTCCTTCGCCAGGCTTTACTAATAATCCAAGAGAAATTGCGATGACAATGGCAATAGCGGTTGTAATTAAGAAATATCCAATGGTCTTTCCACCGATCCTTCCTAATTTTTTTGGATCACCAATACCAACTGTTCCAAGTGCGATGGAAATGAAAACGACAGGAACAACTAGCATCTTCATAAGATTTAAGAAGATTGTACCGAGCGGTTTAAATAAAAATGCATCGACTTTTGAAAAAATATCAGGTGAAAAAATATTCAATACTAACCCTGCGATAACCCCTGCAATAAGTGCAATAACAATATTCCTAGCCAACTTCATAAAAATCCCTCCTTTATATAATGTATTCAATTGATTAAGATGGTATGAAAGCGCTTACTTAATATTATTCGATATCTTTCGCAGTTTGTCAACTTACTAGTTACCGATTTAGCTAACTAATAAATGAGGATAGAAACAGAAAATGAACCTTTGAAATTCGACTAATTATTTCAACAATCTAAATATAATTTGGCTTTTCTATCACTTCACTGTATAATTAGACATATCTATGAATAATTCTTTATATTAAGATAGGAAGTGTTTCAACTGAATAAAAGAGGTCGACAAGTAGGTGCTGATGGCGAAAAAAGTCGGAAACTGCTTTTAGAAATTGCTGCACAGCAATTTGCCCTTCATGGTTTTCATAAGACGAAGATCAGTGAAATTGTGAAGGAAGCAAACGTCACACAGCCCACGTTCTACTTGTATTTTAAAAGTAAAGATGCTGTATTCCAGGAATTAATCCAGGTCTTTAAAGAAAAACTATATAATCATGTAGCTCAGAGTAAACTTCCCGCTGATGTGGCTAAAGAAGGTTTGTTATCTAGGATTGCCTATGGGCTCAGTAGGTTGTTTGAGTTTTTCAAGCAAAATGAAAATGTAGCAAGAATCGGTTTTGTTGTCTCGGAAGAAGCGAAGGATATTAAAGTCCAAATGGCGTTAAAGATAGAAGAGAATCTTATAGAAGAAGCGGAAAACGGATATTTCACTACGGATATAAACATGAACTTAGTCGCAACGACTATGGTTGGTGCTATTGAACATCTGTCTATAACAAAACTTTGGACTGGTGTTCACAGTCCTGAAGAACTCGCTCAGGATTTTACAAGTCTGTTTTTGTGCGGTTTGAAAAATAACTAATGTGTAGAGAAGCATAAACCCATCGATAGGGTTTATGCTTTTTGATTTTCAAAATACTATTAAAATCTGTTGTTAGGTATACTGGATATACGTTGTAACTGAGGAGGTTTTAATCTATGCCTGAATTCTTAACAGAGTACTTAGATGGGTTGACCGAAGGCTTATTGATTACGTTAAGACAACCTGATGCGTACTTAAACAAGATTGCTTTAACTGCTACAATCATGGTGGTAGGTTTATTATTAAATATATTATTCAAACGTTTAATCATAAAAAGTATTAATGAGTACAAAAGGGAAATAACTGCTCGCAGAGTTGCGAGAAATATCATTACAACATTTACTATACTAGCTGTGCTATTTATCTGGATTCAAGCCATCAATGCTCTAATTCTCATGGTATTACTATTTGGAGTTTTTATTGTATTTATGGTAAGGGGGTTGACCACAAATATCATCGGATACTTTGTCATCAAGTATCGTAAATACTTTGAAATTGGTCACCGGATAGAAATCAATAATATTGTCGGCGATGTTATCGATATCAATCCAATCCATATCAAGTTGCTAGAAGTACGACATAATCTTTCATCCGATTCCAATACAGGGCGTATCGTCAAGTTGCCAAATAGCATCGTTTTTAATGAATCCATTGAAATGGTCGGTGTCGATAACGTCTTTGTTTGGCATGAAATTAAGTATGTTCTTGCTTTTGATAGTGATTGGAAAGATGCAGAACGTATTATAACAAGAGCAGGTGACGTGTATTTTTCCAATGTGATTTTACCGTTGACAATAGAAGGGCATAAGCATCTACCTAATAATCAATCTAAACTGAAGCCTGTTTTTGCATTAGATACCAATACAGAGGGAATTGTCTTGATTTTGCGGTATATGGTGGACTACAGACAGGGAACTAGTACGAAGACGGATTTACAACGTGTGATTTTAGCAGAGTTTGAAAAGAATCCAGAAATTAAATTCGCATCAGTGGATATTAGAATTTTCCCTGAGTGACAACTGAATAATGACTGTATTTTAATATGTTCTTTGAGTAAACACCTTTCAAAAATATGTTGACGTAGAGAATGGCGTACGATAAAATTAGAGTCAACAAAATAAAAAAGAGTGTTTACATAAAGGGGAATTTAGACATGTTAGATACGAGAAACAGATTGAAGATGATGATTGTAACAGCATTATTCGCAGCCATTATCGGCATCATGGCGCAATTAACTATTCCGTTACCATTAGTTCCGATTACAGGACAAACACTTGCAGTTGGTTTAGCGGCAACGATTTTAGGTTCACGTTATGGAACGATTTCTGTATTAGTATATTTAGCAATGGGAGCAGTAGGGATGCCGGTATTCTCAGGCATGTCTTCAGGATTAGGTGTGATTTTTGGACCGACTGGCGGATTCCTCATTGGCTTTATTCCAACAGCTTTCATTACGGGTTATTATATGGAACGTACAAGTTTTAAGCTGCCTAACGCAGTTATCGCCAATATTATTGGGATGTTCGTTGCATTGGCATTTGGTACAGTGTGGTTGAAGTTTATAGCCGAGCTATCATGGACTGCTGCTGTTATGGCCGGTTTTGTTCCATTTTTAATTGGTGGATTTATCAAAGCATTTCTTGCAGCGTGGGCTGGAATTATAGTACGGGGTCGATTATTGGCCAATCGTTTGTTACTCGCGTAATGTAATCTTAGATACGAAACGTTAACTCTTATAATGGGAGTTAACGTTTTTGGCGTTTTATACATTCATTATCGTATAAGGGAATTCGGTAGTGGTGCGCATACAACCGTTCAATCTTGTGGTAACCCGATCCTTCTAGTGTAGTTAAATAAGATAAACGACATGAATACTGAATAATTCGAACTCTTGATATATACTAATAGTAGAAAGTATACGAAAGAGTAGGGAGTGGGTAAATTGAAAATTGCCGTAGCTATAGATGGTTCAGATCATTCGATTCGTGCAGCCGAGTATGCGCTAACACTAGTAGAAAATACGCCTGATGCGGAACTGGAAGTGATTTCCGTAACAGATTATAACAAAGTAGAAGAAGAACAACTTCTGCTTCAAAATCTTAAAAGCTTATCCCTTTATCAAGATCGACTAGTTAGACCTGTAGTGGAAATGGCAGAAAAGGCCGGAGTAAAAACAACTGTCAAGCTGTTACGGGGGAAACCGGATGAGGAAATCATTAAACATTTACAAACAGAAGAAGTTGAACAATTAGTGCTTGGTAGCCGTGGAATGAATTTAATGCAGGAAATGGCATTAGGCAGTGTGAGCCGCAGTGTAATGGAGCAAGCAAATTGTCCTGTGACGATCGTAAAGTAAATGGAATCGCCGTAAAGGTCTAGATTACTGGATTCTTATGGCGATTTTTACTTCGGTTACAATTTTCTATTGTATTAGTAGCAGATAGTTGGCTTTTTATAAAGTAGTTGGTAGAATGGTTTTGAATTGTTGGGTACAGATACCTCTTATGTACTGGACTACCTCGTCAGTGAAATGGGTATATAACATGGTAATGGAGTCTTATGCTGGTGAAGGAAGTTGAAGGAAAATCTCAATAAAAAATTTGAAAAGTAGTTTTGGGAGGTTTTATCATGAAGATTGCTGTGGCGGTAGACGGCTCGGAAAATGCATTGCGTGCAACAGATTACGCGTTGATGTTAATGCGACAATTTTCTGAAGCGAAACTTGAATTGATCCATGTTATTGATTATAACAAAGAAGATGAACGGTTATTAAAACAGAGTCCTAACAGCCTTGCTATGTATCAAAAGAAGAAGATACAGTCTGCATTGAAGTTAGTAAAAGATAAAGGAATAGATGCCGAAGTTACGATGTTAAAAGGAAATCCGCAACAGCAAATCATTAAGTATGTAAATACAAATGAAATTGATCATCTCATACTCAGTAGTCGTGGGTTGAATACACTGCAGAAATTAGTTATGGGCAGTACCAGTCAAAAGGTAATCAAGCATGTGAATAGCTCAGTCACCATAATTAAATAAAATATATAAAAAAACTGCTACAGCAAGTCTTTATGCTGTAGCAGTTTTGCGTTCTCGGATTTGCACTTTTCTGTAGGATGTTGATAATCTTTCTTGCTATTTATCTAGTAATCATGTAAATGAAAAGGGAGATGGAATCTGAAGTGGATTTCCATGTTCCTTTTTACTATAATAGCTCCTCCTCAAGAGATGTCAGCCAGAGGTTAACAACCCACTGCTCGATAAAAATAGCGTGATAGCAAAGCCAAGAATCATTACAGCTATAAACACCACATCCATATGCGTATACCGAGTAGGATAAAAATATGTCCTGGCGGCTCCCATTTGATACTGCTTTGCTTCCATTGCTACAGCAATCCGCTGTGCTCGGCGAATGCTTTGTGCAAACAAGGGGACTGTGTAACTTTGCAATCGCTCATATAGCCCTTTGCTCCCCCTTGAAAATTGGACGTTTCGCACCTTTAACGCGTTTCGGCGTATTTGCAGTTCTTCAGTAACAGCCGGTATTAAACGAAACGCCGCAATAAAGCTGTACGCGTATTTGGATGGCATGCGGAACTGTTGCATCATCGCATAGAAGAACAGTATTGGTTGGATCGTCAAGATAAACGTAAAGCCGACGAGACCGAATGATAGGGATTTACTTCCGAGCAAAAGTGCATGTTGAATACTTTCCTCAGATATCTTGAAAATCCCAAATTGCCAAAGAACGGACTCCCCTTTGCCGAACAGCAACATCGTCAATCCAGTAGATAGAAATGATATGACTAACGGAATTGACAGCACTGCTAATTTCTTTAGTGAATAGCCACTGAATACATAAAACAACAGCCCATACAATATTGTTTGCCAAAGGGCGAAGTGTAAGTTTTGATTTATGAGTGTGATGATCATGAATGTGAAAAACACTACGAATTTTAGCGCAGGGTTGACGCGAAACAACCAGGTTTGCCGTTCAGGTGTGAACCAATTCAGCATATGGCGCACCTCCAGCAAACGTAGTTGTTTGTAATACGCCATCCACTACTGTCCAGACTGCAGTAGAGAAATTTTCTACGATTTCCTCATCATGCGTCACCATTAGAATCGTCATCCCTTCAGTGCGCAATTGCTCTAACTTCTCAAGAATGGCAAAAGTATTTCGTGCATCTTGCCCGAAAGTAGGTTCATCAAGTAGCAATATATTTGTATCTGGAGTAAGAGCAGTCGCTACACTTAAACGTCGCTTTTGACCCGTAGATAGTTGATAGGGATGACGTGAAACAGAATCAGGCAAGTTGAATAATTGTATCATTTCTTTAGCATAACGATCTGCCTCTGTTTTTGGCATACCGTGCAACGAAACGGTCAACTCTTCCATAATTGAATTGGTCACGAATTGCAGTTCAGGATTTTGGAAAACGAGCGATAGTCCTTTAGGAAGTTGTCGCTTCTTCTTTTTCCACACAATCGGTACACCGTTAACTTCATAGACACCGTCAGTGCGAAGTAGTTGCATGAGAGATAGAAGCAATGTGCTTTTACCAGAGCCATTTTCTCCAACAATCGAAATCCAGTCACCAGCCTGTACGGTCGCCTGTTTGACAGAAATCTTCTCCGCTTGACCGCGATAGCCGTGAAAGTCTTGAATCTGAATTTTCTCTTGGCATGCAACTGCTTGACGGTTTTTCATCATCGATTGAAATGTTTCGGACGTTTTATATTCTTCCCAAACCCCCGGATACCAAATGCCATAGCGCTTCAGTTCTTCTTGATTGTTTGTAAAGATCGTGTCTGGAGGACCATCCGCTATAATGACTCCGTGATCATTAAATAGCACCACTCGATCTACCCAATCAGCAATCAAATCAATTTTATGCTCGACAATGAGTACGGTTTTATCTGTAGTTGCTGTTTTGATGGCAGACCAAATTTGCTGCGTGCCTTCTGGGTCAAGTAGAGCAGAAGGTTCGTCTAGAAATAATACGTCGGGTTTAAGTAATAACACTGTAGCCAAAGCTAGCCGTTGTTTCATACCTTGAGACATTTCATTGATGGGTGTATGGACGTCTTCTAAATTCAGGTCTACGCGTTTTAACACTTCCTCTATAAGAGGGGCCATCTCTTCACGCGGTACTTGAAGGTTTTCCAAAACAAATGCAAGTTCTTCATCGACATAGGTCATGCAAAACTGCGTTTCGGGATCTTGAAAAACGAATCCCCATGAGTCAGGCAGTTGGATGTCTTTTGTTTTTATTGGTAATTCGATGGAATGCGGGATAATTCCGCTCAGTACTTGCAGTAAAGTAGATTTACCACAGCCGCTTGGTCCAAGCATGAGCACTTTTTCACCAGGTTGAACGGAAAAAGAAAGATCTTTAAAAACCAGTGAATTCTCTCCGGGAAACTTCAGTCGTAAATCGGTAACACTGATGTTAGGCATAGTTGAATCATTCCTCCGCATTTACTGATCGAGCAAAGTATATTCTTTCTTATCAACAGGGCGGATTAAAGATGTCACGCCGGTTGCTTCAATTGCTTTAACAATTAGTACAGCAAAAATACCTGTGAAAATGAATGCGCTAATTGCACGTAACCCGTATTTCACTATAAGTGCCCATGTTTCAAGTGCCGCATAGCCGTAAACCAAATCGAGTCCGAAACTTGCGAGGCAAGAAGCAATACCAGCCATTCCGGCGACTACTATCGTGTAGCGCTTGTATCGGAATGCGGCGAATAGTAATTCTGCAGCAAGACCTTGCATGAACCCGTACATCAATACTTCAATCCCATGTCCTGCGAATGCAGACAAGGAAGCGCCTGCAATGCTTGCGATCAATGCAGTACCGGGCTTACGTAATAGTAAAAAGGCGAACGGTCCCACCATGAACCACATGCCGTAAATCAATTGACGTGCAACGGGGAGAATCGGTTTGACGACGGTATATAAATCGTCCCAAAACTTCATCAATACCCCAAATACTACCCCGATCATGATCGTGATCAAAATATCGGTAAACTTTAATTTCTTCAAACTCTTCCACTCCTTCTTATTTGTCTATACAAAAAAGCCGTCTGAAGAGCAGACGGCCGAGGAAGGAAAGAGATTCCTGTATATTTCCATCGATTACGCTCTCTACGCTGGCATTACCCAGATCAGATTAACGGTCAGCAGTGGATTCCTCTGCTATCTCAGCCTGATTCACTCAAGCACCCGTACGGACATTTATGTAAGCAATCCTAGTATACAGCACATCAATTTGTCTGGCAACCACTTCAAAAGTTGGATGAAGTGCGAATCCCGAAGTAGGTTAATTTCGTTACAGTGTGTTGAAATCCTGTTATACTAATAGGATACAAATTGATCCTAATTGCATGCCATATACGAATTTAAATAGATTTAAAGGAGTTTTTACATGACGAAACATATAGCGTTCATTGACGTAGAAACTACAGGTATGAGAGCAGAGGCAAGCGATGTAATTGAACTCGGTGTTATGCTTGGCGAATACGATAATAACCGGATTGTTCGGGTAGCAGATGAATATTGTGAGTTTCAAGAGCCGTTCTACTCTATAACGCCAATGATCACAAACCTAACTGGCATCACTGATCAGATGGTAAGAGGGAAGTCACTCGACATGGACAGAATTCTATCGATACTTGATCGAGCAGACGGCATTGTGGCGCATAATGCTTCATTTGACAGGGGCTTTGTCAGTAGACTATTACCGGAAACTCTCGACATGGACTGGTATTGTTCTGTTAGACAAATTAAATGGAAAAATTACGGCTTTGAGAATGGTAAGCTTCAACAATTACTGAGAGCGCATCGGATTCAAGTACAGAACGCACACAGGGCACTAGATGATGCGAAAAACTTAGCATTGCTATTGAACTCATCAAATCCGAACCTTGAGGACGATACGTTTATATCCTACCTAATGAATAAAGCACCGATGAAAAAACCATCTAGATCTAGATTTTAATTACAAAGTGAGGGATACCGGGATAGTAATATACCGGGTATCCTTTTTGTGTGGAGAAAATTTCATTTACACAATCATAAGTATAGAATGTGCATAGTTTTTCCACATGTGTCAGCTATACTATCCTTGATGACAATAGATAAAGGGGATATTTAAATGAGTATAAAAAATCAAATTGTTCTATTCTTATTGAGCGCATTATTGATCAGTGGATGTAGTAGTGATGCGCAATCAAATGAACAGAGTAATGAACATATGATGAACCAGACTAGCAATGAACATCATTCCATGAAGGATGGTTCGACAATGGGTAACGGACATATGAGCCATGATAATGTAGTGAGATTAAAAGATTCGACTGGTGAGAATGAAATAAACATCCCAGCCTTATTAACTAGTGAAACGGCAGTAGGCACCGAATATACTGTTAAGGCGCAAAAAGGAAACGTGAATATATTTGATAATGTGACTACAGAAACTTTAGGATATAACGGAGATTTATTAGGACCCGTTTTACAATTCACAAAAGGTGAAACTGTAAAAATAAATACGGTAAATGAATTAGATGAAGAAACAACATTTCATTGGCATGGTTTAGAAGTGTCTGGCGAAGCAGATGGCGGACCACATAAAACACTTAGTCCAGGTGAAGAAGAGACAATAGAATTTGAAGTCACACAAGAGGCGGCTACCTTATGGTTTCATCCCCACCCAGAGGGCAAGACATCTGAACAAGTATATAAAGGCTTAGCAGGAATGATTTATATTGAAGATCCTAATTCAGCCAAGTTAGAAATTCCTAAACAATATGGAGAGAATGACATACCTTTAGTTTTCCAAGACCGGATTTTCGATGATCAACATCAATTAGATTATAAAGCCGTGATGAATGAGGACGGGACGATAGGTGATACATTATTAGTTAACGGCACAGTAAATCCCGTATTAAAAGTAGGGAAAGAACAAGTGCTTCTTCGCTTGCTGAACGGATCGAATGCGAGGAACTTCACATTCAAGCTAAATACGGGTGAATCGTTTGTTCAAATCGCGACAGATGGCGGCTTTTTGAATGAACCCGTCACATTGAACGAAGTTACCTTGACACCATCAGAACGAGCAGAAATTATTGTTGACTTTTCACAGCTCAATTCGCTAAATGATTTATCATTAATTAATGAAGATGGATCCATCCTCCTACCGTTTGAAATATCAGATCAAGAAGTAGAGAGTACACAAGAAGTGAAACAGTTGAATGAGTTTTCTGTGACAGATGAAGAAAAAGCTATGCCGGTCACAAAAAATATTGAACTGTTTGGCATGATGGATCATGTGACAATCAATGGTAAGAAATTCGATCCCCAAAGAATTGATTTCACACAAGAGCAAGGTGTCACTGAGGTGTGGGAAATCTACAATAAGAAAGATATGATGGGGGGGATGATTCATCCATTCCATATTCACGGTACACAATTTAAAATACTCTCAAGAGATGGTGTAGAACCCGAGGAAAATGAAAGAGGTTGGAAAGACACTGTTTCTGTTCATCCGGGAGAAAAAGTGAGAATCGCTATACAATTCAAACATAAAGGCGTCTATATGTTCCATTGTCATATTTTAGAACATGAAGACAATGGAATGATGGGACAAATAGAAGTAAAGTAAAAGTAATAGACAGACTTCACGTTGTTTAATTTATTAATATGCATCCGATGGAAAGCAAACTATTTGAAATAAAGTACATGAAGAAAAAGCGTCTGCCCAAGAGCAGACGCTTTTTCTTATTATAAGGTAAATTTTCGGACAAGATTATTAAGTTCTTCAGCCAATTGCGCCAAATCATTAGAATTACTCGCTATCTCCTCCATAGCGCTACTTGCTTGTTGGGAAGAAGCTGATGTTTGTTCAACTCCCGCAGCAGATTCCTCAGTAATTGCAGCAATCTCTTCGATCGAACCGCTCATTTCCTGACTTGTTTCAGAAATGTTTTGCAGGTCATTAGAAATAGTCTGTATACGTGTGACCATTTCAGTTACAGAAGCACTGATCTTCTGGAATGTTTCGCCCGTACGTTCAATTTGATTTGTGCCTTCTTCTACTTCTTTATAACCTTCACGTAAAGAATTTGTTACTGAACTAGATTCGCTTTGAATTTTATTGACGATTTCAGTGATGTTCGTAACAGATTCAGAAGATTGTTCTGCAAGAGTTCGTACTTCATCGGCTACAACTGCAAACCCTTTACCGTGTTCACCAGCACGTGCAGCTTCGATCGCTGCATTCAATGCTAATAAGTTAGTTTGCGCTGCAATACTTTGTATCACAGCTACGAGTTGAGAAATATTCTGAGTATGCTTGTCCAATCCTTCAACATTTACAACTGCATCATGAACAATCTGATCGATAACTTTCATCTGCTTAGAAGAAGTATTCATCGCTTCGCTTCCCGTGTTTGTCATCGAAAGTACTTCATTTGATGACTGGTGAATATACGTACCGTTTTCATTGGCATCCATTATTCTTGCAACAAAATTTTCCATTGAGGTTGATAAGCTACTTGCATTGGTAGCTTGCGATTCTGTGCCGTATGCCAGATCTTCCATAGTTGTAGCGATTTGTGCTGTACCTGCTTTAATTTCACCCGCAGACTGTGTCAATTCTTCACTTTGAGAAGAAACTGTTTGAGCCACAATGTGAATTTCGTCCAATAGATTATGTGTATTGCTACTCATTTCATTTGTAGATTTGATCAGTTGTCCAATTTCGTCCTGTAACTTCGTCTCTAAAGGAGGACTACTTAAATCTCCCATTGCAATTAATCTCATGCGCTCCATAACAGTTTGTAGCGGTTTAGATATTGAATTTGCGGTGAATAAAGCAACCGCCATGCTTAAAAGAATGACTAGTAAAATGATAGTAGTAACTAAAATTAATGTGCTGTTTCCACTAGAAAGTAAATTTTTTTCAATATCAATAATAATCTTTTCTCGATTTTGCGCAGCTTCTTCATACGAAGTCATTAATTCGCGTGCGTCATCATTAACTGCCAATAGATTACGTTCTGCTAACTCTTTGTTACCGCGTGCGTGTTCAGCGAATACATTCTCTAAGACGTATTCACGCCATTCAACAGTTCTTCGCATTAAGTCTATTGTTTCGTCGGACGTACCTATTTTTTTAATAGTGGCTTGATGCTTTTCACTATCTTTTGTGTATGTATCAAATAAGTCTTTATAACTCTCTTCCCCTGTCAGAATAAATCCTCTCGAACTAGAAATCCGGTTTGCCATATCAAGCGATAGCTGCTCATCTGCAATCAATAGTGGCAATTCTTTCTCCAGAATGTTTCTCGTTGCTTCGTTATTCGCACGAAGTGTAGAGAAAATAAAGAACCCAAGTAAGATGATTAATATTAAGATTATAGAAAAACCCGTCAAAAGTTTTCCGCGAATGCTTTTGAACGAAAACATAATCTATCACGCCTCCTAATAATTTAATTGAGTATAGATACTTTTAACTATAACTGCAATTTCGTTTGTAGTCTACTAATAGTTATTTAGACTACTATTTATGCAGATGTTATCGTAGGAAAGTTTTAGATAGGAGAGTGGATGCGGAAAAATAATAATTAGCGGAATAGATTAGGTGGAAAAAAGGGTATAGTAAACATGGATAATGGTGGGAGTCAATTAAGATAACAAAAGTAGTCGGATGTAGATGTTATTTATCATCCGACGTTGTTGCGGCTCGATCGTCCAAGTAACGATAAAGCGTTGATTTACTGATTCCAGTCGCTTCTTTGATCTCGTACAATGAAAAGTCTTTACTATCATACATCTCAAAAGCGAGTTGTAAATTTACATCAGATTTTCGTGGTCGACCGATCGATTTACCTTCCTGCTTGGCAGCTTGCAAGGTGAAAGTAGAAGAATGACTTAAGAATATAGATTGTAAGCTAGTAAAAAACTCAATATTTTGAAGCAGTGTAGCATTCATCATCGATTGATTAGTTAACCCATCTTCGACAAAATAAATCATCAGCTGATCCCGTTCTGCTAATCGTAAAATATCAAGAAACTGCTGAAGCGAGTCAGCTAATACTTCAATGTTTTGAACATACAATTCATCTCCATTTTCTATTTGCATGAATAAGCGTTCAAGTTCTGTTCTCTTTTTGGCTAAACCATGTTTTTCTATATACATCCTATCTACTAGTAAATCCATTAATTGATCTGTTGCTTGCTGATCTTCAACGATCGGTCGTATATATCCATACTTCATCATTTCATTCCTTTCCTCCCAAAACCATTCACTTATGGGACTGTAAATGTTATGCTGTTTACATTCTAACATGGAAAATGGCTGACATCATGAGAGGGGAACAATATGCAAACATTACAACAACAATGGTTCGGGAATGTGCGAGCGGATATATTGGCAGGGATTGTCGTAGGATTGGCGCTCATTCCGGAAGCATTGGCTTTTGCGTTTATCGTGGGTGTCGATCCGCGTGTAGCGTTATATGCATCATTTACTATTGCAGTTATAACTGCGTTTGTGGGCGGTCGTCCAGGTCTGATATCTGCCGCAACAGGTGCAATGGCTCTAGTACTCGTCAGTTTAATGGCCAATCACGGTCTTGAATATGTACTGGCAGCAACTATTTTAACAGGTATTATACAACTAATTTTAGGCTCATTAGGAGTCGCGAATCTAATGCGCTTCATTCCGAATTCCGTCATGCTTGGGTTCGTCAATGCGCTTGGAATAATGATTTTCATTACGCAATTACCGTACTTGGTTGGTGCTGGTACGATGACATATGTATTCGCCATTGCGACACTAATATTGGTATATGCGGTACCGCGTTTTTTCACAGCTATACCCGCTCCACTGATCGCCATTGTCGTCATGACGGCGATTGCCTTATTTAGCGGTGTGAAGTTGCAGTCAATCGGTGATTTAGGGACGATGCCGAGCTCATTGCCGACATTCTTTTTCCCTGACATTCCGTTAAGCTTTGAAACATTGAAGATCATTTTACCGTATTCATTAGCATTATCTATTGTAGGATTGCTTGAGTCCTTACTTACGTCTCAAGTTCTTGATGATATAACAGACACTCCGAGTAATAAAAACCGTGAAGCACGCGGACAGGGTATTGCCAACTTCATCACTGGGTTCTTCGGAGGTATGGCAGGTTGTGCATTGATTGGCCAATCGGTGATCAATATGAAGTCGGGAGGCAGAGGGCGTTTGTCCACGTTGACCGCAGGAGTATTCTTGATGTTCTTGATTATTGTACTGGGAGATGTAGTCGTTAAAATTCCGATGCCAGTTCTCGCTGGGGTCATGGTTATGGTAGCTGCGACAACATTTAATTGGGGTTCGTTTAAGTTCTTGCGCTCTGCACCACGTTCAGAGTCTGTAGTGATGCTTGTTACAGTGGCTATCATCTTATATACGCATAACTTGGCAATTGGCGTGGTTATTGGAGTTATTCTGAGTGCATTATTCTTTGTAGCGAAGATTTCACGCGTGACTGTAACCAATCACGATGGAGTCTATAAAATCCAAGGACCGCTATTCTTTGCTTCCACAACAAAATTTATTCAAGCTTTTGATCATGTATATGAAAAGAGGATCACGATCGACTTTGAAAATAGTCAGTTGTGGGATGAATCTGCTGTAGGTGCGATTTTTAAAGTTGTGAGCAAATTAGAAAGCAGGGGGATCAACGTCACGATGCGAGGGTTAAATTCCTCGAGCCAACAACTATATGAAAAATTATTGTGAAGGAGTGAATAGTATGAAGATAGCTGTAGCAATTGATGGATCAGAAAATGCAATGCGTGCTGCGAAACACGCAATAATGCTGGCGGAGTATTTACCTAAAGTTACGTTGGAAGTTATCTATGTACAGGATTATAACAAAGCAAAAGATGAACGATTATTATCGCAAAGCCCTGAAAGTCTATCATTAAAACGTGAGCAAAAATTACATCCGATTTTAGCGATGGCGAAGGAAGCCGCGGTCGATGCTAAAGTGATCATGCTAAAAGGCAATCCCAGTCAGGAAATCATTCAGTATGTCAATGAAAAGAAAATCGATATACTAGTGATCGGCAGTCGTGGATTGAATACTATTCAGGAAATGGTACTTGGTAGTGTCAGTCATAAAGTAATGAAACATGTTGATTGTCCTGTGACGGTGGTAAAATAAAAATCACTTACTTTACTCAGATAAATATAGATCGTTTTTATGCACATTGATTTTTAATATATATATCTAGTGAAGTATTAAGTTACGTGAAGAAGCGGTAGCCCTTTAAAATGGGTCTACCGCTTCTTTTACTTTTTATATTCATTCCATTTGATTATGTCATGGAATCTTGTCGGACGCTCTTGCTGAGTGATGACGTATGAAAGTGGATCAAAAGTAATTTCAATATGCATATCAGGTTGAATACCATCAAAGGATTCGCTGTAGTCGAACCAGGCCGATTCATAAGCTGCCTCTATTATTTCATCCGTAGATAGACCCTCATAATCTTTTGGTTCAAGCCCTAACACAAGTAATACTTGTCCTTGATCTGCAGATGCTACCACGCCATCTAACTTCTGAGTTCGAAACTTTTCCGTTAAATCTGGAATAGATTTCTTCTCCATGAACGCAGTGATGACTTGTTGATGCTCTTTTTGGAAAGCGTTTAGTATTTGTCGTTGGGTTGTTTGGTCTTCTAATTTATTACGCTCGAGCCAGTCCATGACGAGTGTATGACGTTGAGTGTATTTCAAAATAACTTTTAAATATTGATCATAGCTATATCCGAATGTGTCTACTTGAGTTTTTTTCATCTTCTTTGCTTGTTCTTCTGTAAAGTCATCAAAGAACGTTTTTTGTTGTTCGGCGATAAGTGTATCGATTTTCTCCATGTCTTCCTCATAGCCTAAAGAATGGGCATAATCAAAAATAGAGTCGATTTCAAGTATGCCTTGGAATATGCGGTAGCGTAAATCATCGGAATCCCCTTGGTCATTCTCGTTTTCACGGTGTTTTCCGACAGATCAAGAAACGCAGCAATCTCTCGCATAGTTAGTTCTTCGTAATAATAAAACAGTATAATTTCTCGATACTTTACAGGTAATGCCAATATAGCAGAAGCAATCATAGATCTTTCTTCTTTTAGAATCAATCGATTATGTTCAGTATGTATAGTTTCTGCCCATTCTTTATTAAATTTCAAATGTCGGAAAGACCAACTTCGCAAATGATCTTTACAGCGGTTCACTGTTAGTTTCGTTAAATAAGCGCGTAACTTTCCTCGTTCTTGATAGTTAGATTTCTCGTAAAATGAAATGAATACCTCCTGGACGATATCCTTTGCCTGTTCATGGTCACGTAAATAGAAGTAGGCCATTTTCAATAAATGTTCCCCGTATTGATCCATGATCTGTTCCAGTTTCACGGAATCCATTCCCACCACCGCCTCTCTATTACTATAACGAAGCTCGATGAAGAATAGTTTTGCTCTAGTAGATTTTCACGTAATAAAAAACATGACGAGAAAATATATATCGTCATGTTTTCGTGTAATTTAGTTAACCACTTGATCTTCAAGGTTTTTCCACAGATGATGCGCTTCTCTCGCAATGTGTTCAAGTAAATCAGGTGGAGCAGTCGTAACTGCAGCACAAGCTTTGATCAGTTCGCTTAATTCTAACTTAAAGGCTTCTAGCGCTTTGGCTTCTTTGATTATCATTTGATTGAACGTATTCAACACAGGTGAAACTTCATTGCGTGGTCTACGAATAATGGTCTTCAGAGCTTGCGCCTGCAACAAAAGATTTTCAAACTTTCTTGTCATAGCACGCACTTGATCGTGCAATTCATAGTTGGAAGCATCTACGTAGTGACTAATGAATATTAAGTGATCAAGCATTTGACGAAGCCAGAAGTTACTTTCATGCAACGTCGCATCGGCAGGAGTAACGTAGGAATTCGTTTCGATTAACTTGAACACTCGCTCTGCTTCTTCGGCTTCTCGTATCATATGATCAAGGAGGGAAGTCGGGGTAGAAATGATTACATCACAATGAAGTGCACGGTCCATTGTATGAATTAGTAAATCAGAAAACTCTTTCGTCGAACTCTTCGCCTCATCGATAATTAATCCAATATCCCCTGTTTTAGATTCAGTTTTCTTGAAGATTTTGCCCATGCGATCAACCATTTCCTGATTGGCGCGTGCTAGTTCTAGCTCATGATGGCTGATTTCTCGATCGAAAAATTCCCCATGCTCAAAGTTGTTACGTACCCAAAAGTCGATAATACCATACGCATCGCGTTCATAATTGTCTGTATACCCAGCCATTTCGTACATTCCCCCTACTTATCTATTGTCTGCCATCAACATCATCCTATTCGTCTGGGGTGTTGATTATGTACAGACAGGGTATCTAAATAGAAAGTCATCTATTTCTTGTGGAAGTGTATATACTAGAGGAAGAGGTGTTATGCAATGAAAATTGGTGTAATAGGAACTGGAAATATCACCCAATATTTATTGGAAAGTATCAATGAAGGTGAAAAAGTGAATGGGAAAATAGTCTCTTTATTTGGACGGAATCAGGAAGTGGGACCACAACTAGAGTCACGGTATGGTACGAAATTTTACACGAATTTTCAAGAGTTCATTGAATCTCCTGTCGATATAGTTGTAGAAGCTGCAACGATCAGCGTGGCGATAGAGCACATGGAAGAAGTATTGAAGAACAAAAAAGATCTGATTCTAAGCAGTATTGGCGCGTTTAAAAACGTAGACTTTCTAAATGAAATGAAAGAAATTGCAAAATCATATGAGCAACATATCTATTTGCCTTCAGGAGCGATAGGCGGTCTGGATCTTCTTCAATCAGCAAATTCAATGGGCGGCTTAAAAGAAGTACATATTACAACCAGAAAATCATACCAATCATTAGGGCTTGAAGTTCAATATGTAGAAGAATGTATTTTTGATGGTATTGCACTAGATGCCATCGAGAAGTTTCCTAAAAATGTTAATGTGGCGTTGTTACTTTCAATTGCGGGACTTGGTGCGCAACATACGACAGTCCGTGTTATCGCGGATCCGAAAATTCAACGTAATACACATAGTATTGAAGCGAAGGGTGATTTCGGCAAAATGAATTTGACGATTGAAAACGAACCTATGCCGAATAATCCTAAAACGAGCTATCTTGCCGCATTAAGTATTTTGTCTACTCTACAAAATAAAGGCAATGCGATTACGATAGGTAGCTGAAATAAATAATTATTTGTTAACTACACATTAAATAGCAAGTAAAACACAAGAGGCTATCCATCGTTTATATATAATGGATAGCCTTTTTCCGTCTCATCCTATTAACTAATGGAAATACTAGAATCCGTACTTTTATTCCCATCACGCCACTCAAGTTCTACTTCGAATGAATACTTATTCTGTTCTTTTTCTAATTTTATTTCGAGCTCTACCTCTGAAGCGGGTGTAACTCCGTGATGTACTCCATCGTGAGTCAATGTAAATGTGCCGTCTTCTCTCAATTTCTTTGCGAGTGTTTCAAGGAATTCAGCAGCGTGTGTAAGTGACATTTTATCTTTGTAATCCACTAAGACAACTTTTGTATTCTTCTTTTCAATCGACATTTAACACTCACCTCCCTAAATTATACATTCATCATACCATATCAATTTACATTGAAAAAATCGCAAAATATATATTTGTATAATCATTGTACAACCTATGGGTGGAAATTTATGACTTACTATCAATAAAGTATTACAAAAATATATAGTATAGAAGAGTTTATATAGAGCAAAGGGGGTAATGATAGAGTAGAGAGTCTTGTATAAACAAAGTGTGTATTGAACTTAAAACTTTTGTCTAAGGTTAGACAAAGGGGTAATCATACTAACTCCGAGACATCATGAAAGAATTAGTCTTTTAAAGGTTAAAAACATGCTATTTCAGTCACACTGTTCTATAAAGCCAACAGTAGATCATTACTATAAATTGAGGAGTTGCCTATATGGATATTAATTTACAGAAGTTACATGAAATCAAAAGTGCATTGAATAAAAAGTTTTTCGAAAGAGAAAATGAAGTAGAGGGGATTTTAGTAGCGATTTTGTCTAGACAACATATGTTAATGATTGGACCAGCAGGAACTGCGAAATCTGCATTAGCAGTAGAATTAACAAAAATCGTTGAAGGTACTTCTTATTTTCAATGGCTACTGACAAGATTTAGTACACCAGAAGAAGTGTTTGGTCCTCTTTCATTAAAAGATTTGGAGGAAGGCGTGTACAAACGAAATACTACTTCCAAAATGCCGGAAGCGCATCTTGTGTTTTTGGACGAAATATTTAAAGCGAACTCTGCAATACTCAACAGTTTATTGACACTAATTAATGAACGATTATTTTATAATGACGGTCATCCGATTGAAGTACCGTTAATATCAGTTATTGGCGCATCCAACGAATATCCCGAAGAGGGTGAAGGGCTTGAAGCCTTATTTGACCGATTTTTATTGCGCTTTGAAATAGACTTCATTGCCGACGAATCGAATTTTGTATCGATGATGAAAGACGAGGGAGAAGATGTTGAAACTCCCAAAATGCATTTGGATGAATTAATACAACTTCAAAACATGACGGATAAAGTGAAAATTCCTGATGAAGTATATGAAACATTGTCTACTATCCGCAGGGAACTACAGGATGAAGGAATTCAGCCGTCCGACCGTCGATTCAAACAATCTTTAAGTATCTTGCAAGCGAGGGCCCTAATCAATCAAAGAGAGTCAGTACAAATAGAGGATATTGCGATACTTGAAAACGCATTGTGGGAAACTCTTGATCAGAAAGAAGCAGTGTGCAACATAGTTCGCCGACATTCACAAGATGGATTAGCACAAAGGCTTTCAGCGATTGAAAATGAAGCGAATGAAATCTATGATTCCGCAGTGCGTGACCAGTCGACGGAAGCAGGTATGGAGGCGGTCCAGAAATTTTCAGCTTTATCAACAGAAGTAAATAAGTTGAAAGAGGAAAATGAAAGCCGAGTGACAGAAATTGATCACTTACAAAATCAGCTCATTTCATTAAAAAATGAAGTGGAAAGCAGTCGTTTGGATACTGCTTACTATGGCGAAACGAATGAACAGAAAGATAGAAATGGCGACCAGACGGGAGTCTTTTTCAGAATGTAAAAGGGGTGATTTCTATGAAACGCAGTAAAATAGTCAGAGATCATCGCTCCGTATTGAATACTGATGCATACGATAAAAGGCGTTTTAAAGAGCTGTTCGAGATGTCAGAAGGCTTGCAAAAGGTTAGAGAAGAAGGTCAATTACCCACTACGGAATCATTGCTCGGGGATATTTGGGCGGCGCTATATAAAATGAAGCCTAAGATCTTAAAAGAGGGAATAAACCCTGCGCTGAAACCGAATCGGACGATTTTAGAAAAATTAATGAGTGACGAGCATTTTGAAGAATATAGAAGCTTCACCAAACTGGATGATTTGGCAGCCACGGTCTGTACAGTGAAATTTGGCGAGAAGATCAATGTTTGGCTTGCTGAGGCAAAGGCTCTCGATGATGACTTATTAAAACAAATGGAAGCCGTAGAATCACTACAAGATGATGTGCCGTTTGAGCAAGCAGATGAGGAACAGGGTGAAATAGAAGATGGCCCTGTCCAAGAACTCGCCGATGCTACGGATAAATTAAATGATAAGCTTGAATTAACACTAGAAACGAATGGCGAACGGTTTTTACAAGCGATAGACGAAGCGGTTGATGAAACAATCAAAGTAAAGGACAGCTTGATTTCCCTTATGGGTGGCAGCACCGCCGGTAAAGGAGATGCAGAATTAAAGAAAGTGCCGTTACGTGAACAATTAGCGATAGCTGATCAAGTAGCGATGGATCCCAAGATGCAAGAAATTGCGGAATGGGCAGGGCGTTTTCAAGAAATAGCGCGAGAGAAACAGAAAACGGATTATATAGAAGCGATGGAAAGACGTGGAGTGACTATGGGAAGTGAACTGGAACGGCTATTACCTATGGAGTTAGGACTTTATTCAAATAAAAAAACAAAAAAAGACTTTCTTCGTCGTTTTGCTGAAGGTGAAACTATGCAGTTTGAACAGAAGAAAAGAGAAAATCTTGGAAAGGGACCAATCATTTTTTGTCTCGATCAGTCGGGAAGTATGAAATTGCTCGATAATCAGTCAAAAGGATTTATTCTGGCACTTCTCTCGATAGCCAAAAAACAACGTCGTGACTTATGCGTTTTATTATTTTCCACCACGATCCAGAAAGATACTTTCGTGAAAGGCAAAATCACGTCTAATGAACTTGCAAGGTTAGCACGAACTTACTTAGGCGGTGGGACAGACTTTTCGTTATCGCTACAAGGGGCATTAGAAGTGATAGAAGAAAGTACATTCAAAAACGCCGATGTTATTTTTGTCAGTGATGGAGAAGATGAAATGAGTGAAGCGTTCCTAATTAAATTTAATGAGAAGAAAAAGCAAAAGGAATTCAATGTACTTACTCTAGTGCTAGGGAGTGATACTACCATTGCAGAATCATTTTCTGACCGCGTAATACATGTGACCGATTTTGAAGACGAAGGGAGCTTTGTCGCTTTTGAAATCTAATCGAAGAATAATTTAAACCTTCCTGTATGCGGAAGGTTTTTTATGTTTTATCATAATATCTTCTTTTATGGGTATTCTAATCAAAACATACAAGCTAGTTGAGGTGATTGGAATGCTAATTGAAAGATCGTCTTCTTGGAAAGAAGGATTTATCAAACGACTTGAAAACCATGAACCGTGGGACAGTTCTACGCTTTATAACATGAGCTACGCCATCACGAAAAATAACTTAATTACTGATTTTACAGGATTACAATCACTTGCGTATTTACCTAACATCAAACCTTTACCCCATCAATTACAAGCGGCCGAACGAGTGATTGAACAGATGAATGGTAAAGCGATTTTAGCCGATGAAGTAGGACTTGGAAAAACAATTGAAGCAGGTCTGATTATTAAGGAATATATGCTGCGAGGACTAGTGAAAAAAGTACTTATATTAGTTCCTGCTTCTCTTGTAAATCAATGGATAGAGGAACTGTATACAAAGTTTCACATCCCTGCTCTGTTATACAAAAAGAATTACGAGCTCGATTATGTAGACGTAGTAGTCATGAGTATGGATACAGCTAAGCGGAGTCCACATAAGGAAAAGATTTTTGCACAAGACTATGATTTGATTATTGTTGATGAAGCACATAAATTAAAAAATCATAAAACCATTAGTTATGAGTTTGTGAAAAGTTTGAAGAAGAAATTTTGCTTATTACTAACAGCTACACCTATTCAAAATGATATTTTTGAATTATTTTATTTGGTCACTTTACTTAAACAAGGACATTTAGGCAACTATGAGGAGTTTTCTGCAGTATTTTCTACTAAAGTTCGGGATGAAGAACGAGATGGATATTTAAGAGAGCTAGTTAGTCAAGTCATGGTGCGCAACAGACGACAGGATACGGGCGTAGAATGGTCCACTCGAAAGGTGCACGCGATACCTATAACATTTACGGACAAAGAAAAACAAGTCTATGCAGCGGTATCCAATCTCAAAAACATATCGTCCGTATTCTCGGATGCATTTTCTACTATGACATTGCAAAGAGAGATGTGTAGCAGTCCAGATGCAACAATAGGTACATTGATGAAATTACGTCAAGAATGCAAGCAGCCAGAAGAAATCACATACGTGGAAAAAATCCTCGGACAATTAGAAAGTTTGCCTCTCCATTCAAAAGCTAAGAAGGCAACCGAACTGATCATACAAGCAAAAGATAAAGTGATTATTTTCACAGAGTATCGCATGACACAGTTATATTTAAGCGACTATCTATATGCGAATGGAATATCAAATGTCATTTTCAACGGAAAGTTAAGTAAGAGTAGTAGAGAATGGATTAAACATCTGTTCAAGCAGCAAGCGCAAGTGCTAATTGCGACTGAGTCCGGCGCTGAAGGGATTAACCTACAGTTTTGCCATCACGTCATCAATTATGATCTGCCTTGGAATCCAATGAAGTTGGAGCAACGAATTGGCCGAGTTCACCGACTAGGACAGGAACATGATGTACAGATTTACAATCTCGCTGTAAAAGACACGATAGATGATCACGTGATGAATGTATTGCAAGGTAAGATTGATACATTTGAACAAGTGGTAGGCGAACTAGATGATATATTGGTGATGAAAGAACAGTCTGTGTGAAGGAGGTAGATCCATGCATTCGACAGAAATCCATACGTATCTTCACCGATTCTTTAAAGAGAATAACTGTGAAGTACTTCATGGAAACGAGCACTATTTAACTGTACAACTGACAATTGATATGGATAAAAGGATCATGAACCGGCCATTTTATTGGCGGTATATAGAAAGTGTCAATGAAACACCGAATCCCGCACAACTTACGTTGATCACGGACATGGAGCAGTTGCAACATGGAATGAAGGGAGAAGTCATTCATCTTGGTTCTCCTCGCTTGCATCAGCTTTTTAGAGTGACCAAAGAGATGGGACAGTTCGTGAAAATGTATGAGCGGCTAGTTGAAGTTAACAAGCAGATAGTTTTGACCCCGTGGGTTGGTGTAAATTATAAAGTATCATTCATCAGTCATCAAACAAAGGAAATGCTGTATTCATTAGGCATTAATTTGATGACGGGTGCCGTAGTGAAAGATTTTCAGGAAGCTATTAGTTTACGGGACATGACCGAGCAACAATCTGAACACGTATTTCATTTGCCGTATATCATCACACCTGTTCGGGCACTTGATCGACTGGACGCTGTAATCACGCAAGTAATTGAAAATGAAGACCTAACGTGGATAGATGAAGCGGAAAAACGATGGAAAAAGGATCTAGCAGTCTTGGATTATTTCTATGAGGAACAGGAACAAAAACCTGAGAGTTATGAGAATGAGAAACGTGCGATGGAAGAACGTTTTAAACCGCGAATGACGTTGGATATTGTGAATGGCGGGCTATTTTATTTGAAATAACGTATAGCCCAAACGAATATAAACGCGCAAGTGAAATCAACTTTCACTTGCGCGTTGTTTTGATTCTACCTTCAGATAGGATAAACTAAATGTAATTAAAGGAAGTATGGTGAGTCCTATGTTTACGATTATGCTGATAGAAGATGATCAGACATTATTTGAAGAAATTAAAGAACGTCTAACACAGTGGTCTTATACAGTGGCTGGAATTCAGGACTTTTCAAATGTGCTGCATGAGTTTACAGAAATCAAACCTGATCTAGTCATTATCGATATTCAGTTACCTAAATTTGACGGATTCCATTGGTGTCGGATGATCCGCGCGCATTCGAATGTACCTATCATTTTTCTGTCTTCACGAGACCATCCGACTGATATCGTCATGTCCATGCAACTGGGAGCCGATGACTTTGTCCAAAAGCCTTTTCATTTCGATGTACTGATCGCAAAGGTTCAAGCTATTTTACGACGTGTTTATAACTATAATACCGAGCAGATCTTGGAAGTCAAAACGTGGTGTGGCGCAACTGTTGATTTTGTAAAAGGTACGCTGTCTAATAGAAACGGTACAATTGAGTTAACGAAAAACGAAATATATATTTTAAAAATATTGATAGATAGGAAGAATGAAATCGTATCGAGAGAAGAAATTATTACGAGCCTCTGGGATGATGAACGGTTTGTTAGTGACAATACGCTCACAGTCAACGTGAATCGTTTACGAAAAAGGATTGCGGAAATTGGCTTAGTGGATGTAATTGAAACAAAAGTGGGTCAAGGCTATATGGCGAAAGAAGAACCGCTATGATTCGATTGTTTGTAAAAGAGCGGGCCAGCTGGATACTGTTTTTTGTTCTTTTGCAGTTGTTGATTATAGGAATGGGCTATCTTGATACAAGTGTGTCATTTAGCTCTGCTATGTACATTGTGTTTCTGTCTAGCCTCTTCTTCTTACTGTTTTTAGTAATGCGCTATGTAAGAGAAACACGGTTTTACAAAGGTCTAATGAGACTAAATTCAACGTTTGATAATAGTGAAATACCAGTAGCCAATACCCCTTTCGAAGTAGTAACAGCCGAAAGGATAGCTGAACAAAACCAGATGTTTAACCTTCAATTAAATGAATTACAAACGAGTGTTGAGCAAGAGAAAGACGATATTTTAAATTGGATACACGAGGTGAAAACACCGCTTACGACAATGCAGTTAATGATTGAACGTACGGAAGATCCTGTTCTTCGTTCACGGCTAATGTATGAATGGCTTCGTATTCATCTGCTACTCGATCAACAACTTCATCATAAGCGTATTCCATTCATTCAAAATGATTTATATATCGAAAAAGTGGAAATGGAGAAGCTGTTATTTCAAGAGATTAAGTCATTAAGACAATGGTGTATGCAAAAAGGGATAGGATTTGATATATCGTTGGAGACAGAAGAAGTGCTGACTGACGCAAAATGGTGCGGCTTTATCATTCGACAACTGTTGACGAATGCGGTGAAATACAGTGAAGCGTCAGATATACGTATTCGAAGTACAACGCATAATGAAATGACTTCGCTATCAATAGAAGACTTTGGCCGTGGAATCGATCCGAAAGACATATCCCGCATATTCGACAAAGGTTTCACCGGAACTGTCGACCACCAAGACCATGCAGCTACAGGAATGGGACTGTACTTAGCTAAACAAGTGGCGGACGCACTGCTGATTGATATCCAAGTAGAGTCCACACATGGAAAAAGTACGCGGTTCAACTTGATCTTTGCGAAAGAAAACGAGTTGATACGCATTGCTGGTATGTAGGAGATAAGTGGTCTGGGATTGTAGCTCCAGCTAGCGAACGCTTCAATCCTACTTAAAAAGTGGGGCGATGCAGAATACTACTAGTCACCCCAACTTACAGCATGTGACGATAATGTCACATGCTTTTTCTAATTGTCATGTCAAAGACAGGAGAAACATCCGTATCTTGATTAAGATAGCATTAAGAAGGAGTGATGGACATGGTAATTCTACAAGCAACGAAAATATATAAAACATACGGCAACAAATTTAATAAACAAGAAGTACTCAGTGCGCTTGATTTAGAAGTAAATAAAGGTGAATTCGTCAGTATTATGGGGGCGTCTGGCTCCGGTAAAACGACTCTGCTTAACGTTCTCTCCTCTATTGATCGGGTGAGTCAAGGAACGATTAGCATAGAAGGGCAGAATATTAATCAAATGAAGGAGAAGCAAATGGCGGAATTCCGTAAACGTCACTTAGGCTTCATCTTTCAGGACTATAACTTACTAGATACGTTAACTGTAAAAGAAAATATTCTACTTCCGTTATCGGTACAAAAAGTAGCGAAAAAAAGAGCCAATGAAAAATTTCATGCAGTGGCGGAAGACTTAGGCATTGCAGACATTGCAGACAAATATCCTAATGAAATATCAGGTGGTCAAAAGCAAAGAACGTCTGCTGCGCGGGCATTTATTCATGATCCAAGTATCATCTTTGCAGATGAACCAACGGGCGCCCTCGATTCAAAAGCAGCATCTGATCTCTTGAATAAACTAAGTGAACTTAACACGAAACGAAATGCCTCTATCGTCATGGTCACTCATGATCCATTAGCGGCAAGTTTCAGTGAGCGGGTCGTGTTCATTAAAGACGGACAAATCTACACGCAACTATATAAAGGAGACCAAACACGGAATGAGTTTTTCAATGACATTATAAAAACGCAAGGTGTATTGGGTGGTGTGCAACATGACGCTTAATCAGCTAATCTTCCGCAATATTAAGAAAAACCTCAAGCATTATTATGTGTATATCTTTGCTTTAGTCTTTAGTGTTGGTCTGTACTTTTCATTCGTTACACTGCAATTTGATCCAGCATTAGACGATGCAACGGGTGGAGTAAAAGGTGCGGCGGCTATTAAGTCGGGTTCGATTTTACTGATTGTTATCGTATCGATCTTCTTGCTTTATGCTAACAATTTATTCATCAAGCGTCGCAGTAAGGAAATAGGTTTATTCCAATTGATTGGCATGACGAAAGGGACAGTTTTCCGCATATTGAGTGTTGAGAATTTCGTGTTATACATTGGATCTCTGCTCGTGGGTATATTCCTAGGTTTTTCTATGTCTCGATTATTGATGATCATTCTTTTTAAGGTAACAGGTGTTACCGACGTGGCAACATTGCGTTTCTCGTTGGAAGCAATGCTTCAAACAATCGTAGTATTTGCAGTGATTTATGTATTAATCTTAATTATGAATGCATTATTTATTAAACGTCAAAGCATCTTGTCACTATTTAGTGTAACGACTGTTGCGCAGCAACGTGTACAAAAGGTAACAACATTTCAAGCATTCATTGGCGTGGTAGGCATTTTGCTTATTTCGTTTGGCTACTATTTATCTACTCGGCTATTCAGTGGCGCAATCCTTGGCGAGTACTTGTTTCTCACAATGGTCGTCATTCTGGCATCTGTTGTTATAGGTACGTATTTATTTTATAAAGGCTCTGTCAGCTTCATTTTTAATTTGATCCGTAAGCGAAAAGGGGGATATTTAAACGTTAACGATGTATTGTCTTTATCATCTATTATGTTCCGAATGAAATCCAATTCATTTTTATTGATGATTATCACAACATTATCCGCGTTATCTATTGCGTTGCTATCGCTTAGTTACATTTCGTATTACTCAGTAGAGAAAACTGTGGAAAGAACTATTCCTACAGACTTCACTATTCCAAATACTGAGCGTGCCGCGGAATTCACACAAGCGTTAGAAAAAGAGAACGTAGCCTATACGGAGACGGCTACGGATTTATTAACATCACCAGTTGATTTATCGCAAGTACTGTCTATTCTAGGAGAGGTTCCTGGAGATCAAAGCTATAGTAACACGCGTATGATCGTAATGAGCGAGAAAACAGTAAAGAAAGTAGATGTAGAGGAAAACGAAGTACTGTTTATTAATTCAGATTCTGTCATGGAAAAATTTATGAAGTTTCAAGCTGATAAACAAGTCATATTCCAAGGTGAAGAACATTCATATGATCTGACTTTTAAAGGTGTAGAGAATTTGGTTATTCTACCAACTCGTATAACCTATGCTTTCCCTGTCGCTGTAGTCGATGACCAAGTATTTCAGCGAATGCTAGTAGATAAGGATTCTTCCTTTACGTCTGAATTCACTGAGTATCATGGAGTGAATATTAATAATAAAAATCAACTTGAAATAGCGAATGCTATTTTCAATGAGTTGGAAATAAATGTATGGGCGGGACATGAATCAAAATATGAAGAAAGAATAAACCAAAAGCAAAGTGTTGGCATCACGATGTTTATCGTAGGCTTCCTAGGCCTTGCATTTCTCATCACATCCGGCTGCATTCTCTATTTCAAACAAATGGACGAAAGTGAAGATGAGAAATCAAACTACACGATTCTTCGTAAATTGGGCTTTACACAATCTGATTTGTTGAAGGGCATCCAGAAAAAGCAATTATTTAACTTTGGTATTCCATTAGTTGTCGGATTGCTCCATAGCTACTTCGCAGTAAAGTCGGGCTGGTTTTTATTCGGTACTGAAATGCTAACACCAATGATTATTGTGATGTTCATCTACACGGCATTATACTCGATATTCGGATTACTATCCGTTATAAATTATAAACGTGTGATAAAAGATTCTCTATAAAGTGTAAACGCCTCTGACAGATTAATGTCAGAGGCGTATTTACTATTAGTTACTACCAACCAATTCTTCTACTACTGTTTTATATGCTTTATCTAAATTATAAAGTTGCTGTTCTTTTTCTATTTGATCTTTTGAAGTATCTTCGGAAATCTGTTTCTTCACATCATTGAGTACTAAGGGGAGTGGAGTAGAGTGAGTGCTCACTCGGTCCGACATCAGCGTATCCTTTAATAAGTTTGTAAAATCATCGATTGTTTGGTTATTCATAATTCATTCTCCTCATCGTGTTTTGTAGTGGTTCGTCGACAAAAAACATCCGTCCGAGTAAATACCTGGAAGGATGTTAAGTGGGAAGCCATGACGAATTAAACGGTTCAGTCGGATATTCATATATAGTGGATCGATAGAAGCTGTATCGAAGCCACCTAATGAATGTCCTGATCCCGTTTTTTCGTACGTCGGCTTGTGTATGATTGTTCATAAGCCGCACTTGACACCTCCTATCCGCGTAGGGTATTGGTGTGTACTGATCTAGGCAGGTCTCCTGGCTCGTCTTCAACGTATATTTCACCTTCCCATTTCCCTTGCGGTGAAACAGTGGTAACGAATTATACTCCAACTCACAGTTGCGGGACAGCATCGGTTTTTCACCGATTTCCCTTTTAAGCGTTTAAGAAAAATAAACGCACCTATCTCTAACACGATATTCAGTTGCTCTCTCAGTATATCACTATTATTTATGAAAGGAATAAAATAGCGCAGTATCCATATAGGATCTGCACTATAACTTTTTCCTTAATCAAGTTATCCACTCAGCGAATGACGAGTCGCGTTTCGTTGATATAAATATACTCCAACAAATACGATAAACTCAGAAGCAGGGATAGATAGCCAAATACCATTAAGCCCAAAGAAGCGTGGTAAAATCATCAAGAAAATCAACATAATAATAATTTCGCGAGAAGCGGTGATCCAAGTCGCCATTCGAACATTACCGACTGACTGATAATACGTCATCATCACGAAGTTTGTACCTGTGAATAAATAGGCAATGAAGAATAAATTAATTCCGGTAGTGGCCAAATCTCTGACGGCTTGTGGGAAGTCTCCGAAAATCGATACAATAGGGCCTGCTGCGAACTGTCCAACGAGGAAAAATACAGCACCTGCGATGACGACAGTGAGCGTGGCCTTTTTAACGGTTTCCTTCATTCTTTCTCGGTTGCCGGAGCCTTTATAATAACTAATCAGCGGCTGAATTGCACCACCCATTCCTAGGAATAGCATCAGCATGACGCTGTGTACATAATTCAAAATAGAGAACGCTGCAACCCCTTCCGTACCAGCCATCCGTTCGAACGCAATATTATGTGTGATGGTAAAGAAGGATATACCCAATTCGGATAAGAAACTTGGGAATCCAATGAATAGGATCGCTAGAAATAGTTTTTTATTGAATTTCAAGCGAATCAGTTTCAAGTTATTGGTCTTCTTAAAGAAATGTGTCACCAGTACGAGCATACCCAAAAATGAGGCAATAATAGTAGCTGATGCAGCCCCAGCGACTCCGTAGTCTAAAATGAATAAGAACACGTAGTTCAAAATAATATTGACGACAGACGTCACAATCAAACCAGCCATTGACAGGTTAGGTGCTCCATCATTTCGCACAAAAATACTAAAAGTGTTTTCTACAGTGAAGATAAAACCAAACAATAAAATAACAAATAAGTATTGCGATACATAAGGGAATGTAGTCGCATTGGCCCCAAGCGCGTATGCTAGTGGATCCCTAAAAACAAAGGCAGTCAAACCTAATACAATAGTAAATAAGAATATGGAAAGAATCGCGTGCGTAAAGATCGACCGGGCTTTTTGCGTATCCTTAGCACCCATAGCCATCGAGTATTTCGTAGCAGCACCGATACCAATCCATAAAGAAATAGCAAAAAAGATAGTATAAACGGGAGCCGAAATTCCGACTCCCGCTAATGCTTCTGCACCCAATCGATTACCGACCATGATGCCGTCTGCCACAATATTGATTGCCATTAGTAACATACCGACAGTTGAAGGTATTAAGTAACGTAAAAAGATACGTCCTACTGGTTCAGTATCTAATTGATTGAGTTTGGGTGAAGAAGAATTCATTGCAAAGGACTCCTTTGAAGATCAAGTTCCATGATGAGGCAAGGGAATTCACCTACGTCATCAATTTTTCCATTTAACTTAAAACCGAACTTTTCGTATAAATGCTGTGCAGCTTTATTACTTGGATAAATACTTAAATAGATCTTATTGCATTGATACTTTTCTTCCATTCTGGTTAGTAGAAGTTTAAGAAATCTGCTAGCATAGCCTTTCCCTTGATGATGCTGATCTATCATAAAGCGATCCAGCCATACATTGCCATTTGCTTCACGTCCATGCATAGCATAGCCGACTAGCTCCTCTCCATCGTATAACCCAATAGATTTCCATTCGGGTTCAAACTGCGACTGTGCTAGTGAAAATGAATTGCTTTCAATAAAGTTCTTTTGGTTTTCGTGTACGGATAAATAGGCAACATCCTGCCAATTTTCATTCGTTACCTCACATGCGTGGAGGCTCATAATTCCATCTCGCTTTCATATTTTGTAAAACAGAAAAACTTTTTGTGTTTTATTAGTTTTTTTAGTCGTCACTTTTCTTAATAAATCCGAACAACAGGATATCTACAATAGAATCCAGTGCTTCGGTTACAGTCATGCGATTTTCATAGAAGAACTTTCGATCAAGAGTGGAGTTCGTTGCATCTATAATCAATTTCATTAGTAACTCTATATTTTGATCGGCAATAATACCTTCATGAATACCTTGTTCAATCAATTCGCGCAGTTCATCCCATTCATGAAGTGCAGAGTGGACGCGTTCCCATTGTACGGGATGTGTTTTTCTCATCTGATCAAGGATTTGCCAGTTATAAAAATCATTATACTTCGGGATAACTGTTATGACTTTCTTGATCTTATCTACAAGTTGTAGTTCAGTGTCTTTCATGATGATATCGGTTTTTTCATCAAACTCTTGTAATGTCGAGTCAATAATCGCATCTAAAATTTCCGTTTTTGAAGAAAAGTTTTCGTATAACGTTCGTTTACTGATGCCCAGTCTTTTCGCTAGATCATCCATTGTGAACTTCATACTTTTCTCATGAATTTCTTCGAGGAAAGCTTTCATAATACGTGCTTTCATTTATCGTACCCCTATCTTTATACATATCAAGCAAAACTTTAAAAACAAATATAGTTTTCATCGTTCATTTCATTATAAATACTTTTAATGAAAAAAGCAAAGACTACTGCTCAAAAGTAGTATTAATTAAATATATAGGCTTATAAAACTGTTAGAATGGGTAGTTTTACTGTATACGTACAAGAGAGGGTGAGATTGTATGGGTGAAAAGAAATTGGTTGTAGCTGTAGCTGGCGCAAGTGGTTATATCGGCAATAATCTATTGAAAAAACTTAAAGGAAAGGCTAAAGTTATTGGTCTGTCACGTAATGGTGATCAGAGGCAGAATACGGAAGATGTAGAGTGGCGTTCTTGTGATCTGTTTTCTATGAAAGATGCGGAGAAGAGTTTAGCTGGTGCTGATGTTGCGGTTTATCTCGTTCATTCTATGCTGAAATCAGCAAAACTATCTCAAGGAACTTTTGAAGATATGGATGTTATATTGGCAGATAATTTTGCACAGGCGGCGAAAAAACAAGGGATTAAGCAGATCGTCTATTTGGGTGGGATTATTCCAGATGAAGATGAAAAAGATTTATCTAGGCATTTGAAAAGCCGTTTGGAAGTGGAACGTATTTTACGATCGTATACTGTTCCTGTCACCGCATTACGTGCAGGGCTAATTGTCGGCCCAAAAGGTTCTTCATTCCCAATTTTGTCGAAGCTAGTTAGACGGCTTCCGATAATGATTTTACCTAAATGGACACGTTCCGATACACAGCCCGTCGCACTGGATGATGTGATGAAATCATTAAGTTCATTAATACTAGACTTTGAACCTGCGCAACGATCTATCGATATAGGTGGTCCCGAGGTGATGACGTATAAAGTTATGATGGAGAAAACTGCAGAAGTAGCAGGGAAATCTTCACGAATGTTGGATGTTCCATTCTTCTCTCTGAGTCTTTCAAGGCTTTGGTTGCGTCTGGTGACACAAACACCGAAAGAAATCGTCTATCCATTGGTGGAAAGCTTGAAACATCCAATGGTTGTGAATCCGAAACATTATATGGAAGGCATTAGTGACGGTGAAATTCCATTTATTCAAGCGGCAAGAGAAGCGCTTGAAGCAGAAACGAAAGAAAAAGAAACACCGAAACAGAAATCACCAATGGGGCCGCTTAAACAGGATGTACGATCTGTACAACGAATCACGTTGCCCCATAGCTGGACAGCTGATGAGACTGCACGTTATTACGTCAAGTGGCTATCCACTTTCCTTAATCCTTGGGTCAAGACGGAAGTAGACGACCAATTAAACTGTCGCATCGGTTTTCTAGGCGATCGAACACTATTAGAGCTTAGTTATTCTGCTGATCGTAGTACAAAAGATCGCTCGCTTTACTATATTACGGGTGGATTATTAATGGATCCTGATTCCAATGAACGTGGCAGAATGGAGTTTCGAAAGATTCCGGGATCAAATGAAGTAATCATTGCCATCCATGATTATCTCCCTTCCATTCCATGGTTTGTTTATTACGTAACACAAGCCAATATGCACGCGTTTGTCATGTCTTGTTTCCGTCAACATATGTACAAGTTGGGTGCAATTGAACGTGATCGATTAGGAATTGTTGCTTCTAATGTACGATGAAGAAAGATCTAGGTTTTAATTTCTAGAATGCAATTGTTCACTTTGAATCCATATACTTTGACTATGTTTAGTTCATGCTTGGTACATGATTCTATTTAAACAAAATATCCTCAAGAGTGACATGTTGTTGTAAAAGAAGTAGTAGTAATATAGCATGAAGTTAAAAGCTATGAAACAGAGGTGTGGTATGCCAATCATTCAAGTTCAAGTGTTAGAGGGAAGAAGCAAAGAACAAATTAAAGGGTTAATAGAGGATATCACGGAAGCATCAGTCAAGAATCTAGAGGTTCGTCCTGAACAAGTACGAGTCATCTTGACAGAAATTCAAGATACGAATTGGGGAGCAGGCGGGTTGACAATGAAAGAGATTAAGCAAAAACGTCAATCATAAATAATAGATTATAAAAGTTATACAAAAAGCGAACTTGCCCAGACGGAAGTTTGCTTTTTTACATGTTGTATAAACCATCTACATACATTGCAGTTAAAGTATTTGCGATTTCTTCAATTGAAGCAGTATTAGTTTTATGTACTACTTCCCATTGAAAATTCTCATTTGCGAAGAACCAAAAACGAGCAACAAGGTTTGCTTGCAGATCCGAGCGCGCTAGTCCGCAGGATTGTGAATATGTAATATCCTTTGTAATATAATGAATATTTGTTTCGCGTATTTCATCCCATTTCGCGTTCACTGCTGAAGACAAGCCGATAGCTTCGGAGAATACTTTCATAATTTTGTGGTTGTTATTTGCCATATTCAAAAATAACAACACTTGCTTATGAATCAAGACTTCGGCTTCTTTCTTTGATGAAGGTGCAAATGGAGTACTTGCCATATCCAAAAACTCCTGCATTACATCCTCAATGAGCATGATTAATATATCATCTTTTCCTTTAAAGTAAACATATGCTGTACCATAGCCTGTCTTCGCCTTCTTAATAATTTGTGTAATAGTTGTTTTTTCAAAACCATTCTCATAGAAGAGCTCTTTAGATGCCTCAAGTAAACGTTTTTTAGTCGCAATAGATCTCAAATTTCTCCCGTCCGTTATCTCTTCCTTTTTCATCGTATTGCCTCCTTTCCAATTCAATCGTACTTATTGTAGCGTATATTTTTTGTTCAGACAATGAAGCATCAAGGATTTCACCTGCTGAAACTTGCATAAAAAGATATTGACACCATGTCAACTTGCTATTATTATTGAGTAAATTCAGTTTATTGGAGGCGCTTACATAATGAATGTGGAAAAGTTAATTACAATTAAAGAAGCGAAGGAATACGATTCAAAGGATGAGTTTCAACCGTACCGTAATGAGTTTTTTCTTCAGCCAGGGAAAATTTATATGGACGGTAATTCACTAGGGCTTATGTCAAAACAAGCTGAAGTGAAAGTAGATGAACTTATGGATTCTTGGAAGCAATTAGCGATTCAAGGTTGGACAAACGGAAAATACCCTTGGTTTTACTTACCGGAGAAATTAAGTGCTATGTGTGCACCGCTTATTGGAGCTGAAAGTGAAGAAGTATCAATTTGCGGATCAACAACTAGTAATATCCATCAGGTAGTTTCTACTTTTTATAAACCGAATGGTAAAAAGACGAAAATATTAGCTGATGAACTGACATTCCCCTCAGATATTTATGCGCTTCAAAGCCAAATTAAACTACAAGGGTACGATCCCGATGAACATTTGATTCAAGTGAAAAGTCGTGATGGACGCATGATAGAAGAAGATGACATTATTGCTGCCATGACCGATGATATCGCTTTAATTTTCTTGCCTACAGTACTATACCGAAGCGGACAGCTATTGGATATTGAACGTTTGACTAAAGAAGCACATAAACGCGGAATTCCTATTGGTTTTGATGCGTGTCATTCTATTGGTGCAGTACCCCATCGATTTAGCGAATGGGAAGTAGATTTTGCTGTTTGGTGTAATTATAAGTATTTAAATGGTGGACCTGGATCTGTTGCGGGACTTTATGTTAATAAAAAGCACTTCGGTATTACACCAGGTCTTGCGGGCTGGTATAGCTCTAAAAAGGATAAGCAGTTTGATATGAGTCACACCTTGGATGTTGAGGAGTCAGCAGGAGCTTTCCAAGTTGGGACATCACATGTACTGAGTTTAGCACCTATCATTGCATCATTAGAGCTCTTTGCTGAAGCGGAAATTGAAAGGGTACGCCAGAAATCACTTCACATCACTCGCTTCATGCTTCAGTTAATCGAACAAGAGTTAGACGGATTAGGTTATTCCATTGGTAATCCAATGGAGGATGAACGTCGAGGTGGACATGTTTGTCTAGAGCATGATGAGGCCGTGCGGATATGCAAGGCATTGGTTGCCGAAAATATTATACCTGATAACCGCCCACCAAATATTATACGACTAGCACCTATTGCTTTTTACACATCTTATGAGGAAGTCTTCACTACAGTGCAAATTTTAAAACGTATTGTCATTGAAAAGCAATATGAACAGTATGGGAAAGAGCGCAACGTGGTGTCATAAAATTCAAGGGGGTGGGGTAATGGGGAAGAAGGATACAAGTTTTCAAGACATAATTGAAAGAGAGAAAGGTCTTAGCCAAAGTCTGACAACAAGGCAACTGACGATGATCGCGATTGGAGGAGCTATTGGTACAGGATTATTTCTTGGAAGTGGTTTGGCAATCGGTCTTGCAGGTCCAAGTGTAATCGTGAGTTACGCGATTGGTGCTTTGATAGCATTATTACTGATGGGTTGTCTTTCTGAGATGACAGTGGCTCATCCTGTAACTGGTTCATTCGGTGCTTATGCTGAAAAGTATATCAATCCATGGGCTGGCTTTTCTGTACGTTATTCCTATTGGTTCAGTTTAGTATGTGCGATTGGAACAGAAGTCACGGCAGTAGCGATCTATATGAAGTATTGGTTTCCAACAGTACCTGCTATCGTTTGGATTGTCTTATTTGCAGCATTATTAATGTATGTAAATATGACAGCTGTTAAGGTATTTGGTGCTGTGGAATATTGGTTCTCTTTAATAAAGGTAGTGGCAATTACTGGATTCATTATACTGGCAACATATGTTATTGTGGGAGCCGACGCTACTTCCTCTATTGGAATTCAGAACTATACTGAAAATGGTGGATTTTTCCCAAATGGTTTTTATGGAATGTGGATTGCCGTTTTCATATCATTATTTAGTTATTTAAGTATTGAAATGATTGCAGTCAGCGCAGGGGAAGCGAAGGATCCTGAGAAAGCCGTTCCAATTGCATTGCGTTCAGCAGTTGTTCGTTTAATAGTATTTTACTTGATAACATTATCACTAATGTTGATGATTGTACCTTGGACTATGGCAGGTGCTGATATAAGCCCATTTGTTAAGGTAATGCAGATTGTCGATATACCAGGGGCAGCTGCAATTATGAACTTCGTCGTATTGATTGCTGCTTTATCAGCTATGAATAGTCAATTATATATTTCGACCCGTATGATGTTTTCATTATCAAGAGGTGGTTATGCACCAAAAATCCTAGGAAGATTAAACAAAAAATCAGTGCCCTCTATCGCTTTATTTGCATCTGTGATCGGCATTGTATTCGCAACAGTCTTTACCATTGTAAAGCCTGATACTGCATTCACAATGATGATTTCATTATCTAGCTTTGGCGCGATGTTTGCATGGTTTATGATATTTATCACGCATTTATTCTTCCGAAAGAAGTGGAATGAAACGAGTGGAAGAAAATTACCCGTTCGAATGATTGGTTACCCATACCTCACTATATTTGGGGCATTATTATTAGCAAGTGTCGTACTATCAACCTGGTTCTCTCCAGATTTTAGAGCTACACTTCTTTTAGGATTCCCATGGCTGCTCTTCATTACGATTTGTTATTTCATTTGGAAACGCACAATTGGTAAGCGTATAATCACTCAGTACGAGAATGATGAAAAGCTTGAATAAACAAAAACAAGCAACTTTAGATATAACTCGATTCTCTTCCACATCGAGTTATATTTTTGTGATATCGAATTTTATGATTGTTTTATTCATTCATTAATGTATGAAAGTCGTATGTAAAAAATCTGAAAATTAGTTGAATTGTTGGTGTAAGTTTCATAATGTGAAATTTAAAGCTTGTTATGTCATTCTAGCATTCGTATAATTTAAATTACTACTAAACGATATACGAGTAACCTGATATACGAGTAACCTTCAGATAAGTTTATATCGTTCATAACATAAAAGTGCAGAAGAACGTTTTCGGTAGAAAATTCCGAGAACTTTTCCGCTATATCTTGAAAGCGGTTACAAGTGAAGAACAGTAAGTGTACCTACATTAAGCTAGGGAGGAGAAATTCAAGTGATCGAGTCTGTTAAAAAGGCATGTTCTATTATTAGTTGTTTTTCTAATGAGGAACCGATATTAGGCAATGCAGAAATAGCCGGTAAACTTGGGATCAGTCCAAGTACGGCACATCATTTGGTTAGTACATTGTGTAATGAAGGTGTATTGATGAGAGATTCAAATAGACGTTATCGTTTGGGCTGGAAATTACTAGAATGGAATAATAATGTCATGTTTCAGCAAGATATTTATGACAGAGCCATACCACTTGTAAAAGACTTAATAAGTAGATTTGTAGGAACTGCCCATATCGCCATGTTTGACAAAGGTGAAGTGGTCTTTGTTCTTAAAGTATCCTCTCAGGAAGCCTCTCCAATTCACACACACATCGGATCACGAAAGCCTGCTTATGCTACGAGTACCGGGAAAGTATTGTTAGCTTATAACAATGCCTATCTTAAAGAAACAATCGAACGGGGGCTATCGTTACAAGCGCCTAATACGATTACAGATATTGATAAGTTAAAAGAAGATTTAAAAAGAGTTCGCGACATCGGATATTCTATTAGTAATAATGAAAACTCGACCAGTACTTATGCAATTGCCGCACCAATTTTGTCGTATTCAGGTAAAACAATTGCAGCAGTAAACTTAGTGGGACCGGCAACTTATATGCAAGGAGACAATCAGAAGAGAATTATCCAAAGTGTAATTAAAACAGCGGATTCTATATCAAAAGAATTGGGTTATATCGAAGTGTGATATACAATTTATAGTCTTTTAAAGGGGTGATGAGTACTCAATATATTATATTTCCCATCTACTAGAGAATTACAGTGCAGTTTTAAAGTTAATTTACCGAATATTTAGAATTGAATTCAAGAAAAGAAAAGGGGAGACTATTCATGACAAAAAAACGTGGGTTATATTTATTTATCATGACAATTGTAGCTGCACTATTTCTGAGTGCGTGTGGGGATGATAGCGATGAGGCAAAAGCGAAAGATACTGACAAGGCAGGAAGTTCTGGAGATGCAGGTCAAACATATAACTTCAAACTAGCTCATATTGCTCCACCTGATCATATTTGGAATGAAACGGCAACGAAATTTGCTGAAGAACTTGAAGAGCGTTCAGATGGTCGAATGAAAATGGAATTATATCCGGGCGGACAGCTTGGAGGAGAGCCTGATATGGTTCAACAGCTTGAGACAGGCTCATTAGATTTTGGATTTATTACAACTGCGTTTCTAACTTCAAGGTCAGACGCTTTTAGTGCTTGGTTTGCCCCATATCTATTTGATTCATATGAATCTGCATTCGAAGCAAAAGATACAGATGTAGCAAAGAAAATTCTTGCTACGCTAGATGATCAAGGGTTACGTGCGAAGAACTATTTCTTCTCCGGAAACCGTACGATGATGTTCAGAGAGAAAGTTGAAACTCCTGCAGAAATTAAAGGATTGACTTTACGTGTAACGCCAAGCCCTGCATTACAAGATTGGTATCGTTTACTAGGCGCTAACCCTGAATCCATTTCTTTACCAGATGTTTATCAAGCAGCACAAACAGGTGTCATTGATGGAATGGAAATGGATTTGGACGCTGCGGTAACATCTAATTTTAATGAAGTAACAGGTTTCGCGGCTTTGACGAACCATATGGTATGGCCATCAGTAATGATTGCAAGCGGTGAAAAATTTGATGCAATGCCAGAAGAAGATCAAAAGATTGTAGAGGAAGCAATGGCTGCAGCTTCTGAATATGGAACAATGAAACGTGCTTCTCTAGAAGAAGAGTACATGAATACATTGAAAGACAGAGGCATGGAATTATATGAAATGGACGAATCTTTGTTTGATCCTTACAAAGAGAAATATGATGAGCAGTATAAAGCAAAAGATCCATTGATTAAAGAGTTCATTGAAACGTTCCGTAAATAGGAGGAATATGCAATATGAATAAGTTAAGCAGCTGGATAGAAACTTTAGAAAAGTTCATGGCAATGATTTTGATTGCTGCAATGACAATTATTATCGCAGTCGCTGTAGTCTTTCGATATTTTTTAGGTGCACCAATATTTTGGGCTAGCGAAGCGAGTATTTTTATAATGGCATGGATTACATTTCTCGGTGGAAGTTTGGGACTTAAGTATAAGTCCCAAGCTTCTGTTACCTTTTTAGTAGATCGTTTTTCAGACAAAGGGAAACGCTATTTCGAAATAGTCTCTCATATAATTATTTTAGTGTTTATTGGAATTTTACTATACTTGAGCTATCCTTGGCTTTTATCTGTTGTAAATTTAACATCCTCTACTATGCGGATTCCAATGTGGATTCCATATGCGTCTGTTCCAGTAGGTTTAAGTTTCGCATTTATTCATTTACTAACCCATCTTGTAAACTTGCTTAAGATAAGAGAGCAAGGGGGACAAACGCTATGATTTTCATTGTTATAGGGTTGTTTTTGTTATTCTTAGTAATTGGTATTCCAATTTCTTTGGTACTTGCCATTACATCTATTTGTTATTTGCTTCTCGGGGACTTAACAACACTAATGAGTTCGGCACCCCAGAAAATGTTCTCGGGAATTGATAACTTTGGTCTTTTGGCAATTCCATTGTTTATGTTAGCAGGAGAGTTAATGAACGGTGGGGGAATTACGACACGGCTCGTATCGTTTGCGAGAGTGTTAATCGGTCATTATCGTGGCGGATTGGCATATGTTACGGTTATTGCGAATATGTTCCTAGCTTCTATATTAGGTTCCGCTAATGCACAGGCCGCGATGATGAGTAAAGTAATGGTTCCCGAGATGGAAAAGGAAGGGTATCGCCGTGATTTCTCTGCAGCTATTACATTAGCGTCTTCCATTGTAGCACCTGTCATTCCGCCTAGTATGCTATTTATCATTTACGGAACGTTAACAGGCGCATCCATTGCGGATCTATTTATGGCAGGAGTAATACCAGGTATTATGTTGGGTATTGGATTTATTATTGTTATTGGAATTATGAATCAAAAACAACAGTTTCCTAAGAGTGAAAAAGCAACATTCAAAATGATTATAAAATCATTTTTTCGTGTACTACCTGCAATGTTGATACCTTTTACTATTATCTTCGGAATACTTGGCGGGGTGTTTACGCCAACCGAGTCTGCGGCTATTGCTTGTGTAATTGCATTTGTAATTGGTTTAGCATATCGGGAGTTGAAAATGAAAGATATGCCTGAAATACTAGTGAATACAGTTGTGAACACAGCAACCATTTCATTCTTGATTGTCATGGCAAATTTATTTGGTTTTATTATTGCATATGAGCAAATACCTCAATTAGTAGCTGATTCGATGCTTTCTTTGTCTGATAATCCATTGATCTTCTTACTGTTAGTTAATATCTTCTTACTATTAATTGGTACTGTATTGGATGGAATTGCAGCGTTAATTATTCTAATTCCTGTTATGCTTCCATTGCTTGCTACATATCAGATTGACCCTGTACATTTTGGTGTTATTGTATGTATTAACTTAACGATTGGTCTTCTAACACCGCCAGTAGGTACGGGATTATTTATTGTATCGTCTATTGCTAAGGTGAAATTTGAAGATCTCATCAAAGCCATTATGCCCTTCTTGGCCATGGCAATTATCGTGTTGCTCATCCTTACGTATTGGGAAGATGCTGCGTTATGGATCCCTAGTTTATATAAGAATTAAAGGATAAAAAACTGTAGTTAAACCCCAAGGTCTTGGAGTCTATCTACAGTTTTTGTTTTGTTAAAAATTGGTGGAGTGAAACGTGAAATGCTATATATTATTCAATTAAATTTTTTTGTGAAATATTCTTACTATTTCACACTGTGAAATATGAACATTGTGACAACTTTTCAGATTAGGTATATTACAAGTAAGTTAATTGTGGTGAAAGCATTTAGAGAAGAGAAGTTGTCTTTCAGTAGTAGAAAGACTTTTTTTAAAAGTTCAAATGAAAGGGCTTACAAATCATACTCTTGCAGCTTTCACTTATAAATGCAAAAGACTATCAGCATACTATCAATATATAGGAGGAATACACAATGGGAATTAGAACAGGTGCAGATTACATCGAAGCAGTTAGATCACGTCAACCAGAAGTATATTTAGGGGGTCGCCGTATTACCAATCTGGCGGATGAGCCCGTATTCAAACAACCTATTAAAGAAATGGCAAGACTATATGATATGCAACATGATCCAAAGTATCAAGAAGATATTACACATGTGTGTGAGGAAACTGGCGAGAGAGTGAATAACGCATTTCTAATTCCGCGAAACGGCGAAGATTTACAAGCTCGTAGACGCGTGTTCGAAGTCTGGGCAGAGGCAACTTTCGGTTTAATGGGACGTACACCAGATTTCCTAGCAACAGTAGTTACCGCGATGGCGTCCAATGATTGGTTCTTTAGACAATACGGAGAGCGTTGGGGCGATAATATTATAAATTACTATAATTATATTCGCGACAATGATTTGTTCCTTACACATGCAATTATCAATCCACAGAATGATCGCAGTAAAGCATCGAACGAGCAGGAAGATGAATTTACACATCTAGGAGTTGTGCGTGAAACGGATGAAGGTTTGATTGTTCGTGGATCTAAAATGTTGGCTACCCTTGCACCTGTAACAGATGAAGTCATTATCTATTCGTACCCTAGTTTCAAACCAGGTGATGAAAAGTATGCAATTTCATTTGCTGTTCCAATCGACACTCCAGGACTCCGCATGTATTGCCGTGAAGAAACACAAAATGGTGAACGTTCTACTTGGGATCATCCACTTGCAAGCCGGTTTGAAGAAATGGATGCAGTGCTTGTGTTCCATGATGTGCTTGTGCCTTGGGATCGCGTGTTCATCAATCAAAACGTGGAAGCTGGAAACTTATTGTATCCTAAAACAGGTATCAACTTACAGCCTTCACATCAGTCAGCAGTTCGTGGACTGACGAAGATTTCATTTGCTACAGAAGTCACTTGTGCAGTTGCAGATGCAATAGGGGTCGATGGATTCCTCAATGTGCAAAATCAATTATCTGAGTTGATTCAAGGAGTTGAAACAATACGTGCACTAGTACGTGTGGCTGAGCAAGAGTTTATTGTAACGCCTCACGGAGAAGCACTTCCGGCTATTGTTCCTTTAGAGACTATTCGTGGAATCTTACCAACACTATATCCTCGGGCAATGGAAATTTTACAAACAATTGGAGCAGGTGGATTGTTGATGTCTCCGACAGGGGCAGACTTCTCAAATCCTGAAACTGCAGAAGACATGGAAAAACACTATGGTGGACGTTCAGGTGTTACAGCAGAACAACGCGTACGCTTGTTCAAGCTGGCATGGGATTTATGCGGAGAAGCATTCGGTCAGCGCCTCGTACAATATGAGCGATACTATTCTGGCGACCCAGTTCGTAAGTTGGGTATGTTCTACAACACACATAAGCGTAATAATCCATCCTATGAAATGGTAGACAAAGCATTAAAAGATTCGTTGGAAATGGCGAAAGACACTGTAGCACACTAATCATGAAATAAGTAAAAAAGCATTGTCAGGTAAGTGGATTTTACTTCGATAATGCTTTTTTATCTAAATTGACTAGTTCTAATACAGAAAATATCTTTTAAGGAGAGATGGCGATGAATAAAGAAGAAAAACAACAAGTATTCAAAGATATTATGGGTAATTATCCAACAGGTGTAACAATCATTACAACAACTACAGGTGAAGGAATACCAGTAGGCTTGACAGTGAATTCCTTCGCTTCTGTTTCGTTAGATCCACTGATGTTACTATGGTCTATTGATCATAGAGTATCATCCCTAAAGGAATTTACTGAGGGAGGAAAATTTGCTGTCCATGTGTTAGCAGGTGAACAATCCGAACTTTGCAAAACATTTGCTAGCAAACATGAAGATCGTTTTGGTACATGTAATTGGCATCAGTCGGAAAACAACTTGCCTATTATTGAAGGTGCATTCGGTGTATTTGAATGTAAAACTTTCAAAGCAATTGAAGCAGGAGATCATACGATTCTGATTGGCGAAGTAGTGGACTTGAAGGTCGACAGCTCGAAGGATCCTATGCTTTACCATCGCAGGGTGTTTGGATCTATTCCGGCAGAGTTTTATGCAGTGACATGAATGTAAAACTAAGTATATTTTCTTGATAAATACGATAAATTTCTAATCTAGTTATATCTGATAAAATATTCTCACTATTTCACATGATGAAATAGTGAGATGGAGAAATGTATGCGTTTTCATTTATACTGATAGTAGAGAAAAGTTGGTATGAGAGCCAGTATGATTCTGGTATGCAATACTACTCAGTTCTGTAAAGTATCTATTAATAAATAAAAACATAATGGAGGGTTTCAAATGACAACTTCAACAATTAAAACTTTAAAGGCGTTCAACCTGCTACAGTGGATCGAGGAAAATAAAAGTGAGTTAAAGCCACCTGTCAACAACAAGGTTTTATGGGAAGACTCAGAATTTATTTGTATGATTTTAGGTGGACCTAATAGAAGACGTGATTTTCACGTGGATCCTTCTGAAGAATTTTTCTACCAAATCAAAGGTAGTTGCTTTGTTGAAGTGATCAATTTTGAAGGAAAGCGTGAAGTCGTGGAAGTGAAAGAAGGAGAAGTGTTTATGCTTCCAGCTATGATGCCACACTCTCCACATCGTATTGCTGATACGTATGGACTTGTAATTGAGCGTAAGCGCGATCAAGGTGAACTAGAAGACTTCGTTTGGTTCTGTGAAAATTGCGATCAGCAAATGCATAAAAAGACTGTGCAATTAACAAATATCGAAACACAAGTCAAAGGTGCAATTGAAGAGTTTAATAGCAGTGAGGAATTGCGCACATGTGATAACTGCGGTCACGTGATGTCGGAAGAAGTAGGGTTATGGAAATGAGAATAGACTTCCATACACATATTATTCCTGAAAACATCCCTGACTTTGTGGAAAAGTTCGGTGGCGGACGCTGGCCGACTTTAGAAAAAACGTGTTCATGCGGTGCAAATATTATGGTTGAAGGAAATGTTTTTCGCGAAGTGACAGACCAAGTTTGGAGCCCTGAAAAGCGAATTAAAGATATGGATGCGGAAGGTGTGGACATTCAGGTACTCTCACCAATTCCTGTGACGTTTTCATATTGGGCAGACGGTAAACAAGCAGAAGAAATGTCCAAAATCCAAAATGATTTTATTGCAGATACTGTAAAGCAATACCCAACGCGATTTATTGGTCTAGGAACTGTTCCTTTACAAGACGTTGAAGTATCAATCCGTGAAATGGAGCGATGCGTCAAGGAACTTGGGCTTAAAGGAATTGAAATTGGAACGAATATTAATGGCAAGAATCTGGATGATCCTGATTTCACTAAGTTCTTTGAAATGGCTGAGAAGTGGGAAGTACCCCTATTCGTGCATCCTTGGGAAACACTTGGTAAAGACAGAATGCCTCGTCACAACTTCATGTACACAGTAGGTATGCCAAGCGAGACAGCTTTAGCTGCGGCAAGTCTTATAAACGGTGGTGTAATAGAAAAGTTCCCGAAACTAAAAGTATGCTTTGCGCACGGTGGGGGCTCATTCCCATACATCTTGCCACGTTTAGATCAAGGTTGGAAAGTTTGGCCCCATTTGAGACAGACAAAAGAAATGCCAAGCTATTATGCAAAAAACTTTTATTTCGATTCATTAAATTACGATCCCTTAAATCTCAACTTTATGATTGATCGTTTTGGTCATGAGAAGATCGTAATGGGTTCTGACTATCCATTCTTATTACGTGAAATTCCACCGGGGAAAGTAATCGATGACACGGTGAACTTAACTGATGAACAAAGACAGGCTATCCTGGGAGGAAATGCGCTGGAATTCTTAAACATATCAGTAAAGGAAGAGATGAAAAAATGACTCCTGAAGAAAAGCTGAAAGAATTAGGGTTGGAATTGCCTGCTTTACGTCCATCACTTGGAGATTATGTTCGATGTGTTCGGACAGGAAATTTATTGTTCACTGCGGGCCAAGGCGTTGATGAGTACCATGGCAAACTTGGAAGAGATTTGACTGTGGAACAAGGCTATTTGGCAGCACAGCAATCTATGCTGAACTTATTGAGTGTAGTGAAAGAAGAAATAGGTGAGCTCAGCAAGGTGAAGCAATTCGTAAAAGTACTTGGTATGGTAAATAGTACAGAAGATTTCACGGATCAGCCTAAAGTTATGAATGGTGCATCTGATTTAATCGGCAAGGTATTTGGAGAAAAAGGAAAACATGGAAGATCGGCAGTTGGAATGTCGCAACTCCCTAACAATACAGCAATTGAAATTGAGATGATCATCGAGATCGAAGACTAGGAGGAATATCGTGGCTAAAGAATTAGTAGCGGACAATACAACTGTTCAAGACGCAAAACTATTTATTGATGGGAAATATGTAGATGCGATTTCAGGGGAAACATTTGATACGATAAATCCTGCGACTAACCAAAAACTTGCTACAGTGGCTAAAGGTGGAGAAGAAGACGCAAACCGTGCAATTGAAGCCGCACACAAAGCATTTACCAGCGGAGTCTGGAGTAAAATGCCTGTTGAGGAACGCTCAGCAATTTTATGTCGTATGGCTGATTTGATTTTAGAAAAAGTGGACCAACTTGCTTATGTTGAAACGTTGGACGTTGGAAAACCTATTCGTGAAAGCCGTGAATTTGATATTCCTCGCGCTGCATCAAACTTCCGTTTCTTTGCTGAAATGGCAAAGTATATGGTGCACGAACATTACGATATGGCTAATCACATGTCCTATGTTCAATATGCGCCAGCCGGTGTAACTAGTCTGATTATCCCTTGGAACCTCCCGTTCATGCAAATGACATGGAAAGCATCAGCTGCATTGGCTGCAGGAAATACCGTAGTAATTAAACCTGCTTCAGATACACCATTAAGTGCAGTATTGCTGGGGGAAATTGCAAATGAAGCGGGTCTACCGCCAGGTGTTTTAAATATTATAACAGGTCCCGGAAGTACAGTAGGAACTGTAATGGCAAAGCATCCATTTGTTCAGCGTATTTCATTTGTAGGGGAATCTGAAACTGGAAAAACAGTCATGCGTAATGCAGCGGAAAACTTAACGCCTGTATCGCTTGAATTAGGTGGAAAGTCAGCAAATATTGTATTTGAAGATGCAGATTTGGATGAAGCGGTAGAAGGATCAATCGAAGCCATCTTCCGTAATCAAGGGGAAATATGTCTTGCGGGTTCAAGAATACTTGTTCAGGAAGGCATTTATGAAGAATTCCTTGAGAAATTCGTAGCTGCAGTGAAAAATATTAAAGTGGGTGATCCCACAGAAGAAGCCACAGATATGGGTGCATTAGTGTCAGAGAGTCATTTGAATGAAGTTGCAGACTACGTTGGGATAGGGCTTGCTGAAGGTGCAAAACTTGCTTATGGTGGCAAAAAAGTAGAAAGCCTACCTGAAGGAAACTTCTATGAACCTACTGTCTTATATGATGTGAATAACAAAATGCGTGTGGCACAGGAAGAAATATTCGGACCAGTCCCTGTCATTATTCCGTTTAAGACTGAAGAAGAAGCAATTGATATCGCTAATGATTCTATTTATGGATTGGCTGGTGTTGTCTGGACAAATGATCTACGACGCGGCCAACGAGTTACTTCTCAAGTACATGCTGGTTTACTATGGGTGAACTGCTGGTACGTACGCGATTTGCGTACGCCATTCGGTGGAGCGAAAGCTAGCGGAATAGGAAGAGAAGGCGGTCGTCATAGCTTTGATTTCTATACGGAAGCAAAGACTATTACAATTAAAAAATAAACTGGACAGCGAAAGGTGGCATTGTGCCCGCCTTTTGTTGTTTTCACGCAGGAGGATGGAATATCGTGTCTACTAAAATTGAAAATTATGCATCAGAATTATTGGAAGCTGAGAAAACTTGCAAAGGTATTGCACCTTTGACGGATAGAGATAGTTCATTGACAGTAGAAGATGCTTATAATATTCAGCTAGAAATGGTGAAACGTAAATTGGCAGATGGAAGAACTGTCATTGGCAAGAAAGTTGGACTAACTAGTGTAGCGATGCAGAAAATGTTAAATGTAGATGAGCCAGACTATGGACATTTATATGATGATATGGAATTAGGAAATGAAGCTACCATTAAAGTGAATTCAATGCTGGCACCGAAAGTGGAGGCTGAAATCGGGTTTGTATTGTCCGAAGATTTGGTAGGACCGAATGTAACGTATTTAGATGTGATGATGGCAACAAAGTATGTTGTGCCTACCATTGAAGTTATCGATAGCCGTGTGTCAGATTGGAAAATTAAACTAATCGATACAGTCGCGGATAATGGTTCGAGTGCTAAAGTTGTAATTGGCGAAAAGCAAACTACATTGGAAACGTTAGATTTACGTACTAATTGTATGAGCCTCTACAAAAATGAAGAATTAATTGCAACAGGTGCAGGAGCTGCAGCACTTGGACATCCAGCACACGCTGTTGCTTGGCTTGCAAATAAGTTGCATGCATTTGGTATTACATTGAAGAAAGACGAATTGATTTTACCTGGGGCTTTATCTGGAGCGGTTGTTGTTGAAGCGGGGGATACAATTGAGGCGGACTTCGGCCCGATTGGATCTGTTATAGTGCACTTTGAATAATGATCGGATTGTAAGGAAGGGAGCAAAAAAATGGAGAAAATAAAAGCGGCCATCATCGGTTCTGGAAATATCGGAACAGATTTAATGTATAAACTTGAACGTAGTGATGTTATAGAGTTAACAGCTGTCATTGGGATAGAACCTGAATCTGATGGGCTAAAGCGAGCGAAAGAAAGAGGCTATCAAGCTTTCTCTACTGGAATTCAAGCTATTATAGATCATCCTGAACTGGCGGATATTGTATTCGATGCCACTTCGGCAAAAGCGCATATTCACCATGCAGAAGTACTCAAAAGCTTAGGAAAACTAGCAATAGATTTAACACCTGCAGCAATAGGGCCATTCTTTTCACCAGCAGTAAACTCTAACGCAGACTCTAAAGATCTTGATAATGTCAACATGATTACATGTGGTGGACAGGCGACTATTCCAATTGTGAATGCTATCAATAAAGTGGCTGACGTTACATATGGCGAAATTGTAGCTACAATTTCCAGTTTAAGTGCTGGTCCTGGAACACGAGCAAATATTGATGAGTTCACACTCACTACCCGTAAAGGTATAGAAGACGTGGGTGGTGCAGATACAGGAAAAGCTCTGATTATCTTGAATCCCGCTGATCCTCCAATCTTAATGCGCGACACCATTTATTGTGAAGTGAGAAATATGAATGAAGAAGCGATAACAAAGTCTATTAGCGATATGGTAGAAAAGGTGAAGGAGTATGTGCCAGGTTATCGTTTAAAACAACCGCCACTATTCGAAGGTAATGTTGTTACGGTATTTGTAGAAGTAGAAGGAGCTGGAGATTACTTCCCTGCTTATGCTGGTAATTTAGATATTATGACCGCAGCTGCAACGAGGGTTGCTGAAGATTTTGCACGTAATATGTTGGAGAAGAAATCTCTCATTTGAAAAATGGGAAGGAGTAACTTATATGACGAAGAAGCCAATTAAAATTACAGAAGTAAGTTTACGAGACGGAAGTCATACAGTAGGACATCAATTCACGGTAGATCAAGTACGAAATGTTACACGTGCATTAAACGATGCAGGTATGCACTATATAGAAGTAAGTCATGGCGATGGCTTAGGTGGTTCTACTCTTCAATATGGTAGATCATTGGTCAATGAAATGGAGTTGATTGAGGCAGCAGTTGACGAATGTACAGACTCAAAAGTAGCTGTCTTATTGATTCCCGGAATTGGTACTATGAACGAACTTAAACAAGCACATCAATTAGGAGCAAAGCTTGTTCGTGTAGCGACACATTCTACTGAGGCAGATGTTTCTGCACAGCATATCAGTCAAGCGCGTGAACTCGAAATGGAAGCCTTAGGATTTTTAATGATGGCGCATTCGGTTCCTGTTGATAAATTAGTTGAACAAGCGAAGCTTATGGAAAGCTATGGAGCAGAAGCAGTTTATGTAACGGATTCTGCGGGAGCATTACTTCCGCATCAAGTTAGTGAGCGAATTAAAGCATTACGCAATTCATTAGACATTGAAGTAGGATTCCATGCACATAATAACTTGTCTTTAGCTGTAGCAAATACACTTGCTGCAATTGAAGAAGGGGCTACTCGAATTGATGGAGCGGTTCGTTGTTTAGGAGCGGGAGCGGGTAATACGCAAACAGAGGTACTGCTTGCTGTATTAGATCGTATGGGAGTAGATGTAGGAATTGATCTTTATAAAATGATGGATTTAGCTGAGGATATCGTTGGTCCTTTAATTCCGGATACACAAGAGATAAAAAAAGGCAGTCTCGTATTAGGTTACGCGGGTGTGTACTCAAGCTTCCTACTTCATTCTGAAAGAGCTGCTGCTAGATTTGGTTTAGATCCGCGCGATATTTTAATGGAACTAGGTAAGTTAAAAGTAATAGGCGGACAGGAAGATATGATTTTGGATGTAGCTGCTGATTTAGCTAAGAAGTCGAAAGTGAGGGCATAAAAATGACAGTGTCGATAGATCAAGGACAAGAAATCGTTGAGTACTTATATACTGCTGAACGTGATGCGCGTGAAGTTATTAAAGTTACTGATAAATATCCTGAACTGACAATTGAAGAGGCATATAAATTACAGGATAAGTTATTAGAGCGTCGATTGAAAGAAAACGAAACGAAACATGTCGGTGTAAAATTGGGATTAACTAGTAAAGCGAAACAACTTATGATGGGCGTAGATGAAGCCATTTACGGATATTTACATGAAGATATGCTTTGTCTAGAGTGGGAACCAGTCAAGTACTCGGATTTAATTCATCCAAAAGTAGAGCCTGAAATTGCATTCTTACTTGGAGAAGATTTAGAAGGGGAGCATATAACGGCTGAAGACGTAATCAAAGCTACAAAATATGTTGCTCCTGCATTAGAAGTCATCGATAGTCGCTACAAAGACTTCAAATTTACATTAGTAGATGTAATAGCGGACAATTGTTCTTCCGTTAAATTTGTAGTAGGCAGTAAATGGCTATCTCCTGAATCAATACAATTGGACAGCATCGGAATGGTGATGACCAAAAACGGTAAAGTTGAACAAACAGGTTCAAGTGCTGCCGTATTAGGACATCCTGCTGAGGCTATTGCATGGTCAGTGAAAGAGTTAAGCAAGCGTGGAAAAGGTTTGAAAAAAGGTGATATCGTACTGAGTGGTGCTATGTCGGAGGCTATTGCGTTTGTGTCAGGTGATTCTATCGTTGCACAATTTGATGGATTGGGTAGTGTTTCGATGTTTTGTAAGTGACAGATAAAAAGAGAGTTTGCTGATTGTCAGCGCTCTCTTTTTCATTATAGAAAGTAAATGAGATGATCCGAATGATGAATGGACAATCTAAAGAAACTACGCTACATATGGCATGGAAGATGCTGCTTTGGTTGTTAATTGCTCAAGTCATGGTATCTTTCGTTGGAAGAAGCTTAGCTCCTTTGACAATTTTAATCAGTAAAGATTTAGCACTTTCTAATACACAGATTGGGTTTATACCTGCTGCTCTTTTTCTAGGGCAATCTTTGGCCGCAATCCCATCTGGTTTGCTAGTAGATCGTTTAGGATCTAAAAAGCAATTGTTTACGACAATATTACTGTTGGCAATAAGCTTTGTTTTAATTTCATTCTCTACTAACTTCTTCGTAATGCTTTTAGTTGTAGTAGTAGGTGGTGGAGCGTATGCGGCTATGCATCCAACTACTAATCGAGGAATTCTCTATTGGTTCCCTCAACGAAGCCGTGGTACCGCGATGGGGATTAAGCAGATGGGCATTACAGTGGGATCTGCATTGGCTGCGCTGTTATTATTGCCTTTAGCCAAAGAATTTGGATGGCGTCCATCTTTGTTCATCAGCTGTTTGTTACTGTTAGTTATAGGAGCATTAGTGGCTCATTACTATCAAGATGCACCAGAGTCTACAATAAAGAAAACGTCCTCAATAAATAAAAAAGAGTTTAAAGACGATTTTCGAGCAATTATAAAAAATAAACCAGTTCTTTTACTAAGTATCAGTGCAATGGGATTACAGGGAGCACAATTATGCTTAACTACATACATCATTTTATTCGCATTTGAAGAACTTAAAACGACACTTGTTTTAGCAGGACTATTACTCGTATTAGTTGAAGTTGGAGGGTCAATCGGAAGAGTGGCTTGGGGCGTGATTAGTGATCGAATGTTTGCGGGAAATCGAATGGTTATTATGTTCATTGTAACGGTTATAACTGGAACATGTGCGTTAGTATGTGCTTTGTTTCAACCAACAACACCTCTTATTGTTATTTTGCTTACAGTCTTTATTTTCGGTTTTTCTATATCTGGCTATAATGGTGTCTGGATGACGATAATAGTGGAGCTAGTACAAAAAGAGAAATCTGGTCTCGCTACAGGCGTTACTATAACAATCAGCTCGTGGGGTGTTTTGATTATTCCGCCGCTGTTTGGTTATATCGTAGATACAAGTGGTTCCTTTTCATATGGATGGATATTTATTGCAGCACTAATGGTGATTGTAATTCTTTTACTAAAGCAAACAAAGAGTCAATCAACTAGAAATGAATGGAGTGGATAATAATGTCGAATGAAGAAATAGTTCGCTTAGTAGATACGGCATTCGTTAATCAGTGTAATCAAAAGTATGGGTTAAATAAAATCTTATGTATAAAAATAGATTCACTTTTTCAAAAGTATGGAATGGAAAACAGATCAGAACGACGTAAAAATCTAATTTTTTTCTTAGAGCATAATCAAAGTAAACGAGTAAATACAAAAAAACTAGAACAAATAGACGATGAAGAGCTGAAGACTGAAGTAGAAGCTTACTTGGAGGATGCTTTTGTTTTATTATTTATGAAGCAAGAGTCTTGCTGTATTTAATATAATTTTGAATTATGTTTTGTATGTATCATATACACCTTAATATCTTGTATTATCTGTAAATATAGATGTAGAGGTATTAAAAGGTTGATGTTGAATGTTTACTATTTAATTATTTAAGAGAATAGAGACCATAATAGCTTTTTTAAAAATACAAACATGTATAGAATTTAAGAGTAATAATTTAAAAAAGATTATACGCTTTATGAAGTAAGTAACGTTGTGCAACATCCGATCCGGCATCGTGCATCATTTGGTTAGAAAACATTTGAGTAAGCATTGAAGCATTGCACTGCTGCTCAATGGTTGAATAGCCATCACTAGTCAGGACAAACGTACGTTGGTAACAAAGACTTCTACAGATCTCTGATTTTGACCCCGCATATCTACCAAGAGATCCTCTCTTTTACTTATGGACACCATACATTATTCTGGTTGCATTTCAATCGTTTTCACAAGTACTTAATAGTTGGAATCCGTTCGTTATAGTGCACTAATACAATTGCCATCGCCAATTCATAATACAATTCGCTTATATGTCTAATAAATTCTGTTATCCTAAAATGGTCATTGTTTAGTGAGTTATTATCTTTTTCAGGAGTTACTCGTGAACTTGTAGCGATTGTGGGCGAACTGCAAATGCCTCCAATTATTGTAATGATTGCTATACTAATTGCTATGGGATTATTTACAATGAAGGGTGTAGTTCCAAAGGATGTTTCATTGAAAAGTATTTATAAAGCTTTATTTCCTTTTATAGGGTTGGATATATTGCTTGTTGCTGTAATCATCGCCATCCATGATTTGTTTATTACGTAACACAAGCCAACATGCACGCGTTTGTCATGTCTTGTTTCCGTCAACATATGTACAAGTTGGGTGCAATTGAACGTGATCGATTAGGAATTGTCGCTTCTAATGTACGATGAAGAAAAATCCAGATTCGCAGTGTTGCACTGCGAATCTGGATTTTTGAGTATGTGAATTCAATAAGTACATAAATAGACGATAGAACCAGATATTTTGTTATGCGTTTAAAGTCCCTTGCTTCGCTTCTGCAAGCTGACCACCTTCTTTTAAATACTTCTCTACACCTTCTGCTGCACGATAAGCCAATGCGCCAATGGTTGAAGTCGGATGATGTCCACCGAATTGAGGAAATGCGGAACCACCCACTACGAATAAGTTATCCATCTCCCACATTTGAAGGTAGTTATTCACTGCAGATGTTTCAGGATCCGCCCCCATAATTATTCCGCCTGCGTAGTGACCACCTGAATAGATATGATCGAACTCTTCAGGCACTTCATCCTCGTCAATGATATCGGCACCCATTTCTTTCATGATTTCACTACATTTCTCGATTCCGAATTTCGCCATATTTCGATCGTGATCTGTGTAACGATTCGTTATACGTAATAGGGGATCTCCGTATTCATCTTTGTATGTTGGATCCAAATCTACGTAGTTATGCCACCATGACATAACAGCAGGTGTATACCATGCGACTAGTGAACGATTCGCATAATGGATTGAGTTTTTCTTGAACTCAGGTCCCCACTTTGGTGTGCCGCTTGGGACGTGGTTTGTAGAAATAGCCCCATCACCGTATTGACGCATTTCGATACCGCCACCGTTGATGAAGTCTACATTAGAGTGATCAAAATTATCACCAGCAAAGTCACTCAAAGTACCACCCAGAGCACCTGCTCCCATGTAGAGATTAAACTTTTTATTTTCAAAGTAGCCTCGCGCTCCAAGGAATGTGATGTTGAATTGTCCATTAAAGTTGCGGCCAATGGTTCCTTTACGTGTGGCTGGATCATATTGTTTTCCGATTTCTGAAAGCATCAATAAACGATTATTAGTAAATGAAAATGCACCTAATACGACGACGTCTGCTGGCTGCTCATATTCAATTCCTGTACGTGTATCAGTAAACATAACACCGGTTGCCTTACCGTCTTTATGCAGAACTCGACGTACTAAAGAATTAGTGCGTATTTCGCAGTTTCCGGTTTTGCGTGCAGTCGGAATAACTGTAGCCAATGGGTCCGATTTAGCCGTAAAATCACAACCGTACATCGTACAATAAGAGCAGAACATACATGCATTTAATTTTTCACCGTCTGGATTAGTATACGCTTGTGATAAGTTACCGGCAGCGACTTGGAAAGGGTGATAACCCATCCTCTCAGTCGTTTCTTTGAATAATTTTACAGCTGGTGATGCTAACATAGGCGGGTTAGGGTAATCACTTGAACGCTTGTCACCAAGTGGATCGGGCTCGCCTGAAATTCCAGCGGTTTTCTCCCACTTATCGTAATAAGGTTCCATTTCATCATATGTAATACCCCAGTCTTGAATCGTCATGCCTTCAGGAATTTTCTCTTTACCATACCTTTCAATAGTTTTGGAACGCAATTCAAAATCGATAGCTCTCCAGCGATATGTAGCACCTGCCCAGTGGACACTACCCCCACCTAGATCGGTCCCAGCCATCATTTCTGCTCTTGTTCGGACAGGGAGAGCGGTATCTTCAATTTTCACGCGTGAAGTAATCGTTTCAGGAGATAAGTTTTGCATCATTTCGTAACGATCTGTATAACGCAATTCATCTTTAACTCCTATATAGTCTTGTCGATCTTGTTTTTTACCTCGTTCAAGCGTTACTACCTGGTATCCGGCCTTGGCCAGCTCTGCAGAAACTACTCCACCTGCCCAGCCGCTTCCTACTACGACTACATCTACCTTTTTTAATTTTTTTACCATATGAGTTCCTCCTGTTTTTAATGACCTTGGTAATTTCGTAAGCTTTCAGGTTTCATTACGATGAAGTCTTCTTTTTCTATATCCGCTGTATAGCTCATACGTGGACCGGGGAATTCTTTCATCCTCCAGCCTTCCATATTGCGATTCCCACCATAGACGGGGTCAGCATAAGCACCTTCAATAGTTGTTTGTAATAATAGATTAAAGAATGTCGTCGAAGCGACACCGTTCATCTTCGCTTTACCATCGTCAAACATCTGCAAAATCTCATCTTGCTGTTTCGGCTCTAGCTTACGGAAGTTTGTTTCGAATTTCTCCTGTGCGGTTTGTTCCAATGCTTTTACGCCTTCCATGAAAATATCTCCCCTTGTCATAGGTGTCTGATATCTAAAGGCTGGTGTAGGTACTTGCGTTTCGGCATTTGGACCTTGGTCTTGGGTCGAATCTGCTTGGCTTTCATATGCGTCTACCACACCTGCCTGCAAAAACGGACCTTTCATATATTCTTTTGCATTCATTCCCCATTCGCCAGCTAGCTGTCGGTCGATAAAGTAGGGGACACCTAGTTCAATAGCGCCTGGCCCTAAATCGTCTGTAGGAAATAACCTTTCAGTAGCAGCAGATAGGATAAGAAAATCTTCGCTATTACTAAAGAACGTACGTGCTTCCAATAAGTGGCTGCCTTCTTTTTCTGAGTTAATAGGTGCATCTGGTTTTTGTAGCTGGTTAGTCAATAGACCACCAAATAATGATCCACCAACTAGACCTCCCGCCACTAAGCCGGTATTTTTAATGAAATTTCTACGACTAATACCTTTTTGTGTATCCTCATGCGGTCTGTGTTCTGTCACGGTATTCTCCTCCTTGTATAAGACTTTCATATTTTACCAATAGCACTCCTACATATCATGTTGTGATGAATGTCTAGAGATTATACGTAATATAACTTTTTGTAAATAAAACATTTTAAAGGACTGAAAATTCAGTTAAATAGAAGTAGGAAGAAAAAACCCCTGAAATACTTTAATTGATTTCAGGGATTTTAAGCTTCTACTATTTATTGTTTTTTATTAGTCTTTGTTTTCATCGTCTGGTTCCATGTCTACTTCAGGCTCATCCATATCTGCATCATCATTTGGTGTAACATCGCCTGGCTGATCTACTTCTACGTCAACATCATCGTTTTCATCAATAACCGGGTCATCGTCACCGCATGCACTGAGGACGCCGACAGAGAGAATTGCCGCTGCTCCCACTTTGAATAAGTTGTTTTTCTTGAGAGTAGTTAGATTCATTATACGTATCCTCCTAGAATTGTTTGATAGACTTGCTACGGTTATAATAGCCGAATTTAGTATTTATAAACATGTGGTTTATAAAATAAAGCTTTAGTACCTTTAAAGTGACAGGCAATAAAGTAGCATGGTACAAAGTGAATGCATCGCATAAGCTGAAAGAAAAACATACAACGAGTTGAGAAAAATGAAGAAAGATAGTGGAAGTGCTATGATATATATAGACTTGCCTATTTCTAGAGAAATGGACTATATAAATTACTCGAAATGGCTCATCAATAAAGGAGAGAATGTTTCATGAAAAAAGAAGAGCAACAGAATTTATTCAAAGAGATTATGGGGAATTACCCCACTGGTGTAACAGTAGTTACTGCAGTAACTGAAGATGGCACGCCTGTAGGATTGACAGTAAACTCGTTTGCTTCTGTATCCTTGGATCCAATGCTTCTCTTATGGTCTATAGATCATAGAGTTTCATCTATCAAAGCATTCACAGAAGGTGGTAAATTCGCTGTACATGTACTTGCGGGAGATCAAAAAGAACTGTGTAGCACATTTGCGAGCCGTGTAGAAGATCGTTTCTCTACATGTGAATGGGAAATGTCGGATAACGGATTACCGATTATTGAAGACGCATTCGGTGTTTTTGAATGTAAGACTTTCCAAACGATTGAAGCAGGAGATCATACAATCCTTATCGGCGAAGTAATTGATTTAAAAGTAGAGAAAAATAAAGATCCTATGTTATATCATCGTAGAGTGTTTGGTTCTGTACCACCAGTATTTTATGATCAAGATAATAAAGCTTAATTACTCATACACTAAACGTATACAAAAAGGCCGTCTCATTTGATAGAGACGGCCTTTTGTTGTACTTATCTGTTATTTGCGTTTCATCCAACTTTCTAGCGAATGAACAGCAATTCCACGGAATTCTTCAGAGTGATTAAAAGATCGCTCTACTTCTTTTAGTTGTTTTTCCATATACGCATTATTCTTATCGAAGAAAGATAAATAATCGCCTTCAGAAGATTTACTTGTTTCTATGGCTACCCGTGCCTGTTTGCCGGTAGCACTGGCGTAGTCCATTTCACTTTGCGCTAAACTAATCATTCCGTTACGTCCTTTTGCCTTGTTACGGTAAGCCATGACGTTGATACTGTCGGATTGATCAATTAGCCATTCGGATAAAACACCTTCACCCATCGAATTCGAATAGAATGTCTTGTCGAACCAAAATGGTATATCGATTCCAAAATGTAAATCAAGAAGAGCGGACTCACCAGCTGCTAATCGAATATTTTGCTGATAGCTTTCGATGGTCTCCTGTAAATTAGAGTTCCAGACAGGCAAAATATACGGTTCGATGTCTAAGTGGATACCTGCAAATTGTTCGGTTTTACCTGAAACAGATTGATATTTCTCCACCCAACGGAAGAACTGTTGAACCGACTTTTGATCAGTCGTCCAATGCGGTGCACCATCTAGTGCATGCACTTCTATATTCTGCTCGCTAGCTTTACGAATGAAGTCTTGATACACTTCGTCTGGAATGTCTGCATTGACTTGTAAATAGAGTGTCGATACATTCTTTTTATCCATAAATTCAATGATCGTATCGGATTGATCAAGTATTTGCGATGTGTGCCACAGCCAAGTAGTTTTTGGTTGGTCAACGCGCATAGTTAGTATAGGTTTCAACCAAATGAAGTTAGATAGAACCAATAAAATCGCCGCCATCCAAATAAGTCGTACTTTTTTCGACATAGTAGTCACCTTTCTCTAGAAACTTAAGATAGAGTAGAATATCATAATCTAATAGTCCTACAGGTGTATTATACACTAACTTATGTAAAGTGACATAGTATATTAAGACTAAAGATATGTAAAATATAATTGTATACTAGAATAGTAGGTGATATAATAATACTAGAAGAGTATTTAAAAGACAAAAGACAACAGACAACAGACAACAGACAACAGTCGACAAGAGTAAAGGAGAGACCAGATAGTGAAAAAAATAGTAATAGCACTAGTATTGATCTTACTCGTCTTGTCGCCACGAATTTATTGGACACTTAAAGAAGAAAAGATCATGGATATAGCAGTAATTGATAAGTCCGTTGCTAAAAAGGATTATCGTGAGCACAACGGTTTATTCCACATATTAAAAGGAAAGAAAATTGTACGACCTGATGGAGAATTGTATGACCTCGGACTTGATTATTATGGATTCGATCCATACGATCAAGTAGCTATGGAGCCGTTTCGAACTCGGCCGCTCGATATGATTTATGTAGCGGATACGTATGGTGTATTCAGTGATGATCTTAAAGATCGTCCTGATGGTTCGCGATCTGAACTACTATACGGTGGTATGGAGTTGTTGGAATGGAACGAATTAATGGCCAGTAAAGATGAAAATACGACATTAATAGCGGAATTTAATAGTTTTGCATCACCTACGAGTGAAGAAATGAGTACCATCATGCAAAATAATTTAGGTATTACGTGGACAGGCTGGATTGGGCGCTACTTTACAGATTTAGCGAATGAAGAAATACCTCAATGGCTTATTGCTGGGTACAAGGAGCAGATGAATAGTGAATGGCTATTTGCAGGTGCTGGTCTTGCATTTGTCCATACATCTGGAAAAGTGATTGTGTTGGATGGGCAGGAAAATAAAAGTGCTGCTCATTTTGAGTTAACAAAAGAAGGAAAAGAAAAGTTTCCCAAAGTATATTCATCTGATTATATTTATTGGTTTGATGTGGTAGAGCCATTTGAACAAACTGCAGTACTCGCAACATACGAATTTGATTTGACGGAAAAGGGCCGTAGCGTGCTGCAGGAAGCAGGCATACCTGAAACTTTTCCAGCTGTATTGCATCAAAAGCAGTCGAACACGTATTACTTTGCAGGAGACTATGCAGATTTCGATAAAAAACCGATAGTTACATGGCAAGGGATGCACAATGTGTACAAATACTTTGCGAAAGATGTTTCGGCTTTCTATTGGTTAACCTATTTCCCGATGATGGAAGAAATTTTGGATGAGACCTATGATAGAAAGAGCGGTGAAGATATTGTCGAATGAACCTAAAAGTCGGTTTTTCTTAAAACTCTTATTGTGGTTTATCTTTTTAAGCACACTAGGTGTAGGAGGCGGCATTTTCTTCTTGTTATTTGCTGTTGTGCCCATTGAACAAGTCTTCACAGATCGTGGCTGGTCCCAATTCAAAATAGACCATGCAATGAAATACTTTGTTGTCGGTTGGGTAGTGTTTGGTTTTGTGGTTTCATTTCTTTACTACTTTTTTATCGTCAAGAAGAATCGTTGGCTACTAACTTGGTTGTTGGCTGCTAGTTCGATCATGCTAACAGTAGCGGGCTTGTATTACTTTCTCAACACAGGTTCAGGAATTGTTCAAGCTTCTCAAGGTGAAGTAGTAGAAGGAGAACGATTCACCTTCGGGCCATATCCTGAAAAAGATGATTTGATAAGTTTAAAGGAACGAGGATACGACGGTGTCATTACATTGCTCAATCCGACGCTTCCAATTGAAAAACCGCTTTTGGATCAGGAAGTGAAGTTTGCTGAAGATGCAGATTTAGAAGTTCACTCGCTGCCAATGTTACCTTGGGTCGGCGATAATACAAAATCTATTGAAAAAGTAAAAGAATTAATTGCGCAAGATGATAAAAAATACTATGTACATTGTTATTTGGGTAGACACCGAGTCGATGTAGTGAAACAAGTGATAAATGAAGAGCTCGGCGATGAGTTATATGAACTTCGTTTTTTACAACCTACCACATTGGAAAGAGGAAGTTTATTCTATTTTCCTGATCAGTCGATTCTAATGGGACCTTACCCAACAGAAGAAGAATGGTTCACGCGAATTAAGCGAGGTGAAGTGGAAGAAGTCGTTTCTCTATTGAACGATAAGCAAGATTCTGAGTGGTTAGCGAAGGAACAGAAGACAATATCAGAACTACAAATGAAATATACGCATATGCCATTGAAAGAGGAACCAACACTTGATGAGATTAGAAAAGTAGCCGAATATGTACAATCGGTAGACCATAAAGTATATGTGCATGATTTCACGAAAAGTACCGCAATTGCAATGCTAGAATCCTATTTAGATTGGGGGACTACATTAACTGGTACTCTTCCTCCTGCTTTACATTGCGGAATGAGCGAATGGATCGGCCGTAAAATGCTTGTCGGTTGTCAGCCGGATAAAATAGAAAGAGACCGCTTGCGAAAAATGGGCGTTATAGATTTCATTCAACTTGATGCAATGAAGCTTACAGAACAATACAAGGTAATTAAAGAAGCAAAAGAACAGAAACGTCTAATATATATCGTGGCCGGTTCAAAACAACAACAAATAAAGCGTATGGCAACAGGCTTATTGTATGGGTCAGATCAGCGTGGCAAAGAGTTAGAAGGGATAATATTTGCGAATGGACAAGCTAAGCGACACGAGCGCAACTTACTAGTTGGTCCGATGCTTGAACCATCTGAATATGAAACATTCGCTACAGCTTATGGTGCAGCACAAATTATCTACTTACAATCTCCAAGTACAAGTACATCTGCAGAAGTAAAACAGGTAAAGGAACTTGGAGAAGCTCATCATATTTTAGTCAAAGTAGTCCGAATGACCACAGGATACGAAGAAGAATTGATTCCATTATTGGATCACGAGAGTGGATTGAATTATATCATGACGGAAGACTCACTTACTCCTGAAGTAAATGCGTATTTGAAGAAATTCTAACAGCAAACTTGCTGATGAGAGGTGCAATGAGTATGAAAACAAAAATTAAAGAACTTAATTTACTGGATGCTTCGGTTTTTCAACAGCTCTTTCATTGGCAGTTGGCGAACACCAAACGCTTTCGGCAAGTTTTTACAGTGGTGTTTGTGAGAAGTCCGGAGAGCCCAGACATTAAACAAGTTCTACTTGAACAAATGCGTAACTCTGACCTACTGTTTAGTTTCCCTACAGGTGAACCAGACATCATTTTGATGGCAAATACCGGTGAAGAAGAAGCGGATGTATTTATTGATAGATTGAGGAAAACAGAATCCAACCGCTCTTATCGTGTAGGTGTTTCAGTAATTGAAATTCGTAATGGTGATACGACACTTGAAGAAGTGTTACAGACAGGAAACGATGCAGTACATCGCGCTCTTTCACTTACAGGAAATACGCCTTATGTGAAAGATCGTTCGTTTAGACAACTTGAAAGGCAATGTGTTCGAGTGAGTATTATTGATGAAGATCCTGTTGTTACAATGGTCATCCGAAAATTGGTAGAACGAGTATCCATAAAGCAGTTAGACCTAGATATTCGAGTTTTTCATGATGGACAATCATTTATTGAATCGGACTGGTATCAATCTTCACATATGCATGTAGTGATTGTGAATGATATTTTGCCGAGAAAAAACGGTTTGGAAGTATTGTATACATTGCGTACATTACCGAACACACAAAAATATCATGTCTTTATGATGACCAAAAGAAAAAGTGAAGCAGAAATGATTTTTGCATATGAAAATGGAGTAGATGAATATATCACTAAGCCATTCAATCCAAATTTATTTGAGTCGCAAATAAAAAAAGTGTTGAACCGAATCTACTATGGATAAGTTTTTAGTATCTTTGCTAGTAGCGATTGTTGTGTTGCTGTTCATACTTTTTGCGATGTTCTTTTTGCTCGTGTTTTATAGAATACGAGAAGTGAAAAATAAAATGAGGATTACACGTTATATCGAAGAACGTCAAGTCGACTGGTATGAATATTTACTTGGAGATGACATGCCGATAGATTCTCTAAAACCAAATGGTCAGTTGGAATTAGAAGCTATTGATGAATTGTTTTTTCGCTTTAGTTATCACTTTTCGTCCGATGAAATTAACGACAAAGTAAATGCGTTCGCGGAACATTATATGAATGACTACTATAGTAAAGGTCTTGGCCATAGAAGTAGTGGAATTCGTATTAATACGTTAAATAAAATTAATCTATTTAATTTAACGTTTATGTTAGATAAAGTTTCACGACAACTTCAAAAAAAGAAAAGCTATTCTAAAACAGAGTATATATTGATGTATGAAATTATTTCAAGGTTTTCCAAGACGGAATTCATGGCGCATTTCATCCATCCTAAAGTTTCGTTAGGTGAATTTGACTATAAAAAGTTATTGATGGAATTGGATGAGACACAGATTAGTTTACTAGCTGAAGACTTTAATGAGTTACCTGAAGTATTACAGTTGGCGACTATTGAAATTGTAGGTGTCCGTCATTACTTGGAGTGGCTTCCGTTGTTGCATGAATGTCTAGATAGCTCTGTACAAGAATTACGAATCCGCGCGTTAAAGAGTATAGCTGAACTAGAAGTAGCCGATGCACTGGAGTTGTATGAAGGGTTTTCACGTTCAACTGTTTGGGAAGAACGTTTGATGACAGCTAAAATTTTCCGTTCCGTGTCGTCAGAAAAGGCGTTACCTGTACTCAATCATTTGATAAAGGATTCTACCTATCAAGTTCGTGCCCAAGCTGCTAAGTCGATGAAGTCATTAAAAAACGGCCAACAAGCGCTTTATTCTGTCATTACTACGTCATCCGACGAGTTCGCGATAGATGTAGCAGAAGAGATGTTCGGAAAGGAGTAATGAGATGAATTTACCTGTAATTACTTCTTCGGTATTTGCGTTCGTTGGCTATATTTTACTCGTCTATATGCTAGCCGTTATTTTCTCGTATACCTCAATGTTGATTATCGCATTCATTCAATTAGGAAAAGAACGAAAGTTGCAGAAGAATTTATCAGATGAAGAAGCGGTAGACTTTATCTATACACAGCCAGTAACTGTGATCGTACCTGCTTACAATGAGCAAGAAGGTGTGCTAGGCAATATCTATTCATTACTCGCATTGCAATATCCACAATTCGAGATATTGGTTGTGAATGATGGATCAACGGACAACACAGAAGATATCGTTATTGAACATTTCAATATGAAGCCGATCCGCAAAGTAGTGAATCAACAAATTGACACTCAACCTATCGAGGCGATCTATCAATCGGATATGCATCCCAATTTATTGTTGATTACAAAAGTTAATGGAGGGAAAGCGGATGCATTAAACGTAGGAATTAACGTATCGAAGTACCCGTATTTCTGTTCGATTGATGGAGACTCCATATTGGATCGCACGTCGCTATTGCGCGTCATGAAGCCGATTATGGAGTCGAATAAAGAAGTTATTGCGACAGGCGGAAATGTGAGGATAGCTAATGGCTATGAAATTCAAATGGGACAAGTAGTTAGAGAAGGTTTACCGAGCTCAGCTATCGTGATGATGCAAATTATCGAGTATATGCGTGCGTTTCTAATGGGGCGTATGGCGCTGAGTAAATACAATTTAGTGCTTATCATATCAGGGGCATTTAGTGTTTTTTCTAAGAAGTGGGTGCTACAAGTAGGTGGCTACGCTAAAAATACAGTAGGCGAAGATATGGAACTAGTAGTCAAGCTTCATGAGGAAATATCGGATCGTAAAGAAGATAAAGAAATCGTCTTTACACCAGACCCGGTCTGTTGGACAGAAGCTCCTGATAATTTCAAAGATTTACGTACGCAACGTCGACGTTGGCATCAAGGGTTGGCTGAAAGTCTTTGGCTTCACAAAAAGATGGCCTTCAATCCTAAGTATGGTACTGTAGGTGTCATCTCCATCCCATATTTCTTATTTATTGAATTACTGGGTCCCGTAATTGAACTGGCTGGCTATGCATATATGGTACTTTCTTTATTTATGGGAGAAGTATATATGATTTTCGCGGGAATCTTAGGATTATTATTCATTTTGTATGGATCACTCTTTTCCATGGCGTCCGTGCTGCTGGAAGCGTGGAGCCGCAATACGTACCCGAAAGTAGAAGATTTATTCCGTCTAGTCGTTTTATCATTAACAGAAGTGTTTTGGTATCGACCGTTGACATTAATTTGGCGTGTCGAAGGAATTATTCGTGCGATGCGTGGTAAACGTGAGTGGGGAAGTATTCAACGTAGAGGGTTATCTGAAGATAGTGAATGAAAAACGCCTGAAGGATCATCATGTCTGATCCTTCAGGCGTTTTTTTATATTTGACGAAGAGGAGTTTTGATATTAACCTAATTTATCGTCTGCTGTAATATCATTCGGTTCACGCACTAAATAGTATTTACCTTTTGTATACTTGGCAATGATCACTGTCAGTATAGCAGCCAGTATAGCAGCGACAAATGCAGCTGTAGATTGGAGGAATAACCCTAGATAACCAGAAGCGGCAATGGCGCCAAATGTACTTGCTATTAGTAACGAAGCGACACCGACAGGGTTCCATTTGTACAAGTACTCTTGTCGAGCGACATAATAGGTCGGACCAATTTTCAGCCACTTTTTGACGACCAATGCATCCGTCACTAGAATAGCAGCCCACGAAAATAGGAAAACACCCTGGAATGTCATGACCGTATCTAGATGATCTACGATTCCACCAAGCATCAGTAATATAGCACTTACAGCTGAGACGACTACCCAGAATCTGCGTCCCGGAGTGAAACGGAATACGTTTTCGAAGAAATTTGATAGCGATAGGGAACTGCTGTAAATATTGGTTACATTAATTCGTAACTGTGTGAGCATCGTAAACAAAGCTCCACCAATACCTAGCAATAGTACGATATATACACCTGGATCTTTTTCCAAGAAACGTACACCAAACCAAATTCCAAGTCCACCCATTACACCGTAACAGAAAATTTGAGGAATGAAGCCAATCGCAATTGAACCAAATTTTCGATCGGATGGTTTTAAGAAACGGGCATAGTCTGATGCGAGTAAAGCAGTCAATCCCATGATTCCATTATGCATTCCGATACAGAACAATAATGCTGTTCCACCAAATTCTACGCCTTCAGGCATATACGAAAAAACAGAACCTGTATAAACAGCCGGTTTAATAAATGATAAAACAATAGCCGCAACAAGAAACACAAGAAACACTGGCATAGACCATTTTTGAAGCTTGTCTAGCTGCTCAATACCGAACCAATTCAAGGGAATGACAAGTGTCCCAAAGACGACAATCAAAATCCACTTCGGAAAGTCAGGCATGAAAATGTGCACAGCCGATACAAGAATTAATCCTTCAAATGCACAATACATAATAAAGTTTGAGGCGTAAATCAATGATGTTAGCGATGAGCCGATATAGCCAAATCCGCCTCCGCGTGATAATAGATTCACATTCATCCCGGACTTAGCCGATAAGTAGGCAATCACGGTACCGAGTAAGCCCGCTACAATTATGGCATAGATTGCGGACACAATAGCGTTTGGTGCACCGAATTGCAAAGCCATGACGCTGCCCATTTGAAAATAAAAGATGGCAGTCGCGATCCCGAACGTGATGTTCGTAATGCTAAGCCAACTTTTAGTGCGGTCTTCTAAAGGTACACGATCTAAGGAATAATCCTTTTCCGTTTCCTCTTCTTCTATAGTATATAATGTTTTTTCTTCTTCTGTTGTCATACACATCAGCTCCTTGTAGTAAATAGTCAACCCCTTCTGCTAGCTTAGCCAACACGTTCTTATTCATATCGGAATTTGAGTTTGGTTCGTTCTTTGAATTGACACGTCAATAGTTTAACAAAAACATAATGAAAAAATCAAGGATAGCATAGCTTTGTATTGACGATAGTGAAAGAGCTTGATTTTCTGAATGACTATAGACTTTCACGTCTTCAAAAAACACATTTCACTAACCTTTTTAATGAAAAATTTTTAGTGAAAATAGTAAAAACGAATACAGCATAATAACTATTCATCTAAGATTTTTTAGAGATTTGTTAACCTTTTTTCTTTACGCCACGTCTCTTGGCGGATTCCTCGTACGCAGCAGAGCGAAATAGTAATACCGGATCATCGCTACATTCTATTCCTTCTATAGTAACTGTTGGATCGAAAACGAAGGCTTCTGCGTTATCTGCACGAAGAGAGTTCAGTGTCAGAGTTCCTGCTTCAATTTTCTTTCGGTCATTCGGCCAAGCGATAGTGGGGTCATTCGTTTGATCTCCTTGTTCAGCTAATTGCATAAGTAAGCGAAAACGTACAGGACGTCCTTGTTCTACTTTATGAATGAGTTCATTTTCCATAGAGTGGCCTTCCGTATCAAAATCATTTTGAGGCAGAGGTTGCCATTCAAATCGCACGGCTTGTCTCTCTAAGTCAACATTCTTCAAAAAATACGCATGAATAGAATAGTAATGAAGGGTTTCGAAATTACGAAACGGTTGGAGCTCTTTTAAAATGGAAGCAAATGCTTTGTACTCAGTATCGTGCATCAGAGCATCTATTCGTTGTGACCATGTACTGCTTGAATCAAATGCCTGTATTAGACGAATAAAGGCTTCTGGAGTTTTACTAATGAAGATTGGTATATTAACCATAGTCAGGTTTGTAAATGTACCATCAGGTAATTGAAAGCGCACTGCCATTCCTTTAATTGGATTCAGACGTTCATTGGGGGTTAGGCTCGTAGAACTGTGAGAAAAACGTACAACAGCAGGAACTTCGGTTTGCTGTAGATGAGTAGCTGTTGTCCAAGGTACTGCAGCCCCAGTTGGTTGAAAAGTTGCATCAAATGCGACGCCGGTCGCGTGCGCACGTCGCAAACTACTTTCCGTATGTACAGCTGACTCAATTGAATCAATTGCTTCTTTAGCAGTCAAGGGATTCTGATTATTCATTCGAAAACACTCCTTTACTTACCAACATACCCTTCATTAAATAAAACTAACCGATTAGAAAGTAGCAAAAAGGGTAACAATAAGAATAATACGACGTTTAGGAGGAATATTTTTATGAAACATTTAGTAATAACAGGAGTATCAGTAATGGCACTTGCGTTGGCGGGATGTGGAACGAATGCGACAGATGATAAGGTAGAAGAAAACTCTAATGCAACCAATCCACCGGTAGAGCAACCGCTAGAACCAGCTACTGGTGATACGGATCAAAATACTGATGAAGTTGTACCAGATACTACAACAGATTCTTCAACTGACTCGGCGACGGGAAATATGCAAGCCGACATGGACAAGCTTTCATTTAAAGAGATCGAATTAGATGTTTCATACGGGAAAGACAAAGAGTATGAAGCAGAAATTGAACAAGATGAAAATGAACCAATAAAAGCTAAAGTAGAAGATGAACTAAATGAAATCTATTTAAAAGGTCAGGAAGCATTTGATGATGTATATTCAAAAGTGAAAAATCTAGATGTGACCAAAGATAGCTCACAGCAAGAAACGATTGATCGTATACTAGACGCTTTTGATCTTCAAGCGGATTATGAAAAATTCGAAGTAGAAATCAAATTCAACGATGGTAGTAAACTTGAGGTAGAAGATCGTAAATAATCAAAGTTTTTAAATGCGCGAGAACAAAATAACTAGTAATGGCGATGAGTTATAAAATATATCAGTAAATTAAAAATCTCGGTATTTCCTATGAAGGAAGTACCGAGATTTTTTTATAGATAATATAAAACAAGCGCCAAAATCATAAAAATGAAGGTTGGCATACCTGCAATGAAGAACCAAGCGGGACTCGCCGACATAACTTCGGATGGAGCACGCATAGATTCGATAGCTTCTCTTTGACCTTTTCTAGCAAACACTTTACGCGAACTCGTCATGAAGAAGTCGAAGAATCCAGTACGGACGACAAACACAAGCCCACCAAAGAATAACAGAATACCACTGACGAAAAAGGAAGCATTAATATAGCCTAATAATGAGATTTTACCGTATACTGAATAGGCAGAAATAATAATCACCAGCTGCGATATGAGAAATACAATACTATTACGTTTCATAGAAGTCCTTCTTTTCATAATTAATGTTGATAGCTACTGTCTATCATACAAGAAATGAGTAAGAATGTGTAGAATCTTCAATAATAGTTTAAAATTAAGATAATATTGTTGTTAGCGTTTACATTCATAAGTTTTTCTTGTATAATGAAAAAGTTAGTACTTCAAAAACATCAAGGGGAGGTCAACAATTTGAAGAGTAATAAGTGGCTTTTATTAATGGCACTAACGTTAGTGCTAAGTATGTTCTTAGCTGCATGTGGCGGTTCGAAAGACGAAGAAAAGCCAGCAGCAGACGGGGACGACAAGGACAAGGAAGCGGCAACTGAAGAACCAGAAGAAAAACAGCATGCCAAAGACGAAGAAGGAGAGCCAGATGCTGAGCAAGTATTATACTTAGCTGAATCTGCTGCTATCCCATCTGTTGACTCATCAATCGTGGAAGACGCAGTTGGCTTCAACGTGTTGAACAATATCAACGAAGGTTTATACCGTTTAAACCAAGAAAATATCGCAGAACCTGCAATGGCTGCTGAAGAAGCTGAAGTAAGTGAAGATGGATTGACTTATACATTCAAAATTCGTGATGCAATGTGGGCTGATGAAACACCTGTAACAGCTAACGATTTCGTTTATGCTTGGCAGCGTGCAATTGATCCAGCAACTGGTTCACCTTACGGACCATTCATGATGTCTGGTGTAGTAGAAAATGCAACAGCAATCTCTGAAGAAAAAATGGAAGTATCTGAGCTTGGCGTTAAAGCTATAGACGAGAAGACGTTTGAAGTTAAACTTGAGCGTCCAGTACCATATTTCTTGTCACTTATGTCATTTGGAACTTTCTATCCACTTAAAGAAGAGTTTGTAGCTTCTAAAGCGGATGCATTTGCAACAAACTCTGATAACCTTCTTTCAAATGGACCATTCGTTTTAACTAAATGGGATGGAACAGGCGATAGCTGGACTTATGTTAAGAACGAAAATTACTGGGATGCAGAAAACGTTAAACTTAATGAAATTCACGTAAACGTTGTAAAAGATTCTGCAACTGCAATTAAACTTTATCAAGATGGTAAATTAGATCGTGCCGGAGTTTCTGGTGACCTAGCTATGCAATACCGTGATGATGAAGAAGCAGTTATTCAACCAGAAACATCTGTATTCTATTTCAAGTTTAACCAAGAGCGTGATGGTAAAGAAACACCACTTGCGAACGAAAACATCCGTAAAGCTATTGCTAAATCTTTCGAAAAGGAAGATATGGTAGATGTAGTACTAGCTAACGGATCATTAGCTGCAAACTTCTTAGTACCAACAAACTTTGCATTTGATGAAAATGAAAAAGACTTCCGTGAATTAAGCGGAAACCACTTAGAGTACAATGTGGAAGAAGCACAAGATCATTGGAAAAAAGGTCTTGAAGAACTAGGTGTTGAATCTCTTGATCTAGAAATTCTTGGTGGCGACACTGAACTTTCTAAGAAAATGGACGAGTACTTCAAGTCTCAATTAGAAGGTAACCTAGAAGGACTTAAAATTTCGTTGAAAGAAGTACCATTCTCCGTACGTTTGGATTTGGATGGCAACCAAGACTATGATATTCAAGTATCAGGTTGGGGACCAGACTTCCAGGATCCGATTTCATTCTTGGATCTATTTGTAACAGATGGTACAAACAACTTGATGTCTTACTCTAATCCTGAGTACGATAAATTGATTGAAGATTCTAAAGGCGAATTGGCTCTTAAGCCTGAGGAGCGTTATGAAGCATTCGCAAAAGCTGAGAAAATTCTACTTGATGATGACGCTGCAATTGCACCAATTTACCAACGTGGTTTGATCTTCTTGCATAAGCCACACTTCAAAGGCTTAGTTGATCATCCATTCGGAGCAGACTATAGCTTCAAGTGGGCGTATATTTCAGGTAAGTAATAGTAACGTTGTAAAGTCTTGAGTTTAATAGGGGAGAGTATATGGGGATCTGTATTCCATATACTCTCTTTTTAGTAACAGCAAATAGTTGCAATATTTAAAAAGTATTTTGTCGAAAAATGTCAAGTGATTACTAATAAGTAAAGTAAGAAACTCTTTTGGAGGTGTAACGTACCGTGGTTAAGTATATTGGAAAACGCATAGTATATATGTTTATAACGTTGTTTTTAATTGCAACTGCCTCTTTTTTCCTCATGCAGACATTGCCAGGTTCACCAATTGCTTCTTACAATAAGTTGAATGATACACAAAAAGCAATTGTTGAAAAAAAATATGGAATCGATAAGCCTAAGCCTGTGCAGTATGCAATCTATATGAAAAATTTGGCTAAAGGTGACTTGGGGACGTCCTTTGTATTTAAAGGTAAAAGTGTCAACGATTTATTGGCTACTAGATTAAAACCTTCTTTAATCTTGGGAGCGCAAGCGATGGTCTTCGGGACTATTGTCGGAATCCTACTAGGTATGCTTGCCGCTTTGAAGCATAATACATTCTGGGATTACGGAAGCACCTTTTTAGCGATACTCGGTATTTCCATTCCGTCCTTTGTGTTTGCATCATTGTTGCAATATTGGATTGCTTCAGAGTGGCATCTATTACCGGTCGGTTTGTGGAATGACGGTTGGAAGTCAAGTGTCCTGCCATCGCTTGCACTCGCTATGGGGCCACTAGCCCTATCCGCGCGCTTTATACGGACTGAGATGATAGAAGTATTGAATTCAGATTATATTATTTTAGCAAAAGCAAAAGGTGCCAATGGCTTTGAAATTGCTTTCAAACACGCATTCCGAAATGCATTAATTCCTTTAATCACGGTTCTTGGACCACTTGCAGCTGGTTTGGTAACAGGTTCACTAGTAGTAGAACAAATTTTTGCTATTCCAGGAATTGGTGAGCAATTCGTATCGTCTATCATGACGAATGACCATGCAACGATCATGGGTACGACATTAATGTTCTCAGCCTTCCTTATTGTAGTTATTTTTATTGTGGATATTTTATACGGGGTTATCGATCCACGTATCCGCGTGTCTGGAGGTAAGGGATAATGCGTATTGAAAACGAACAAGAAAAATTAACACCAGAAGATTTTGAGCGAGTGACCATTGACGCACATCATTCCGAACGTATAGAGAAACCAAGTTTGAGTTTCTGGCAAGATGCATGGTTAGGACTCCGTAAAAATAAAGCAGCTATTATCAGTATGGTCGTTCTTCTATTAGTTATACTAATGGCATTAATCGGTCCACATTTAAACGGGCATGCGGGCGACACGCAAAACTTACGTCACGCAAACTTACCACCTAAAATTCCTGGTATTGAAGCAACAGGACTTTTTGATGGGGACGGTAAATTGGCAGGGAAAACTGTCAATTTATACGAGATGAAGAAAGTTGACGAGTATTATTGGTTTGGTACAGATGGACTTGGTCGTGATTTATTTACACGACTTTGGGAAGGTTCTCGTGTATCACTATTCATCGCATTCGTAGCCGCGGCTATTGATATGGTTATAGGGGTAGCATATGGTGGGATTTCCGGATACTTTGGTGGACGAACAGATGACATCATGCAACGGATTGTTGAGATATTGATCGGTATACCTACATTAATTGTCGTCATTTTGATGATTATGATTATGGACCCAGGAATAACTGCGATAATTGTCGCAATAACCATAACCGGTTGGATAGGGATGTCGCGGATTGTACGAGCACAAACATTAAAATATAAATCCCAGGAATTCGTTTTGGCTTCACGTACGCTAGGTGCCAAGGATGGCAAAATCATTACAAAGCACTTGTTGCCGAATATGCTTGGAATTATTATCATCAATACAATGTTCACGATTCCAAATGCCATTTTCTTTGAAGCGTTTCTCAGCTTTATCGGAATTGGACTTCAGCCACCAGCTGCTTCATTAGGTACATTGATCAATGACGGATATAAAGTGATGGAGAATCAACCATACGTCTTATTGTTCCCGGCTATTGTGATCAGTGTTCTCATGATTGCATTTAACTTGATTGGTGATGGACTGCGTGATGCACTAGATCCTAAAATGAAAGATTAAGAGGAGGAGAGCAAGTTGACAAAAATATTAGAAGTAAAAGACCTCGAGCTTTCCTTCCATACATTTGCAGGTGAAGTGAAAGCTATCCGTGGTGTAAACTTTGATTTACACAAAGGTGAAACGCTCGCAATCGTAGGTGAGTCGGGATCAGGTAAATCAGTAACAACGAAATCGATCATGCGACTTCTTCCGGAGTCGAGTGCAGAATATAAAAATGGAGAAATCTTATTTGAAGGAAAAGATCTAACGAAGATCCCTGAAAAAGATATGCAAAAGATTCGTGGGAAAGATATTTCGATGATCTTCCAGGATCCGATGACTTCATTAAACCCGACTATGACAATTGGTAGACAAATTATGGAACCCATCTTGAAACACCAGAAGCTGAACAAGTCAGCAGCACGCAAGCAGACGATTGAGTTATTGAATCTTGTAGGCATTCCTAATGCAGAAAATCGTTATAAAATGTATCCGCATCAATTTTCAGGTGGGCAACGCCAGCGTATTGTTATCGCAATTGCGCTAGCATGTAACCCGAAAGTGCTGATCGCAGATGAGCCAACTACGGCACTAGATGTAACGATTCAAGCGCAAATTCTAGAGTTAATGAAAGAAATCCAGAAAAAGACTGATACATCTATCATATTTATCACGCACGACCTAGGCGTTGTAGCAAACGTTGCAGACCGAGTAGCAGTTATGTATGGTGGTCGAATTGTTGAAATAGGCACTGTGGATGAAATCTTCTATAATCCACAACACCCATATACTTGGGGATTGCTAAGCTCTATGCCGTCCATGGATTTGGCGGATCAAAAACTTTATGCGATTCCGGGAACACCGCCTGATTTATTGAATCCTCCAAAAGGTGATGCTTTCGCGTTGCGGAGCGAATATGCCATGAAGATTGATATGGAACGTCGGGCTCCGTTCTTTAAAGTGAGTGATACACATTACGCTGCGACATGGTTATTGCACCCGCAAGCACCACAGGTTGAACCGCCAGCGCTTGTGATTGAACGTATGAAAACATTTAAGGGTAGCCGGTACTATGTTGAACAGACGGGAGGTACTGTGTGATGTCAGATAATTTAATTGAAGTACGTAATTTGAAACAATATTTTAACGCTGGGAAATCAACTGAAGTACGTGCGATTGATGATATTAGCTTCACTATTAAACGTGGAGAAACATTCGGTTTAGTAGGGGAGTCAGGTTGTGGTAAATCCACAACAGGGCGTACTATGATCCGACTATATGATGCCACAGCTGGTCAAGTTCTTTATAATGGTGTAGATGTTCATGCACCTAAAAGTAAAAAAGAAAATCACGCATTGAATAGAAAGATGCAAATGATTTTCCAAGATCCTTATGCTTCATTGAATCCGAGAATGAAAGTCCTAGATATTATCGCTGAAGGACTCGATATACATGGTCTAGTAAAAGGCAAAGCCGATCGCAAGCAACGAGTAATTGATTTGCTTGAAACTGTAGGATTGAATCGTGAGCACGCTGAACGTTACCCTCATGAGTTCTCAGGTGGACAGCGTCAACGTATCGGAATTGCTCGTGCATTAGCCGTAGATCCCGAATTCATCATTGCGGATGAGCCAATATCGGCACTCGACGTTTCTATTCAAGCGCAAGTCGTAAACTTGTTGAAGGAATTACAGGAAGAGAAGGGCTTGACGTATTTATTTATTGCCCACGATTTATCAATGGTTAAATATATCTCCGATCGCATTGGTGTAATGTACTTTGGTAAACTGGTAGAGATGGCTCCAGCGGATGAATTATACCGAAATCCGATGCATGCATATACGAAGTCTCTACTGTCAGCAATCCCTTTACCGGACCCAATTTATGAGCGTTCACGTGTACGCCATCCGTATAATCCGAAAGATCATCAATACGAACCAGAGGATAAAGTGGAATTTCGTGAAGTTGCTCCTGAACACTTTGTATTGTGCTCAGAAAAAGAATTTAACGAGATGCAAGTTGCACGTGTATAAGATAGAAACTCCTCTGACGTATGAAAAGTCAGGGGAGTTTTTTCTTCTATCGGTTGAAAAAATCTTCAAGTAAATCACCGTGTTCACTGGGATATTTATAGATATTTCTGTTAATGCAGATAGATTACTCTAGTTTCCAAGTCTTATATAGAAGAATATGCTACTATAAATAAAAGAATCTATTGAAAACGACGGGATGTGTGAAAAATAAAGAATTTAGCAGACGCGATACAAAAACAGTTAATGGAAGCATTGATTAATGGAAGTAGAGTTTCAGCAATCGTGACAGATGCATCACAAGATGACAACCCTATTATTTTTGTAAACAAAACATTTGAAACGATGACGGGCTATACCGAAGATGAGGTATTGGGGCGTAATTGCAGATTTCTACAAGGAGAGGATACGGATCCGTCTACTGTGATGAAAGTTAGAAGAGCGGTAGCAGAAAGGAATCCTCTTACAGTTGTATTAAAAAACTATAAAAAGGACGGTAGTCTATTTTGGAATCGCTTAAGCATCCGTCCTATTACTATTGAAGGTAGGAATTTCTTTATTGGAACACAGACAGACGTTTCTGTACAATACAAACAAATAGAAGAACTTCACAGCAAAGATCATGAGATTGAACAGCTTATGCTTCCTATTATGATGATTTACGATAACTTAGCAGCTGTTTCGCTAATCGGTCAGATGAATGAAGAACGATTTGATTTGCTAATCAAAAAGTTAAGTAGTTTTGTCCACTCTCAAGAAGTGGATCATGTAATGGTTGATGTTACAGGTCTCTATTGGCATGAAGAAACTTCTATAGAACGGCTTTTGGAAATACAACAAGTTTTGGAGCTCATGGGCAGCAGTTTATATCTCACGGGAGTCTCTCCGGATCTGGCGCGTAAGTTGGTGGCAGCTAAAGATCCGAATCAAGAGTTGAAAACATATTCAAGTATTCAACAAGCGATTTTTTATATTGAAGGAAAATAAAGTGACCCCCACTATACAGAAGTGTGATAGTGGGGGTTTTTTTCAGATACCGATTTGGTTTTTAACTTCTTTAATTTGCTCAATATGACGTAACTCGTGATAGCCGATAAATGGAATCCACTGTGTAAGGCTCATTTCGCCAAAAACAGGGTGCGGATAAGATTTCACTGCTAATTGATCTTCTGTTGCGCTTTTGGCAACTTCACGTAAAGCGGTATGAGTGGCAGAAAGCTTAGACTTTAACTCATCTAGCGTAGAATAGTCATCTGTCGGTGTAGCGAAGTCAGGTGCTTCTACTTTGGTTGAGCGATCTACTGTGAGCTGGATCGGCTTGTCTGTTGTGATATTCTGCTCATCGGAAGCGAGCTGTTTCTGAATGGTTTTAGTGACTCCGCCTTCCATCAAATACAGATGTTCCAAAAGTTGTTTGATGGACCATTCGTTTTCAGAAGGCTTTTGATTGATTTTTTCATCTGATAGCTTTTCTACTTGCGCTAATAATTCTTTGCGTGCTTGATTATTAATTTCCATTATCGTCACCTCTTTTTATAATAGTACCATTTACTGGGCCGTAATTCTTTTGAGAAAGCCTGAAGAAAAGGAGAAAATATAATGAAACGCAATCAACCTAGAATTCCTGATCACTTACTATCCGTGCAGCTACAAGATGTACGACATGATGAAGATCCCTTTTTGCAGAATGCATGTATAGTTGATGAAAGACTCGACGGGCAAACAATTGAGCGTGTTCAATTTACTAGCATGCTCATTAAGAATTCAAGTTTTCAAGGAGCTTTTCTACCAGAACTTTTTGTTACAGATGTTCGGTTTGAAAACTGTGATTTTTCTAATGCAGACTTGACCGGAATAAGCATTCATCGCGTAAGCTTTCATAATTGCAAAATGCTCGGTGTGAACTTTACGAATTCTCGATTCACCGACGTCTTGTTTGAGGAATGTATATGTAACCTTTCTGCGTTTGTTCATGCAAAATGGGAAAGAGTCTGGTTCGACAAATGTCAGGTGAAAGACGCAGATTTCTTTGATTGTAAACTAAAACACACATACTTTATAAAAAGCAATCTGGATTCTGCCAGTTTTGACGAAACACCTTTAAAAGGTGTGGAGATTAGAACCTCAGAATTCGAAAGTATGACTGTATCAATAAAAGAATTGGAAGGTTGTATTGTATCCTCTTTACAAGCAATTCAATTCGCCTCAATGTTGGGGTTAGAGATCCGCGATGAATAAAGCCTTGCTAGGAAATACTAAAATCGCATAAAATATGTAATCACGATATTCCTTTCATTCTCTTACTATTCCAAATACCTAAGTTGACTTTCTTTTCCGACAGACTTAAAGTAGATATATGATAGAAGGGAATAGGGAGAAGTAACTACTGGAGAAAGGGGTTAGGATATGTTCGTGCATCAAGTATCAGAGGATATTTCATTAAAACTTGTAGGACAGAAAGACGCAGAAGTTTTGTTTGCCTTGGTGGATGAGTCAAGAGAATATCTACGGGAGTGGTTGCCGTGGGTGGATTCAATGACTGATGCGGATCAGTACGGTCCTATTATTGAAGCTTGGTTACAGCAATTTGCTGAAGAAGATGGATTTCAAGCGGGGATTCTATATAAAGGAAACCTAGCTGGCTTCGCAGGATTTCATTCAGTAAACTATGCAAATAAGCAAACAAGTATTGGTTTTTGGCTAGCAGAGGCATATCAAGGAAAAGGTATTATGCATGCTGTGGTATCCTCACTGCTCGACTATGCTTTTGACGAATACAATGTACATCGTGTGGAAATTCGCTGTGGTACGGAAAATAAAAAAAGTCGGGCGATTCCTGAACGATTAGGGTTTAAGAAAGAAGGAATCATTCGTGATGGCGAGTACTTGTATGATCATTATCATGACTTAATCGTATATAGTATGCTTGAAGATGATTGGAAAAAGCACAAGAAATCTTGATGCGTTTCTTACAGAGTCCACCTTTACATGGGCTCTTTTTTATATTTATATTTCCATTATAGTGAGATTAATATGGAGGAGTGTTTCGACTTGCTAACTATCAGTGAAATGGAAAAAGAACTAGTACAGAACGGCGAAATGGAAACTGCAACATTTGGAATGGGCTGTTTTTGGGGTCCTGAAGCACGCTTCGGTAGCTTACAGGGTGTAATAAGGACAAGGGTGGGCTATGCAGGCGGTACTACGGTTGCCCCCACTTACAAGACAATCGGAGATCATACTGAAACGGTGGAAATCGATTACGATCCGAAGATTATTTCATACGAAGAAATACTACTTCATTTTTGGCGTAATCACTATCCTAATCGAGATCAATATAAAGGACAACAATACATCTCTTCATTGCGTTATCGTACTGATGAACAAAAACAGATGATTATTCAAGTGAGATATGAAATGGAGAAAGAGCTTGGGGAGCAGATTGAAACGGAAGTCACGAAATTAGAACGATTCACACTAGCTGAATCACGTCATCAGAAATACTATTTGAAGCGCTACCCAAATGTTTTGGAGCAGTTAGATCCTCTATATGCTTCTGAAGAATCGTTAATAGGTTCAACATTTGCTGCAAGATTAAATGGTTTCGTCAAAGGGTTTAGCACGCGAGATCAAATTTTGACTGAAATTGAAAGCTGGCCACTACATGAAAATGCACGTCAACATCTCATTCGGCATTTTTTGAAAATAAAGTGGTGAAATCAATAAACTGTCGAATCTTTTCTTCTTGTAACTTCATTCCGCGCTTGCTATGATGTTCCAATATCAACATAGAATGAACGTAGGAGAGAGTAAATGAAAAAGGAATCTATCACATTAGGGCTACTGTTGACGAATTTACTGATCGCCTTTTTAGGAATTGGATTAGTCATTCCTGTCATGCCTAGATTAATGAATGAATTACATATAACAGGTACAGTGGTGGGCTATATGGTTGCAATTTTTGCCATGGCGCAGTTGCTAGTTTCTCCTTTATCAGGAAGATGGGTCGATACATTTGGTCGGAAAAAGATGATTGTCATCGGCTTGATCATTTTTAGTTCATCAGAGTTTTTATTTGGTGTAGGACAAACATTGCCAGTGCTGTTTGCTTCCCGAATTTTGGGTGGAGTCAGTGCGGCTTTCATTATGCCAGCTGTTACGGCGTTTATTGCGGATATTACGACGATGGAAACACGCTCTAAGGCGTTAGGTTTTATGTCTGCTGCGATTTCCACAGGCTTTATATTAGGGCCGGGTATTGGTGGATTTTTAGCTGGATATGGCACGCGGGTTCCTTTCTTCTTTGCAGGTGGGCTTGCCTTGGTCGCAGCGATTTTTTCTTTTATCGCTTTGCGTGAACCTGAACGATATCAGGAAGCGGTGGCAGAGGATGTAACTAAGCCTGGATTAAAGAGGATTTTTGCCCGTCATTATTTCATCGTTTTTATCATTATTTTAATACTATCTTTTGGTCTCGCATCATTTGAATCGATTTTTAGTTTGTTTGTGGATCATAAATTTGGATTTACACCAAAAGATATTGCAATCATCATTACAGGAAGCGGTCTAGTTGGGGCTGTTGCGCAAGTACTGTTATTCGATAAGCTTGCCAGGACAATAGGGGAGAAACGTTTGATTTTCTTTTGTCTGATCTTTTCTTCGATTTTAGTCTTCCTCGCGACGTTCGTACAGAGTTATTTTGCTGTATTGGCCGTTACGATGATTATCTTTGTAGGATTTGATTTAATACGACCTGCAGCCACTTCTTATTTATCTAAAGTTGCTGGCAATGAACAGGGATTTGTTGGCGGTATGAACTCGATGTTCACTAGTATTGGAAATGTGTTTGGACCGATCATAGGTGGAGCGTTGTTCGATGTCGATGTAGATTATCCTTTCTATTTCGGTGCGTTTGTATTAATGCTTGGAGTAGCACTTAATTATTTATGGATTAAAAGAACACCAGCTTTCAGACCTAATATCTAGGAGGGATTTCATTGACCATCGTAGGTTTTGTTCGACACGGTGTGACTGCTTGGAATAAAGAAGGTCGCGCACAAGGGAGTTCGAATATTCCTTTAGACGAGGAAGGTATAGAGGCTGCGAAGATGCTAGCATCACGCTTGGCAGAAGAAGATTGGGATATCATTTTCACGAGCCCAATGACCCGCGCTAGGCAAACGGCGGATCTACTTGCAGAACAGTCTGGGATAGAAGTGATAGAAGATCACCGTCTGCGTGAGCGAAGTGGCGGAATGATTGAAGGTACGACGGAACAAGAGCGCCAGCAGAAGTGGGGACCACTATGGAAAGAATTAGATTTACAATTTGAGACTGGAGAGAGTGTAGTGGCTAGAGGTCTTGAATTTGTGAATGAACAGGTTCAAAAGTTTCCTAATCAGCGTCTACTCTTCGTCAGTCATGGAAGTTTTATTAAACGAATAGTTGTTGCACTAATGGAAGATGAAAATTATGCTGTAAAGATCGATAACACTTCCTTAACAGTGTTAGATGTAGAAAAGAAAAGTTGTGTATTGTTGAATGATACGGCACACTTAGCAGGAGGAACAGATGGAGATTGAGTATGCATTGACCGAGGAAGATGTTGTTGCATTTAATTTATACCATGTGAAAAATTCTAAGGTAGGAAAAAACTCACTACAATGGCAACGATATATATCCCCACTCATATTTTTATTGTTTGCTTACTTTTTGTCTGTTTTTACAGACATGCCAAGAGGTCCGCTGTTTGCGACATTTGGTTTGACCGTTATTTTATGGGTGATGTTATATCCAAAGTATTTCTATTTCCACATCACGCGACAAGTACGTAAGATGCTGAAAGGTGGAAAAAATGAAGGTCTTGTTGGGAAGCATACAATGAACATGAACAAGGCGGGTATACACGATAAAACAGTAGTTGGTGAAACGAATGTACAATGGATTGGGGTAAAGAATCTGATTGAAGATGCTGAGTACTTTTATATCTACACTAGTACTGTTAGCGCATATATTATACCGAAACGAGATGTCTATTCAGTAGATGGGTTAAAGACCTATGTACAAAAGCGAATGAATGCATAATAAAGACTCAGAGTTTATTATAAACTCTGAGTTTTTTAATTTTCTAGTCGACGATATCGCCAGAAAGAAATCACTAGAACAATACTTGAACCTATTGCCAATGTAGAATAATCGTCAAGTAAACTATACGCAAGAGTACCGAAAGAACCCACTGCCATAATACCTGCGAATAAACGGTTTTGCATCTTTATTTGGAATTTGCGATGGTCTATATCGCGTTGTTTCAAATAGCTATGGATTGCTGCAGGTTGCTCCAAAAAGGAAGAGATTCTCGGTCCAAAACTGCGAATCTGCCCTACACCGTTTAATAACGAGCGTTGAAACTCTTTAGGATTAGTAAACGGATTTTTTTCTTTACTCTTCTGCTTAGCCCATTCCACTAAACGTGGTTTAGTGATTGCGAGTAAATCGATTGTGGGATCTAGTATATAGAGAACACCAACAAATACGGATACTGCGCGACCAAGAAAAGCAAAGTCAGCTGGCATTTGTACAGGTTGTGTTCGGACAATGACTTGCAGATCCTGGAGAAGATTCTCCACAACGAGCCCATTCATATCATATAAATCATGTGATTCGTATGCTTTTACGACTTTCTCGATAGCATTGGCCAGCACTTTTCGATCCGCGTTGGGTAGTAAGAAGTTCATCTTTTCTAAGCCATCGATAACTCTATCGTATTGCTTGAAGATGACACCTTCTGTAACTACGAACATTGCATCTGCATTTTCCTGTGTAATATTGACGACCATACCGAAATCAATCAATACAAGCGTCCCATCTGAACGTATGAGTATATTGCCACCATGAGGATCAGCATGGAATTGACCACCTTCAAGAATTTGTTCTAAGAACAAACGAAACAAGCGGTCAGATAATTTTTTACGATCGATATGATGTTTTTCCAGAAATGGAATGTCAGTTATTTTGGAGCCTTCTATCCACTCCATTACAAGAACCTTTTTAGTTGTATATTCATCATAATAAACTGGGAACTTGACCCCTGCCATGTCGGGAAATCGTTCAGCGAAACCTCGTCCGTTCTTCATTTCTTCAACAAAGTTTAGTTCTGCGCCTATCACATCTGTCATTTCTTGATACAATAAATCTAAATCGATTTGTTTGCCTACGGAAGATACCTTCTTAGCCAGCCAAATGACAATTCGTACGGCCTTAAAATCTGCACGTAAAATACGCTCGATATCGGGACGTTGAATTTTTATGGCGACTTCTGAACCATTATGTAAAACTGCTTTATAAACTTCGCCAATGGATGCAGATGCTACAGGCTTTGATGTAATATCCTTTAGATATTCGCTGTGAGGTTTTTCCCATTCATCGTCTAGCAATTGTAATGCCTTATCAGAAGGAACCGGTGTAACTTGATCAGTAAGGCCTTCTAATTCTGCAATGAATGATGCGGGCATGATGTCTGCACGTGTAGAAAGGAACTGCCCTAGTTTGACAAGTAACCCACCTAATTCAAGTGCTGTCTTTTTGTAGACTTTTGCTTGGTTTGTAACCAGCGTATTCCACTGATTGGTGACGGTAGGTGTAAAATTACCTCGATGGCGTCTTTGAAATAATATTATTTGAGTGAAAAATACGATTGCCATCCATACAATGCGTGTAATACGGTAACTAGCAGAACGCTTCATAGGCAGCTCCTCTTTCTGCAACTATCATTTTTATCTGTTGTCAGGTTTCATTTCTTTTAAGCCCATTCTCATAGCAGCTACAGCACTCGTCACATTTAATATGACAGCAACCGCTAAAAAGAACCATTTTAATTTCTCGGGTAAATCCAGAAAAATCGCTAAAAATAGAAATGTAAAACCAATGACAAGCATTAGCAAATAGATAGACAATTTTTTAGGCACAAGTAGTCCACCTTCCTTAGGTAGTACCCTTATTGTAGCATGAAAAAACAAGGAATTTAAAAAGCGCGTTTTATTTCACGTTTTCGGGGAATAATATAGTCATTCAATTAGACAGGAGTGTGGAAAATGACGAAAAGTTATGCAGATACACCTGGAAATGATAATGAAAAAAGTTCAGCAAAACTAGCCAATGAAGCAGCAAAAAAAGCTGAAAAACAAGTAGAAGAAATTAAAAAAGATGCACGAAAGCAAGCAGAAAAAGAAAATAAGTAATGTCAAAAAGCGATTATTTCCGAGAGAATAATCGCTTTTTAGTGATATATAGTCATTTTAGCAAATAATGTAGCATTCGATCTTTGTCGTCAAAAAACTGCTTCATAATCTGGTAGTGACTTGTCTGTTCCAATGTCGTTTCATATGCACCTTCATCTGTAAATTCGATAATTTTTGCACCTGGATAAGATAATAGAAGGGGCGAATGTGTTGCGATCATGAACTGTGATTCTTCACCCACTAAATCGTGAATCCTACTTAGCATGGAAAGTTGACGCATAGGTGATAATGCAGCTTCTGGTTCATCCAGTAAGTAGATGCCATTACCCCTAAAACGATGAATGAAAGTCGACCAAAATGATTCGCCATGAGACTGTTCATGTAATGATGTCCCTCCAAAGCTGTCTATAATCCGAGGACTCGTACCAGGTGCATGATCGAGCTCTTCAATTGTCGTCGCCAAGTTGTAGAAAGTTTCTGCACGCAGAAAAAATCCATCTTTCGGTCGGGAAACGCCTTTTATGAGTGTGATATATTCATCTAAGATAGAATGAGAATCGTAAGTGGAAAAATTGAAGTTCAGTGAACCGCCTTCTGGATTAAAACCAAAAGAAACTGCGATTGCCTCAAGTAATGTAGATTTCCCCATCCCGTTCTCTCCAACGAAAAACGTCACATTAGGATGAAAATCCAACTCAGTGAGTGTATTGATACTAGGTAAATGAAAGGGATAGTGTTCAAAAGATGGAACTATGTCCCGCTTCAAACGCATTCCACGAATGAATTGTTTGGAATACATAAGCTGACCCCCTTTTTATGACAGATGACAAAGGATGAAGATAGATTAATCCAATAGATCCGGTTCGTCACTTACAATCATTTCCCATAGCGGCTGGAAGTTTTCCCAACCATCGATATCTCTTCCTACCTGCTTGGCGGTGTTAGCAGCATACTCTGCAGGGATCGGATTGACAATCCCTGCTGCCTCCGCAAGTAATTGAACTTGGCAAGAACGCTCAAGCGTAATAAACCAAAATGCAGCAGCATCAACAGTCTGGCCAACAGTTAAGGGACCGTGATTTTTAAGGAACATTGCCTTGTTATTCGCTAGTGCGTTTGCAACTTTTACTCCTTCATTATCTTCATACACTACACCAGAAAACTCGTCCAATACAGAGTGATCATTGTAGAATGCACAAGCATCTTGTGTTAACGGATCGATCAATCTACCTGTAGATGCCCAAGTTTTTCCGTACACAGGATGTAAGTGAACTGAAGCTGTAATATCCTCTCTGGCTTCATGAATCGCGGAGTGGATCACTAGAGCCGATTTGTGAAGAGAATATTTACCTTCTACGACTTCTCCGTCTGGATTTACTAAGACAAGATCGGATGCTTTGATCTTGCCAAATGGTATACCGTACGGATTCACCCACATATGATCCTTGAATTCTGGATCGCGATACGTTGCGTGACCTGCAACACCTTCTGTAAAGCCAAAACGGCTAAATAGTCGGAATGCACCTGCTAATCGCTGTTTATTATGTTGGCGTTCTTCGTCAAGGGTGGTGAATATAGGATATTGTAAATAATCAATTACATTCTTACCGCTTACACGTTCTTCGCTGAAATTCATGAAATATTCCTCCACATACTTAGTAATTAGATGTTCTTTAAAAAGAATAACGTGATTTTACGAAAATATCAAACTTAATTTCATTATTTTATTACTTCTAACATCAATAATAGGCAACTTCACAGCATGTCTGATAAGTAATTGGTAAACTACATGGTAGATAATGAGATTCGAAAGGGGCATGAAAATGAATTCAGATAAAAAAATTGTATTCTTTGATTTAGACGATACTTTAATGAATCATGATAAAACGATTTTAGAATCAACTAAACAATCACTTACAGCATTGCGTAAGAAGGGGATCTACACTGTGATATGTACTGGCAGAGCGCCGCTGATGTTCAAATCGTTGCTAGAGGAACTAGAATTTGATTCCTACGTATCCATGAATGGCCAGCATGTAGTTTGGAAAGGAAAAGTAATCTATTCGAATCCTATGAAACCTGAAGTTATTCAGCAACTTACCGAACTTGCTCATAAAAATGGTCATGGATTAACGTACTCCACGTTCGAGTCGTTTGTTACGAACGCTGAAGCGCATCCCCTTGTACAAGAAGGAACAGCGCGATTAAGAATACCTTATCCTGTCGTCGATCCGGAAGTATATTCCCATTCTGACGTGAATCAGGTTCAGATATACTCTACGCCAAAAGAAACGGAAGAATATATGGAATTATTTAAGGGTTACTCTTTTGTCAGATGGGATGAAAGCTCTGTGGATATGTTGCCTGAAGGGGCCTCTAAGGCAATTGGTATTCAAAAGATATTAGAACATGTGGATATTCCTACTGAAAATAGCTATGCATTTGGAGACGGTGCAAATGATATGCAAATGATCGAGGCAGTAGGCACTGGAATAGTAATGGATAATGGAATACCGGAATTGAAAGAAATAGCGGATTTTGTGACCGCTTCTTGTTCAGAGGATGGAATAATGAGAGGTTTACTTCAAGTAGGTTTACTGGAAGAGAGAGACATTCCATTACTTCAACAAAACTGTAAACACTAAGTCGAACGATATAAAAAGAAAATCATTCTTGACAGTTGTGTGAACGAAGAGTATATTTAGATGATATACAAATGGAGAATATTTTAATTTTTCAAATTACTTATAGAGTAGTTTGGTTCACTTCTTAGAGGAGGCCGTGTTTACAATGAAACTAGAAAAGCAGTGTCGGGATTCAAGGGTCGTACGGACGAGCAGGGTATTTCCTAATGACGTCAACAACCATAATACGTTGTTTGGCGGACGTTTAATGAGCGATATAGATCAAATCGCATCGATTTCAGCAGCCCGACACAGCAGAGCAGATTGTGTTACGGCATCTATGGATTCCGTCGACTTCCTGTATCCAATTCGTCCTTCTGATTCAGTCTGTTTTGAGTCATACGTGACGTGGACTGGAAAATCTTCCATGGAGATTTTCGTAAAAGTTATTGCAGAGGATTTAGCAACGGGTAGTTGTAAAATAGCGGCAACTTCATTATTGACATTTGTTGCATTGGATGAGAACAAAAAGCCTTTAACTGTTCCACGTGTTATTCCTTTAACGGAAGAGGAAATATATTTGCATGAAACTGCACCACAACGCGCAGAAATCCGTAAAATGCGAAAACAACAGAGTAAGGAATTGGCAACAGTGTTAACGAATAATTACCCATGGCATGATCCAGTACAAGTGAATGCGTAAGAATACTCAGTCAACTTCGTTTGACTGAGTATTTTTATAAAAGGATGTATAAATTCCAATACTATGATCCATACTACTAATAGATAGGACGTTCTCTAATTCATTTTCTTGGAGGATACCTATCTTTTTATTGTTCAAAAATATATTCGACCATATAAAACATCAAAATGTATCAGAAAATAGTTAGTTAAAGCTATAATGGGAAAGAATATAGTGAAAGTAAGGGGATGGATCCAATTATGGTTAAAACGATTACTGCAGAGGAATTATTCAAGAAAATAAAAGCTGAACAAGAACTTGTCCTACTAGATGTACGTGCTGAGGATAAATATAATCAATTCCATATCGAAGCAAACACGGTAGAAGATTTAAACGTACCGAAAACAGAAATCTTTGCGTTAGAAAACGAAGTGGAAAAAGTGATCCCACAGTTGACGAAAAATAGAGAAATGATTATTACGTGTACAACAGGAAATTCTGCGACTAAATGTGCAACCATTCTTTCTAGTAAAGATTACGATGTTACGGTATTGGAAGGCGGAATAACTGCGTGGAAAGAATATGTCAGTAACGAGTCAATTGAACG
>NZ_JARIEA010000045.1 GCF_029267015.1 Sporosarcina ureae | reverse complement strand
TTTCTTGACGTTCTTTTACAGCTATATTTGTAATGACTGCACATAACTCTAAATACTGCGTTGCGGTATAGAATGGATAGAATTCAGGAACGTCCGGCAAGTAGCCGACATATTGATTGGACTTGGTCTCCCCAAACGTCACAGGTTCGCCTGCAATCGTAATAGAACCCGTATTGAGAGGTAACAACCCGAGCATACATTTCATCAGTGTCGTCTTGCCAGAACCGTTTGCACCGACAAATCCGAAAACTGTATGCTCTGGAATATCAAGATGAATATCTTTCAGTACTTTATGATCTCCGAAACGCTTCGTGACACCGTTAATTTGTACGACTATTGTGATCACCTCTTCCAAAAACGAAATAGATTAATGGCCCTATAAATTGGAACAATAAAACAATCAACAACCACACCACTTGATTGCCGAAGCGGTAATGTGGATGGCGAATGACATGTATCGCCGAGAAAATGGCCAATCCCAGTTGCAAAATAATAAGTGGAATTAAAAATGGCAAGTATTCTATTAGTAAAGCCATATCTGTATTCATGAACGTCCCTCCAGTCCAAAGCGTAGTCGTTGCCGTAACTCTTGCATTTCATCGTCATGTTTGAAGATCTCAAAGAATGGTGCATCCATCGACTCTAGGATGGATTGCTTAATGATTTCGGTATTGCGTGGTGCGTTTGTGCCTAGATCCAATTGTTTTAACCAACTTTCCAGCAAGTCGAAGTATTCATCACCGCGTAATGAAAAAGGAAATAGATTATGAACACATACATCCACATACTTCTCCAAGTATAGATAGAGTAACGGCCGGTTAGATGAAAGGGCAGCACATTGCGCTACGCTAAAATAAAATTGCAAGCACACATTTGGATGGAGTGTCTGCATCGAATAGAGCTCAATTAATCCTTCTATTCGGTGAATGGTTTCACCAAAAGTTTGTTGATTAGAAGCGGAAAGCCGTAAATAGAGTGGGCTGCTGCCGACAAGTTGAATGACATTTTGATACATCATGACTTGAATGACGCGCATCGCTTCCTCTCGATCACCAAGTTGTTCATGTGCAGTGGCCAGCAAAATCTCGTCTCCGATACTCGGTTTGATGACTCCGTCTAATAATTCCAATGTAGTTTCAGGATTCGACCGCATGAGCGAAATCGTTGCCTGTAAGGAGTTTGCTTGACGTAAGACCCATACATCGTCACTTACTTTCCGAATGCGTTCCAACCAGCGATTAATTTTCTGTAATACAGTGGGGCTATCACTACTCAACATATGATGATTCAGCAGTAATATACTCATCTGTAGCAGGAGTGCAGGATCGTGGTAGTACAATTTAACTTGTTCTTCTACGTCAATAAAAACTGACTCAAAAGATTCTTTGCCAAAACGGGATGCGAATTCATAATAGTGGTGTTGGATGGCTTCTTTAGAAAGTTGCCGTTCATAGCCAAGTAGTTCATCAACGGTCAATTCAAAATATGAGGCGATTTTCGGCAACAGTGTGATATCGGGGTAGCTTAATCCTTTTTCCCACTTCGACACCGACGCTTTCGATACTTGGCAATATTAAGCTAGTGTATCTTGTGTAATTTGAAGTCGCTTTCGTTGTTGTAGAATCACAGTGCCTATTTGCAGCATATCCTCCCACCTTTCTCTTTTATTCAGTGTAAGGTTAAACACTTGTTGATTCAATCAACTGTTAGGTGATTATTTAGAGGGGGAGTCAACTGATGCGAAATATATCATCATCATCATCTTGGGAGAGGCTATTCGTCCCGGCGAATTACTAAGTTATTGCTTAAAAAACTTAGATTTAAGATCTGTAATACTACATATTCTTCGATCATATTGATCAAGTTTAAGCATATAACAATAGAGTTTCATATCGTATAAACAAGAATTATTTTTTAAACACTTGGAATATATTAATAATTTTATTGACAAATAGTTTAAATACATTTAGAATTCTAAATATTACGTGGAATACGTATTCTTTACTTACAATATTTTGTATAAAGTAAAGCAATTAAAGGAAGAGGATTTCATGGTAAAAGTAACAGTGATAGACATTGCTAAAAAAGCAGGGGTCTCACAATCAACTGTATCGAAGGTTCTGAATAACTATCCTACAATTAGTAAAGAAACACGAACTAAGGTATTAGACGCTATAAAGGAATTAGACTTTCATCCCGATTTAGTTGCTAGAAGCCTAGTATCAAAAAAGTCAAAAACAATTGGATTAATTGTTGGGGATATATCCAATCCGTTTTTTTCTGAAACATCTAAAGTAGTAATTAAAAATGCTAGAGAACAAGAAATAGATGTCATTATTTCTGATACGGATTATCGTTTGGAGAATTTAGAATCGGCTTTGCGAAACATGGTGGGTAGAAGAGTAGATGGTATACTGGTCGCCTCTGTCGATAGACGAGATACTGTAACTACCGACTTGGCAAGAAAAGGTTTCCCGATTGTTTTATTTAACCGACATACGGATGATAAAGGAACTCCTTATGTTGTCTTAGATAACGAGCGTGGTTCTTGGTTAGCAGTTGATCACTTGGTTAACTTAGGTCATAAGAGAATCGCTTATATATCTGGCTCATTAAGTTTCTCAACATTTCAACAACGTTTTGAAGGGTATAAGAAAGCGCTTACAGATTACGATATTCAAATCGACCACCAAATCGTATATAACGGAAATGCAGATGATGAAGAGATACGACGCTTCTTGAAAAAGACTTTATCCTTGAAAAATCGCCCTACAAGTTTGCATGCGGCCACTGATCGAATAGCTATGATTGTTATGGATCAACTAACTGAAATGGGCTTATCAGTGCCAGATGATTTTTCCGTTGTCGGCTTTGATGATATTGATATCGCATCCAATCCTCATATTAGCTTAACAACTATTTCTCAAAACAAACGAGAGATGAGTCAACTAGCACTGGAAAAGTTATTAAATATTATTAATGAGAATGATGATGACTATCCTTATCAAATCATTTTAGAACCTGAACTAATTATACGATCTACCACAAAGGATATACATGTAGTATAAACATCCAATGAAGGGAGCTGTAAATAGTTGTATTCAATTCAATCAATATTTAATTTAACTGGAAAAGTTGCAGTTGTAACCGGTGCAAGTAAAGGAATAGGACGCGATATTTCATTGCTATTAGCAGAGGCTGGAGTAGATTTGGCAATCATTGCTCGTAGCAAAAACGAATTGGATGAACTTTCACAAGAAATACAAGCAAAAGGAAGGCGAGTATTGCCAGTCTCTGCTGACCTAATGGATATATCCTCTATACCAAACATCGTTGATCAGATAATACGTAAGTATGGACGTATTGATATCCTTATTAATAATGCGGGAATCAATATACCTAAACCAGCACTAGAAACTACAGAGCAAGACTGGGATATGGTGACCGACTTAAACGTTAAAAGTCTTTTCTTTTTAACGAAAGAGGTCGGTAAGCATATGTGTAAACAAGAGTCTGGAAAAGTAGTAAATATAACGTCCCAAATGGCATTTGTCGGTTACTACGATCGATCTGTATATTGTGCAAGTAAGGGCAGTGTCACACAAATGATGAAGGCATTGGCCATTGAATGGGCACCACATCAAATAAATGTAAATGCTGTAGCACCTACATTTATTGAAACACCGATGACGAAAAAGATGTTCCAAGATCCAGCATTCAAAGAAGAAGTGATGAGTAGAATCCCACTTGGCAGGTTAGCAAAATCTGAAGATCTCTTTGGGGCTATTCTTTATCTTTCCTCAGGTGCATCAGACATGGTTACAGGACATACCGTAGTGGTAGATGGCGGATGGACAGTTTGGTAAGTATTTATATTTTTTTACAAGTAGAGAATACGTATTCTTTAAAATTAAGATAGATTAGGTGGTCGATAAAGTGGTAGTTGTAAATACGCAAGCAGTAGCACCAGATTTTAGAATGCCAAGTAATTTTAAGTTTGGCTGTGGAGCACATAAGAACTTAGTGCAAGAAATTGTGGCATATGCTCCACAGAAAATTGCAATCGTAAGTGATAGAGGAGTTGCCCAAGCAGGTCTTGTAGACAAGTTAAAAGAAGTCTTGAAGTCAGCAAATGTTCCAATCTATACATTCACGGATATTTCCGGGGAACCTAGTTTTGAATTAGTTGAAAGCGTTACCAACAAACTTAAAGAAGAAAATTGTGATCTTGTAATTGGAATTGGCGGTGGTAGTGCATTAGATGTGGCCAAAACATCCGCTGCATTATTACAAGTTGAGGATATGAAACCCTATTTAAGTGGTACGCAGCAAATTGGACCACGTAAAACACCTTGTATCCTATTACCAACTACATCCGGAACTGGTTCGGAAGTTACTATGAATGCAATCTTCGGAGACGAGGAACAGGAGCTAAAAAGAGGTATTGTTAGTCCAGCTCTTTTGCCAGACTTAGCTATCATTGATCCAGAATTAACAATTTCTTGTCCACCGCGAGTATCAGCATCTTCAGGAGTTGATGCATTTACACATGCTATTGAGTCTTATATATCTGTACGTGCAACTCCTTTAACGATGATCTTTGCTGAAAAAGCAATGCGGTTGTTCCCGGAGTATATAACACGTGCGGTTCACAATGGCTCGAACTTAGAGGCCCGGACAGGTATGGCGTGGGTCAGCGCATTAGCGGGAGTCTCACTAGCGAATGCTGGGGTAGGTGCTGTACATGCTTTAGCATATCCATTGGGCGGTAAATATCACATAGAGCATGGAGTTGCTAATGCATTACTTATGCCGTATGTGTTTGAAAAAATAGGGACTACTTGCACCCCGCAAATGGTGGATGTAGCATCGTTTCTGCAATTAGGTGATTACAGTGCTCAACCAGCGAAAGCGTTGGATGCAGTAGTGCAATATCTATTCGAATTACTAGATACATTAAATCTTCCTTCAAATTTAAAGGATTTGGGTATTCAAGAAGATGCGTTGGCGGAACTAGCGGAAAGTGCTTCAAAAGTCGAAAGATTACTTGCCAATACACCGTATAAACTATCTGAAGAAGCTATTAGGAACATATATGAAAATGCATATCTTGGAAAGGTAGGGGCTAGTTTATAATGACTCTAACTAAAAAAATGTTTATCAACGGTGAATGGAGAGAAGGAAAAACTTCCTATGAACTGAAATCACCATATAGTGGTGAGGTGGTTGCTAAGTTACCATTTTCTACGAAAGAAGACGTTTTAGAAGCAATAGAAGGTGCCAAGAGTGCGCAAAAGAAGATGAAAGCACTTACTTCATTGGAAAGGTCTACTATTCTTGAAAAGGTTGCTAATCTATTTGAAGAAAACTTTGAAGAATGTGCGCTAATTCTAACAAAAGAAAATGCGAAACCACTTAAAGCAGCACGTGGTGAAATTTTAAGAACGATTGAAACATATAAATTCGCAGCTGAAGAGGCAAAAAAATTAACGGGTGAAACGATACCAATGGATGCAGCTAAAGGTGGTAAAGGTAAATTTGGTTTTACTAAGCGCGAACCGCTTGGCGTAATAGGAGCAATCACACCATTTAACTTTCCATTTAACCTAGTAGCACATAAATTAGGGCCAGCATTCGCTGCTGGAAACACGGTTGTCTTGAAGCCAGCTTCCCAAACGCCATTAAGCGCACTTAAAACGGCAGAGTTTTTTGAACAAGCAGGATTGCCTATAGGAGCACTGCACGTAGTAATTGGCAAGGGCGGAGATATAGGAGATGTACTAGTCACACATCCAGATGTGAAATTAATTACTTTCACAGGTAGTTTAGAAGTTGGATTGGATATTAAAGCGAAGGCAGGTTTGAAAAAGTCAACATTAGAGCTAGGTTCCAATTCTGCAGTCATCATTGACAATACTGACGATATCGAAAGTGTTGCTCGTAGATGTGTGGATGGGGCGTTTGCTTTTGCTGGTCAAGTGTGTATTTCAGTTCAACGTATATTCGTCAAAAACGAATTATTTAAAGAATTGACGGAAGCCATGTTGGAAACCGTAAAAGGTTTAAAGACTGGAGATCCAGCAGAAGAATCAACGGATATTTCAGCTTTAATTCAAGAAAAGGAGGCGGTACGAGCAGAGGAATGGATAAAGGAAGCTCAAAACAAGGGAGCGGAAGTCTTGTGTGGTGGGAAAAGGACGGGTTCTATTCTTGAACCTACAATCATTGCAAATGTACCTTCAAGTGCATCTATTAGCTGCAACGAAGCATTTGCACCCATTGTGATGATCAATACGTATGACGATTATGATGAAGCAATTCGAAATGTAAATGACTCACAGTACGGATTGCAAGCGGGTGTATACACTACATCTATTGAAAAGGCATTCCAAGCAGTTGACCAAATTGAAGTCGGAGGAGTCATTATTAATGAAGTACCTGCGTTCAGGGTGGATCAAATGCCATACGGCGGTGTTAAGAATAGTGGTACAGGTCGCGAAGGTATAAAGTATGCAACTGAAGAGATGACAGAATTAAAATTAGCAGTATTTAATTTAGTATAAATAATATAAAAAGAGGAGAATGCAAAATGACAAATCAATCAAATGAACCTAAGGTGAAAAAGCATGTAACGAACGAAGAAATGGAGAAGAATTGGATTGTGCGTTTTGATGAAATGATTCCAAATGGTATTCCACTAATGTTTATTGATAGTATCGTTCCAGGACATCAACGAATCAATTACACATTAATTGGAGATACAGCAAGTGAGAATGATGACTTCACTCCAGCTATTACCGAGCCACACGGCTTCCAAGTTGGTATGGTGAAGGCGCCAAAAGGAAGTGGTCCAGCGTATCATACGCATGATTATATTGAATCATTCTTGCCGTTGACAGGGAAATGGCGTTTTTATTGGGGGAATAGCCCAGACGAGATTGAAGGAGAAACTATTATTGAACAGTGGGATTTAATTTCTTTACCACCAGGTTTATGGAGAGGCTTTGAAAACATCAGTGAGGAGGAATCTTGGTTATTTGCAGTACTTGAGCAACACGAAGTATTCGAAGGAAAAGATCCTTACTGGGCTCCAAAAGTTGTGAAAGATGCAGCAAAACATGGTTTTTATGCAAATGAGCTTGGAAAAATGATCAAACCTGATAACTTTAAAGAACTTGAAAAAGAAATTGCTGATAAATTAAAAATGGGTGAAAAATAAGAAATGAAAAAAACTCCACTTCTTTTATTGCCAGGAACGTTGTGTAATGAAGAATTATGGAAACCACAAATAGATGCTTTGCAGGAACTCGCAATTAGTCATGTACCGGATCTATCTAAAATTGATACGATTAAAGGCTTGGCTGTAGATGTTCTTGAGAAGGCTCCGAAACAGTTTGCGTTAGCAGGTCTTTCTCTAGGAGGCATAGTTGCATTAGAAATAATGCGGCTAGCCCCGGAGAGGGTTCTGAAATTAGCCTTAATAGATACCAATCCTTTTTTACCGACAGAGAAACAACAGGCTGGATGGCAAGAGGTACTAACAAGTGATCTATCGGCAGACTTTGCGGTAAAGATGACAGAAAAACTGATATCTTCGCTTTTCCATATAGAACAACAAGATGATCCAGAACTTCAAGAGACTCTTTATCGTATGGCAGCTTCAGTTGGAACGGATGGCTATATTAATCAATTAAAGGCTGTGAAATCTCGTGAAGAACAAACGACTATACTTTCGGCTATTCAGTGTCCGACAATTATAGTGGTTGGGAAGCAGGATACGGTATGTCCACCTTCCATGTCAGAATATCTTCATGAGCAAATAGCACATTCTGAATTGCATCTGATTGATCAGGCAGCACACTTACCGACATTAGAGCAGCCAGTAATAGTAAATGAATTAATGAAGAAATGGCTATCCAACTAATATTGTTAACTTAAAGGAGAGCTAAAAGTGAAGAATGTATTAAAACAGAAATTAAAAAATCAAGAAAAGGTTTTAGGTGCATTTCTAAGTATAAACTCACCTTCATTAATTGAGATGATTGCGTATTCGGGATTCGACTACGTCATTATTGACGATGAACACGGTGCATTCAGTGCATCTGAATTAGAGGGGTTAATACGAACAGCTGATGGTGTAGGTATTACACCTATCGTACGCGTTTCATATGATCCGTCTAGTATTCAGAAAGCTTTAGATCGTGGCGCACATGGTATTCAAGTGCCTATGGTAAACACTAAAGAGGAAGCTGAAGCAGTAGTGCGACAAGCTAAGTTTCCACCACTTGGTGAGCGCGGAGTTTCTTACTCCATTCGTCCAGCAAGATATGGGATAGATAAAGGAAGTAAATACTTAGAAGAGTGTAATGAAAACATTTTAGTTATTGTCCATATTGAAACAGAAGAAGCTGCTAAAAACTTCAAAGATATTATATCTACGAAAGGTGTAGATATGGCATTCATTGGTTCAACAGACCTTTCTGTAAACATGGGATATTATGATGACGGTGCAAATGCTCTAGAAGTTAAATCGGTAATTGATAACTTGTACTCAATTGCACAAGAAAGCGATATATGGATGGGAACAGTAGCTGCTAATGGAGCTCAGGCGAAAGATGCGTTTTTGAAAGGTTCACTGTATGTGTGTACCGTTTTAAATGGAATTATGGCTAATGCGATGAGGCAAACAGTTCTAGACAGTGAAGTATAATGCGCGTTCAATGGATAAGTGTCTTAGTGTTTACTATTGAATCGTGGTGCATAAGTAGTAATCCACTATAGGGGGAATCAGATTATGTTCAAACTTGGAAAACTTAAAGGTTTGTTAACTATTGGACTTGCAAGTGTGTTATTAATAGCTTGCGGTGAATCAGGCGATGATAAAATTGTTATTCGCGTAGGACATGATAGTGGAGTGCAGCATCCTGTTCAAGATGCATTATTAGAATTTGAAAAGTCACTTGAAGAAAAGTCAGATGGAAAGTTTGATGTACAAGTGTTCCCAGCGTCTCAGTTAGGGAACGCGACAGAGTTGTTGGAGCAAGTCCGCCGTGGAGATGCAACCATGGGATTAGGTGCGTCTACACATTTCACACAAACAACACCCGAGTTAGCTATATGGGAAAGTTTCTTCTTGTTTGATGATGCAGAACATGCACGCCGTGTACTTGATGGGAAAGCAGGTCAAGAAACTTTAAAACCACTTGAAAGTATGGGGATAACCGGATTAGGGTACATGGAGATGGGCTTCCGTAATTTCTCTAATAGTAAAAGACCAGTTGAGAAAGTAGAGGATCTTAAAGGATTGAAAATCAGAGGATATAATCCTATTCAAATTAAGGCTTGGGAACCTCTTGGTGTTTCTTTGACGAATTTGTCTTGGTCTGAGCTCTTTACTTCACTACAACAAAACTTGATTGATGGGCAAGAGAGCGCAACTACAAGTTTTTACACTGAAAAGTTCTATGAAGCACAAGAATACTATACATTAACAAAACATATTTATACGAATTATCCTTGGTATATTAATACGGAATTCTTGGGAAAGCTTTCGGATGAAGATCGTAGCTTGTTAGAAAGTGAAGTAGCGGCAGCTATTGACAAAGAACGTGAATTAATGGCTAAGAATGAGGAAGAAATGTTAGAAGAGTTACCTGGTTTAGGTGTTGAAGTGAATGAATTATCAATGGGCGAGAGACAAAAAATGGGTAAAATCATGAATGAAGCAATTAGCAAAGATATCATTGATCAGACAGGGAAAGATTTGTATGACATGGTTATGGAAGAAGTCGAAGCCAATAGATAAATGATGACTATGATGACTAAAGAGTATGATAGATGTCATCATAGTTATTTTTAATTATATGACCTATGAATATAATGAATTCAAAGATATAAAAAGGTTAAACCCAAAGTTTATTTGGAACGTAATTTAATTAATAGCGAGGAGTTGTACATATGAAAAAGACTATCTCATGGGTTGACAATAATTTTGAACCTATTTTGATCACGATCTTATTCTATCTCATGATGGGGTTAGTTACCCTACAAGTGATACTTAGATTTGTTTTCAATACGGGAATAGCAGGCGCTGAAGAAATATCGAGATTTATATTTATATGGTTAATGTATTTTAGCTTCTCATACACAACAAGAAGGCAAAGTCATATTAAAATCACTTTTTTACTGGATAGATTGAAAACAAAAACACGAAAGATTGTCATGATTTTTGTGGATATATTATTTCTACTATTTTCAGGAATCATATTCTGGTCAGCATGGAAGATATGCCAATCTGTTATCTTGTTCAAGGATAAGGCGGTAACGATAGACATTTCCATGAATATCGTATATGGCGCTGGACTTATTGGATTTGCACTAATGTTTATCAGATTAATTCAGGGACTTGTATGGAAGTTTAAACACTTTAACTCGTCGATTGATATTTTCGAAAATATAGGTGGTATACACAGTGAAAATAATAACATTCTAACTAACGCAATGACGGAGAAGCTGGAGGAGAAGATATGACAACACTATTACTGTTCGGTTCATTCATTTTATTCTTACTACTCTCCTTACCGATTGCCGTTTCATTGGGATTATCTGCTTTGGTTACAATATTGGTACAAAACCCAATTAGTGTGGAAGCATTTACGCAAACAATGATTCAGGGTCTGAATTCGTTTCCATTGATGGCTGTTCCATTATTCACATTTGCAGGAGATATAATGGGCAGGGGAGGAATCTCCAAAAGGCTACTGAATCTTACCAGTGTGTTTTTTGGACGATTTACCGGCGGTTTAGGTATCGTTGCAATAGTAGCATCACTATTCTTTGCAGCAATTTCAGGTACAGGATCTGCTACAGTAGCAGCTATTGGAACAATGATGATTCCGGCGATGGTTGCGAAGAATTATGATAAAGCATTCGCAGGGGCATTGGTCGCAACAGCAGGAACGGTAGGAACTTTAATTCCGCCTAGTATCACGATGATTATTTATGCTGTAGCTGCGGGTGTTTCTGTTACGGGTATGTTTAGTGCAGGAATTGGACCCGGTCTTCTAGTGGGATTAGCATTGATCATATTTACGTTATTTATTTCAAATCGTAATGGTTATAAAGGGGATTCTGTAAAATACACATTAATGGATGTAGTGAAAATATTTTTAGATGCTATTCCAGCATTATTGATTCCTGTCATTATTTTAGGAGGAATATACGGAGGAGTCTTTACACCAACGGAAGCAGCGGCGGTTGCCTGTGTGTATGGAATCTTAGTAAGTACATTCATTTACAAAGAGATTAAGATTAAGGAATTACCGTTTATTGCATTTAACGCTAGTATGCTATGTGCGGCTGTGTTAATAATTATTGGAATGTCATCAGGATTCGGCAAAATATTAACGATAACTCAAGTGCCAACGACTATTGCTAATTTTATTTTAGATCTAACTTCGAATGAAATTATGATTTTGTTGGCTATAAATGTATTGCTTTTAATTGTAGGTACATTTATGGAGACGAACGCAGCAATTATCATTTTGGTGCCAGTTTTGTTACCGGTTGTAACAGCTATTGGTGTAAATCCTACTCATTTTGGTTTAATTATGATCTTAAACTTAGCTATTGGATTTATAACACCACCTGTTGGTGCTAATCTCTTTATGGCTAGTCAAGTAAGTGGTATAAAGTTTGATCTATTGGCCAGGGCAATTATGCCATGGATTCTAGTCATGATTGTAGTCTTGTTATTAGTGACGTTTTTACCACAAATAACTTTATTCATTCCAAAGTTCTTAGGCGTGCCAGTGTAACTTAATATGATATAAGCAGCTAAATTAGGTCATATTGATATCTGACTTGGTAATGGGAATACGTATTTCCAAGTATAGATTAAGAAGTATATTTGAACTGAGTGTTAGTAGTATGGGGTTAATTGATCTATTAGTTGTGCTAATCTATATGAAAGCTCTAGTTACTACAGTTTTACAGCTTTTGTGCGTAGAATGTACAGTTTGATTCTATTAACGAAAATAGAATAAGTTTATATAAGCAAGTGACATCTGAGAATATTCTGATGTCACTTACTTTTTATTGTTTTAAGGCAGTAATTTTAACAAGGAAAGTTGAACAAAAAATTATACAAAAAAGCCGGTCTATGAAAGACCGGCTTCTCATCACACGCTCACTGTTGTGAAAGCTTCTAAAATATTCTTTTTTGGTTTTGCTTGATATTGAAGAACCTTGTCAGTCGGATCGTATGAATCTCCATAGAAATCTTGGTCTTTGTAGGTGTGAATTTCTTCGTAGGTTGTTTTCATCGCGCTGAATACTTCTTGTTCATCCGCTTTTGAAGACTGCGGGGGTGCCCAGTATAGAATTTCGAGGATTGTTTGTTCACCAGTTGCCAATGAACGACGGTTATAACCAATATTCCGTGCGTGCGTGAAGTCTTCACGTGCATAGAACTTCAGTCGTTTCTCAGTATCTGGTTCTGATTCGTCTACTGGTTCAACTTCCAGTAAAATAGGTTTGTTCTTGGTTTTCAACGAATCCAATAGTTTTTTTCCTAACCCTTCACCACGTGCGGCTGAAGATACGAAAAGATAGTCAACGAAAACGAAGTCTTCTGTCTCGACGTACATTAATACGTGCTTCGGACCTTCCTCTTTATAGTAGACATTGCCCTTGTCATTCAGTAATGTCTCCATATGTTCCTGTGACTTCATCTCTTCAATCGGAAAATACTCTTTTAATTTGTTGTACCAATGCATGTGTTAAATTCTCCTCCGTAGGTAATCTAGTGTACCAGGAGCTTTTTGTTTGGGGTTCAAACAATAGTGAGGAAAAAAGTGGTCAGAAAAAAATCCTCTTATCTTAGTATACTCTTTTACGGGAGAAAATAAACCGTTTTTTATAAATAAATTTAACTTTTTTATTATAATAAAAAAACCAGATGAAAGATTTAGATCTTCCTTCTGGTAGGTTTGTGCTTTATCTACGCCCTTTAGCGCCTGAATAAGCCTCTTTCTTTTTCTTTTCGTTCATTACTGTTTTTACTACAGGATATAACACCATTCCCCATTTTACTAACTTTTTAATTACTCTAATCATATGCTTTTCTTCCTCTCGGTTTTGGAGTTGTTATAAGTAACTTCCCCCGTTAACTCGCTCATTAAACTTTTATTCAAGGAATTTTGGCACGGAAGTGGGGTGTTCTATTTCTGTAAATAGATTGGAACTCTCAATGATCGGCTTGGTCTCTAGGGAAATGGGGTGATCGAGATTCAGTTGTCTGCTCATTTCTTCTAACGTCAGCTGAAGTCTTGCAATATCTTCTTTTGTTGCGTATTGCTTGCGGTTGATTAAAACATAGCCGAGCTGTCCACTCATTTCGATCGTCGCCCATTTTACATCGTCAATTCTTTCGATACTATTTTGCCGTAAATGCATTTCTAATTCATCCACAGTTAAGCGGAGTTTTTTCATGGTAGATACTTTAAGAATTCCATTTTCAATTACGACTTTTGATCTTCCCCGTAAAATCCCTTCGAAAAAATTCCACTTCAATGCCAATAGTTCAAATGAAAAAAGTGTCAGTACTAAAATAAATGAAAGCAAAAGAGTTTGCCATAAATTTTTACTCGCTACGGGTTGAATTAATAATGTACCAACCGCAATCATCAATACGGTTTGACCAATCGTCATTTGCGATATCGACTTGCGTCCGGAAATATGCAAAAGGACTATTCCCGTCACGATAATGAGTACCGCTTTCCAAGTTGAATCGAAATCCATTATACACACACCTTCTCGGAAGTTTTCTTTAGTATGAGAAAATCTCTACAGAGTATGTGTGAAGATTGTGAATCCTTATTCAATGTATCTCCGTATAACAATAAAGGAGTGATGAATATGAGACAAGATATTCACGAAAGACAATATACTTTACAAGAAAAAAGAATGAATCATAGACGACTGATCAAACGTTTGGAACAGACAAGTGAAAAACTACTTGCTATGAAGAAAACACGTGATCAACTTCACCGACAGCTGACAAAAGAGCAACAAGATGTTATGAAGTTGGGTAAATTTTCATTCGCCAATAAAATTAGTGAATGGACAGGTACGTGGGATGAAAAAATGAAAAAAGAAATTGAAGAAGCTGCTCAAGCAGAATTGAAGTTTAACGAAGCGGAAAAGAACGTCATAGACTTGGCAGAAGAAGAGCAAGACTTACGAAAGAAGCTAGAACATCCTGACTTCATGTACATTGTGGAAGACTGGGAGGATTTACTGAGAGAAAAAGAGGCGTGGATCCGTATGAATGATTCAGTGGCCAATCAAACACTACAGAAAATAGCGGACGATCGGGTGCGAGTATTCGCGATGGTGCGTGAAATTGACGAAGCACTAGAAGCTGGAGAAAAAGCAAAACGCGCACTGGATGGTGCGATGAAAAAATTAGATTCAGCAGAAGGTATATCGATGTGGGATACTTTTTTAGGCGGAGGAATATTCGTCTCCGCACTCAAGTACTCTGAAATCAATAGCTCTGATGATTTGGTACAACAAGCTCAGCGCGCACTACGTCATTACGAAACGGAGCTTATGGATGTTCAAGATGCGGCGACCGATTCATTCCAAGTGAATCAAAATGACATCTTTACATTTACAGATGTGTTTTTTGATAACATCTTCTCTGATTGGATGGTTCATACACGTATTACGGATGCAAAAAAGAAGCTGCATGCAGTCCTGCAAGATGTCCGGCGTCTACAGGACCAACTAACAAGAAAGCGTGCAGCTTCTGAAGAGGAAATAAGGCGGCTTGATCAACAACAGGATGATATTATCATGTCGTAATCGTTAAATACGTGTCAGTGTCTTGCCCAAGTAGCCGAATAATACAGTCAGTACTGGACTCAATAAACAGAAGAACGCAAACGGTAAGTACGCAATTGTTGGCACATCGAGTACGGTTGTGATGAAAATCCCTGCTACGCTCCATGGCACAAGAGGATTGATGACCGTTCCTGCATCTTCCATTACACGGCTCAAGTTTTTATTCGCCAATCCGACCTTCTCATAACTGGATTGGAAGGCCTGACCAGTTAATAAGATAGATAAATACTGCTCACCGATTAAAACGTTGATGCCGATTGCAGTAAGTGCAGACGTCAAAATAACTGACGACACTTTACGTAATGCACTTTCGATTTTCGCAAGTAAGCACTGTACAATTCCTAATGTGAACAGCATGCCGCCCATACTAAGTGCGAGCAACACAAGCGATATCGTGAACATCATGCCTTCCATTCCGTCACTGCGAGACAGTAATTCATCCACGACTGCGACGCCTGTGGATCCTTCATAGCCACTAAATAAAATACTCAATACTTCAGATGCACCATAAAATGTGTGGATATAGGCAACGATAATAGCAGATAATGCACTGACAGCCAGCGTCAAAATTGCTGGTACTTTGACGAATGTCAAAATGATCAGCACGGCTACAGGAATCAACGTATACCAATGTATTAAGTTAGTGCCAATTAGTGCATCACTGTATTTCTCGATTGTAGAAAAATCACTTGATGTTACATTAGGCGATAACACACCAAATAGAATAAGTGAGATGAAGAACGCGGGAATTGTTGTCCATCCCATATTGCGTATATGTTCAAATAAGTCTACACCGACAATTGAAGAGGCCAAGTTGGTCGTATCAGACAACGGTGACATCTTATCCCCGAAAAATGCGCCCGAGACAATCGCACCTGCCGCAATAGGTAAAGAAAGCTCTAAAATATGCGCCATACTGATAAATGCTACACCAATCGTAGCGACAGTTGTCAATGAACTACCGACAGATAAGCCAATAATGGCCGTGACAATGAACACGATGGCATAGAAAAACGTTGGCGTAATGATTTGGAGTCCAGCATAGATCAGGGTTGGAATCGTACCACCCATCATCCAGCTACTCACGAGAACTCCGATGAAGAAGAACAAGAACACCGCGCTCATTCCAGAACTGGCCCCTTCTACTAAACCACGTTCCAACTCTTTGTAAGAAATCTTTTTCCATAATCCGTAGCCAAATAATAAAAGAATAGCAAATAAAATAGGAACATGTGGTACAGAATCAAATACTATGATGCTAGCACTGATCATCGCCACGATTAGCACAGTCAGGATGACCGACGCTTTAACGGTTGGCGAATGAATCGCCTTAATTGGAAACATACTCATGACCCCCTGTAAATGTAGAAAAACTCCTGTCATCCTCTTAAAGGACGAAGGAGTACTCCGCTCTGTCTCTTTGTTGTTGCGAATAAAACATGGAAGATATGGATTCATTATATAATAGATTGCTCTTTACATATATAGATAGTTACCGTTTTGAATTTTATCACGTCAGAAAAATAAGTCAATAGAGGGATAGACCGATTATCTCCATGCTGGAAAATGTAAAGCAATAGAAAGCATTATAAGTATTCAGCTGTCGTGAGAAGTGATCAACTTCTATTAATAGTCTTTTTAGTGTATAAAACTTGTATTCCGAACCAAACCACATGTTTTAGGGATAGCGAGTACGCGTATGTGAAAGGATGAAAAGTCGTAGGGATAAGGCATATGTAGCGTGAAGTTCGCACACTGTGTTAGACTAGAGAGCTGTGCGACAGTAACCTGTCGTTTTATGTTCATATCCTTTATCAACATATTTCGCGAACGCAGTTAGTTGTGAAATATTTAGGGTAATAATAAATAATAACTACATATAGAAAGGAATGAGTATTTTTGACAACTGCACAAGAAGTTGCTCCTCAGCCAGAGAAGCAGAAACGTAATCTAAAGGGATTATGGATACTCTTGGCATTCGCCGCACTCATAACCATCGTTTTACTTCCTAACCCGGCAGATCTACCTGTTGTTGGACAAAGAGCACTAGCTATCCTAGCTTTCGCAGTAATCTTATGGGTGACGGAAGCCGTACCGTATCCTGTTAGTGCAGCTATGATACTCGGCTTAGCTGCAGTACTTCTCGGCCTCGCACCAAATATGGAAAACCCCGAGGAACTGCTTGGTACGAAAAACGCCTTGAGAATGGCATTGGCCGGATTCTCGAGCCCTGCTGTCGCATTAGTCGCGGCCGCATTGTTCCTCGCAACCGCCATGCAGACGACCAACTTGCATAAAAGATTAGCACTTTTCATTCTATCGAAAGTTGGCGTTAAGACGGGTGCTATTATCTTTGGTTCCATCGTCGTATCGATCGTCTTGGCGTTCTTCGTACCAAGTGCAACGGCACGTGCAGGTGCTGTCGTGCCCATTTTACTTGGGATGGTCGCAGCATTCGGACTGCCAACAAACAGTCGATTGGGAGCATTGCTCGTCATCACGGCTGTTCAATCCGTTTCAATCTGGAACGTCGGTATTAAAACCGGTGCTGCACAGAATATGGTGGCACTCGGATTTATTGAGAAAGAATTTGGTGTATCGGTCGCGTGGAGTTCTTGGTTCTTGTATGCAGCTCCATGGTCTATTCTGATGTCGATTGCTTTATTCTTCATCATGAAATTGGTTATTAAGCCAGAAACACAAGTAGTAGAAGGTGGTAAAGAATTGATTGAGGGCCAATTAAAAGAATTGGGCAAAATCAAAGCTTCCGAACTACGCTTAATTGTCGTTGCAGTTGCTTTACTTTTCTTATGGGCTACAGAAGAAAAACTGCATCCATTTGACACAACGACTGTCACCATTGTCGCCATTGCGATATTACTGACACCGAAGATCGGTGTATTCGACTGGAAAACCGTTCAGCAAATGATTCCGTGGGGAACGATTGTCGTTTTCGCAGTAGGTATTTCAATGGGTACATTATTATTAGATACAACAGGTGCGCAGTGGTTGTCTGATAAAGTGTTCGGCGCGATGGGCTTAGATACTATGCCATTACTCGCAACGATTGCTTTGCTATCACTGTTTAATATTTTGATTCACCTCGGGTTTGCCAGTGCGACGAGCTTGTCCTCGGCACTGATCCCGATATTTATTGCATTGGCAACAACGATTTCCCTAGATGTCAATCAAGTCGGATTCGTTTTGATTCAACAGTTCGTCATCAGTTTCGGGTTCTTGCTTCCAGTCAGTGCGCCACAGAACATGTTGGCATATGGGACAGGGGCTTTCTCAGTAAAGGATTTCCTAAAGACAGGCGTTCCGCTTACGATCATTGGGTACTTGCTCATCTTGTTACTCAGTGCGACTTACTGGCAGTGGATTGGACTTTTATAAGACTAGGCATAATGAAAGCAGAGACTGAGTATGTCTCTGCTTTTTTACGTAGATGAAACGCAGCCTAGCGTCCAACACAATCCTTCCCTTACAAAAACAACCGCCACAGGACAAAGCCCTGTGGCGGTTGTTCTATTACGTACAACACTTCTATGAACGAGTAGGTGCTGGAATAGGCAAATCTGTATCGGGTTCTACAGTTGCGGCTTCCATTACTTCAGACTCGATGGACTTACCTAACACATAATACTCGGTTTCTTCTTGTGTCAAACTGTTATAGCGCTTGCGGATGACCACATAGAAGATCACACCGACAATTGACCAAGCGAGTAATAGTAAATAAGAAGGTGTTGTAAGTGCTGCAGGTGAAGTTGGCACAAGTAGCAATGCCAAGAACGCTGCACTTGCAACCATACCTAGTAATGCTAAAAACTTTTTCAAAGGTTCGATCTCGCGTCCCATTTCTTCTTTACCCCACGCCAAGACTTTAAACGCTGCGAGACAAGTGAAGAAGTAGGCTACAGATACACCCGTTGATGACATATCTACGATCCATGTCAATGCTTGACGACCAAACCATGGAGTCGGCAATGTGATTAAAGCCACGAACCAAATACCCCATTTCGGTGTTTGGTTTTTAGTCATCTCACGAAAGAAGTTAGGCAATGCACGTGCACGCGCCATAGAAAACAATAGGCGGCTTGATGACATGAAGAATCCATTCAAACCTGTAAAGATTCCCATGACAATCGCTACTGCCATAACACCTAATCCTCCAATACCGAGTGCAGAACGAACAACTTCTCCTGTTGCCCATAAATCACCGCTTCCTATATTCGCTGATGCAGGGAATGTCCAGCTAGTCAAACCAATCATGATTGCATAAATCAAAAATGAAGTGAACAGAGAAGCAATAATTAGCATAGTTGCTTTGCGAGGTGAGAAATTGAATTCTTCCGCTGCTTGCGGCACATTATCAAATCCGACGTATGCCCAAGGCGCAATGGCTAATACTACAAGTATAGAAGTGATAATCGACTGGTTACCTTTAAACAATGGTTGCAAATTCTCAAGTGGTTGATCGGCCCCAGCGAATGTGAAGATACCGAGTACTACGACACCGGCAACGAGCAAGACGCTGAAATAAAATTGAATTTGTCCTGAAATACTTGTTCCAGTTGTGTTGATGAAGGCGAAAGCTAGAATGAGTAAACTGGCAATAATGATTTCAGGTATGTATACGTCCCATCCAGCGACGCTATAGAGAAATCCTTGTTTCATAAAACCTGGTGCTAAAAACTTAAGTAATAAAGTAAGTGCAGAAGCATTCAAGGCGACGATAGATATATATCCGAGTGACAAGAACCAACCACAGATAAATGCCCACACTTTTCCTGCCGCTATAAAAGCATATGTAAATCCGCCTCCGGAAACCGGAAACTTTTTAATCATCACACCATAACTTGAAGCGATGATCATCATCACGAGTGCGCCAATTCCTAACCCGATGACCGCTCCCATTGGTCCTGAAGACCGAATCCAATCTCCTGGTAGGATAAACGCTCCCCAACCAACTGACGAGCCGAGTGCAATGGCAAACACCCATGATGGCTTCAATGTTTTATTTAATTTCCTTCGTGCATTCTCAGATCCTTGATCCATGTGATCCAACCCCTAATTAATAGTATAGCGATTGTATGCCCTTTCTGTATTGATTCAAAACGTGTTCAATCGATATTGTTATATCAATATCATATAGGCGGATTATTTAGTTTTATTAGTTAATTCTGTATAGTGTAATAGTAAGTGTTACAAGCTCTACATGTTGACAGAGTCTATCAAATATTTTATGATTCTAAACAACAAATACTTATAAGAATAGTGGGGTTTTATAAATGAAAAAAGTACTTTTACCATTTATGCTCGTTTTATTGGCTGCTGTTTTAGTTGCTTGTGGTGGTAAAGAAGAAAGTAAGCCCAATGACTCCGCTGAAAAATCGGAAGGGCAAGACGGTCTGCTAGAAGAAGTTCTCGCAAACGGTGTACTCAATGTAGGAACAGAAGGAACTTATGCACCTTTTTCTTTTCACGATGAATCGGGAAAGTTAACAGGATATGATGTGGAAGTGACACAAGAAATCGCAAAACGATTAGGCGTGGAAGCAAAGTTTTTTGAAACACAATGGGATGCTGTTTTTGCAGGATTGGATGCGAAGCGATTTGATATGATTGCCAACCAAGTCGGTATCAATGAAGAGCGCAAAGCGAAGTACGAGTTTTCCCAAGCATATACACGTTCCAACTCTGTATTGGTTGTGCGTGCAGACGATGATATTGCGTTTGACGGTATGGAAGGTAAGAAAGCTGCTCAGACACTGACTAGTAACTATGGGCAATTAGCGAAAGCAAATGGCGCAGAAATCATCAAAATCGATGGGTTTAATCAAGGCGTCGACTTGGTAATCTCCAAACGTGTGGACGGCACATATAACGATAAACTATCTGCACTCGATTATTTAAAGCAAAAACCGGATGCTCCAATTAAAATTGTTGAGGAAGAAGAAATATCTGAAGACAATCAATCGGAAAGTGCTTTTGTATTTAGACAAGGAAACGAAGATTTAATAGAAGAAATCAACAAAGCGTTGGATGCGATGCGTGAAGACGGTACATTGAAGACGATCTCCGAAAAATGGTTCGGCGAAGATGTATCTTAACACGATTGCACTAAGTCCCGAACGGATACAGAGATTCCAAGAAATCGCATCAACTTCCATCGGGCCTTTGATTGAAGGGGCTATTAAGTATACAATTCCTTTGGCAATCATCGCATTTAGTATTGGACTGATCCTCGCCATCTTTACCGCCTTGGCGAGGATCTCTTCTAACAAACTCTTAGAAGCAATAGCGCGGGTGTATGTATCGATTATCCGTGGAACCCCTTTGCTTGTACAGTTGTTCATTATCTTTTATGGTTTGCCGACGATTGGTATCACAATTGATCCATTCCCATCAGCTGTCATAGGATTTTCATTGAACGTCGGTGCGTATGCATCGGAAATTATTCGTGCGGCTATTTTATCTATCCCAAAAGGACAATGGGAAGCGGCCTATTCGATTGGAATGAATTATTCTCAAGCTTTGCGTAAGATTGTCTTACCTCAAGCAGCTCGTGTATCGGTTCCACCACTTTCTAACTCCTTTATAGGATTAGTAAAAGATACTTCACTTGCCGCGACGATTTTAGTAGCCGAGACATTCAGAAGAGCCCAGGAAATCGCATCCATGAATTATGAATTCCTATTCGTTTATATTATGGCTGCACTTGTCTACTGGGTGATTTGTTTCATTCTGTCTATATTCCAAGGGAGAATTGAAAAACGTTTGGATCGCGTTGTCGGTAAGTCAGGAGGGTTATCATGATTTCGATACAAGGACTGAAAAAGTCATTTGGAAATTTAGAGGTTATTAAAAACGTGGACTTGGAGATAGAACAGGGGAAAGTGGTCGTTATTATTGGACCATCTGGCTCTGGTAAGTCCACGTTGCTACGTTGTTTAAATGTACTTGAAACACCAAACGGCGGAACACTTTCGATAGACGGTCAAAAATTGGACTTCAACTCCTCTGTTTCTAAAAAGTCGATCAGTACATTTCGTCAGCTAACGGGAATGGTATTTCAAAGTTATAATCTATTCCCTCATCTGACGGCAACGGGCAATGTGACGGAAGGACTTACTACAGTTAAAGGGTTGTCACACAAAGAAGCCGTTATGAAGGCAGAATCGTTGCTAGATAAAGTTGGACTGGCTGATCATAAAAAGAAATATCCCTTCCAACTCTCTGGCGGTCAGCAACAGCGTGTGGCCATTGCCCGCGCACTTGCGATGGACCCAAAAGTTATGTTGTTCGATGAACCAACTTCTGCTCTTGACCCCGAGCTCGTTGGAGAAGTACTTCGTGTCATGAAGGATTTGGCCCATGAAGGCATGACGATGGCTGTGGTCACACATGAAATGAGGTTCGCTAAAGAGGTTGCAGATGAAGTGATATTTATTGATGACGGTATCATTGTAGAACGTGGTGCGCCAGCTGAAATCTTCACGAATCCGCAACATCAACGAACGAAGAAGTTTTTGAGTTTATTACAAGTATAACTAGAGAAAACGCTTGGCTCCTAAAGGGGAGTCAAGCGTTTTTTGGTTCGTAGAATATGTGATGGCGTAATTTGAGTGCATGCTCATAGATATGGCGTAAGTGATCATAGATTCCCCGCGAGCGCTCTATTACGCGTGGTGACCGCTCTATCAAAGCCCGTAGTCGCTCTATCACATCGCGAAACCGATCATAGAACAGCTACGAGCGCTCATAAAGCTTTTATTCAGGATGCCAGCGATGCTTGTCAAGTGAGATCCGTCCGTTTTCGTTGAATTGAACGCCTTCCGAAATTAATCGCTCTCGCTGTGTGTTTCCTTTATCTTCTGCATGATCTGGAGTGGAAATTCCTCCTTGAGCATTAATGATGCGGTGCCACGGAAGATCATATTTAGCGCTCATGGAATGTAAAATACGTGAGATTTGTCTTGCGCCACGAGGATTACCTGCTTCTGAGGCTACTTGACCATACGTCATGACATGGCCTGGCGGAATCGCTTTAATAATCGCTACGGCCTGTTCAGTAAAAGCTTCCATAACTATGAAAACCTCCTTTTTACTAAAGTTTAGCATAGAACTTAGTGAAGGTCATATCATCATTCAGATGACATCGAATGGCATTATGGTATTATTTATGTACAGACAGAAAGGAGAATGTATATGAGCTCCAATACACTTGAATATGCAAAAACACTAGATCAACAAGATTCATTAGCGCCGTACCGGGAGGAATTTTATTTGTTGCAAGATAAAATTTACATGGACGGAAATTCACTTGGCTTGCTGTCCACACGTGCAGAGAAAAAACTTTTTGAATTGCTAGAATCCTGGAAGACTTTAGGGATTGATGGTTGGACCGAAGGAAAGCATCCATGGTATTTCATGGCGGAACAACTAGGGGATAGAATGGCGCCGTTAGTTGGAGGGAAAAAGTCGGAAGTGATTGCGACAGGATCTACTACGACGAATTTGCATCAAATGGTTTCTACTTTTTATCGACCTACAGGAAAGCGCACGAAAATATTGGCGGATGAATTAAACTTCCCATCTGATATTTATGCACTGCAAAGTCAGATTCGAGTACACGGTCTCGATCCGGAAGAGCATCTAGTTCGTGTGAAAAGTGAAGACGGGCTCACGCTTGATGAAAATCGAATTATGGATGCAATGACAGATGACATCGCATTGATTGTGCTTCCATCTGTCCTCTATCGCAGCGGTCAAGTGTTGGATATGAAAACGCTTACGCAGGCAGCGAAGAAAAAAGGAATTGTAATCGGATTTGATTTGTCCCATTCAATCGGTGCGGTGACTCATGAACTGCATAACTGGAATGTAGATTTCGCTTTTTGGTGTACATATAAACACTTAAACGGCGGTCCCGGAGCAGTAGGTGGGCTATTCATCAATGAACGTCATTTCGGCAAAGAGGCAGGTCTTGCTGGATGGTTCGGCTCAGATAAAACAAAGCAATTCGATATGGATCACACGATGACCGCAGCACCAGATGCAGGGGCATACCAAATCGGCACTCCGCATGTATTGAGTCTAGCTCCTTTACTTGGCTCGCTTGAAATGTTTGAGGAACTTGGAATGGATAAAATCCGCGAGAAGTCATTGGCACTGACACGTTTTATGCTGGATTGTATAGACAATGAACTGCAAGAGTATTCATTTGGTATCGGCAATCCACTAGATGATTCTCGTGGCGGACATTTATTATTACAGCATAACGAGGCCGCAAGAATTTGCCAAGCATTGAAAGCGCAAGGCGTAGTTCCTGACTTCAGAGCACCTGATGGTATTCGATTAGCACCGGTTGCATTGTACAATTCATTTGAAGATGTGTGGAAAGCTGTACAAATCCTTAAAACGATTATGAAAGAAGAGTTATACAAAGAATTTCCGAATGAACGTGGGGTGGTTGCATGACAAATCAGTGGATTGATATTACACAACCATTGAATCAGCATATCGCAGAGTGGCCAGGAGATACGCCTTTTTCTTATGAAGTAGCGGTATCGAAAGAACAATCCGGTTCCGTCAACATTGGAAAATTAACGATGAGCACGCATATTGGCACACATACGGATGCTCCTTTTCATTATGACAATGATGGGTTAAGAATTTTGGAGTTGCCCGTGGACTTATATATCGGTAAGGCTTGTCTAGTAGACGTGACAGGCGTTAGTTGCGTAACGCGCGCTGATCTCGAGCCACTGAACTTTGGCGGTGCTGAACGTCTTTTATTGAAAACGGGAAGTCATCCGACACCAACGAAGTTTCCCCAGGGTTTTACAGTGATCGGTGAAGACGTCGGACCATTATTGAAAGAGCGTGGTATTCGCTTGATTGGTGTGGATACACCTTCCGTTGATTCGGAAACTAGTAAAGAATTATTAGGCCACCATTCGTTATACCGTAATAATGTCATCATCATCGAGAATCTAGTATTGCATTCATTGGAAGTAGGTCATTACGAATTGATCGCATTACCATTAGCATTGGAAGAGGCGGACGGAAGTCCTGTCCGTGCAGTTGTCAGGAGGTTGGAGTCATGAAGGAGAAGGGCATTCATACGGATTTTAGGGAATCGATGACGTATGGTGAGTATTTGCATTTGGACAAAGTGCTGTCGAGTCAGGAGCGTCTGTCGGGTCATCATGACGAAATGTTGTTCATCATTATTCATCAGGTGAATGAACTGTGGATGAAGTTAATTTTACATGAGCTTGAAACGGCGATTGAATCGATTCAGCAAGATGAATTGCCTGAAGCGTTCAAAATGCTTGCGCGTGTTTCAAAGGTACAAACCCAAATTATTCAAGCATGGGATGTGTTGGCTACATTGACACCCGCCGAGTACATGGAGTTCCGTGACAGTTTAGGAAAGGCATCAGGCTTCCAATCCTATCAAAACCGTTTGATTGAATTTGCATTAGGTTATAGGCAACCACAAATTATTAAAATCTATGAAAAAGATTCAGAGCTATCCGAGCGATTAGCGAAAGCGTATGAAGCTCCTGGGATTTATGACGTAGCGATTCAAGCACTCGCACGTGCGGGCTTTGCTATCAATCCTGCATTACTCACTCGTGATTTTTCTGTTACGTATGAAGGAGACCCAAGTGTTGCCGCTGCATGGCTTGAAGTATATCGCGATGTAGATCGTTATTGGGACTTGTATCAATTAGCGGAAAAGCTAGTCGATATCGAAGACAGCCACCAACAATGGCGCTTTAGACATATGAAAACAGTAGAGCGTATTATTGGCTTCAAGCAAGGGACGGGTGGATCTTCTGGTGTTCATTATCTGAGATCTGTACTCGATCACCGATTCTTTCCAGAGCTATGGGACGTACGGACTAAAATTTGACAGACTGGCAAGCTAGCGACTATTATTAAATTTACAATAATCTGAAAGTTGAAAGGTGGTATGTATAATGACGAAGAAGTCGATTAGCTATGTAGTGATGGCATTCGCACTAGTTTTGCAAATTGCTATTATGCCGTTACAAGCGTCTGCTGCAGATCCTGAAAAAGCTCCTACGTGGATTTCTCCTATCAATTATTTAGCACTAGGGGATTCATTGGCAGCGGGTGTCACACCAACGAACGAACTGGGTATAGGGTATACGGATCTTTTGGCGGAAAAATTGGCTAAACAGGAAGTATTACTAGCAAGCAATAAAGGGTTTTCATATCCAGGCTATAAAACGGCCGATGTCTTGAGAGATTTTGAGATGGACGTCACGAAGCCGATTGTCGGTATGGGACACTCCGATCAAACAGCTACTCTTCATCAATCGGTGAAAGAAACTAACCTCATCACATTAACTATTGGAGCAAACGATGTATTGCCGAATATCAAGTTCGATGATAAGGGGACACCGGTGTTTAATTCAGATGAACTGACAGCTGCCATGATGAAGGTCGGCTCGAACACACAACAGATCCTCGCAAAGATATATGCTTTGAATCCTGACGCACAAGTATATGTGATGGGCTATTACAACCCATTCCCTTACTTAAGTCCACAAAACCAACCAATGGTCGATCAGTTGGTCATGGCAATGAATAGTGCGATAAAAAGTGGACTGACAGGAACTACAGCACAGTTTGTAGAGACGGCAAAGCAGATCGCTGAAGATCCTTATACGTACTTGCCTAATCCTGAAAATATTCATTTGAGTCAAGCAGGCTACAAAGTAGTGATGGAAGCTTTCCACAAATCGTTGATGGAGAACTATTCATGGTTTGCTAAAGACGCATTTACAGTAACAGCAAAAGATGCGACGACAGTAGAGTTAAACTGGGTACCGGTCATTGATACGGGAATGATTTCAACGTATCAGATTTTTAATGGCGACAAAATGGTAGGTGAAGTGATGTCACCTATAGTAACGTATGAAATCACGGATCTACAGCCAAATAAAGAGTATCATTTCTCTGTTCAAGCCGTTGATCAAAACGGTAAAAAGAGCATGCAACACTTGAACGCTAAATACACACTAGACAAAGAGCCAGTGGAACCAACAGTGATGTTTACGGATATTACAAATCACTGGGCAAAAGATGTTATTGAAATGGCCGCGATGAAAGGTATTGTCAGTGGTTATGCGGATCATACATTCCGTCCTGACAAATCGTTGACGCGTGCGCAAGCTACATCTATCTTGGTCCGTGCATTGAATCTTAAGCCGAAGAGCACAAAATGGGCATTTAATGACTTAGCAGACTATGCTGACAGCACAAAGAAGGATATTCAAGCCGCCTACGACCATGGTTTAGTCAGTGGAGTAAATGGCCACTTCATGCCAAATCAGCCCATCACTCGCGCGCAGTTAGCACTAGTACTAAGCCGGGCGTATGAAGTAGCAACTGGCAAGCCGTTTACGCCAACAGTTGCTGCACCATTTACAGATATCAAAAAGTTTTCGAAGGATACACAATGGGCCATTGCAGGTCTTTACCAGATGAATATCGCAACAGGGGACAATGGCAAGTTCATGCCAAATGATCCTACGACGCGTGCACATGCTGCGAAGATGATTGTTCATTCAATGGAAGCTATTGCACAATAAACAGTAGTAATGTAAAAAGCCAAAAGACAAACCTTAGTAATGAGGTTTGTCTGTTGGCTTTGTTTAATTTAAGAACACTATACGAATTGAACATCAATTAATGGTACTGATTAGGCAAACTTCTTGCGGGGTGTTTTCTTATCCACTACAGCAGCCCCTACAATATCTCCCATGACGTTGGAAGCAGTACCCGCCATACCAATTAATGCATCCACTCCGGCTATTAATGCCACGATTTCAAGTGGGAGACCGAACATGGTCAGTACAGCGGATAGCGTGACCAATCCCGCAGCAGGAACACCTGCAGTCCCGATGGAAAGCAGCGTTCCGATTGCAATAACAGTGATCAAGTCTCCAACAGATAAGTTCAGATTCGTAATATTTGCTGCGAAGACGATGGAAATACCCATCCGTAATGCACCGCCGTCAGAATTGAATACTGCACCAAGTGGTAGAGCGAAGTTCGCTGTATTCTCGGAGACACCCGCTTTCTTTGCGGATTCAATAGCGATCGGTAATGATGCAATACTACTTGAAGTGAAAAATGCAGTTGTGTAGGCATCCTTCGTATTGCGATAAAACGGTAATACAGGATTTCCAAACAGTTTCAGGAATCCGCTGTATACAAAGAGCCAGAGAATCAATACGCCTAGATAGAAGACGCCCACGAATGAAAGTAATCCAAGGAATGTTTCCAGGCCTTGTTGACCGAAGGCCGTGGCACTGATAGCAAAAATACCAATAGGTGCGTATAGTAAGACGCCATCAAGTATTTTATAGAACATTGTATTTAGTGCACTAAAGAAACGATCAAGCAAATCACCCATCTCAACAAGCTTCGTATCTTTAGAAAACTTCATTGAAGACATGGCCATGCCAATAATGACTGCAACAAATAAAATTGCCATCAAATCACCAGCTGTAAAGGCTGCAAAAATGTTTTTTGGTACGATTTGCAATAGAACTTCCGAGAATCCCGGGGTAACTGGAGGTTCTACAACTGCATCAGTAGGTAGGGTTAAATTATTTCCCGGTTTAATCCACATAGCCAATGTTAATCCGATCAATACCGCTGCGGCAGTTGTTGCTGCATAGTATAGAATAAGTTTCCCACCCATTTTACCTAGCTGAGCTAAGTTCATTTGATTGACAGCCATGACGACTGTAAGAAAAATGACGGGGATCGCAATCAGGCTAAGTAAATTTAGTAGCAATGTCCCAAATGGCTCGAGGAAAGTAGTATATTCATTAAAAAAGATGCCGAGTAATGTACCGGCGATAAATCCAATCGTGATTTTAACCACAAAAGGCGTGTTCTTATATTTATTCCAAATAGGGTTCACTCTCCCGTTCGTATCCTTATTACTCAATTAGATCACTTTCTGATCTAAGAATGCTATTTCATCATATCATATAAATGTAAGAAAGTTATCTTCATTAACTCTCGATTACTTTACTTTTTATAGCAGTAAGATTAGAATATAATTAATAGTTAGTCAACCTAACTAACAAATTAAGGAGAAGAACATATGAAAAAATCCCAACAGTTTTTCACTGAATATATTCAGTTTTATCGTCCTGTGTTGAATCGTTTAAATACATTACTGGCTCCCTATCAACTATTTCATTCGCAGTGGGGCATACTAAAGTTACTGTGGTTTGAAGGAGAAATGACTTCCGCGGAAATAGCAGTACGCAAACAAGTGGAGAAGCCGAGTGTAACTAAAATCATTCAACGTTTATTGGAAATGGAAATGGTAACGATCCGACCTGGAACAGATCGAAGAGAAAAATGGATTGTATTAACGCCAAAAGGGGAAGCTACGGTTATCAAGGTGATGGCCGACTTGGAAGTGTTTTACGAGGATTTACTTGAAGACGCTACACAAGAAGATATAGAAGCAGGCATCCGTATTATGAAGTTAGCTAACCAAAATATACATAAATAAGAGAGTGATCGAATGGAGAATAGGAAAATTTGGACAAAGGACTTTATCGTAATATCTATTATTAATTTCTTTTTGATGCTGGTGATGTATTTACTTATTGTCACCATCGCACCTTTTTCAGTAAAAGAATATGGTGTATCGACTAGTGTTGCAGGACTTGTATCAGGTATTTTCATCATCGGAACACTCATTGCACGTTTGGCAGTAGGCGGATTGATAGAAAGGATGGGTAGTCGAAATATCTTATTGATTGGATTATCTGTAACTATACTAGCCTCTGCTTTTTACTTTGGTGCTGGGAGCTTACCGTTATTGATGGCCAACAGGTTCTTCCATGGAATAGGTCTTGGTATTTCTTCTACCGCAACAGGTACTATGGTGGCTCAAATGCTTCCGCCATCACGAAGAGGTGAAGGGATTGGATACTTTAGTTTAAGCACAGTGCTGGCAACGGCCATTGGACCGTTCTTCGGTATCTTCCTTAGCCAACATTATGAGTTCAATGTGCTCTTTATGTTTTGTTTAGCTGTTAGTGTCTGCTGTGGAGCGATGTTCTTTTTCGTTAAGAAGACACCAGCGGTTATGCCTAAAAAGGATTTACCAGAAGCTGTGAAGAAACTTGGCGTTCGGGGTTTATTGGAGATGCGTGCATTACCTATTGCATTCGTTACGTTATTAGCAGCTGTAGCATATTCGGGTGTGTTATCATTCATTTCGTTTTATGCAGAAGAAATTAACTTGGTAAGTACAGCTAGCTTCTTCTTTTTAGTCTATGCCATTGCTGTACTGTTCTCAAGACCGTACACAGGCAAACTGTTGGATCTAAAGGGTAATAATTTCGTTGTCTATCCTTCACTCATATTATTTGCTGGAGGATTGCTGTTGCTAAGCGCCACAAGTGCAGGGTGGATGTTACTTCTTGCAGGGGGCATTATTGGACTTGGCTTTGGTAACTTCCAATCATGTGCACAAGCGATTGCTTTACAAGGTGTGAAGCCTGAGCGTTTAGGTGTGGCTACATCGACATTCTTTATCTTTCTCGATTTCGGCTTTGGATTTGGCCCGTATATACTTGGATTAGTTGTACCGATCATCGGCTACCAAGAACTATACTTAGTACTCATGCTTGTTGTCATTATTGCGTTAGCGTTCTTCATGTTATTCAGTCGGACCCGCAGACGTCCTGTTGTGGGACAAGGGTAATACATTATATAAAAAAGACACTACAATATTCGTTTTGTAGTGTCTTTTCATAAACAAGTTAGGCAATTTCGTCCATTACGTTTAGAAGTATACTGAGCATCGTCGGCTCTAACGTAAATATGACTAGATTGATCACCATCTTGATAACTTGTGATGCCCATACTGACAGTGATCGCTATATTGACCCATTCTGAATCCTGTATATAGCGGCGAAGACCTTCTGCCTTTGTACAGTTATTTTGATGATTAGGATCGTCAAATAGTACGGCAAACTCTTCTCCACCAATACGCGCTACTAAGTCTGGAGAATCAATTCTGTTCTCCAGCTTACAAGCCAGCTCCTTCAATACATCATCGCCTACCTGATGGCCATGAGTGTCGTTGACAGTTTTGAAATGGTCAATATCAAATAGCAATAAAGAAAATGAGCGCGCCTCGTAGTGTTCTGCACGATCAATCGCGGCATCGAGACTTCTTTGAAACACGCGACGATTATACAGTCCAGTCAATTCATCGCGAGTAGCCAACTCTTGCAATTCTCCATTTAACTCCAAAAGTTGTTGTTGCTTGTACTCTACTTCTTCGAGCAATCCAAGTAGTTTATTGTAAGCTTCATCTGTACGTTGCTGAATTCGCTCTGCTTCTTTCTTAGACTTTAACAACTGATTCTCGTATTCATCTCGAACTTTAATCTGCACGATCACTCCTTCGTACAGTCCATCGCGTTCACTGACATTCATTAATACAGGAACTGTTCGTTTATCTACTTTGAAGTTTAAATACATTTCCCGTACTTCGTGATGTACAGAAATAGAAGGTACAAAATAGGTCTGAAAATATATTCTGGATGGAACTGTTAACACATCATGCATATGGCGCGGCATTTTATTCAAGCGCAATATATCTTGCATCGTCTTATTCATTTCAACAAATTCCCAATCACTTGTTAAGACGAAATATCCGCAAGGCAATAAGTTCAACCGCTCATCCATGATTTATACGCTCCTGTCCTTTTCAATAAAACGTGTAATTTCCATAATTGTCTCTTCAGGATGACTGATATGTGGATTATGCCCTTTTGCTTTCATGATTACCAACTCGCTCCCCGAAATGCGGTTTTTGATATAGTGACCTACTTCAATCGGCACGATAGAGTCTTCGGTTGGCTGTAAAATAAGCGCTTTTGTCGTAACCTTAGACAATTCCCCACGAACGTCTGACATGAATGTTGCTTCCGCAAAGCGACGTGCAATAGCCGGATCATTTGTATCGAGCATGCACTCAAATTCTTCAGATAGATGTGGACGGTCCTCATTTTTCATCGCAATCGGCGCTAGATACTTAGTGAATTCTTTATAGTTCATTTCCATCATATCAAGCAATTCATCAATATCCTCACGTTCAAAACCACCAATGTAATCAGGTTCATTCAAATAGTGAGGTGAAGGACCAATCATGATTAGTTTCTCCATCAGATCAGGTCTTTGGATTGAGGCCAGTACACCAATCATTCCACTTACTGAATGACCAACATAGATAATGTTTTTTAGTTTTAGTGCGTCACACACTTCTATTACATCTAAAGCATAGCCAGGCAATGTTTCATAGCGTTCTGCTGAATAAGCCGTTTTATCACTTTTGCCAGAGCCGACATAGTCAAATGTCACAACTTGATAATGTTCTTCAAAAGCAGGTATGACTTGATTCCACACCGTCTGATCACAACCAAAGCCGTGTGCAAACATGATAGTTTGTTCTCCTGAACCTGTTATATGTACTGCGTTTCTTTTCTTGATATCTATTAACATGCACCCAAATCCCTTCTGATGGCAACCACTCAAATTATTACCATTGTAGCATAGAATATAGAATGTACTATAATATTTAGATAAGAAACTAAAAAATACCTGTGAGTATTCTCACAGGTATTTTTTCTTAATTTGTGTAGTTGTCGAAGTATCCTTGGATAAAGACAATAGGTGTTCCTTTGTCGCCGCTACCTGAAGTTAGGTCAGATAATGAACCGATTAAATCTGTCAGCTTACGAGGAGTTGTTCCTTGTGAAGCCATGGATCCCATTAAGTTAGTATCTTTCTTTTCAATGAAATCAGTAACAGCTTGCTTTAGCTCTTCTCCACGTAAATCAGAGAAATCATTATCAGCCAAGTATTTTAGTTTCACTTCATTTGGAATACCGTCAAGGCCTTCCGTATAAGCAGGTGATACGACTGGATCAGCCAGTTCCCAAATCTTACCTACCGGGTCTTTAAATGCACCGTCTCCATACACCATTACTTCAATGTGTTTTCCAGTTCGATCTTTAAGCATTTCTTGGATGTTGTCTACTATAGGCTGACAGCTATGTGGAAATAGTTTGATACTGTCTTCCTGAGCTTTGTTTGCACCGAGTAAACCGAACTCTTCATTGTAGCCGCTGCCGTCAATGGAAGTTGCCAAGATGTCATCTAGGCTGTAAATCTTTTCGGCACCGTTTGCTTCTAAAATACGCTTTGTTCTAAAACGTGTATGAATATCGCATGTCAGGACTGTTTTTGTATAGTCTAAAATCGTTCTCGCATTATTGGAGAAAATGACTTCGTGTTCTACACCGAACTCGTCCATCAATGATTTATAGTATTCGATATAGTCAACGCCCGTGAATGGGTGTTTGTTATCACCGAAATGCTCTCTGAACTCTGCTTCAGTCAATACATCAGTCCAAGGATTAACTCCCTTTTCATCTAAACGATCTAACTCAACCAAGTGATTACCGACTTCATCGGAAGGGTAACTAAGCATCAAGACGATTTTCTTTGCACCTTTTGCGATACCGCGTAGGCAGTTTCCAAAACGGTTACGGCTAAGAATAGGGAAAATGACGCCAATCGTATCATCGCCGAATTTCGCTTCAATATCCTTAGCGATATCGCTGATCGTTGCATAGTTTCCTTGTGCACGCGCTACAATCGACTCTGTGATAGATACGATATCTTTATCTTGAAATGTAATGTTTTCTTTTTCAGATGCTTCTATAACACTGTCCACTACGATCTGTTCAATATTGTCGCCTTCGTTAATGATTGGACAACGCAATCCTCTAACAACCGTTCCTACAACTCTTCCCAAAACAATCGCTCCTTAGTGAAACTTATTTGATCACTCTTCTTTGTATTATAGCGTGCTTTCATGGTATAAGTAAAATTAATATACTTAATAGGGGATATAAGGTGGGGTTATATGTCTATCAATTTGGAGTGGTATAAGGTATTCCGTACAGTCGTTCAAAATGAAAGTTTTTCAAAAGCGGCAAGAAGTCTTTTCATGACACAACCCGCAGTCAGCCAGATTATTTCACAGTTGGAGCGAGCATTGGATACACGTCTGTTTAATAGGACTTCCAAAGGTGTCACGCTGACAGATGAGGGATCGTTACTATATGAGTATGTCAATTCGGCCCTTAATTTAATCGAGGCAGGCAATGAAAAGTTAAAGGAATTGAAGAACCTTTCTTCGGGCGAATTAAAGATTGGGGTAGGGGACACGATTTCTCGTTATTATCTGCTTCCTTACCTAGAAGCTTTTCATACAAACTTTCCTAGTATTCGCTTCAAGATTATTAATGGCACGACATTGGAATTGATTGCTGCGCTGAAGTCTGGTGAAGTGGACATTGTGATTTGTAATTTTCCAATTGAAGATGATTCTTTGGAAAAACGCGCTTGTTTCGATGTGCAGGATATCTTTGTTTATGGCGAGAGGTTTAAAAAGTTGTTCATGAAGCCTGTACCGTTGCAGGAGCTTTCAAGATTACCATTGATTTTACTAGAGCCGAAGTCCAATTCGCGTCAGTATGTGGAGGACTTTTTATTGAAGCAGGGCGTCAAGATCTATCCCGAGTTCGAGTTAGGTTCGCATGAGCTATTGCTAGAGTTCGCGCAGATTAATTTAGGGATTGCTTGCGTCGTAAGGGAGTTTTCAGCGGAGTATCTAGAACACGGTACGCTACAGGAAGTAGATTTTTTGGAGCCCATTCCTAAGCGTAGCATCGGCGTTTGCTACCTAAAGGGAGTGTCATTATCACCAGCCGCTTCGAAGTTTATTGGGATATTGGGGAAGAATTAGATAGGATGGCAGGGTGTTGGGATTGGGATTTGCGCTTCGGAGGGGACGCGTTCTGGAGGGCGGGCGGTGAACCACACCCCTTCGCTTCGCTCGCAGGGTGTTTCACCTGTCCCGCTGATCCTCCCAGAGTCGCCCCTCCTACGCTCCAATCCCTCGCAATGTAAGTGGGGGATACTTTTTGTTCTGCATTAAAATACGTGTTGTAATAAATTTTTAACTTCAGTACTTGAATTTAAAAAGTTAGGACAAAATAATAATTCAAATACTACGTTCAATGAGTGATTTAAGTAACTGTACTATCAACGTAGGATGGAAGTGAAAGTTGGGGGCGACTCCCGATGGATCAGCCCGATCAGGTGAGACAACTAAAGGAACGCAGTGACTAGTTGGCTCACCGCGGGCCAATGGGAAAGCGTCCCCCAACTGGAGCTTCCATCCCGAACCACTCACAAACTCACTCGCCACTTTTAAGTAATTGACCTTGAACTTAAGTGCCTTGTGACTCTGAACTTAACTCCATACATAAAAGGCTGTCGCAAGAAGGGGATCTTCTTGTGACAGCCTGTGTTTGATTATGCGTAAATATTACGATCCCAGAAACGGTGGTGTGCAACAGCCTCTACCCATTGCTCGCCTTCGCCTGAAACCGTCAAGTCCATTAAAATACCGGGACCTGGTTTTGCCTTCGACTTCTCCATCAACTCTTTAGCTGCTGGAGCAGAACCGATTGGCTTGAAATGCATATACGCTTCATTAACGAAATCAGCGACATCTGCATCGAACTTCTGTTGTTGCTTCGCTTTACCGCCCACGACATACAACGCATCGTATAGAACCGAATGTACCGTCAGTAGCGTTTCGTCGACATCGACTGTCGCTCCGTTCTGTCCGGTCAGCTTGCCGAACTTCTCGCTCACAATATCAACCGTCATACCTGCGTCCAATGAAGCCTTCAAAAACGGCTCAAGCGCTTCATCGTCAAATTGGTCTGCGATTAATACGGCTACTGTACGCGTATTAGGCACTTTCGCCGTGTTTTCCTGACTAAGGGCAGGGGATGACTTGGATTCGGTGGACTGCGTAACATCTGTTGGTGCATCGACACCGACTGCGTCTGCAACTTGAGTCGCCATATCCATATCAACATTAGCAAACATATCTACCGCTTGTTTTCTCACATTCATATCATTCACTTTTCCAATTTCAAAGCTGAACGCTGCGATGATATGCTCTTTTTCCGCGTCGGACATACTATTCCAGAATAGACGGGCCTGTGAGAAATGATCCTTAAACGAATCACTTCGGGCTTGTATTTTGCGACCTTCTACCTTCTCTTGGTAATGTACATAACCGCCATCTTCCTCGGAACTCGTGTCTGGTTTATTATTGGATAATGAATTGTTATGATAGTGAGTCTGTCCGACGTTGATCGTTTGTCTGCCAAATCCATCACGCTGGTTATTGTGGAATGGACAGACCGGTCGGTTGATAGGTAACTCATGGAAGTTAGGTCCGCCTAGACGGATCAACTGCGTATCTGTATAAGAGAATAGTCTACCTTGTAACAATGGATCATTCGAGAAGTCAATTCCAGGTACTACGCTGCCTGGGTGGAATGCTACTTGCTCCATTTCAGCAAATACATTGTCTACGTTACGGTTTAAAGTCATTTTCCCAATGATCTTTACCGGAATGTCTTCTTCTGGCCATAGCTTGGTAGGATCTAGAATGTCAAAATCAAATTTGAATTCATCTTTTTCTTCTAGCAATTGTACGCCAAGTTCAAACTCCACGAAGTTTCCATTTTCAATTGATTCCCATAAATCTCGACGATGGAAATCAGGATCTTTTCCGTTAATCTTCTGCGCTTCATCCCAAACAAATGAGTGGGCACCGAGTTTTGGTTTCCAATGGAATTTCACAAAGTGCGCTTCGCCTTGATCGTTTACAAAGCGATACGTGTGAACACCAAAACCTTCCATCATTCGGAAACTCCGAGGAATGGCACGGTCGGACATTTGCCACATGACCATATGTGCAGATTCCTGGTTGTTTGCAACAAAATCCCAAAATGTATCATGTGCTGAGGCGGCTTGCGGCATTTCGTTATGAGGCTCGGGCTTCACAGCATGTACTAAGTCAGGAAATTTAATAGCGTCTTGAATAAAGAATACCGGTATATTATTTCCGACTAGATCGTAGTTTCCTTCTTGCGTATAGAACTTCACAGCAAAACCTCGCGCGTCACGTACGGTTTCAGCGGAACCTTTACTCCCTGCTACACTAGAGAATCTAGTGAAAACAGGCGTTTTGATACCTGGCTCCTGTAAGAATCCTGCTTTCGTATACTTCTTCATGGACTCGTACACTTCGAATTCCCCGTGCGCTGCAAATCCACGTGCGTGAACTACCCGCTCCGGAATCCGTTCATGGTCAAAGTGCGTCATTTTCTCTCGGAAATGGAAATCCTCCATCAACGTCGGACCACGCGTCCCTGCTTTTAGGGAGTGCTCATCTTCTGAAATCTTCAAACCTTGATTCGTTGTCATAGCGTGTTCGCCATCATATGCGCGGAACGTCTCTAGTTGTTTATTTTTACTCTCTTCATTTACTTGGTGATCATTCTTCACAAAAAATCCTCCTATCGTAAAATAGTAGTCTGCCTTTCTTATTCCCCAATTACGAGAGGATAAACTGAAGACTATATTCTACCGGAACGTACGATGGAAAATAATAAGTACGAAAACATTAAAGCCGCGATGACCGCGCCGACTTCTATTAGAGGTAACTTTAAGAAGAGAGCAGTTTGTCCAGCGATGGCAGAACCGATAATGAGACCAACCATGAGAATGCTAAATGCCAACAACACAATACTTAAGGATAAGCGATTGGCAATCTTATCAAGCCGGCGGAATATAATGTTCGTTTGCTTCAAGCCGACGTCTAATTCCACTTTACCTTTTTCTATAGTTTTGATAGCTTTTTTCATATCGTTTGGTAACTCGGATAAAATTTCTGCATTCTTTACAAAGGTATGCCAGCCGTTTTCTAGTAAGTAGCGTGGGTCGAATTGTTTGAATACCATCTTTTTACCATACGGTTCGATGGCTTTCATAATACTAAAAGAAGGATCCAACTTTCCTAGTACACCTTCAAGTGTAAGAATTACTTTTACAAGAATGGCGATTTCATTCGGCAGACGTATGCGGTGTCGATAAGCAATTGAGAAAATCTCCATAAATACATCGCCTAATCTTAAGTCGGTAAGGGATGTTTCATAATATTTCCGTTGAATAATTTGCAAGTCACGATACAATGCATCGGTGTTAGTGTTTTCATGCAAGATATTCATAGCTTCGAATACATCGATTAATCGAGCGATATTTCCTTTTTGTAAAGCAATGAGTAAAGAAATAAAGTGATACGTCATTTCCTTGCTGAGTTGCCCGACCATACCGAAATCCAAATAATGAATAACGTTTCCAGGTGCAATGAAGATATTACCGGGATGGGGATCGCCGTGGAAAAAGCCGTTTTCCATTACTTGTGAGAGCATGGAATCCGCAATTCTTTTTGCAATCACCTTACGATCATATCCTTCGCTATCTAGTTGTCCGACATTGCTCACTTTAATACCTGTAACCAAACCCGCTGTTAAGACAACACGCGTAGTGTATTCATCGTAGACTACTGGGACTTGAATAGTAGGATCTTTCACAAATTGCTGCGAGATCCGTTCAGCGTTACGGCCTTCCAGTTGGTAATCCAGTTCCTCCCGTAGTGAATGAGAGAACTCATAGATTAAATCTTTTATATGATACGCTTTCGCCCAGTCCATATTCTTCTCAAGAAACCCTGCCAAGTCGTGCAATATGGCTAGGTCAGTATTTATTTGTTGTTGGATATTAGGTCGCTGGACTTTCACAGCTACGTGTTCACCGCTAGGCAAACGAGCGGTATGCACTTGACCTATAGAAGCTGAAGCGAGTGGTTTTTCATTGAATTCCAAAAAGAGCTCTTCAATTGTTCCACCTAATTGATGCTCAATGATTTCCCTCACAACTTCAAATGGAAAAGATTCTACATGGTCTTGTAGTTTCTCAAGCTCTGAAGCAATTTCCTCAGGCACTAAATCCCGACGGCCGCTGGCGATTTGTCCAAGCTTAACGAAAGTTGGTCCAAGTTGTTCTAATGCAGTTCGTAATTTTTTACCGACATGATACAAATTCAAATCAACTTGTTCGTCCACAGAAGCGAATTTACGATCTGTCAGTCCAAGACGAAATAAGATATGACTAAATCCATTTCTTAAAAAGACATTGATGATTTCTTGTGAACGTTGTGCATTTTTCATTCTTCGTTTTAACAAAAAGAACACCTCCGTATCTACCCTCTCTACAAAAGATACCATTGAACTCGTATAATTAAACACTAAAAAGGTCTCCGTCCTCTCTGTTGAATAGAGAATAGGAGCCCCTTCTATAGTAGAAGGTTTTTTCCCGTCACGTTCATCCTTCAAGCCTTCGACCGCTTCACGGAAACGCAGTGAATGGACGTTTTCTCTTTCTCTTAGAAACTGTGCAATAAATAAACAGTAGTAGTCGGAAACTCATGTAATAAAATAGTTATATGTAATTAATACATTTATAAATACATTGAAATCTAGTACAATGGAGGGAGTAAAGAATTAGATGGCTAAAATGACTAGTAAATTACTTAAAATGCCTAGTGCTGTTGAATGAATACAAATGAAGTGAGATATTTAAATGAAACGTGGAGATGAATTAAATGGATGATTACTCCATCTTTATCGGTAGGCAACCGATATTTGATCGACCAGGTAATATATACGCATACGAATTATTGTATCGAAATAGCGAAGAAAACTTCTTTCCTGATATTAATCCTGAACAGGCTACAATTAGTTTGTTAGTCAATACATTCCTCTCTGTAGGAATTGATCAAGTAACGAGTGGTGTTCGTTCATTCATTAACTTCTCAGGTGAGCTATTGGCACAGGATTTATTTATGAGTTTAGATCCCAATCAAGTCGTCATCGAGATTCTAGAAGACGTAGAAATTACTCCTGCTTTGTTACATCGTTTACGCATGTTTAAAGAAGCAGGTTTCACGTTAGCTCTTGATGATTTTATTTTACAAGACCAGTACTTGATGTATTCCCAGTTATTTGAGCTCGTAGATATTGTCAAAGTAGATTTCATGTTGACGAATGTAGTTCAGAAAAATCGTATTGCAACATTTTTACGGAAATATCCAAAGCTTATTTTACTAGCAGAAAAAGTAGAGACGGAAGCGGATTATCAACTTGCATTAAGAAGTGGATATCATTTGTTTCAAGGTTATTTCTTTGCGAAACCAGAAATTATTAAAAGTGCAGATATCCCATCTAATACGCTAGTGCATTTACAGATTATTGATTATTTTCGTAAGGATACTCAATCCATTGATCAACTCTGCGATCTGATTATGCGTGACGTTTCGATCTCCTATAAATTATTGCGTTTTATTAATTCACTAGCCTTTGATATTCCACGGCAAATCAGTTCAATCAAGCAAGCGATCATGTTGATAGGCTTAAACGGTACAAAGAAGTGGTTGCAGGTTCTGATGTTGCATGATCTAGGTGTAGAGCAACAGGATGGTCGTGTGAAAGTGCTTGTTGAATTATCACTTCGTCGTGCAAGAGCATGTGAACAGTTGGCGAAGTATAAAAGAAAGTCAAATAAAGATGAATACTTTCTCACAGGCATGTTTTCATTGATCGATGCGGTGATGCGCCGAAAATGGGAAGATGTATTACCATTGCTTTCACTATCGGACGTCATTATTGACACGTTGAATGGAAAAGAGACTGAAATGTCTTCTTATCTACAATTGGTCAAAGCTGTAGAATGTTTTGACTGGGAAACGGTAGAACGGTTATCTGCTGAGCTGTCGATTCCGAAGAAAGTGTTAAGCGAGATCTATCTTCAAGCTATGCGCTGGTCGCATGGAATAGAGGAAGAATTGAGTTGAATACATAAGAAAAGGCATTTTCTCTTGAAGATGCCTTTTTTGATGTGTAGTATATACAGTTATAATCTGTTCAGAAACTTTCTTTTCTGCACTATGTATAAGCGGAAATACGTTATATCTTATGAAATTAGGGTATGGAGTGTAGTAAGAGAGTTACCAAATGAACACTAGGAGTCGATAGTAGTGGATAAAAAATTCTGGAGAAATCCCGTGTTCTCAATTTCCGCCATATTTATTTTTGTACTTGTTGTATTAGGAACAGTTATACCTGAATCATTCGGAATAGCATCTGAAAAACTTTATCATTTCACAACAGATAATTTTGGTTGGTTTTACTTACTAACAGTATTTATCATTATCGTGTTTTTGGTAGGATTGGCAATCAGTAAATTTGGCGCAATCCGCTTGGGTGGCGACACGGAACGTCCAGAGTATCCATTCTTCACGTGGATTGGCATGCTGTTCTCTGCTGGGTTCGGTGTAGGATTGGTATTCTGGGGTGTGGCAGAACCAATGAGTCACTACTTCAAGTCTCCTATGGCAGGCGTTGAAGCGCAGACAGAAGAAGCTGCTCGTATAGCAATGGGGTATTCCTTCTTCCACTGGGGCATTTCACAATGGGCTATTTTTGGTATTGTAGGTTTGGTCATTGGCTTCCTACAGTTCCGAAAGAAAAGGGACGGTTTGATTTCCACCGCACTCGAGCCCTTAATAGGAAGTAACCGGCACGTGAAGACAGGTATTGATTCATTTGCGGTAGTAGCAACTGTCATGGGTATTGCTACTTCACTAGGTATGGGTGTCCTACAAATGAGTGGGGGAATGGAGTATGTATTTAATATTAAGAGTACATTCACCATTCAACTAATCATTATTGCAGTAGTATTCGTTGCCTATATGACCTCTGCTTCATCGGGCTTAAGTAAAGGAATTGCGTACCTCGGAAACTTCAACTTAGGTATGGCGATTGCATTATTGCTATTTTTCTTTATAGTAGGACCGAAAGTATTTATACTAGAAACCTTTACGTTAGCTATAGGGGATTATATTAATAACTTCATTACGTACAGCTTGCGTCTGCAACCGTATCAAGGCGGTACATGGGTGAAGGACTGGACGATATTCTACTGGGCTTGGACAATTGCATGGTCTCCGTTCGTAGGTGCATTTGTTGCGCGCGTCTCCAAAGGCCGGACAATCCGTGAATTCATCATGGGTGTCATGGTTATTCCGCCAGCATTTTCTTGTATGTGGATTGCAACACTTGGGGGGACCGCCTTATACAGTGACTTACGCAATGGTACACAGATTGCAGAAGAAGTAGACAAAGATGTTACGTCTGCAATTTTTGCGACACTTCAACACTTACCGATGACCGGTCTTGTATCGTTCCTCGCTATCGTATTGATCTTTACATTCCTGATCACGTCTGCTGACTCAGCTACGTATATTCTAGCTAGTATGACAACGCGTGGAAGTTTGTTCCCTCCATTGGTTGTTAAATTCGTCTGGGGATTCCTTATGACTGCCATTGCAGCTGTATTGTTATCAGCAGGTGGATTAGAAGCTTTGCAATCCGCATCACTTGTATCCGCCTTGCCGTTTACCTTACTTCTATTATTACTAATCTTCTCACTAGCAAAACTACTGACCAAAGAACCGATTACTGTCAGACCGACAGATATTCGTCAATTTGAGCACGTAGAAGGCGAAGTCAAAAAGAGACGTAAACGCAAAGAAAGTGAAAAAGAGAAGAAAGCGCGCAAGGAAGCTGAAAGAGCAAAAAAGATAAAAGAAAAGAACGATAGAAAATATCAAGAGCTTGAAAAAAAGAAGTATCTTGAAGTTGAGAAAGAAAAGAATGAATAATAGAACGGACCGGTTCGTTGCCTGTGCACGAACCGGTCTTTTATCATAGGGAGGAAAATGTATATGGCCATTGTAAAAGTAGAAGATGTTCAGTTTATAAGAGGGGATAACCAAATACTGCAAGACGTAAGTTGGGAAATAGAACAAGGACAGCAGTGGGGGATGCTTGGGCTAAATGGTTCCGGTAAGACGTCGTTATTATCTATTATTTCTACATATGAAATTCCGTCTAGTGGTGAAGTGGAAGTACTAGGTAAGCAATTTGGTAAAGCCTATTTACCTGAATTACGTAAAAAGATTGGCTTCGTCAGTAGTTCCCTGGAGAAGTTCTCAGACTTTTTCTGGAATGAATCAATTGAGCGGATTGTGATCAGTGGTAAATTCGCAAGCTTCGGTATTTACGATAAAATCATGGATGAAGACTGGGTACGAGCGAGTTACTTAGTACAGGAGTTTAGATTGCAACATGTAAAAGGACAGAAATTCAGACTGCTATCTGAAGGGGAAAAGCGTCGAGTGTTAATCGCTCGTGCATTAATGGGAGAGCCTGATTTATTAATTTTAGATGAGCCGTGTTCCGGCCTAGACATCTTAGCTAGAGAACAATTTCTTAAAGCGCTTAAAATTGCCACGAAGAATAATGTGCATCTCGTTTATGTCACGCATCATATTGAAGAACTCGTTCCTGAAATTACTCATGCTCTATTAGTAAAAGAAGGAAAGATCGTTGCAAGCGGTCCTAAAAAAGAAGTTTTGACAGATGAACTCCTATCAGAGACGTATCAAGTTCCTGTAACGATCGAGTGGCGCGCTGAAAGACCCTATCTATCGATAAAATAATAAATCCGTATGTTGTTTATAGCAAAAAGGAGAGGGGATATTAAGTAAGAGTAACGAGCTTGAATCGTAGAGTACATAGTAAGTAAAAAGGGGGTGGGCTTTTATGAAGAAAGTGAAACGCAAGTGGACAAAGAAACGTATAGCGTCTTATGTACTTTTATTTTTTGCATTATTATACGCAGGCGTCATGCTATGGCAAACATATAAACCATTACCACCTGGTATCTCCTACAAAGGGGATTTGCATGAAGTAGAAGAGGTAGAGTTCATTTATGATTTGACATATTCAAAAACGAAAGAGAAAGATCATTATAAATCAGAACTCCGTATTTTCAATGAAGTATTTCAAATGATTAAAGATGCGCAAGAGTTTGTTGTCCTCGATTTCTTTTTAATGGATGACTACTATGATGAGAAAGAAGACTTTCCTCAAATAGCTGATCAACTAACAGATGTTCTCGTGAAGAAGAAGGAAGAGTTCCCCGACATGCCCATTGTTTACATAACGGATCCGGTAAATACCGGCTATGAATCGTATGAATCCGAGTGGTTTAAAGCGCTTGAAGAAGCAGGGGTTCAAGTAGTGTACACAGATTTGGAACCGTTACGTGATTCTATGCCTTTATACTCGGGTGTATATCGTATCTTCTTTCAATGGTTTGATTTTAAGGGAGGCAATCATTTCCCTAATTTCTTAGCCAGTGATGCACCAGATGTAAAGTTTTCTTCTTACCTGAAATTGCTAAACGTAAAAGCGAATCATCGTAAAACACTAGTGACTGAACAAGCTGCATTGGTGACTTCATCTAATCCACACGCAGCAAGCGGTCGCCATGGCAATGTGGCATTTAAAGTAAAGGGTCCAGTGCAGAATGATATATTGGAATCTGAGGAAGCCGTGCTTCAGTATTCGTCAGGCGGAAAATTACCGCGAATCGAAGTGGAAGAACAAAAAGGACCTTATCAAGTCCAGTATGTAACGGAAAGTAAAGTACTGGATGCTTTAGTTAATGATATCGAAAAGGCGGAAAAAGGAGATTTGATTCGGATGGGTATGTTTTATCTTTCCGAGCAAGAAGTGATTAGACCGTTAGAAGAAGCAGCCAATCGCGGTGTACATGTAGAAATCGTCCTGGATCCGAATGAAAATTCATTTGGCAGTAAAAAGTCAGGATTACCTAATCGCCCAGTAGTACAGGAAATCAGGGAAAATACAGATGATAAAATTAAAGTGCGTTGGTACAATACCGTAATTGGTCAATACCATACGAAGTTGGTAACTGTACAGACCGCGGACAAGACATACATTACAAACGGATCTTCCAATATAACAGAGCGCACGCTAAGAGATTATAACTTAGAAGCAAATCTCCGCATTATAGCGCCTACTGATAGCGAGTTGACCGAAGAAATTAATGAATATTTCGATCGGATATGGAATAACGAAGATGCATTATATACTCTTGATGTAGAAGAATATCAAAACAGCCTGACGTTTTTCCAACGCGGAATTTATGCATTGCAGCGTTGGGTTAAGCTGACAACGTATTAAGTAGTATGTGATAGCAAATCATATAATAGCGTAAATAAAACGAGTTCTTGAAAGTAACGGGAGGAATAACAAATGAAAATAGTCGTTTTTGGAGCAACAGGACGTACGGGTAGCGAAATAGTCCGTCACGCATTAGCTGACGGTCATTTGGTAACGGTATTTGTTCGGTCACCAGAGAAGTGTGAAGCGCAAGAAAACCTAACCATTATTAAAGGTGACGTACGTGATTCGACTGCAGTGAAAAATGCGTTGGTAGGTGCTGAAGCAGTCGTGAGTGCTCTTGGCACTGATAAAACCACAACACTTACAGAAGCGATACCAGCTATTATAGAAGGAATGCAAGAACATCAAATCCTAAGAATTGTCACGATCGGTACGGCGGGTATATTAGAAAGTAGAACAGAACCGTCGAAGTTACGCTATCAATCGAATGAATCTCATCGCAAATTGACATTTGCAGCAGAAGAACACCATAAAGTATTTACTATGTTGCAAAATTCGGGCTTGGATTGGACAATAGTTTGTCCTACTTATTTACCTGATGGAGAGGCGGTTGGGGATTACCGAACAGAAAGAAATTACTTGCCGATAGATGGAGCGAAGATCTCTACTGGAGATACGGCTGCATTTGCTTATGATGAATTATGTAAGGGAGAAGATATAGGATATAGAGTCGGTATCTCATATTAACGTTTTCATATAGTATATTATGTTCAAATTACTTAACGCTTTGGACGTTTTGAATTAAAACACCTCATTACCTTTTCCTTCCTTTATGATATAATAGTAGCATAGAGGAAAGGGGATTAGAAGATAGATGAGATGGTCCTTGAAAAGTTTAATTCAAGTCGTAGCAACCTTGGCTATCGTTGTAACGTTTCTAACTAGTACTACTGTTGGCTATCGTGTAAACAAGCAAACCTTGATAGACTCGACCTTGGAAACGAACTACGCATATGCCAAGAAGTTGTCATCTACTACTGATGCCTTTTTGCGTGATACGTTAAAAACACTTGAAACTAATGCGATAGAAGTACTGCCTCTTCTAGACGATTCAAAAGCACAACCGCAGTTAAATCAAATAGCAGAGCGTGTCAGGCAGCAGACAAGTACATTCAATTCGGTTGCTGTTTCTTCTGAAGAAGGTGTTGTACTAGGTGTATCTCCACCAAGTCTAGACCTACTTGGGAAAAAGTTAACATCATTCGGTGCGCAACAAGCTATTAAAGAGAAAAAGCCTACTATATCGCCACCTTACGTAGGAATCACTGGTGAACTAATCGTTTTTATCAGTGTCCCATTAATAGTGGATCAGGAGTATAAAGGATTTTTAGGTGGTGCTATCTATCTCCATAAGCCGAACGTGTTGGAACGAATTCTGGGAGATCATTTTTATGATGATGGCTCCTATGTATATGTGGTGGATACGGAAGGCAAATTGATTTACCATCAGCTTGAAGAACGTTTAAAAGATAATGTGTCTAGTAATGTCGTTGTTCAAAAGGTAAGTAGTGGAAATAGTGGTTCTTTGGAACTGGTTAACACGAAAGGAATACCGATGTTGGCAGGATACGCATATCTACCAATTGCTGATTGGGGAATCGTATCTCAGAGACGACTAGATACTTCCGTTGCACCAGCCAAGGACATGGTGATAGAGATGGTATGGAAATCATTGCCGTTACTACTCCTGTCATTAATTCTTGTTAGGTATTTTTCAAGAAAGATTGCCTTACCGCTTCAAAGGTTAGCATATTATACGGAAAGCAGTATAGAATCAGATCAAAAAGAAAAAATGGAAAGTGTCTCAGATTGGTACTATGAAGCAAGGCAGTTAAAAGGAGCCGTGTTGAATAGTTTAGATTACTTTAAAAAAGAGATAAACTATTTTATACATGAATCAACAACAGATCCACTGACGAAGTTAACCAATCGTCGAACCATGAATAACCTCATGTCACAATGGGTTGCTGATGACATACCATTCGCTTTCATTATTTTCGATATAGACAAGTTTAAGCGTGTCAATGATCGTTATGGTCATTCAGTTGGTGACGAAGTATTGATCTATTTAGCTGACTTCATGCAACGAACGGTTCGCGATCGAGATATTTGTTGTCGTTTCGGTGGAGAAGAATTCGTCATTCTTTTACCGAAAGCAGACAAGGTCACGGCCTATTTGACAGCGGAACGGCTTCGTGAAAAACTGGAGGACACTATCAGTCCTTGTGGTGAAGTGATCACGATATCAGCTGGTGTCGCTGCTTATCCACTGCATGCAAATCATCCAGCGCGTCTAATCGAGTTGGCGGATCAAAGTCTGTATGATGCCAAACGTACAGGACGCAATAAGACCATCGTCGTTCCCGATGAACCTCGGCATGAGTAATATGCCGAGGTTTTCTTGAATGTGTACCTAAGGAAAGGGGATAGAGAAATGCTAGAGCAGTCTATGGATAAACGCTTGCACATCAAAACACTTGGCGTTCGTGAGTGGATTCATCAATCATCACATTATAATCGTTATGAAGCGACGCCTTACGAGATGCTAGATTATTTATTTACCCACCATGATTTGCTGAAAGACGGGAGCTTGATCGACTTTGGATGCGGAAAAGGAAGAGTCCCATTTTACGTGAATCATCTTTTTTGCTTAGACACGATAGGTATTGAAATGAATAGTGTGTTACACCGAGATGCCATGACCAACTTAATGGAGTACCGACAAGCGTTTCCTAAGAGACCTGGTTCCATTACATTTGAATGCTGTATAGCGGAGAACTATATCATTCCGGCAGAAGCTGTAACGTTCTACTTCTTTAATCCATTCTCTCTTGATATATTTCGGTCTGTAGTTCAGCGAATTCTAAAATCAGCAGAATACTCACCACGTGCCATAGAAATCATTTTATATTATCCGACTGATGAGTATGTCTATTTCCTTCATCGCCATCAGTCATTCGAGAAAATAGCAGAGATACCTATTACACATTTGCAACTCCATGATAAAGCAGAGCGCTTCTTAGTGTATACATACAAACAGCCCTAATCTATGAGATGAGGGCTGTTTGCATATTCATATAACATGGCTGAATCGTTGACCAGTCCAGAAGATTAACTCCATCACGAGTGCTGCCAAGATACCTACTAGTAAGCCACTAGAAAGAAGTGGTTGTAAGAGTTCTGGAAGAGAAGAGAACACTGCGGCTGGTAATGTCATGATCGACAACCCGAGAAGCGCAGGCAATGCGACGCGATAAATGTTTTTAGGTTCAAACGTCAAACCTTCCACATTACGCAAAGCCGAACGGAATAGCTGCAAATATGCCACAAATAACACGGTGTTTCCTACACTTTGTGGGATAGTAGAGAAAAATGCACTGAGTGGCGGTACCAGTCCAAGGACAATGAACAGTATAGAGCCGATGAAAAATGGAGCTCTGTCTTTTATTCCAGTAGATTGTAGAAAGCCGATTGATGAAGCGTAAGGCGCATATGGTACGAGACCTAATGCTCCGGCTCCAATATTCAATACTCCCGTGATGAAGAAGGAAGTTTTATACTGTCTCTTAGTAGTTTCTTTTTCATATATATCTTCCGCACCTTTTAGTGTGGCAATGGTATTGGTCGTGTTCAACAAGCCCGTAATGACCACCGTGATAACGATGCCGATTTCCAGTGTAGGCTCACCCCAAGGAAACCATTGAATAAATGGAGTGGCTTTGATCGTTTCAGTGGCTTCTTGTGGGAAAAACAGTGTGGCACCGATCCATCCGACTGTCATACCAATAAGTAAATTCAAGCTGCTGATGATTCCTTTTCCTTTCACATGAACTAGAATCGTCAGACCTGCTAGAGCAAATGAAAATAGAGTCGTTGACAGGCTGATGAAATTTCCATCATTTAGACCAATCATTCCTTTTAGGAAGATCGTGATCAATTGATTGGCAAGCAGCAATAGAAATACGAACATCACAGTGGGCGTGAACCACTTTTTGAGAATTTCTCCCATGCCGAGCGTCCCAAGAATAGCTACCAATACACCAGAAATCATGGCGCCGACTGCAATACTACCTCCAACAGTCGTTAAACTTAAACCCATAGCGCTCGCAGTCCCTGCCAAGCTGAGCACGACACCCCACCATAAGCCTGATTGACCTTCTAACAACGCCAAGCGGTGTCCAAATGCTCCTTGCAGTAAACAAGCAAATCCTGTAAAAATAAAGGAACGTTGTATTGCCGAAACGATTTCAATCTGCTCAAGCTCAAAAGCAGTACCAACTGAGATCGGAATTACAACTGTATTAGCGAACATAAAGAACAACCATTGAAATCCTGCCAATGCGGTAATGGAGTGCCGCATTTGATTAGTGCTCATTCACATCTCTCCCTGTAAAGACTTGTCTATGTATGATGAAAAATTAAAATATAAAGAAAACTATAGCATGAAACGAATATAAAGAATAATAATTCTTGCAATTACCTGAAGAAAAAGAGTTCAGATATCATTTTTCATAATAAAAAGAGCCGGCAGATGAAAGTCAGCCGGCTCATGCTAGGTTTGTATATCTTGTAATAACAGTAATAGTTCGTCAGGAGGCACAGGTCTAGAATATAAGAAACCTTGCGCTTCATCACAGTTGAGTGTCTTGAGAAATTCAGCTTGTTCGTAAGTTTCTACCCCTTCAGCAATCACCCGTAAGTGTAAGTTCTTAGCTAAGTCGATAATAGCTTTTACGATCAACGAATTGGTACTCAGCTCCCGTACAAACGATTGGTCAATCTTCAGATGCGTTAAAGGGAACCTGGACAAATAACTTAATGAAGAATAGCCTGTGCCGAAATCATCGATACTAATCTTAATACCGATATCTCGCAGCTCTTGTAATATGTTTTGGCAATAATCCACGTCAGAAGTCATACTTTCCGTTATTTCGATATTTAAATAACGGGCTTGCAGACCGGTTTTATGAAGAGTATCTTTGACATCCGCCACAAAACTAATACTCTTAAACTGACGTAATGAAACGTTGACACTCATTAAAAGAGAAGTGTAACCGAGGTCTTGCCATTCTTTAGCTTGTTTACAAGCCGTTTCAAGCACCCATAAACCAATAGGAAGAATCATTCCAGTTTCTTCTGCTATCGGAATGAATTGTCCTGGTGATATTGTTCCGCGCGAAGGATGCTGCCAACGGACCAAAGCCTCTACGCCAATCATATTTCCAGTATCAAATTCAAATTGTGGTTGATAATGTAGCGACAATTCCTTTTTGTGAAGAACTTGACGTAATTCCATCTCAATCAATGTTCGTTCCATTAGATCTTTATATAATTCTTCTGTGAAAAACTGATAGGTACTCTTACCTGATTGCTTTGCTAAATACATAGCGGAGTCTGCATTTCGGAGCAGCGTATCATATTGTGCGCCGTCCTCAGGAAACATACTGATCCCGATACTTGGTGCGATAAATATCTCCAAGTTTTCGATGAGGAAAGACTTCGATACTTCATTGACAATTCGCTGGGCAACCATTTGTGCTCCTTGTTTTGTCGTGGAAGAACATAGTATAAGAAACTCATCACCACTAAGTCGTCCGACTAAATCATTTTGTCTGACGAGCGTTTGCAATCTTGTTCCAACTGCTTTAAGCAATTGATCTCCAATATAATGTCCCATAGAATCATTGATATTCTTAAATCGATCTAAATCCATATAAAGCAAAGCGAACGATTCTCGGTTGTGTAATCGGGTCTCGATGAGGTCTTCGACAGTTTGTTTTAATAATCGTCTATTTGGCAAGCCGGTTAGATGATCGTGAAATGCCATATGTTCTACTAAACGTTCAGCTTCTTTGCGGTCTGTAATATCGCTAGCGGTACCTACAACTTCGATTACATTTTCCCCTTCGAAAATAGGGGACAGGTAAACGAGGAAGGTTCTAGATTGATAGTCAATTTCAAACTGTGCAACGCGGCCGAGTAGAGCGCCTAAAAGTTGTCGCTTAAATGTAGAAAAATTAAATTTCTTATCCAATACGAATTGGTTTAGAGTATCCGCAGTAATTCCTAACTGTTCAATTACTTTTCCTTCTAGTAAAGTTATAGTAATTTGATTATTTTCATTAAAACAGTATTTAAAAATAGCATTTTGAAGATTTTTCACAGTCAAACTAAAATCATTTTTTAATGCCAATTCTAGTGATTTTTCCGCTTCCATCTGTAATGTTACATCTTGGCGTATGGAAATGTATTGAAAAGGCTTGCCATCTGAGCCGATGAACGGAACGATCGTCGTGTGAACCCAATACAAATTTCCGGACTTTGATTTATTGCGGATGATCCCCCTCCATACTTGACCGGACTGAATCGTTTCCCACATATTCGCAAAGAAACATTTAGGATGTGTACCTGAATTAACTACCCGATGTGTCTTGCCGATCAATTCCTTACGTGAATACTCCGAAAGTGTGCAGAAGCGGTTATTGACGTAAGTAATAACGCCTTGTGGATTGGTGATGACGACTACTGCCGATTCGTCCAGTGCGTATTTGAAATTTTGCAAGTCGGTACGTGTTTTAGCGTACTCGTTAGATACGAGCTTGGATCCAGTCACGTCAATATCAAGTGAAAGATAATTTGTTAAGTTTCCAGCGGTATCATAAATAGGAACAATGGTGATATCCAACCAGTGCACTGTACCGGACTTGGAAAAAATCTGAATCGCTTCTTGATAGACGGTATCATGCATAAAGTGTTCTGCAAGCATATAAAGCGTATCTTCAGTAGAGATTCCCCTATTCAACTTTCCCCATGTTCTGCCGATTAATTCGTCTTCGTCATAACCCGTCAACTCACAAAAGTTTTGGTTTACATAGGTTAGACGACCACTTAAGTCGATAAGGGATATACAGAATTTCTCATCAAGCAGTGTAGACAGATATGGAGAAATACTAGGAGTATGTAACGGCATAAAGGCACATCCTTTCATTTAATGTAGTTATAGGAAATAGAATAGTCCTGTGTCTTGTTAGTGTGAGAGTCGTGAAGTTATATAGAAATACCTAATAGGCGGAAGTATACACTTTATCTGTCCGATTATAACATGAATGAGAGAGTTTTGAACTAGTTATTAAGAGAAATATATATAGGTTATTGGAAGTGTCATAAGTTGTGTGATATTTAACGTAGCAAAAAAGACTACGGAAGCTTCGTGAAGCCTCCATAGTCTTTCTATCTTTTTGGTTCATACTGAAGGGTCTTAAATAATTCCTTGCGTTCTGTATCAGTCAGTTCTCGCCATTCACCAATAGGTAGATCACCCAGTTCAATATTTAATATTCGTACCCGTTGCAAGCGATGAATATGATAACCAAGCGCTGCACACATTCTGCGGATTTGACGATTTAGACCTTGCGTTAAGATAATGGAAAAAGTTTTGGGTCCTAGTTTCTTCACCGTACAAGGTTTCGTTACGGTGTCGAGAATCTTCACACCGCTTTCCATTTGTGAGATAAAAGAAGCGGTAATTGGACTATCGACTGTAACGATATATTCTTTGTCGTGTCCATGTTCTTCACGCAGGATTTCATTGACGATATCACCGTCATTCGTTAATAGCAGTAAGCCATCTGAATCTTTATCCAATCGACCGATATGAAAAATTCGCAGTGGATGGTTAATGAAGTCTACAACATTTCCTTTAATATGGCGCTCTGTCGTACTAGTAATACCTACTGGTTTATTGAGTGCAATATACACTAGTTGTTCTTCTTGTTGAACCAGTTTGCCATCTACAACCACTTGGTCACTTGCTTCAACTTTACTTCCGAGTTCTGCGAGCTGACCATTGATTTTAACGCGACCGTCAGCAATCCATTGATCTGCCCCGCGTCTAGATACAATACCTGCACCGCTAAGAAATTTATTGATTCGCATAAAGACTCTCCTCCCCACACTTGTCACAATAAGCTAATTATAGCATTTTTCCTATAAGAAATTGTTGACATTAAAGATTCAGCATATTAAGATAAATGTAATAACTAAGGGACAGAAGGTTTCGGTAGCGGAATCGTCCTCGGCAGATGAGATCAGTTAGTAGAGAAGAGAATAGTGAAAAGATATGAATAAGAAGAGTAGCGAGTGCATGTGCTTCCTAGAGAGTCAGTGGCTGGTGGAAACTGATACACAGCGTTCGTGAATGGACTTATGGCAGCTGTTTTGACAAAAAACAGACGTTTGCTCGCGTTAAGAGCAGTGTGAAAACACATAAAGTGGGAGTGCTTCGGTGCTTCAATTTGAGGTGGCAACGCGGTTACGTAATCGTCCTCTGCAACAGGCTAACTGGCTCTGTTTGCAGAGGGCTTTTTCTATTTAATTACACAAATTACACAGCAGTCCATAGAGAAGAGGAGAATGAACATGATGACAGAACAGAAGAACTTGCGAGTAACGACACGAAAGATTGAAGGAGATTCTTTAACACCGATATTGATTTTTAGAAGATTAAAAGGGAATCATAAGTTCTTGCTGGAAAGTTCTTCGCAAGCAGGTGGATCAGGGCGTTATTCATTCATTGGACTGAATCCTCAAAAAGCCTATCGGGGTCGGGATGGTGTAGTAGAAGAAATCGTCTACTCGACGAATAAAACGTATACGCATGAAGGAGATTTATATACATTACTGAAGCGACTGATGCCGCGTATTACCGAAGATGCAGGATTCCCGTTCACGGGTGGTGCGGTCGGTTATGTAGGATACGGAGCCGCAAGAAATGGTGAACAGCGTGGAGTAGATGATCTCCAGATTCCGGATGTCTATTTCAATATTTACGATACAGTTGTCATCTATGATCATGAATTACATGAGGTTACATTACTGCATACAGAAATAAATCCCGTGTATGAATCCCCTGACCTGGACGCTATTGAAGATATGATCGTTAATGGATCAGTCGATAAAGAAGATAGTGTTTCACTTTCCGATTATCGTTGTGCCATATCAAAAGAAGAGTTTGAACGACGTGTCCAGACTGTGATTGATGCAATTAAAGAAGGGCAGGCGGAACAAGTAGTTTTGTCACGACGTTTGGAAGCGGATATTACGGGTGATCCATTCGCATTGTATCGTAAACTACGCCGACGTAATCCATCTCCGTATATGTATTACATGGAGTTTGAAGATCATACCGTCATCGGAACATCCCCTGAAAGTCTAGTGCGTGTTACGGGAGAGCAAGTATTAACGAATCCTATTGCAGGAACTCGCAGAAGAGGTCGAGATCAAACGGAAGATCAAGCACTTGAAGTGGAGTTGCGCAATGATCCGAAAGAGCTATCCGAACACGATATGTTAGTTGAAGTGAGCAAGAAAGAACTACAGCAAATCTGTCGTCCAGAAACAATTGAAGTGGCGAATTATTTGGAGACAGTTCGCTATGAACACGTCATGCACTTAGTTTCTGAAGTAATAGGTGACCTTGCTCCAGGCTTACATGCACTGGATGCATTAAAAGCCACGATGCCTGCTGGTACTGTAACAGGCTCTCCAAAAACGGCTGCTATGGATATGATTGATGAATTAGAAGACCAGCATCGCGGAATTTACGGTGGGGCGATTGGTTATATCGGTTTGAATGGTAATATCGACTTCGCACTCACAATTCGCACGATGCTTGTCAAAGACGGTAAAGCTTATGTTCAAGCAGGCGCTGGAATAGTGGAAGCTTCTGTTCCATCACTAGAGTATAAAGAAACATCCAATAAAGCCCGTTCCTTGCTTGAAGCAACGGAAACGGCAAAGTAATTACTAAGGCTCAAGCCTTACCGAAGGATAGCGACAACGCTGAGACGAGAAGGGGAGAGACGAGTATGGAGAAATTTTTAACCATAGTAGAGAAGCAACGTCACTTAATGTATGAAGAAATGAGAGAAGCAGCCGAGCTAATGTTTCGCGATGAGACAGATGAAGAACAAATTGCACAATTCTTGATCGCGTTATCAAAGAAAGGCGAAACCTCACATGAAGTAGCCGCACTAGCCGCTGTGATGAAATCCTATGCAAACGAACTAACACCAACAGATGCACGTTATTTGGATAACTGTGGAACGGGCGGAGATGGCGTCAATACATTTAATATTAGTACGACAGCTGCCTTTGTTTTGGCAGGTGCGGGTGTACAGGTTGCGAAACATGGTAACCGTAAAATATCGAGCGCGTCAGGGAGCCAAGACGTCTTGGATGCACTTGGCATTCATCCAGACTTCCAGATAACAGATATGCAGAATTTATTAGAACAACAAGGAATCGCATTTTTATTCGCGCCAGCTATTCATCCGAAAATGAAACGAATTGGTGCTATACGAAATAAAATCGGTAAGACAACGATCTTCAATTTAGTAGGACCCTTAACGAATCCTGTATCACTGGAGACACAATTCACGGGTATTAACCGTCCTGATTTCATTATGGAGTATGCTTCCGTACTGAGAATGCTAGGACGGGAGCGAGCAATTGTCGTAAGTGGAGCAGGTGGGATGGATGAAGCGTCTTTAGCAGGTCAGAATGAATTTGTCTTACTCGATCATGGCGATTTAATTCCGTTTTCGTTGACTGCAGATGACGTGGGACTTGAATATGCACCATTGTCAGCGATTAAAGGTGGAAATGCAGTAGAAAATGCTGCAACAACGCGATCGATCTTAAGTGGTGAACGTGGACCGAAGTTCGATACAGTCGTATTGAATGCAGGAATCGGTTTGTTTGCAAATGGCAAAGTGTCTACTATTCAAGAAGGTGTAAAAGTTGCCACAGAAAGTATACTTTCGGGCAAAGCGTTAGAAAAATTAGAGGCCGTTGTCGCATTCAGCGAATTGATCCGGCAAAAGGCGGTTATCCAATGACGACGATTTTAGATAAAATTATTGCACAGAAGAAGATAGAGGTAGAACGTCTGTTAAAAAGTAACACGATATTTCCGGAGCGAGAGATCATACGTCCATCACTTTATCAGACATTAAGAAAAGCTAAACACGTCCAAGTCATTTCTGAAATGAAGCGTGCCTCACCTTCCAAAGGAATCATCGCAGAAGGTGCAAATCCAGTAAAGCAAGCAATAGCCTATTATGAAGCAGGCGCTGCGTGCATATCCGTACTGACGGATCAGGAATTTTTCAAAGGGTCATTTGAAGATTTATCTGCAGTAGCGGACGCGGTACCGATCGCATTATTATGCAAAGACTTTATCATCCATAAAATTCAGATCGACCAAGCAAAAAGTGCAGGTGCCTCCGTTATTTTATTGATTGTGGCTGCGCTTGATGATGAAACGCTCGGAAGTCTGTATACGTATGCCAATGAAGAAGGTCTGGATGTACTTGTCGAGGTCCATAATATCGAAGAACTACAGCGAGCATTGGCGATTGATGCAAGAATCATCGGTGTCAATAATCGTGATCTGCATACATTCGAAGTAGATTTAGCACATACGGAACTGATCGCGTCACACTTCCCGTTTGATGAAGAGCGTGTGTTTGTCAGCGAAAGTGGAATCTGGGGACGTGAGGATGCAGAACGTGCATCGAAAGCGGGAGCAAGTGCAGTGCTTGTCGGAGAATCGTTGATGCGCAGTGATTCAGTGAAGGAAGCCTTACAAGCATTACAAGTAGAAAAACACGTGATTCGACCATGACAAAAGTAAAGATTTGCGGATTGATGAAACCTGAACATGTGAAAGCGGCTGTAGATGCAGGTGCGGATGCAATAGGTTTTGTCTTCGCACCTAGTCGCAGGGAAGTGACGATAGAGCAGGCGCGTGAATTGGCAATGCTTATCCCGCCGACCGTGTTGAAAATTGGTGTCTTCGTTGATGAAACGATAGAGCAACTGCAAAAGACTTTTAAAGAAGTGCCGCTTGATTATATTCAGTACCACGGAGAAGAGACGCCAGCTTTTATTCAACAAGTAGGATTACCTTCCATTAAAGCACTTGCTATAGAAACTGAAGACGACGTGAAGCTCGCTACTACCTATGACGTGGATTATTATTTATTTGATACACCAGGTGTCGAATACAATGGTGGTAGCGGTAAGACGTTCGACTGGTCATTACTTGAAAATGCAGGCGTGTCAAAAGAGCAGATTATTTTAGCCGGTGGATTGCATGCAGGAAATGTCCAAGAAGCGCTAGGACAAGTGAATCCATACATGGTAGATGTCTCTAGTGGAGTGGAAATAGAGAAGCAAAAAGACACGGGACGCATTCAGACGTTTATTCATACAGCGAAGGGTAGGAGAGATTGTCATGACAACAGAAACTAAAGGACGCTACGGGAAATTTGGGGGACAATTCGTTCCGGAGACATTGATGACTGCACTACAGGAATTAGAATTGGCTTACGAAGAAGCGCAGCAAGATCCTGCGTTTTCAAAGGAACTGGATTACTATTTAAAAGAATTTGTTGGTCGTGAAACCCCTTTGTTTTTTGCAGAGCGTTTGACGAAGCATGCAGGTGGCGCAAAAATCTATTTAAAACGTGAAGATTTGAACCATACAGGCGCTCATAAAATCAACAACTCTCTTGGCCAGGCATTGCTTGCGATTCGTATGGGCAAAAAGAAAATCGTGGCAGAGACAGGCGCCGGCCAACATGGTGTAGCAACAGCTACTGCTTGTGCATTACTTGGCCTAGAATGCGTGGTATTCATGGGAAAAGAAGATATCCGTCGTCAAGAATTAAACGTTTTCCGTATGGAACTTCTCGGTACGAAGGTAGTTTCTGTTGATAAAGGTTCAGGAACGTTGAAGGACGCAGTGAATGAAGCATTGCGCTACTGGGTTTCAAATGTAGAAGACACACACTATATTCTTGGATCGGCGCTAGGCCCACATCCATTCCCACAAATTGTTCGTGATTTCCAGCGTGTCATTGGAGATGAAACACGTAAGCAAATCGTGGAACATGAAGGTCGTTTGCCTGATGCAGTTGTAGCTTGTATTGGTGGCGGTAGTAATGCGATTGGTATGTTCCATCCTTTCATCGATGATCAAGACGTGAAGTTGTACGGTGTAGAAGCAGCAGGTAGCGGTATTTCAACAGGCAAACACGCGGCAGCCATTGCAGGTAAACAAGAAGGGGTTTTGCACGGCGCGTATATGTACGTACTACAAGATGACGATGGCTTCATCCAAGAAGCACATTCGATTTCAGCAGGTCTTGATTACCCTGCAGTAGGACCGGAACATTGCCATCTTTCTGATATAAAGCGTGTGAAATATGACTCTGTCACGGACCAGCAAGCACTAGAAGGAGTGCAACTACTATCTCGCGTAGAGGGAATTATTCCTGCTTTAGAAAGTGCGCATGCTGTCTATTATGCAGTTCAACTAGCGAAAGAAATGAAATCAGAAGAGACACTCGTCATCTGTCTGTCGGGCCGCGGTGACAAAGATATGCAAACAGTCCGTGATGCGCTAGGAGGGCAAACGAAATGACAAAACAACAAGTAATGCAAGCGATTTTACAATGTAATGAGAAAGGTAATAAAGCATTTGTTCCGTATATTATGGCAGGGGACGGCGGATTGCAGACGTTGAAAAAGACCATCCTCTTCCTGCAAGAAGCAGGTGCGACAGCAATTGAAGTAGGCATTCCATTTTCCGATCCAGTGGCGGATGGTGAAGTGATTCAACAAGCGGGTGAACGTGCTCTTGCTGAAGGGATTACACTTCGTAAAGTAATGAAAGAACTGGCGTCGTTCAAGGAAGAAGTAACGGTTCCGCTAGTCATCATGACGTATTTGAATCCTGTGCTTAGCTACGGTCTGACAGCCATTGCAGCAGATTGCGAAGCGAGTGGAGTCTATGGTTTGATCATTCCGGATCTTCCGCTTGAAGAAAGCGGAATGTTGAAAGATGCATTAAAGAATAGCGATGTGGCGCTGATCCAACTGGTTTCGCTCACAAGTCCCACTGAGCGAATCGAAGCCATCGCGAAAGCAGCAGAAGGTTTCATTTATGCCGTGACAGTAAATGGTATCACGGGTGTCCGTTCATCATTTACAGAAGGACTTGAAGGTCACTTGGAGCGACTTAAAGCGGCTAGTTCTGTTCCAGTACTGGCTGGATTTGGGATATCAACTCCTGAGCAAGTGAGGTCACTTGGATCCTTGGCTGACGGGGTAATTGTAGGAAGTGCGATCGTCACGGCCCTTCATAAAGGAGATCACGAAACGGTTCGTACGTTAATCAACGCATCTAAAAATCAATTAACAAATAGCTAACCGTTTACCGGACAACTGACATATATCAGTTGTTCGTTTTTTTTATTCTCCATAAAACTATCCACAAAAGAAGAATTGTGAATAACTTTTTCTGTTATTTAAGTAAGTTTATATAAAGTATGCACAATAACAGGGGATTAACTGTTCATAAGGGGGGATAACTTGACGATTACCCACAATCCATTTCATATGTAGTAGAAAGCTCGTGATGACGATGGAGTTTCATGAATATGATAAAGTAGGACGTAGAAAGGGTGATGAGTAGAATGATTCGTCCAGCACATTTAGTACAAGGTGATGTGATTGGGATTGTGGCGCCTGCCAGTCCTGTAGAACGTGAGGTAGTAGAGCGTTCATTTCAATTTTTGGAGCAATTAGGTCTTCGCTATAAAGTAGGACAGTCCGTGTATAAGAAAAATGGTTATTTGGCGGGGACTGATGAAGAGAGACTTGCTGATTTGCATGACATGTTCAAAGATCCTGAAGTGAAGGGTATTTTCTGCGCGGGTGGAGGATACGGTTCTGCGCGCTATGCCGAGCAACTGGATCTCGATTTGATTCACGATAACCCAAAAGTGTTTTGGGGGTTCAGTGATATTACCTATCTACATACCGTGATTCGTCAAGGTGCAGGCCTCGTGACATTCCATGGACCGATGCTTGCATCCTGTGTTGCACAGGATGAGTTCCATGAGATGTCCGGTAAAATGTTCGGGCAATTGTTTTCTCCTGTAGAAGTTCATTACTCGGAAGCAATCTCACCACTAGAAACGCTTGTTGGCGGGGTAGTAGAAGGTGAAGTGATCGGCGGTAATTTAACGCAACTAGTCAATAGTTTAGGCAGTGAATTTGAGATCAAGACGAACAATCGTTTGCTCGTACTTGAGGATGTAGGGGAAGAGCCTTATAAAGTAGATCGTTTGCTCAACCAATTACGTCTCGCGGGCAAGCTTCGCGAGGCGGCAGGCATCGTGATTGGTGATTTCGCGAAATCGGCACCAACGAAGCCAGATGCTTCACTCGCAATGAATGAAGTGTTCGACCATTATTTCGGCAATCTGAATCAACCTGTCGTGAAAGGATTCCGTATCGGTCATTGTGAGCCGAATATTGCCATTCCATTTGGCGTGAAAGGGCGTTTGGATGCACATAATAAGACATTGACGATCCTACCGGGAGTGGAATAAATTCAAATTCACACGGTTTATACTGTGTAATTGGTGATCGTCAAACAAACCCTCAACGCTTGTTAAACAAGCGTTGAGGGTTTTCATTATGTCATACACTATGCTTAGGAGACTGCAGAACATATTGCCGTGCACTTCGGTATGCTTCATTTACTACTGGAAAGATGATGGAGTGAATTTGAAATTAATAGAACAGCTACTTGCCGCATAGTATATAGAAGAGTTGAGAGTGATTATAAGACAGACAAGCACGTTGATTATGACAGATGAAACGGTATTTCTATCTAATAATGCCAAGAACTCTTGAGATGCGCGCGGTGTATGTACTGAATATCAAATTGATGAAGTTTGGGGGAATCCTTGAAGCCTTGAAAATCCATAGATTGGCTAAAGTAAATGGTATAGAGTCTACTGCTAGTGGTGTAATGTATACCCGTTCACAAAAGGAATTCAGTAAGCGGTCTGGCGTTGAAACTATTGATATAGTAGGTGAAACCACATGCATATGAATGAAAAATGGATGTGCGCAGTAAGCGTTGCGACGGTGTGGACGGATCCTGATTCTCCACGTGTGGCGGATTTACCTGCCTTAGATCATCCTGTGCAAATGGATAGATGGCTATCCCATCTATCTTATGAGGAACGTCTAGCATTAAGTGAGAAGAATCAAATTCAAACACAGCTATTATACGGCGAGCCTGTGATTGTTGAGGATGTTGTTGGGGATTGGGCACGTATAGTTGCCATTTCCCAGCAGACACGCAAAGATCCACGCGGCTATCCTGGCTGGGTGCCACTCGTTCAACTTTCTATGCGGGAACGAATAAGGGCAGAAGAGTTTGTTCGGGTTGCGAATCCAAAAGCCGCACTGTTTAATGAATCAGGTACATTCTTTTTACGTGTATCGTTCAACACCATTTTTCCTTCCGGTGAACGGAGGGGGAAGAAACTACGTGTGTGGACACCGCACGGCTGGAAGTTATTGAATGTATCAGATGTGGAGACGGTGGGAGAAGAATCGATTCATCGCACGCTTACAATGGGAAGACGTTTCCTCGGCTTGCCCTATTTGTGGGGGGGGATGTCTGCATGGGGCTTTGATTGCTCGGGGTTTATTTGTGCTATTTGGGAAGCATGTGGAATTGGTCTACCGCGTGATGCCGTGGATCAGGCAGAAGCCGGCAGACCGATCTCGCTTGACTCTGCAGATTGGCAAAAAGGTGATTTAATATTTTTCGAGAATGAAGAACAGTGTATTCATCATGTAGCGATGTACGTGGGCAACGGAAAAATTCTTCACGCACCTTCAACCGGGAAATTAATTGAACAGATAGAGCTGAGTAAGTCTGTATATGCCGAAAATGTCTGTAGAGTGCGCAGAATTATCTAATTGTACGAACACTATAAACAGCAAGTATTAGCGAAGACTGCCTTCTTTTATGTATACTGAAAAGAGTATATAAAAGGGAGCTGTCTTCATGTCTGAACAAAAACCAATGAGTGAATCAAGAACGATCCAGAGTAAGCTAGTCTTACCACCGGATACAAATCATATACAATCCATTTTCGGTGGTAAAGTACTTTCCTATATCGATGAAATTGCAGCGATTTCTGCTATGAAACATGCGGGCACACGAGCTGCGGTCACCGCTTCGATCGATTCTGTCGATTTCGTTTCTCCTGCTTTGCTAGGAGATGTTATTGAACTCGAAGCGATAGTTACTTCTGTTGGCCGTACTTCGATGGAAGTATTCATTTCTGTACATTCCAAAAATCTGGTGACAGGTGAAGTGAGGTTGACGACGGAATCCTTCTGTACGATGGTTGCGGTAGATGACGCGAACTGTCCGATACCCGTGGCGGAAGTGTATCCCGAAACGGAATTGGAAAAACGTCTTTTCGAAACTGCACCTGCACGACGTGAACTTCGTAAGCAACGAAGATTGATGAAGCATTGATCAAAACACAAGGCCGAAACGGGCATCCGTTTCGGCCTTGTGTTTTTATTTTAGAAATGCCTAGTCAACATTTGAGTTCTAGTGTATTATATAACTAATACACTAGAATGGAAGGAGTGTTTTAAAGATGAAGACAGTATTTGGCGGTCTAATACAGAAAGAATGGATTATGTTAAAGAGGTTGATATTTTGGATTTTTCTGCTTGATATAGTAGTCATTACGGTAGCGCCACCTTTAGTAACGAGCTTCGCTGGAAGACTAGATACACTGTATGATAATACGCATATCATTGTTGGTGTTTTGCTCGTTTTTCATATATTTGCTGGTGTTTTTATCTTATTCGAAAGTTTGAAAAGAGAGTTGAGGACATTGGATATGTGGTTACATTCTCCAACATCCATGGTTCAACTCGTCGGTGCTAAATTAACATTTGCCGTTTTAATGGCATTAGGCAGCTTATTCTTTAGCGGTTTTCTCGGTGGGATCGTCCTCTATGTAATAAAAGACGGGATGATGGGAGTGGAAGGAAAAGAAGTGTTGGCGTTAGTCAGTGTAGTACTGGCGCTATCCATAAAATTGATCTTTATGACAGCTACTGGCTGGTTCTTCTGGAGTGTATATAAAGTGGTTAAGTCAAGACTGCGCTTCTTTTCGATGCCCTTCATCTTGCTGTTCATTGTGAGTGCATTAATCGTTTGGGAACAACTACGAATTAATGGGTTCTTTGATTGGCTTCGTACGATTGTGGCAGTACGGCTGACGGATGAGTCATTCTACAATGAACAGACGAGTTACTTTTTCATGGGGTTTGTACCGGATGGCATTGCCTTTTCGGTAGGCAATTTAGCTTTTTACCTAATCATCAGCTTTGTATTACTAATGATAGGATCTATGTTCTTTGAGAAGAAAGTGAGGGTGTAACGATGAGTATGGAATTCCTACCAGATAAACCAATTTACCAACAACTCGTCGATCACATTATGGGGGAAATCATTCGAGGCACGCTTACAGTAGGAGAGAAGTTACCATCCGTAAGGGATTATGCTGTTTTGGTCGGCGTAAATGCTAACACCATGCAAAGGGTCTATAGGGAACTTGAGAATCTAAGGATTACGGAAACAAGAAGGGGGCAGGGATCATTTGTGACAGAAAATCATGCAAGGATTCAAGAACTCCGTGAAGAGATGAAAGAACAACTTGTCGAGTCATTCATTCAAAATGTTCAAGCGCTAGGCTTCACAACGAACGAAATGGTCCACTACTTACAGAAACGGGGTGGAAGTGATGATTGAATTACAGATTGTTACGAAACGTTATGGCACTAAGCGAGCATTGAATGGAGTGTCACTTACGTTGCCCGAAGGAAGAATCATTGGACTGGTAGGTGAAAACGGCAGTGGGAAAACGACATTGCTTAAAATAGTAGCTGGGTTATTGACACCTACTACTGGGCTTGCAGTGTCTGATAACAATAAAATCACGAGGAGAGTCGCTTCTTCAGTTGCTTATATGCCTGATGGCGATGTGTTTTTTTCAGAATTTAATGTAAAACAATTATTTGATTTCTATAGTTCGCAGTTTAAGGATTTCAACAGGAAGAAAGCAAAAGAAATCGCAGAGTTTCTTAGTATCCCACTGGATGCCAAGATCAGCACGCTGTCAAAAGGTAACCGGGGCCGAGTGAAAATTGCTGCAACACTTGGAAGAAATGCTTCCTATTATTTGCTTGATGAGCCATTTTCGGGATTAGATCCAATGGTACGGGAAGATATAGCAAGGGGGCTCATCCGCTTTACCGATACTGAGTGGCAAACTGTTCTCCTCTCTACACATGAAATCAAAGAAGTAGAACCATTATTGGATGAGATGATCGTGATGAAAGAAGGGCAAGTACTTGCCCATAAAGAAGTAGATGAAATCCGTGAAATATACGGAATGGATGCTACTACATGGCTTATTTCATTGTTTCGGCAGTAGTTTTAGACATATAAAAAGCAGTGGATGAAAAGGCTTTAAACCCGCTCATTCACTGCTGTTTGTTTGTATTAGTTATTGCTGCTGAACGTACGGACTAGTCCAAGTACTGTTCCACCAAGAATAAATGCGAACAATGCATACATGATATAGACGAACCACATGAATATCCTCTCCTTTGATCAGTATCCTGCCTATCATTGTAACACCTCGACAGGCGCGTTGCAATGGACTTTGTGAGACAACTGTGGCAGTCGTATATTCAAATGAGTGAGTGATCGTTATTTTAACGTTCGCTTTTTAATAAATCACGAATTTCAGTAAGCAGTTCTTCTTTTATATCTAGTGGTTTTTCTTCCTCTTCTTCTTCAACTATTTCAGCTGGCTTCATTTTCAACTTCATAAGTACTCGTAAAAAGACGAAGATCGAACCTGCAACAATCAAGAAATCAATGATAGATTGAATGAATAGGCCGTATTTGATTGCAGCATCACCGATTGTATAACTTAATGAAGAGAAGTCTAGACCGCCTAATAAAATTCCGATAAGTGGTGTCATAATATTTTCAACTAAAGAAGAAACAATTGTTCCGAAAGCGGCACCAATTACGACACCGATTGCCAAATCAAAAATATTCCCTTTAAACGCAAACTCCTTAAAATCCTTCCACATACACATAACCTCCTTTTATAGTTTTTGTAATATTTTACTACGTCTGTAATTTACCCAATTGTGAGTGTTGTAAACGCTGATATAATGCAATGGATGCGAACAACCAGACTGAACTAGCTAATATGCCACCGACTATATCACTTGGGAAATGGACACCCAGGTAAATCCTACTAACCGCGATCATTACGATCATAAAAATAGCAAGAATAGTAATACCTGTACGTGCCCACACATTACGCAAGTTCCGCCAAATGATATAAGCTAGAATTGTGTAGAGACTGAATGCCATCATCGTGTGCCCACTTGGGAAGCTGTATCCACCAATATCTATTAAGCGATCGAAGTCAGGACGTTCACGTTTGAAGATGAATTTAAGGACTTGATTGAGAATGCCTGTCCCGCCGATTGCCGCAACGAATAATACGGCTTGTGCTTTATGTTTCTTCCATAGAAGAACGGCAAGTGTAAGTAGAGCGAGCAATGCGACTGCAGTAGTAGAGCCGATTGTAGTAAATGTCTTCATAACAGACGTCAAACCCGAAGTTTGTGTGCCTTGTATGATATCTATAATAGGTTCATCAAAGCTCGAGATCGTATGTAGATGAATGGATCGGGCGATATAGGCGAAAAAGCCGGTGAATAAAATACAAATAAGCCAAACGGATATTAAACGAAGTGATAGTTCACGCACTGCATACATTCCTTTCTATAGTTTTATATTCTGAATGATTATAAAAAGAAAGTACAGCGAAATGTAGGGGGAAATGGGTTGGATGATGGAGTTTTGGCTGGCAATGTAAGTGGAGTGGACATTGGCCCCACTTCGGCGGCGGTGGCTGGCTTCCGCAATGAGCCAGACAGGAAGAGCACCTGGCTGTCTCATTACTCCGCCTACCACGTGCAGCCGCCTACGTTAGATTATGTGTAGGGCAGTTCGGATTCTTGTTTTTCGAGTGTAGTGATAATATATTCGCATAAGTAAGTAGGATACGATGTTGGGTAGCTGTTTTTGCGAACCCCTTACTCTTCCTTGTTGTGTGCAAGGGTAGTAGTTTGACTGGCAGTGTAAGTGGGGCGGTCATTGGCCCCACTTCGGCGGTGGTGGATGGCTTCCGCAATGAGCCAGACAGGAAGAGCACCTGGCTGTCTCATTACTCCGCCTACCACTGGCAGCCGCCTACGTTAGATTATGTGTAGGGCAGTTCGGATTCTTCTTTTGCAAGGATAGGAACTAGTACAACCCAGTCACTGGTTTTATCTACTATAAACCACAACCAAACTTGGTAAGTGTTCAGTAGCGCAGGCACAACTGCGGGGTCGGCCGTGGCCGTGAGCCAGCTAGCAGCTCCACCGCTAGTTGGCTCATGGCTGGAGGCAATCCCCCACGTGCCTGCGCGAGTCCAAAGCATGACCCTCACTACATTCAATAACCAAGCCAAGTTCGAGCAACGCCCCAATCTATCTGTTACGTACTTTTACAACACCGAAGAAAGGTATCACGATTCACTGATCTTCATCTTTTCTAAACCACAATCTAACTTGGTAAGTACTCAGTAGCGCAGGCACAACTGCGGGGTAGGCCGTGGCCATGAGACAACTGGCAGCTACACCGCCAGCTGGCTCATGGCTGGAGGCAATCCCCCACGTGCCTGCGCGAGTTCAAAAAGCAGAACCTTTACTAATTTCCCTGCACAAGTCAACGTCGAGCAACGATCTGATCTATCTCCTAATGACTTTGCTAAGACATTAGAATTGTCCCACCCAGTCACTGGTTTTATCTACTATAAACCACAACCAAACTTGGTAAGTACTCAGTAGCGCAGGCACAACTGCGGGGTCGGCCGTGGCCGTGAGACAGCTAGCAGCTCCACCGCTAGTTGGCTCATGGCTGGAGGCAATCCCCCACGTGCCTGCGCGAGTCCAGAAAGCAGGCACTCACTACCTTCAATCCTCAACAACTAATCGAGCAACGACCTAATCACGCCCCGATCTATCTGAAGTCACGCCCCAACCAAAACATTGTCATATCCACCTCCACCTAAAACACATGACATTTGTCATCTCAAAGTCATGACATCTATGCCTACCCCTCCCACCATATAAAAGGTATTCTTAATGTACTAGCAAACCCAATAGGAGGGAAATTCAAACATGAGTAAAGAGCAAACAAAGCAACTGCATAAAGACGTCGCGCCTTTCGCGAAGTCCGATCTGAAAAAGAGCATTGTTCAAATAATCAACACGATTCCACCAGTATTTATTCTATGGTTCTTGGCTTACCAGAGCCTGAGCGTATCTGTAACACTAACAGTAGTGTTAGCAATCGTTGCGGCGTTCTTTGTAGTTCGCACATTCATCATCTTCCATGACTGCACGCACGGTTCATTCTTCCGCAATAAGAAAGCGAATAATATTGTAGGAACAATCACTGGCGTCTTGACATTATTCCCGTATGAAAAATGGAAAAGAGAACACTCGATTCACCACGCATCTAGTTCAAACTTAGACAAACGCGGTGTTGGAGATATCTGGGTCATGACCGTTGAAGAATACGAAAATGCTTCTAAGTTCGAACGTTTCAGCTACCGTGTTTACCGTAACCCTATTGTGTTATTCGGATTTGGACCTTTATATTTGGTACTAATCGCAGGTCGTTTTAACCGTAAAGACGCTCGTAAGAAAGAGCGCATGAACACATATCTAATCAACATCATTTTAGTTGCAGTCTATACAGTGTTAATCGTAGCGATCGGCTGGAAAGCATTCTTGTTGATTCAAGGTACGATGATGTTCACGGCTGGTGCTCTTGGTATTTGGTTGTTCTACATCCAACATACTTTCGAAGATTCTTATTTCGAAGAGGAATCAGAATGGGATTATGTTAAAGCAGCAGTTGAAGGAAGTTCATACTATCAATTGCCACGTGCTCTTCAGTGGGCAACAGGTAATATTGGATTCCACCACGTACATCACTTAGCACCACGTGTACCAAACTATAACTTGGAAATGGCGCATGAGTTAACGCCGCCACTACACAAAGCAACAACGATTACATTGAAGACTAGCTTTGAATCATTGCGTTATCGCTTATATGATCCAGCTAATAAAAAATTCATCACATTTAAAGAAGCAAAACAATATGTACCAAAAGAAAAGTTATCAATTGATTTAAAACCGAAACGTACACGCTTATCATAAAATGGCGGGAGAAGGAGTAATCCTTCTCCGCCTTTTTATTTTGCGTAAATATCCTGAGAGAGCTAGACGAGTAAATATTTGTTACAATGGAATGAAAAGGACGGCGATCAGAACTGATGTATAGTTGGTATAGTATATTTCCAAAAAGTCCATGGCTCAGTATTTATGCTTGGGTTGTATTTTGTATATTGCCTTTCTTTTTTATTTTGCGAAGCGCATCTCCATTTAATTTAACGATTGGCGTTATATTATTAGTGTTATTTTTCCTGTCATACTATTTCTCCGCCAAATCCAAAAGTGGTCTTATGTATATGTGGATCAGTTTTGAAATTGTGATTACGGTCGCGATGACATTATTATTTGGTTATGTCTATTTATCTTTGTTCATTGCGTTTTCCATTGGCAATATTAGAAGGCCAGCAGGGTTTTTCATTATTTACGGATTACATATTGCGATTTTAATTGCAGCAATTGTTGCAGGATTCTTTCTTGAAATTGAGTTGTTTTTACCGCAGATCCACTTTGTTATTATTACAGTTATTGGCGTAGTATTATTGCCTTTCAATCTATACAATCGACAAAAGCGAGACTTACTGCAAGATCAGTTAGAGATTGCCAGAGAACGGATATCCGAGCTAATGATTATTCAAGAACGCGAGCGGATTGCACGGGATCTCCATGATACGTTAGGACAAAAACTATCGATGATTGGTTTGAAAAGTGACCTAGCTTCTAAATTAATGGATCGAGATATCGATTCCGCAAAAGCGGAGATTCAAGACATACGTCAAATATCTAGTACTGCTTTAAAAGAAGTACGTGTACTCGTCAGTGGTATGCGGCGAGTGAAGATTAAAGATGAACTGGTTCGAGTTCAACAATTGCTAAAAGCAGCTGAAATTGAAGTGGAGTTAGAAGGCAATCCAAATTTCCCTGACATGTCTCCTATTGTAGAAAACGTATTGGTTATGTGTTTGAAAGAAGCGATCAATAATGTAGTGAGACATAGCTATGCAGAGCGATGCTACATCCAATTTGAACACACAGAAAAATCATTCGTAATTAAAGTGAAAGATAACGGAATTGGTATAGCGAAAGACGGGGCAAATTTACCAGGTAACGGACTGGATGGTATGAAAGAACGATTGGAATTCGTTAACGGTAAATTATCAGTTACGAGTGACGAATGGACGCAACTTAAAATTTCCGTGCCTGCTGTCCTGAAACAAATAAAGGAGGGATGATATATGATCCGCATTGTAATTGCAGAAGATCAAGGAATGCTGCTCGGTGCGCTGGGGTCGTTATTGGATCTGGAAGAAGATATGGAAGTAGTGGGTATGGCTAAGAATGGTCAGGAAGCTATAGATTTAGTTAAAAGCCTTCAACCAGATGTTTGTATTATGGATATAGAGATGCCTATTAAAACAGGACTTGACGCTGCAGAAGAACTCCAAGAATTAGATTGTCAGATTATTATTTTGACGACATTTGCGCGGGCAGGGTATTTCGAACGGGCACGTAATGCCGGAGTCCGTGGATATTTACTAAAAGATAATCCGATTGAAGAGCTTGTAAAATCTATTCATTCTATTATTGAAGGGCGTCGTATTTATGCACCGGAGTTAATCGATTTGGCGTTTGATATGAAGGAAGAAGAGAAAAATCCGTTGACCGAGCGGGAAGTGCAAGTACTGAAGCTTGTGTCAGAAGGGAAAACTACGAAGCAAATTGCCGCGGAGTTATTTTTATCACCTGGAACCGTTCGAAATTATGTATCGACCATCTTGGATAAGCTCGGTGTACGCAATCGCATAGAAGCGATTACGCTCTTCAATGAAAAAGGTTGGTTTAGTTAAAATCAATTTATGAGTTCGGCGAATAATGACAGATGAATCCTGCAAGATCTCTATAAATATGGCAAAGTCGCTATGTTATACTGGGGCTGAATTTATTATAAGGGGGCGACACTGCATGAATGATCTTATGCGAAATGAATGGCTTAAGAAACAACCTTTGTTGCAAACGGTGATGGAAAAGCAAGAGGTGTTATGGTGTAATCCTTTACTAGAATCCGTAGCTAGCGGTCTAACGAAAACACGCGTTTCGGAAGACGATATAAAGGATGCTAGTCAAAGGTTAGAGCGTTTCGCCCCTTATTTGGCAAAAGTTTTTCCGGATACTCAGGATGGCATAATTGAGTCTCCTTTGACAGAAGTTAAGCAAATGAAGCATGCGCTTGAATCAATGTATAAGATAGATATTCCGGGTAGACTGTTGTTAAAACAAGATAATGCGCTTCCGATTTCAGGTTCAATAAAAGCGCGTGGAGGTATTTATGAAATACTAAAACATGCTGAAACATTGGCTATTGATCATCAGTTGCTCGATTCTACGAAAGACTATAGTCAATTTAATAAGCCTGCATTCAGTGAGTTGTTCGGGAAATATAAGATTGCTGTAGGTTCGACGGGCAATTTAGGACTTAGTATTGGAATCATGAGTGCAAAACTTGGCTTTGATGTCACTGTGCATATGTCGGCAGATGCTAAGCAGTGGAAGAAAGAGTTATTGCGTTCAAAAGGCGTCCATGTAGTGGAATATGCTGATGATTACAGTAAAGCGGTGGAAGAAGGTCGACGTCAAGCAGACGCAGATCCAATGTGTCACTTTGTCGATGATGAAAATTCTACGGATTTATTCCTGGGCTATGCAGTAGCAGGAGAACGAGTTGCGTCACAAATAAAATCACAGCATATCGTTGTGGATAAAGATCATCCCTTATTTGTCTACTTACCTTGCGGAGTGGGGGGAGGTCCAGGCGGCGTGGCATTCGGACTCAAGCTAGCATTAGGCGATCATGTTCATTGCCTGTTTGCCGAGCCTACCCATTCACCGTGCATGATGATTGGTATGATGACGGGAATGCATGATCAAGTATCCGTAGCAGACTTTGGATTGGATAATCAAACAGCAGCCGACGGATTAGCGGTTGGTACAGCATCAGCTTTTGTCGGAAAAACGATGGAACCTTTCTTGACGGGGTGCTATACGGTAGCGGATCAAACATTGTTCAAACTTTTGAGAATGCTCGCGGATAGTGAAAACATTTGGTTAGAACCTTCCGCACTTGCTGGTATGACAGGTCCTCTACACGTAATAACATCTAAACTCCCTTTAGCCAATTCTATAAATGCTACACATCTAGTGTGGGGAACGGGTGGAAACATGGTACCGAAGGAAGAAATGCAGCGCTATTATAATCAAGTGAATACATAATGCACGGTATTTCCCGGGAAATCGACAAAAGATCCGCAGAGAAGAGTCTCTGCGGATCTTTTGTTTTAGTTCACTGTAAGTCTTTAAATAAATTTAACTTTAAAAGTCTAGGAGCTAGTAACAGACCGATAATGGTACCGCTAACTGTTGATACGAGGAACGGTGGCAAGAAGAAAAATGCGGTCACCGTAGTGCCCATCAGAATTTTTGCGTACGGAACAGCAAACAAAGGCGCAATCAAACCAGTACCGATAATTTCACCAACGCCTGCACTCCAATTCTTTTTAAAACGCTTATACAGAACACCCGCCAAAAAGGCACCAATCATACCGCCTGGAAATGCGAGCAATGAACCCGTTCCTGTCAATATGCGGACCAATCCTGTCACGAAAGCAACGGTAACAGCCGCGGCTGGCCCCATCACAATAGCGACAATCACATTCACCGCATGTTGAATAGGATAGGCCCTAGCAATGCCGGCTGGAAATGAAACAAATGCAGAGCCTGCGACTGCAATCGCGACGAACATCGTCATAAAAATCATTTTACGTGTATTCATAGCAACCTCGTTTACTTTAGAGTAGAATGGATCGTTTTTGAAATAGATTTTGCGGCTTTTTGTGGGTCGGCTGCAGAGGCAATGGCAGATACTACCGCCACGCCATCTGCACCCGCCCGTATAATAGACTCAGTAGTAGCTAGCGTAATTCCGCCAATTGCTACCATTGGCATGTCGGGAAATGCAGTGTGGATTTTTTCCACTAGGTTTGTTCCGACGACTTCTGAAGCATCCAGTTTAGTTGTCGTCGGATAAATTGGGCCAAGTCCTATGTAATCTGCACCAATCGATTGTGCCAGTTGAACTTCAGTTGCATTATGTGTCGAGACACCAAGCCATTTATCAGGACCAATCCGTTTGCGAACACTGTCTGCCTGTTCGTCATCTTGCCCAACGTGTACACCATCCGCATTAAGTGCCAATGCTAAATCTACATCGTCATTAATTATAAACGGAACACGATATAATCTGCATAATGCCTGACATTTTCTTGCGAATCCAAGTAAAGCGTCACCCGTTAATGCACTATCACCTTTTTCGCGCAACTGAAAACACGTAACGCCGCCACGAAGTGCTGCTTCCAATACAGCTAAGGGTTCATGGTTTTTTACGTTTGGCGTACCCATGACAAAGTATAAGCCCAATGCTTTCTTCACTTCTACTTGTCGCATCAGAGCAACTCCCTTTTTAACTGGCCATATGCCCAATGATTCGTAGGACCATGACCTGAGCCGAGTTGTAAGCCATTTTCAATTGCTGCTTGAATGAATTGCTTTGCCTCGGCTACTGAATCGGGTAGAGAATAACCTCTTGCAAGAAACGCTGTCAAAGCAGCTGCAAACGTGCAACCCGTTCCATGTGTGTCTTTCGTTTGGATCCAAGGGGTAGTGACTGTGAATGATTGTCCGTCCACATCTGCATAATAGTCTTTCGCATCGAGCACGTCACTGCGATGACCACCTTTTATGACCACAGCATTTGCGCCGAGCTGGATAAGTTTTTCTGCTGCTAGTTGAATCTCTTCATCAGTACAGATCTTCATGTCTGTCAGTACTTCTGCTTCAGGAATATTTGGTGTTATAACGGTTGCTAGAGGTATTAACTGTTCCTTCAGCGCCTCAATCGCTTGCTGTTGTAGTAAAGAGTGTCCGCCTTTAGCAATCATCACAGGATCAATCACTAATGGAATAGGTGGATATTCTTTTAATAAAGAGGCGACGGCTGTAATGATTTCGGCCGAAAATAGCATACCGGTTTTACAGGCTTTCACGTCAAAGTCGTCAAGTACAGCTTTCATTTGTGCGATTACCCCGTCAGCTTGTACCGGATACACATCTTGTACACCTAATGTGTTTTGTGCAGTTACTGCCGTAATAGCAGAAGTACCAAATACACCGAGCTCTTGAAAAGTCTTCAAATCAGCTTGGATTCCCGCGCCACCACCACTGTCTGATCCTGCAATAGTCATAGCTACTTGAATTGTCATTAAAAAACCTCCTATCTTTTACACAAAGTATGTTTTTGTTTCGCGATCTAAAGAATATAAGATGTTTAAGAAGTTCATCGCAAAGTCTCCAGGACCTTTAGAAATCTGCGCTGTTTGTTCTCCAGCACGCTTATAAAATGAAAGTGCATCTGCCGCTGCTTCCATAGGGCTCTCTATTCCCACCGCTAGAAAAGCACCGACGACTGAACTAAGTAAACAACCTGTTCCCGTAATCGTTGTCATCATTGGATGTCCGCCTGTAATAGATACTGTCGTGTGTCCATCAGTAACGATATCCACTTCGCCTGAAACTGCTACTAGACAGTTATGCTTGCGTGCTGTCTGTTTGGCAACATCTTCAATGTCTGCTTGTCCTTCGCCCGCATCTACACCTTTGGCATTCCATGGAATATCTGCAATTGCCGCCAGCTCCCCTGCATTACAACGAACTAATGTGACGTCTACTTCGTCTAAAACTTTGAGAACACTTGCTTTACGAAAAGGCGTTGCACCTGCCCCAACTGGATCCAAGACAACAGGTTTGCCGGCTGCACGTGCACTTTTCCCCGATAAAATCATTGCATCTACCGTTTGTTGCTTTAACGTTCCAATATTTAGAACGCTACAAGCGGCGATTTTTGCGATATCTTCCGCCTCTTCCACCGCATCGGCCATTACAGGAGATGCACCTATTGCAAGTAACCCGTTAGCTTGGAAGTTGGCCACTACGAAATTCGTGATGCAGTGGATAAGTGGTTGCTCTTGTCGCAGTTGTTGAATAAGCTGCATGTTTCTTTTCCTCCCTATAAAGGTATATATACAAAAAGCCCATACTAGGATGGGCGGTTGGGTATAAAAACTACCCACTTCCCTCCGCTAGGTTGTACTAGATCAGGTTCAAAGGGTTTGCATAATTGCATCTCAGCCAAATGTTGGCACCCCTAGTGGTGACTATGTATCAGACAAGCTAATTATATCATATAGATAGGTTAGGATAAAATGATCCTGCAATAAACAGATTGACAAGTATGAAAATGAGTGTTTGCGCTTAGGTGGTCAAGTATAACCGTATGCTAAACGTTACATAATTATCTGAAGAAGTCTTATCTTTTTCAGATGAAATGGATATAAAGGAGTAGATCGCAAATGGAGAAATTATTTGAAATTCAACAAATGGACCATTCATTGGATGATATATCGTTTACGTGGAGTGACATAGGTGGTTATTACCGTGTCTATAAAAATGACCGGCAAGTATATGAAGGAACCGCTCCGAAGTTTTCGGATGGGGAGTTAGATCCGTCACATCCTTTCCAATACACAGTGGAACGAGTAGAGGAAGGACGGGTTCAAGATGTAATTGTTATCCAGACATCTGCCCTAACTGAAGTACAGGAAGATGAACATCCTTTACAGCGATTAGTCATCACAACGATTGCCGCTTCATCACAAATTGCCCTGTCATGGGAGTGGATCAAAGATGTGGAGAAGTTCGATATTTACCGCAACGGTCAATATCTCGAAACAATAACAGATAATCGTTTTATTGATCGTGAGATAAGTCCTTCGGAGGCAGTAGTATACAGTGTCTCGGCAACGCGTCCGTTGATTAACAGCAATCAGAAAATGAATGTCAGTAAATCGATTGCATCCAAAGTGTATGAAGTGGTTATGCCACCGAATCCGAATAATAAACCAACCGAAGAAGTCTATACTTTTTCTGTATGTGTAAAGCAACGGGATCAATTACTTATACCGATTGCTGACAGAAAGAAATTAAATGAATTGAAGCAATGGAAGTTCCGTTATGCGACGTTTTTAAAAGAAGACATCATAAAAAACCCCAATCTCTTTTCACCGATTCCATATTTCACAGGTGATGATCGAGATTTTAACCCAGAAGGAAAAAGCTTCCGTACCCGTGTGGACATAGAAGGAGAGTTTATCGGAGGCGATAGCACACTTCAATTTACGAAAGCAACTGGACCTTCAATTGGTATGAATTATATGAAACGATATAAGCGCCACGACCATGCGTCTGTAGATGGTATAGAAATCGAGCGATTAGAAGGGAAATCGACAGAAGTTCATTTTGCCATCAACCATGACGTGGGCAATCCACTAACCGCTTCACCGCCTATTCATTATGAAGTAAAAGCACATTTAGATCAGCAAGGGAACCTAGACTTAGTTGGCTATCATAACGATGCACCACATCATGAAGTGTATTTGGCGCTTGATGACGAGGATTGGCGCTCATTGCATCGTACTGAAAGTGAAGGCTTAGCGTATTTGACAGGTGTGCTGGGAGATAATTATTGGCGTTACGTGACATGTAATTAACAATAAACCGCTGCAGTCCATAGTGGATTGCGGCGGTTTATTTGACTATGCCGTTCTATTTGATCGTTTCTTGAAAACTCTTTCGGTCTGAATTAAGCTTTGTGACTCGTACGTTCAATTTCCCGATTGATTCCTCTGTTAGTTCAATACCTCCGTCTTGCTCGTATTTCTTCCACGTCTTCAAGTCCTTTCTGTATAAATGTTCAGAAAATCGATAGACATCAATGTTTTTTTCTACAGCCTCTTTGTATGTCTCTAAAATTTGTTTAGATATCTCTTCCTCTAATCTTTTCTGGATTTCTTTTATCGAAATAGAACCTTCCTTTGTACTCAGTGATGCTTCGACATCTACTTCCACATTAAATTTCACACCGTTTTTATTGACGGGTGTAATGATCGGTTTTACTTTATCGACTATTATGGATACATGATCATCTCTTTCTGTTTTGAAAGAAATTCGACCACGTTTAGTTTTCTTCGTCATCCACTGCAATCCTCTTGCGCTAGAACCCGAAATAAATCCTTTGAAATTGTGGCGTGAAATGGACGCTATACCTGATAAAACAGGTGCTGCAACGGACTCTTTTGAAGACTCCCAGTTATCCTTTACATTGATAAGAGGGATTGCCGCTTCGTGACCCGGCTCGTCCAAACCGATAATCAGCTCGCGTATATTCGTAGGATAGACAAACGATTCTTGTTCGTAGGAATTGTCTGGATCACCCAATTTTGATAGGGTAAGGGCTTTATTGATAACAGGTCTGACCAGAAGTACATCCTGCACCGGGTCACGTGTTGCGTATAACCAAATTTGATAGCGCGTCTCACGATACCGTATAAAACTGTCAATAACCGCATTCCATTTGCCGTGTTCCAGCACTTTTTCCGATAAAACGATATAAGAGAAATGTCCCCAGAACACTTGCTGATCAACAGAGTGGTAGAGCAGGGCAATGGCATCATCAATTGTATCGGCCTTTGCGAATCCTACTTCCGCTTGGGGAATGTCAGTTACGGGTTGTTCGGATTTTGCTGTGTTAGCAAAGTCGATAATCTGTACATATATGTGAAATTGATTGTCTATATAATCAACACCCAAGCCGTTGACATACAGCATTCGCTCGGGTTCTCTCATATCCCAGCAACCCGCCAAGAATAACGTCAGACAAAGTGTCGCAAATAACACAGTTTTTTTCATTCTTCGGTTCCTTTCTGGCGAGTTTTATCCTTTGGATGCAATACGTCGGGTCGCTCATTGTATTGTTCAGTAGGTAGGCGGAACAATGTCTTTTTAATATTTTTCCACTTGATGTCTGTTGCAATACTCAAATAAGGGACCCCGAATGTATGGATTGTTGATAAATATAAAAGGGTAGCAAATAAAGATACATAAAAACCAAATAAACCCATCAATCCTGTAAGTAAAATAAAAAACACGCGTAACGCACTGACTGCTGTAACGAGTGATTGATTAACCAAAGTATAGGCCGCAATTGTAGAAGTGGCGATCACGACAATCATAGCGGGACTTGTTAAACCTGCGCGTATTGCCGCATCTCCAATAATCAATCCACCTACAACCCCAATCGTACTTCCAATTACAGAAGGAAGACGTAAACCTGCTTCTCGAAATAACTCAAATAAGCTAAGCATCAATAACATTTCAAACATAGAAGGAAAAGGTAGACCTAAGTTTGCCTGTACGACGGTAGCTAATAATTGAATAGGCAATTGATCTTGATGAAAGACGGTGAGTGCAAGCCAGAAAGCGGGCAGCAGTAAACCGATTAATAAACTACTGAGACGAAGCAGTCGCTGGATTGAACTTTGGAGACTTGGAAATTCAAAATCCTCGGATGTTTTCATTAATAAAAACAAACTGATTGGAGTAATGACGGCGTAGGCTACACCGTCCACTAGAATAATAAAGCGACCTCTCGCCAATGACTGGATTGCATTGTCGGGTCGTCCTGTATAGTCAGATCGAGGAAAGAGCAAGGCTTTTTTGTTCACTAACTCCATCAATTCATCACCACTGAACACAATATCCGTATTCACTTTGCCCAGCTGTGTACGCAATTGGTTTAACGTATCTTCACTGGCAATATCATCGAAGTACATAAGTGCTACAGTAGTTTTTGACCGAGCGCCTAATTCGAACTTTTCCACGCATAAAGAATCGGTTGGAAGGCGTTTTCTAATGAGTGCAATATTAACTGAAATATCTTCAATGAAGTTATCACGAGGTCCTTTAACCGGAACTTCTAAACGTGTTTCTTCAGGTGACCGATTTGGTTTACTTTCAATATTACCGGCCACAACTAATTGGAGCTCTTCAAAATACACGAGTACATGCCCCGTATACACCAGCATAATTAGTTCCTTTTCTGTTTTGGGAATCTGGAGTTTTGGTATATACAAAGAAGAGCAAAGAACTTGCTCACTTATGCTTTCTTTATTATCAGCATATAATTCACGTACATTTGGAATCACGACTTCATTCAATAACTGTGCATCGAACATTGAATCGCATGTAATGAAATAGACTGTATGTGATTGAAAAGTATAGGGGTGGAACTGTATATCACCAGAATGTAGAAAAAGTTGCTGTAGTGAATCCAGATCAATGCTCATATAAGGAGCTCTCATACTATATCACCATTTCCTAATAGATTAGTTCGGCTGTTTTCTTGACTTCCTTCCCGACCGTTGTGCAGCGAAGACGAGAAAGAGTGTTAGAAGAAACAAGAATACAAATGTGCCGGTTAAAACATAATCACCTTTGATTTTAAGAAATACATGGTCACTCACTAAAAGTAAGGATACGCTCATGAAGAAGAGGGCCGGCAAGATGATCTGTGAAATCCTTTTCTTATCATTGGTCATCCCTAACAGGTCAATTGCAATGAAGAGTAGCAAACCAATGCGAATAAAGGCGCCGGTTAGCCACTGATAAATGGAAAGGAAGTCTAAGTGTTCAAAAAAGCGACCAATCGAGACAAGTCCCCATTCCTCATAAGCAGGATACAGTTGCTTCGTAGCTTCTTCTGGTCCGAACTCCGTAATAGCTCCGACGAGTGGACCTATCGTCAGCCCGAGCAAGATGAGCATCATGACCGTGAAATGGTACCAGCGAAACGGATTTTTCACGCGATGCTGAATGAAGAGAAGCAATGACAGCTCTATAAATCCCGACGCAGGATAGATAGCGGACTTGAGGACAGGTTGTACGCCGTGTTCTAAAAAAGGCTTTAACATGTTGTAATCTTTCACTTGCAAGTTAGTAAACGCTACGAAAAATCCAAAAATGACTACACCAAACAACACGATTGCATTGACGGTGACTATTGATTGTAAATTGGCCATCGCAAGTAGAACGCATAAGACGCTAAATGTTAGCAATAATAAAAATAGGGGAGTTTTCGGTAAAAAGGTGGCGGTAATCCACTCCAACATCTCGACCATTGTAAAAGTAGACAAAATCAGCAGAAAAATTGCAACCATATATCGGATGACAGCTGATGGCACCTTGCCAACATTATCAGTTAGCCACTTCATCAAATGTTTCCGTTCGGACTTTTTATGGATATAGATAAAAAGAAAGACAAATGGAAAGATAGCAAGAAACGCAATTATGACTGATATCCATCCGTCTCTACGTGCATCCTCCAGCAATGAAGGAATAATGGTCACATGGTTTTTCAGTCCAATAACCGTCATAGATAAAAACACTACATGCAAAACAGCGATAGAGCCTTTTTGATTCATAGGAATCCCTTCTTAGCTAAAGTAGTTTTCTTTAGCATTGCCTAAAATGTACAGTTTTATAATCTTTCTAAGCGGATTAAAATAGAGCGGTTCTATAACACTCAAGAATTTGTGTAATCTATAAAACTATTTGATTGAAAGCGCTTTCCAAATAGTTTAGAATAAAAGATAGCTTATGAAAGCGTACACATCAGGAATAAAGTGAAACTATGTTTCGTATAATAGCTTTGCGTGCATAACAGTTGCGCTGAGATACAAGCAAATTAATGAGAATAGGGAGTGTGACGCAGTATGGTACAAGCTTCAGAAAATCTAGTTTACGCAAATCCAAATACAAAAGGTTCAAAGGTTCAGTTCAAAGAACGCTATGATAATTTCATCGGCGGCAAGTGGACGGCACCAGTAAAAGGTCAGTATTTCGATAATTCAACACCAGTTACAGGTAAGGTGTTCACTCAGGTAGCGCGATCTACTGAAGAAGATATTGAACTAGCTTTGGATGCAGCTCATGCAGCAAAAGATGCGTGGGGAAAAACATCAGTCACTGAACGTTCAAATATTTTGCTGAAAATTGCAGATCGTATTGAAGAGAACTTAGAAATGCTTGCTGTAGCTGAAACATGGGATAACGGAAAAGCTGTTCGTGAAACATTGAATGCTGATCTTCCGCTAGCAGTTGACCATTTCAGATACTTTGCTTCTGCAATTCGCGCGCAAGAAGGCGGAGTCAGTCAAATCGATAACGACACAGTAGCTTATCACTTCCATGAGCCACTAGGAGTCGTAGGTCAGATCATTCCTTGGAACTTCCCTATTCTAATGGCAGTATGGAAGCTTGCTCCGGCATTAGCGGCAGGAAATTGTGTCGTGCTAAAGCCTGCTGAGCAAACACCTGCGTCTATTTTGGTATTAGTTGAATTAATCGAAGACTTACTGCCGGCAGGTGTTCTGAACGTAGTCAACGGTTTCGGACTAGAAGCAGGAAAACCATTAGCATCCAATCCGCGGATCAATAAGATTGCCTTCACAGGCGAGACGACAACAGGCCGTCTGATCATGCAGTATGCTTCTCAAAACTTGATTCCGGTTACATTGGAATTGGGCGGAAAATCCCCGAACATTTTCTTTGAAGATGTAATGGCGGAAGATGATGCATTCCTTGATAAAGCAGTTGAAGGTTTCGTAATGTTCGCATTAAACCAAGGAGAGGTCTGTACATGTCCGTCTCGTGCGTTAATTCAGGAGTCCATTTACGATAAGTTCATGGAACGTGCACTTGAGCGTGTTAAAGCGATCAAGACAGGAAATCCATTGGATCCAACGGTCATGATGGGTGCCCAGGCATCGACTGAACAACTAGAGAAGATTCTTTCTTACCTAGATATCGGAAAACAAGAAGGTGCAGAATGTCTGACGGGTGGAGAGCAAAATAAACTCGAAGGTGATCTTGCAGAAGGTTATTATGTGAAGCCGACTGTATTTAAAGGACATAATAAGATGAGGATCTTCCAAGAAGAAATCTTCGGTCCTGTAGTTGCAGTAACAACGTTTAAAGATAAAGAAGAAGCGCTAGAAATTGCGAATGATACATTGTATGGACTAGGTTCAGGTGTGTGGACGCGCGATATGAATACAGCGTACCGCTTTGGTCGCGGGATTCAAGCAGGACGCGTATGGACGAACTGCTATCATGCATATCCAGCACACTCTGCTTTCGGTGGCTACAAAGCTTCGGGTATCGGCCGTGAAAACCACTTACAGATGCTAGCTCATTATCAGCAGACAAAGAATATGCTAGTTAGCTACGATGAAAGCAAACAAGGATTCTTTTGATCGAATCTGTCTGGAGGATCCGCAGTGAATGGAGGAATTCCTATGCCAGATCGAGTAGTCGCAACAGAAGAAGCGTTGGCTCTTATAGAGTTGTTAAAAGATAAGCACGGTCCTCTGATGTTTCATCAGTCCGGCGGTTGCTGTGATGGATCTTCCCCGATGTGTTACGAAGATGGAGACTTAATTGTCGGTGACCAAGACGTATTGCTAGGGCACATCGGCGGCATGCCATTCTATATGATGAAAAGTCAATTTGAGTATTGGAAGCATACACAGCTAATTATTGACGTAGTCGATGGACGTGGTGGAATGTTTTCGCTCGAAGGAGTGGAAGGGAAACGTTTCCTGACTAGATCACGGGCTTTTTCCGACGAAGAATATAAGAAGCTAACTTCATGAAAAAAGCCTTCCGTAAAATAGGAAGGCTGGGACTGAAAGCAACTCCGTGAATATCGGAGCTTGTTTTCAGTCCTTTTTATCGTATTTGGATAGATAGTTAAAACCTTTACGAGATAAAACGTTGACGTTCTTCAGGTGAAGGCAACATGCAGGACAATTCCTTTTTGCCGAACCATTTATATCGGTTTGTTGCAATATAGTCATAGGCGATATCGCGGATTGCTGGTGGAATGACGATGAATAGAAATGCTAAGTGCCAAAGACCATCCAATTTTTTCGCGATACGTAAAGCTGCACCTGATTTCGTATAAGCTTTACCATTTTCAATCAATACTAAGCTATCTACATTATCAGGAATTTGGTAGTCTTTACGAAGTTTTCTACCTACATCGTCTTGTAAAGAAGCGAATGAAAAATGTTTGTATGGGTCACGTTTAATAATAAATTGCACGCTCGCGTCACAGAAGTTACATTCACCGTCAAATAGTATAATTCTATTTCGTTTCATATAAGTTCTCTCCTTCAAAAAATAGATGATATCGTACTATACCCACATAACGTAAATTTCACTCATGCGCTTTAAACAGAGTAGGTTGTTTTATTAGATCATTACTCTATCTGGCTGAGCTGGAGTTGCGTCGTGACTCCAATTTTTTACGACTACAAACTGTGAAGGATAAACAATCTGTTAATAATGTAGCAGTGTCCTTTATTCCTAGTAATCAAGGATATTGCTTTTTATTTTTTACTATTCTATGGCGGTAGCCCGTAACAAACTTATTAACTCGCATGTAATAGGGTATAAGGAGGTGGAGAAATGAATCAAGGACATTGTGGAATGTCAGGTGGACATCACCAGCAAGGATGGGGGCACCAACAGTATCAGCCAGGGCATGGTATGCATGGTATGCAAGGTGGACAGCAAGGTTTCCAACCCGTAGTTTGCCCACCGCAGTATCGCTTTAATGATTGCTTCACTAAACAGGAAATGCCATTTATTCATCCGATCGTGAATGTGAATCGACACCACGTGGTCGGTGTGCCACAGCACTACTATACAGAAACTACTGAAAACGTTATGGGCTCTACTATTATGCCAGGAAGAGGACCGGGAATGGGACCAGGATTTGGACCAGGATCTGGAGGTATGTGGGGTGGCGAAGGTTGCCATCGCCGTAGAAGATGCCGCTAATCGTTTTATAATTTAAACAATCCGCTATCTCTAGTAATTCAGAGATAGCGGATTGTTTTAGTTGTTCCAATGCCTGTCGAGTCTATCGGGCGCTTTCAGCATTTAATGTTATCCAGCTTCAAGCGCCAGACTCTCGGGACGTTTCGAAACTACCAAAAAGGCAAAGAGCGCCTTTGTGGTAGTTCCTCCAACGCCTGTCGAGTCTGTACGGCGCTTTTAGCATTTAATGTTATGCATTAAAGTATCTCGCGTCGGGGTGTGCGAAGACCATTGCGGATACGGATGCTTCGGGTTCCATCATGAATTCTTCGGTAAGAATAACTCCATGCTCTTCAGGTCTGATGAGGCGGAAGAGTTTGGCTTGGTCTTCTAGGTTTGGACAAGCTGGATAGCCGAATGAGAATCTCTGGCCTTGGTATTTGGCTGCGAAACGTTCGAGCATAGTGAAGTCAGTTGGGTCAGGGAATCCCCACTGGTCACGGATTTCTTGGTGAATCCGTTCAGCGAATCCTTCCGCGAGTTCCAGAGCAGTTGACTGGAATGCGTGGCTTTCTAAGAACTTTCCTTCCGCTTTCAATTTGTTTGCATAATCACGAACGCCTTTGCCGGCAGTTACTTGCATGAATGCGACGTAATCCATTTCACCGCTTTCTACTGTTTTCAAGTAGTCGGCCAAGCATAGGAATGGTTCCTTTTCTTGACGTGGGAACGTGAAGCGTTCGATTTCGGTTTTTGAATCTTCCGGATCGTAAATGATCACGTCATCGCCATCTGCTTGAGCAGGGAAGAATTGATAAACACCGGAAGCTTTCATTTTATCGGACTTTAAGAACTCGGTGACCATGTCGTGAAGTTGAACTGCGCGTTCATCTTTTCGTTCAAGCATTTTATCGACGTTTCCACGCAGGCCTAAGTGGTGACCGATCAGTGTGCGCATATTTACATAAGGATGTAAGTGGGCAACAGAATAATCTTTCACGACACGTCTGCGCAAATCTGTCGGTACGAATACCGGAACGTCGGTGCGCACCGTTTTCACTGGACGCGGCTTAACCGCAACTGCTACAGCTCCGCGACTTGCTTTTATGGCATCATTGGCTTCACGTTTTTCGATACTTTGCACTAATTCTTCAAGTAGCTCTTCTTTGCCTTCACTTTGTAGACGGTTTGCCAAATCAAGTCCTTGCATCGCATCTTTAGCGAAAATCACTGGACCATCGTATTCAGAAGCGATTTTAGTTTCGGTGAAGCGTCTTGTCAACGCTGCTCCGCCAACCATAATAGGCGTATCAATACCCGCGGCCTTGAAGTCTTGGGCAGTCAAGACCATTTGCTGTGCAGACTTAACGAGTAATCCTGACAGACCTACAATGTCTGGCTTTTCTTTACGGATTACTTCAATCAATGCGGCAGGGGTTACTTTGATGCCGATATCGATTACTTTAAATCCATTATTACTTAATATGATTTCTACTAAGTTTTTCCCGATATCATGTACGTCGCCTTTAACTGTAGCTAATATAATTTTACCTTTCCCCGAATCGTCTTCTTTTTTCTCCATGAACTGCTCAAGATAGGAAACCGAAGCTTTCATGACTCCAGCACTTTGTAGAACTTCTGCTACGATCAGCTGATTATCATTGAATAGACGGCCAACTTCAGCCATCCCTGTCATAAGCGGACCATTGATGATATCAAGTGGTTCATCATATGTTTTTAAAGCGGAATCCAAGTCAGGAATTAAACCTTCTTTTGTTCCTTCAACTATATAGTATGCAAGACGTTCAGCCACAGTTTTCGGTAGATCATCTTCTGTTTTCTCTTTTTTCTTACCACGATAAAAGTCTGCGAATGCTGCCAGTGTGTCATCCGTTGTGGAAAACAGTAGATCATCTGCCAGCTTTACTTCGGCTTTTGGAATCGAAGCATAACGTTCAAGTTTTTCTGTGTTTATAATCGCATAATCAAGACCTGCTTGTGTACAGTGATACAAGTAAACGGCATTTAGAACTTCACGACCAACAGACGGTAGTCCGAATGATACGTTACTGACACCTAAAGTGGTTAGAGTACGTGGAAGTTTTTCTTTGATTAATCGAATTCCTTCAATCGTTTCAACAGCAGAGCCAATATATTGCTCATCGCCTGTGCCGACGGGGAAGACGAGAGGATCGAAAATAATATCTTCAGGCGGGATCTGCCATTTATTGACGAGTAAATCATATGAACGTAACGCAACTTCAAGTTTGCGCTCTCTCGTTACAGCCATTCCGATTTCATCAATCGTTCCAACTACAACAGCTGCTCCATACTTTTTAACTAAAGGAAGTACTGCGTCAAAGCGTTCTTCACCATCTTCTAGGTTAATGGAGTTGATGATCGCTTTACCTTGAGAGAATTTTAGCGCTTCTGCAATGACGTTTTCATCTGTCGAGTCAATGACTAGAGGGACTTTAACTTTCTTCACTACTTCTTGCATGAAGCGAGTCATATCATGCAACTCATCACGGTCGGGATTGGCAAGACAAATATCTAATACGTGCGCTCCACGTTTTACTTGTGCGCGTGCGATTTCAGAAGCCTCTTCAAATTTCTCTTCTACGATAAGTTGCTTAAATTTACGTGAACCGATCACGTTTGTACGTTCACCAATCAATAGAGGACGCATAGTATCGTCATATAGTAATGGTTCAATACCTGAAACTGCGTGGCCATGAGGTTCTGCTATTTGACGAGGCTTTAAGTCTTTTACTGCTTCTCTAATTGCACGAATGTGGTCAGGCGTCGTACCGCAGCAACCGCCAACCATATTTAGCCAACCTTTTTCAGCAAAGCCTACAAGCTTTTTTGATAGGGACTCAGGTGATTCATGGTAATGTCCTTCTGCGTCGGGCAATCCGGCATTTGGATAGCATGTAACATAGCTTGTCGCTAACTCTGATAATGAACGCAAGTGATCAGTCATGAATTCAGGACCGGTTGCGCAGTTCAACCCGACCGAGAGGGGGTGAACGTGTTCAATGGAAATATAGAAAGATTCGATACTTTGGCCTGCGAGAGTTGTACCCATAGGCTCGATTGTACCTGAAATCATAATGGGTATTTCGCGTCCGAGTTCTTCAAATGCCTTTTTAATACCAATCGTCCCAGCCTTTACATTCAGCATATCCTGACTCGTTTCCATCAGAATCAAGTCACTGCCTGCTTCGACAAGTGCCTTTGCTTGAATGTAGAAATCATGAGATAGTTCATCAAACGTAATTCCACCTGTAACGGAAAGTGTCTTCGTCGTTGGTCCGATTGCACCTGCGACAAAACGTGGCCAGTCCGGAGTGGAGAACTTCGCCGCACTCTTTTTTGCAATTTCAACTGATTTTGCATTAATTTCATTTGCGCGGTGACCTAGTGAAAATTCATTCAACACAAGTGGCGTACCACCAAACGTATTCGTGCAAATGATATCAGCGCCGGCTTCTAGGTACTCATCGTGAATCCTTTCTAAAACATCGGGGCGTAACACACTCATGTATTCGTTACATCCATCGTATTCTTCTCCGCCGAAGTCCTCTGTCGAGAAGTCTTCCGCTTGTAGCATCGTCCCCATCGCACCGTCAATGATCAGGATTCGTTTATCTAGTTGTTCTTCAATAGGATGTCTCTGCATGTAGTAATTCCCTCTCCTTCTGCTCGTCTAATTCCTTAATATACTCATACAACTCTAACGTCATATCGTAACGAAGGAATGGTGTAATTAGATAGATACCTTTAAAGTATTTCGCTGCTGTATCGAGAAGTTCTTTTGCAATTTCAAGGCCAACTTCTGTCGATTGATCTCGATCATCACTGCACTGGCGCATTCTTTCCAATACCTCATCGGAAAGCTTAATGCCGGGTACTTCGTGATGCAAGAACTCTGCGTTTCGAATATTCGTCAACGGCATAATCCCAATGAAAATCGGTGTATCCAAATGTTTCGTTGCTTCATAGACTTCTATGATTTTTTCTTTTGTATAAACAGGTTGAGTGATAAAGTAGTCTGCGCCCGCTTCGATTTTCTTATCTAGCCGTTGTACGGCACGCTCCACTACGCGTACGTTCGGATTGAATGCCGCTGAAATAGAGAAGTTGGCTTTTTTGCGCAATGGCTTTCCGGAGAAGGAAATACCTTCATTCAACTTTTTGATTAATTGTATTAACTCCATACTGTTCACGTCATAAACGCTCGTAGCCCCAGGGAAATCTCCCACTTTCGTCGGGTCACCTGTTACTGCCAACACATCTGTGATACCTAGTGCATCCAGACCCATCAAATGTGACTGCAAGCCAATAAGATTGTGATCGCGACAGGTCAAATGAACGAGCGGACGGATATTGTGTTGCATTTTAATGATTGAGCCCATCGCCATATTGCTAATACGAGGGGAGGCAAGTGAGTTGTCCGCCATTGTAATCGCGTCAACACCTGCATCGTATAATGCGTTCGCACCTTTGACATAATCTTCTGTCTCTAAATGGCGCGGTGTATCCAACTCAACAATCACCGTACGCTCCGTTTTAGCTTTTATGTGAAGAGGCTGGTGTTGTACAGGACTCGCTTCTTGAATAACGATAGGTTTTGATGGCTGTACGACTTTTTCTGTAATAGGCGAAAGTCTAGCTAACTGCGTTTTGGCTGCTTTAATATGTTTAGGTGTTGTACCGCAACATCCACCGATTAACCGAACCCCTTGATCGCGAAGTAGTACGGCAGCGCGACCGAAATACTCTGCCTCTGATTCATAGACTATTCGTCCATCTTCTACGTCTAATAGGCTGGCGTTTGGATAAGCTGATAAAAATGCTTTTTTCGGTAACGTAACATTATCGAATGCTTGAATCGTATGGTAAGGCCCTAAGCGACAGTTGACGCCTACAACGTCTGCACCGAGAGACTCGAGTTGGTGAAGAGCATCGTTTAATGAAAGTCCGTTTTGAAGTACACCGGGGTCATGCATAGAAACTTGTGCAATTAATGGCACGTCCGTAACTTTCTTTAATGTGCTAACAACAGATGCTAATTCTTCAAAGTCATAATAGGTCTCCAACAAAAGGCCGTCGGGATCACCTGTTAATAATGCGTTTGCTTGTTCTAATACGACTTTTTCTATTTCATCCAATGTAGCATCACTTTTACGAATGCCACGTAGACCACCGATTGTGCCGAGAACGAATTGTCCGCCTGGAGCTGCCGCGCGCTTAGCGATTTGGATGGCTGCTTTATTGAATTCCGTCACATGACTTTCCAAACCATAGCGAGCCAGTTTAATCGCGTTAGCGCTGTATGTGTTCGTTTGAATGATATCTGCACCTGCTGCGATGTAGTCTTGGTGAATTTGCTCTATAATTTCAGGCTTTTCTATGTTTAGTTCTTCATAACAATAATCAATTCCGTAAGAATATAAAATCGTCCCCATTGCCCCATCTGCTGTTAGGACATTTGTTTGTAGCTTCTCTAGCAATGACATGTTCCCATCTCCCCTTTGCTTTTCTAATCAAAAAAAGCCTTCAAGTATATTAGAAGGCTTTGTAATCTCAATGACTAGTTCCCTCTCATCTTTTCAGTGTGTCAACTTGACAGACTGCTGGAAGTAGCACCTTGCCTAAACGGCTGGTTGCTGAAGCGTCGACGGGCCAGTCCCTCAGCTTCTCTTGATAAGATACGATTCTTATTCAATTATTTTGATTATTCTAACCACATCATAGCGGCTTTGTTGTTCTTCGTCAAGTGAACATTCAGTGAAGTTCATAGTCTGGATTGGTAACATAGAGAAATTGCAATATTTATGATAAAGTTAAAGGAGTAAATTGAAAAGGTGAGGAATTATGCGGTTTTTTAAATACTCATTTCCAATCGCTGTTCTTGTAGGTACTCTTGCTTGGATCATGATAGGTAACAGTTACGAAGAAGTTACTTACGATATGCGCGTGTACATTACGATTGCAGCTGCAATATTCAGTGGTTTAATTTCAAGCGTTCTGTTCCGTAAAGAAAAGGAAGAGCAGATTGATAAGAAGAAGTAGGCTGTCAGCATGATGCTGCAGTCTTTTTTTATTTAATTTTTATCGTTAACTTAAAACTAAATAATGTTGACATAAATTGAGTTAACCACTATTATTTTTATGGTAACTAATATAAAAAGAGGTGACATGATGGCAACTGCAACAGAGAGGCGACCGGTTAGTAGATTCAATGCACTAACCATTGTATACAGTGGGATGTTCGCATCGTTAATGATGATCGGAGCAAATATCACATCCTTCGTGCCGTTTTTAGTAGTTGGTGGAGTGCCTATTACATTGCAAACGTTTTTCGCAATCTTATCGGGACTATTACTCGGTAGCCGTCTAGGTGCATTATCTATGACCGTGTATATGTTAATAGGGCTAGCGGGTGCACCGGTTTTTGCAAGATTTTCAGGCGGCTTCGGTCAGATATTAAGTCCGACGTTTGGTTTTATTGTCACTTTCATTCTAATTGCTTATGTAGCGGGAAAGATTGTCGAGCGAAATCAGACCTTGCCTGCTTTTATTACCGCAGCGCTAGTCGCTACCGCAATCAACTACATATTAGGTACAAGTTGGATGTATTTTGCGTATAAGATATGGGCTGCTGCGCCCGACGTGTTTTCTTATAAGATCGCATGGCTATGGATGATGCCTCCACTGCCAAAAGATCTAATTCTAGCTGTGTTGTCAGGCATGTTTGCGTTCAGAATATCAAAACACTTGAAAGTGAGGCGTACATTATAATGAATTACCAACAACTCGCTACTAGAGTACTTGGAGGACATGTGTTAACCGACGAAGAATCGCTTGCGATATTAAATAGTCCAGATGAAGATTTACTATTATTGCTGCACGCAACGTACTCGATTCGATCACATTATTTCGGAAATAAAGTAAAGTTGAATATGATCATCAATACGAAATCAGGATTATGTCCGGAGAACTGTGGTTATTGCGCCCAGTCCATCGTTTCAAAAGCACCTGTCGAAAAGTATGCAATGATGAAATCAGAAGAGATACTTGAAGGTGCGGAGCGTGCGGCAGCCAATAAAGCAGGCACTTATTGCATCGTTGCCAGTGGACGGGGACCACGTGACAGTGAACTAGACATAGTCATTGACTCCGTTAAGCAAATTAAAGAAAAGCATAAAGGAATGACGGTGTGTGCTTGCCTAGGAATTTTGAAGCCAGGACAAGCGACTCGTTTAAAAGAGGCAGGAGTAGATCGCTACAACCACAACTTGAACACATCCGCAGAGCATCACGAAAGTATAACGACGTCGCACACATACGAAGATCGTGTAAACACTGTAGGGTTGGCCAAAGAAGCAGGCATTTCTCCGTGTTCAGGCGTCATCGTCGGCATGCGCGAAACAAAGCAAGACATTATCTCAATGGCACGTAGCCTGCGCGAACTGGACGCAGACTCCATACCTGTAAACTTCCTGCATGCAGTTGATGGAACACCGTTGGAAGGAACGTCAGAACTGGACCCGCGCTACTGTTTAAAAGTCTTGTGTTTGTTCCGCTACATTAACCCTAGCAAAGAAATCCGTATTTCGGGTGGACGTGAAGTCAATCTAAGAAGTCTACAACCTCTAGGTCTTTACGTAGCAAACTCTATCTTCATCGGCGATTACCTCACAACAGCCGGTCAAGAAAATGACCAAGATCTAAAGATGCTTGAAGATATGGGCTTCGAAGTCGACCTAGAACCAATGCGTAAAGAACCCATCACTATATAAAGAGAAAAAAGTAAAAAAATGTACAGTATATGACTGAAGACAATCCGTTATGAGGATCTGTTCTTCAGTCTTTTATTTTTCAATAGGTATTCTTTTAGGAAGATGATTATAAGTAATCGTAAGTGGAATGCATCTGTTTGGAGCGTAGTCAGCGGTATTTACTAACTCACTATGTTTTTGTCTGGTAACTAATTGAATAATAAATAGCCTAATGTGACAACCTAGCAACAGGTTTCCTTTCAATCCAAACAGGTATACATATAAACAAATGAATTGCATCATGTCCGATTTTTGCGATACAATCAAGTCAAAGATAGTCAAAGTCAACTAGAACGTTGAGCGAAACGAGGTGACGAGATGCGTAATATTTCTGACATTATAGAAGGATATTTGAAGTCGATTATCGAAGAGGAAGATAGTGCTTCTATTGAAATAAAACGAAATGAGATTGCTGAGAAATTTCAATGCGTTCCATCACAGATTAACTACGTGATCAAAACGCGATTTACAGTTGAGCGTGGCTACGCTGTAGAGTCTAAACGCGGAGGTGGGGGCTACATCCGGATTTATCGCGTGCGTACTAACTCCCGAAAAGACCTACTTGAACAAGCACTGGGAGTTTTAGAAAGTGAAGCGTCCTCCACTATGGCGGAAGATGTAATTATTCGTTTAATTGAAGAACAAGTCATTACAGAGCGTGAAGCGAAGCTGATGCTCGCGGCAGTGGGACGTACAACACTGCGTTATATGTTGCCTGAGCGTGATGCACTGCGATCGCGTATCCTTCGCGCCATGTTAGTTACATTAATATATGAAGAGATAGAATGAGGTGAGTCCCGATGCTTTGTGAAAACTGTAAAGAACGACCCGCTACTGTCGTGTTTAAACAAGAGACACCAAATGGTATAACAGAGCGCCATTTATGTGATAAATGTGCGTTTTATTCGCAAACATTTTCTTTCAGTCCTGATCAAGAACCTTTGTCGATTCAACAATTCTTGGCACACTGGTTAGGAGGTTCTGAAATATTTCCAGAACAGAAAACCGGTGAAACGCTGCCGGATGGTCCAAAATGTCCGAACTGCGGTTTAACCTTCCATCGTTTTCTCGACAGTGGAAAGTTTGGCTGTGCTACATGTTACGATGCATTTCGTGGACAGTTGCCAAGGGTGTTTGCAAAGTTACACAACGGTCACGCGCAACACCGAGGGAAAATACCCGTTTCACTTAATGAACGTTTTGCTTTAAAGAAAAAACTTGAAGATATCCGTACGAAAATGCGAGAGGCCGTAGAAGATGAACGGTTTGAAGAAGCCGCATCTTTGCGAGATGAGGCGAATCAGCTGAAACAGCAACTGGAAGATGGAGGTGACGATCAACATGTCATTTGAAAAATTCATCAAACAGGAACTGACGGGTTGGATGGTAGCAGAAGGTGAACACGCCGACATCGTCCTATCCACAAGAATTAGACTGGCCCGCAACCTCCAAAAACACCTATTTCCAATAAGCGCGTCGCAAGAAGATGCAAATGATGTCAGTGAAGCATTGAATCATGCGGTCGAGACGATGGAGAATCATCACTTTACTGGAACTACTATGAAGGATTTGACACCACTTGAAAGACAAATTTTAGTCGAGAAGCACTTAGTCAGTCCGCAGTTGATTGACCCTAAAAAGTACGGATCTGTTCTACTGTCGGAAGATGAAACAATTAGTATTATGGTGAATGAAGAAGATCATATTCGCATTCAATGCATTTATCCAGGTTTTCAAATTGATCAGGCGTATGAACATGCTGATCAAGTAGACAGCGAGTTAGAAAAGAATTTGGATTACGCATTTGATGAGACGTTTGGCTATTTGACTAGTTGTCCATCCAACACAGGTACAGGAATGCGCGCATCTGTCATGATGCATTTACCTGCACTGACGATTACTAAACAAATCGAACGCATTATTCCAGCGATATCAAGGCTTGGAATGGTCGTAAGAGGAAGCTATGGAGAAGGCAGCGAAGCGCTCGGAAATATTTATCAGATTTCCAATCAAATTACACTGGGCAAATCAGAAGAAGAAATCCTGAAAGACTTGGAAAGTATTGCGAAACGTCTGATAGCGCATGAAAAGAAATCACGCGAACTATTATTGGCCAAATCGGAAGTCCACTTGGAGAATAGATTATTCAGAGCGCTTGGGACGCTGACGCATTCACGGATTTTACCGTCGGCAGAAGCGGCAAAATGTTTGTCTGACGTCCGATTGGGTATTGATTTAGGTATATTCGAAAATATCGATATGTCTATTTTGAATGAATTAATGATTTTCATGCAGCCGGGTTTCCTTCAGCAATATGCGGGTACGGAATTAACATCAGATGAGCGTGATATCCTTCGTGCACAATTATTCCGTAATCGGCTGGGTGTAGGGAAATCTTCTGTACCAGAGCAAGATACTGATCCATCTTGAGCAAAGTTTTTGCAAGTAGGATAAAGAAGATTTATAATTAATCAAAGATAGTCAAAGTCAATATGCGGATTTGGTTGTATCGCGAACTGACTTGAATATATATAAGTGATAGGAAACAAAGCAACGATGCGTTATTTTGCATAACATAGAGTATAGTCCACTGAATGAAGGAAAGAGGGGAATGAATATGATGTTTAATCGATTTACACAACGCGCACAAAAGGTTTTACAACTGGCCCAAGAAGAGGCAATACGTTTAAAACATGAATCTATTGGTACTGAGCATATTTTACTTGGTTTGATTCGAGAAGGTGGCGGCATCGCAGCGAAAGCTCTTGAAGCAATTAATGTGAATGCAGATACTATTGAACGTGAAGTAGAAGTTTTGGTAGGTGTGGGCTCTAAAGACGTAGGTCCGATCGTTCATTATACTCCTCGTGCAAAACGAGTTATTGAGTTATCTGTAGATGAGTCACGCAAACTGGGACATTCCTATATCGGTACTGAGCATATTTTATTGGCTTTGATTCGAGAAGGAGAAGGCGTTGCTGCACGCGTTCTAAATAATGCGGGTGTTAGTTTAAATAAAGCACGCCAACAAGTACTGCAGTTACTTGGTAATGATGAGAGTTCAGTTAATAATCCAGCAAATTCTGCATCAGCAGCAACACCGACACTGGATAGCTTAGCACGTGATTTAACTGAAATTGCACGTGAAGGTACATTAGATCCGGTAATTGGTCGTAGCAAAGAAATTACACGCGTTATTGAAGTCTTAGCGCGCCGCACGAAAAACAACCCCGTATTAATTGGGGAACCAGGCGTTGGTAAAACAGCAATTGCGGAAGGCTTGGCACAGCAAGTAGTAAGTAACGAAGTGCCGGAAATCTTACGTGATAAGCGCGTTATGACGCTTGATATGGGGACAGTCGTTGCGGGTACGAAATACCGCGGTGAATTTGAAGATAGAATGAAGAAGGTAATGGAAGAGATCCGTCAAGCGGGCAATATTATCTTATTCATCGATGAATTACACACGTTGATCGGTGCAGGTGGAGCAGAAGGTGCTATTGATGCATCCAACATCTTGAAACCATCTCTTGCACGCGGCGAACTACAATGTATCGGTGCTACAACACTTGATGAATATCGTAAATACATTGAAAAGGATGCAGCACTTGAGCGTCGTTTCCAACCGATCCAAGTTGATGAGCCTTCAGTAGATGAAACGATCCAAATTATCAAAGGCTTGCGCGATCGTTATGAAGCGCATCACCGTGTGAAGATTACAGATGAAGCAGTCGAAGCGGCAGCAAAAATGTCCGACCGCTACATTTCAGACCGTTTCTTACCAGACAAAGCGATCGACTTGATTGACGAAGCTGGATCAAAAGTGCGCTTGCGCTCGTATACTACTCCTCCTAACTTGAAGGAGCTTGAAGTAAAACTTGAAGCAATTCGTTCCGAGAAGAATGCAGCTGTTCAAAGCCAAGAATTTGAAAAAGCCGCTTCTTACCGTGATAAAGAGCAGAAGATGAAAGAGGAATTAGAAACAACGAAAGCTGCTTGGAAGGAAAAACAAGGACAGACTGAATCCGAAGTGACAGTAAATGATATCGCGTCTGTTGTGGCGATGTGGACAGGAATTCCTGTTGACAAGATTGCAGAGACAGAGTCAGCTAAATTACTGAACATGGAAGAGATTTTGCATCAGCGTGTCATTGGCCAAAAAGAAGCCGTGTTATCTATTTCGAAAGCTATCCGTCGAGCACGTGCAGGATTGAAAGATCCGAAGCGTCCGATTGGTTCATTCATTTTCCTAGGACCAACTGGCGTAGGTAAAACTGAACTGGGCCGTGCGTTGGCAGAAGTGATGTTCGGCGATGAAGATGCAATGATTCGTATCGATATGTCCGAATACATGGAGAAGCATTCTACATCTCGTTTGGTCGGATCACCTCCAGGATATGTAGGGTATGATGAAGGCGGTCAATTAACGGAGAAGGTTCGCCGTAAGCCGTACTCAGTTGTATTGCTAGATGAAATTGAAAAGGCGCACCCAGATGTCTTCAATATATTATTACAAGTATTGGAAGACGGACGCTTAACAGATTCTAAAGGCCGTACAGTTGATTTTCGCAACACAGTAATCATCATGACTTCGAACGTTGGAGCAACTGAATTGAAGAAAAACCGCTACGTCGGCTTTAATATTCAAGACGGAGAATCCGACTACGATGACATGAAAGAAAAAATGCTTGCAGAATTGAAGAAAACATTCCGACCGGAGTTCTTGAACCGTGTGGATGACATGATTGTCTTCCATTCATTGGAGAAAGAGCATTTGCGTGAAATTGTCAGCTTGATGAGTGATGAACTTTCTAAGCGTTTGACTGAACAAGACATCGAATTGGTGTTGACTGAGTCCGCTAAAGATAAAATCACGGAAGAAGGATATGATCCGGAGTACGGAGCTCGTCCATTACGTCGCGCATTGCAAAAACATGTAGAAGATCGTTTATCTGAAGAGTTACTTGAAGGTAAAGTTCTGATGGGTGAAAAAGTGATCGTTGACGTAGAAGATGACAAGTTCATCGTACGCACGGAGAAACAAACAGTAGTAGCAGCAGAAAAATAATAATATGATATTCCGGATAGCTCGCTCGCTTAGTTTTTAAAAAGCGCAGCGAGCTGTCCTTTTCGTATTTTTAAATAAGGAGAGAGTGTATGGCTAAGCGTAAATCGAAGTTCATGTGCCGTTCTTGCGGATATGAGTCCGCTAAATGGATGGGGCGCTGTCCTGGTTGTGGAGAATGGAATACGATGGACGAAGAAGTAGAGATTGTACAAAAAGGCCCGCGTGCTGCATTTCAGCATGGTGAAAGAGTGAAGCAGAAAGCTTTGCCAATCAGTCAGGTGGAAATGGCTGAAGAGCCGCGTGTCAAAACGGAATTAGAAGAATTAAACCGCGTACTTGGAGGTGGGATTGTTCCAGGCTCGCTCATATTAATCGGTGGTGATCCGGGTATTGGGAAATCTACTCTATTGCTTCAAGTCTCGTCATTGCTTGCAAATCAACAACAGCGCGTACTGTATATATCAGGAGAGGAATCGATTAAGCAAACTAAGTTACGTGCAGAACGTTTAGGTGTGAGGTCAGATGAGTTATATATTTATGCCGAAACAGATTTAGCGATGATCAATGAAACTGTAGATGAAGTGAAGCCGAGATTTGTAATTGTGGATTCGATTCAGACTGTACATCATCCTGAAGTATCATCAGCACCAGGAAGCGTATCGCAAGTACGTGAATGTACTGCGGAATTAATGCGTATAGCAAAGACGCAAAACATTGCCATATTCCTCGTAGGTCACGTGACAAAAGAAGGACAAATTGCAGGTCCGCGACTGCTTGAGCATATGGTAGATACGGTGCTGTATTTTGAAGGAGAACGTCACCACACATACCGTATTTTACGAAGTGTCAAAAATCGTTTCGGTTCCACTAATGAAATTGCTATTTTTGAAATGTTGCAAGCGGGGTTAAAGGAAGTCTTAAATCCTTCGGAAATGTTTTTGCGCGAGCGATCGCAAGGTGGAGCGGGCTCTACCATTGTTGCGTCTATGGAGGGCACACGACCTATACTTGTTGAAATCCAGGCATTGTTGACGGCATCCAGTTTTAATTATCCGAAGCGCATGGCAACCGGATTGGATCAAAACCGCGTGCAGCTATTGATGGCAGTATTGGAAAAACGTGCGGGAATGCTATTGCAGACACAAGATGCGTATATTAAGGTTGCAGGCGGCGTTAAACTAGATGAACCAGCCATTGATTTGGCGGTTTTATTAAGTATCGTGTCGAGCTTTAAAGACACTGCTGTCGGTGCGCGAGATTGTTTTGTTGGCGAAGTAGGGTTAACAGGTGAGGTTAGAAGGGTATCTAGAATAGAACAACGTGTGACGGAAGCGGCAAAACTTGGTTTTGATCGTATTATCATTCCATCCTCTAATCTAGGTGGCTGGGATGTCCCGTCAGGAATTGAAGTGGTCGGTGTGGAGACGGTAATGGAAGCATTAGGAATTGCATTCAGATAAGAGTCGTATACATAGCGACACGCGTAAAAATGTAAGGAACATTCCCGTTGTTTAGATAGTCCTAGTAGGAGGGGTGAGGAATTTTCAGAAATTCCTCACTTAACCTAAGCGGCTAACTACAATTCGTTGTATACTATTAGGAAGGAAAAGGAGGTGGAAGAATATGTTGAAAAGAGTAGTCCAAGTTTCATTCTTATTAATCGGAGGAACTCTCGGTGTTTTATTTTTACCGTACTTATTCGCTATGTTTGAGTTTACATCACGCCCCATCATTGAAAACCCTTATGTGGAGGCAATCATAGGAGCTATCATTCTATTTTTATTAAGCTTATTTTTAACCGAGCCGATTGTGAATTTCATCAAATGGATTGAAGAAAGACTCTTGAAAGCACCGATCATGGATTTATTATTCGGTACAATCGGATTAGTCGTAGGACTAATCGTTGCATTTTTATTCAGTTTCGGACTAAGTGCAATTGGTTTTCCGGTAGTGTCTTCAGTTGTGCCTGTTTTATTATCTATTCTTCTAGGTTATTTAGGTTTCCAAGTAGGTTTTAAAAAGTGGGAAGAGTTCATTAATGCATTTTCTAATTTACGCATGACAACAGCAAAAAAGAAAGAATCAGCAGAACCAGTTGTCACTCCACCACAAAAAGATGTATATAAATTATTGGATACTAGTGTCATTATTGATGGACGTATTGCAGATATCGTAGCAACAGGATTTTTACAGGGGATTTTAGTCGTGCCTCAGTTTGTGTTGACAGAATTACAACATATAGCGGATTCATCTGATACATTGAAACGAACAAAAGGTAGACGTGGCCTAGATATTCTAAAGCGATTACAAAATGATGATGGACCTCAAGTGCTGATTACGGATGAAGATATTCCGAATGTGGCGGAAGTAGACTTAAAGCTGGTGAAACTGGCGAAGAAGATGGATGGACTGGTTGTAACGAATGATTTCAACTTAAACAAAGTATCTGATTTGCATGGTGTTGCAGTTTTGAATATCAATGATCTTGCCAATGCAGTGAAGCCTGTAGTAATTCCGGGAGAAGAAATGCATGTGGTCGTTATAAAAGATGGTAAAGAACATAATCAAGGTGTCGCGTACTTGGATGACGGCACGATGATTGTAATTGAGGATGGTCGTTCCCATATAGGAGATGCTATCGATGTAGTAGTAACAAGTGTATTGCAAACATCGGCGGGTCGAATGATTTTTGCTAAACCCAAGGGCTGATAACTAGCATAGAAAGCAGAGTGACAAACGTGAAATATACAGTGATGATCCCTGCTGCGGGAAGCGGCAAACGAATGGGTGCCGGACAAAATAAGCTTTTTCTCAAAATAGGCGAGCATCCAATTTTGTATCACACAGTGAGTGTGTTTCAAGAAGACCCTAATTGTGAAGAGGTCATTATGGCCGTGAAACCGGAAGAACAAGCCGCTATTCAAAAGATACTTGGACAGCACGCGCATGCGAAGTCTATCACATTTGTAGAAGGTGGCGGTGAGCGACAAAACAGTGTTGCGGCTTGTATTGCAGCGTATCAAGGGAATGGTGTTGTTCTCGTCCATGACGCGGCAAGACCTTTCCTTAAATCATCCGTCATTACGGAACTCGTGAACACTGCGAATGAAAAAGGTGCTGCGATCGCAGCAGTCAAAGCAAAAGACACGATTAAGTACGCGGAAAACGGAGCAGTGAAAGAAACATTAGATCGTGAAAAATTATGGCTTGTACAAACACCACAGGCATTCCGATATCAATTGTTGAAGGAAGCATCTGACTCGGCTATTCGAGATGGCTTTCTTGGTACTGATGAATCCATGCTAGTGGAACGGATGGGTCACGAGGTGCAAGTGGTAGAGAGTTCATATGATAATGTAAAGATGACAACCCAGGAAGATCTCGCGATAGGCGAAATCTTACTGGCAAGAAGAAAGTAGGAGGAATAACCCCATGTTTCGAATTGGACAAGGTTTTGATGTACATGCATTTGAAGAAGGTAGACCACTCATTATCGGAGGTATCACCATTCCGCACACAAAAGGATTAATCGGCCACTCTGATGCGGATGTGTTATTACACACAGTAACAGACGCTGCACTTGGTGCAATTGGTAAAGTGGATATTGGCACACATTTCCCGGATACGGATGATGCGTTCAAAGACGCTGACTCTGCTATTTTATTAGAGAAAGTATGGGCGATGGTAAAAGAAGAAGGTTATCGTTTAGGTAATATTGATTGTACGATTATTGCGCAACGTCCGAAAATGGCACCTTATATTGGAGACATTCGTGAGCGCGTAGCAGAACTGCTTGAAGCAGATCTATCGCAAGTGAATGTGAAAGCTACAACTACGGAACGTCTAGGCTTCCCTGGACGTGAAGAAGGAATCGCAGCGATGGCAACGATTTTACTGATGAAAAACCAGTAACTTTCAAAACATCTTCTAGAGTGTTAAAATAGATAGGAAATTATATAAGAACGTAATCAATTCGAAACGGAGAGGTAAATATTATGACACAAGAAGTACGTGTGCGTTATGCACCGAGTCCAACAGGCCAACTACATATAGGTGGAGCGCGGACCGCGTTATTCAACTATTTATTCGCTCGTCACTATGACGGGAAATTCATTGTTCGTATTGAAGATACGGATACGGCACGAAATATTGAAAGTGGTGAACTATCACAACTTGAAAACCTAACGTGGCTCGGCATCCATCATGACGAATCAATTGATATTGGCGGAGAATACGGACCGTATCGTCAAATGGAACGTCTGGATTTATATAAGAAGTATGCAGATGAAATGCTTGAAAACGGCCATGCTTATAAATGTTTCTGTACTCCTGAAGAGCTAGAAGCAAAGCGTGACGCACAGAAAGAAGCGGGAATCGCAGCGCCTATGTATGATGGAACTTGCCGTCATTTGACAGCGGAACAAGTTGCAGAAAATGAAGAGGCAGGAAAGTCTTACAACATCCGTATGCGTGTTCCTGCAGACGTTACGTATACAATTGATGACCTTGTGCGTGGTGAAGTCACGTTTGAATCAAAAGACATCGGTGACTGGGTGATGGTGAAGACGAATGGTATTCCTACGTATAACTTTGCGGTAGTAGTAGACGATCATTTGATGAAAATCTCACATGTATTCCGTGGAGAAGAGCACTTGACGAATACACCGAAGCAACTAATGGTATTTGACGTATTCGGTTGGGACCACCCACGATTCGGTCATATGACGCTAATTGTCAACGAAGAACGTAAGAAGCTTTCAAAACGTGATGAATCCATCATTCAATTCATTACACAATATAAAGATTTAGGTTATTTGCCGGAAGCGATGTTTAATTTCTTCGCTTTGCTTGGTTGGTCACCTGTCGGAGAAGAGGAGATCTTCTCACATGATGAACTAGTTAAGCAATTTGATGAGTCGCGTTTGTCCAAATCACCATCGATGTTCGATACGGATAAGCTAACATGGATGAACAATCAATATATTAAAAAACTGTCTTTAGAAGAAGTAATTGAATTAACATTGCCTCATCTACAAGCAGCAGGATTGGTTTCAGAAAATATGTCAACTGAAGAACAAGCTTGGGTACACGATTTAATCGCGCTATACCAAGGTCAATTGAGTTTCGGTGCTGAAATCGTTGAGCTATCTGCCCAGTTCTTCCATGACACATTGGAATATGATGAAACAGCATCAGAAATTTTGGCAGGTGAACAAGTGCCGGAAGTGATGACGTCACTTAAGAAACAACTTGAAGAACTAGAATCTTTCGATGCACCGTCGATTAAAGCAGCGATTAAGGCTGTCCAAAAGGAAACAGGACATAAAGGCAAAAATTTGTTCATGCCTGTGCGTGTAGTAGCGACGGGTGAGACGTCAGGGCCTGAATTACCAGATGCAATTGCGTTGATTGGAAAAGAAAAAATCATTCAGCGTGTTGGAAAGTTCGCAAAATAATCAATATTGACATTTCGGTGATATTCTGTAAAATGAATCTAATATGAAATCGTCATATGAAAAGCGTCGAGAAGGAAAGTAGATAATGAATACTCTCTAGAGAAGGTCATCTAGGCTGGAAATGACCTGAGTCGTTCACTATCGAAATGCACCTTTGAGCGATGAGCCGAAACTGTTAGTAGGCCATACGTATAGTCTGCGTTAAAGACATTAAGCGGGGAACGAATGTGTTCTCAAGCGGAGTGGAACCACGCAATTAATGCGTCTCTGTCATCATGAGTGACGGGGGCGCTTTTTTTCATCTCAAGAAATTGCTGTGAACTAGGAAGCGCGAGCAGGTATAAGAAGAAAAGGGGGAAGTTCAGTGTTCAAACGTATGAAAGAGGATATTCGCTGTATTTTCGATCAAGACCCAGCGGCCCGCAGTACAATTGAAGTAGTTTTAACATATTCGGGGTTGCATGCTATTTGGATGCACCGTATTGCGCACGCATTTTACAAGCGTAATCTTCGGTTTTTGGCTCGTGTAGTTTCACAAGTCAGTAGATTTTTCACGGGTATCGAGATCCATCCAGGAGCAGTGATCGGTAGACGTTTATTCATTGACCATGGGATGGGTGTAGTCATAGGGGAAACATGTGAGATTGGTGATGACGTGACGCTGTATCAAGGGGTTACATTGGGTGGAACGGGAAAAGAAGGCGGAAAGCGACATCCAACACTTCATGATAACGTACTAGTCGCGTCGGGCGCTAAAGTTCTGGGCTCCATAACGGTTGGTGAGAACAGTAAAGTAGGAGCGGGTTCAGTTATCTTGAAAGAAGTACCGCCCAATTCCACGGTAGTTGGGATACCTGGGAAAATCGTTATTTCAAATGGTGTACGTGTGAAAAACAAGCTGGATCATTCTACACAAGACCCAATTGAGGATGAAATCAAACGATTAGAAAAGCAAATTCAGGAGTTGAAACTGCGTACTGAGCAGTTGGAAACTGTGAATGAAGAAAAGGGAGATTTACATGAGCATTCAACTTTATAATACATTAACAAGGAAAAAAGAAAAATTTGTTCCGATAGAAGAGGGAAAGGTCAAAATGTATGTCTGTGGACCGACCGTCTATAACTATATTCATATTGGAAACGCGCGTCCGGTGATTGCATTTGATACGGTTCGGCGCTACCTAGAATATCGTGGCTATGAAGTAAATTACGTTTCAAACTTCACGGATGTAGACGATAAGATCATTAAAGCAGCCAATGAATTAAATGAAGAAGTTGGAGACTTAACCGAGCGCTTTATCGCAGCGTATCATGAAGATGTAAGTGCTCTTGGCTGTGAGGAAGCGACAGCGCATCCACGTGTAACGGAGCATATTGATGATATTGTGGAATTTATTCAAGTCCTAATCGATAAAGAATTCGCTTATGAATCTCGTGGCGATGTCTACTTCCATACACGAAAATTCGAAGGGTACGGAAAGCTTTCTCACCAGTCTATCGATGAATTAAAAGTTGGTGCACGGGTGGAAGAAAATACGATCAAAACAGATCCGCTTGACTTTGCACTTTGGAAATCAGCTAAAGATGGCGAGATTTCATGGGATAGTCCGTGGGGGAAAGGTCGTCCGGGTTGGCATATCGAATGTTCGGTTATGGCCAAGCAACTTCTTGGTGAGACGATTGATATTCATGCAGGAGGGCAAGACTTAGCGTTCCCCCATCATGAAAATGAAATTGCGCAGTCCGAAGCGGCTACAGGAAAAACCTTCGCCAACTATTGGATGCACAATGGTTATATTAATATCGATAACGAAAAGATGTCGAAATCACTAGGTAACTTTATTTTGGTGCATGATATCCGTAAGCAAGTCGATCCGAAAGTACTTCGTTTCTTCATGCTGTCCGTGCATTATCGTCATCCAGTGAACTTTGCGCAGGAACTTGTGGAGAGTGCAGCGAATGGATTGGAACGTATCCGCACAGCGTATAGCAACTTACAACACCGACTATCGATCTCGGCAGATCTGGCTGAAGACTCTGAGCCTTGGTTAAATAAAATCAATGAACAAATCAAAGCATTTGAAACGGCAATGGATGATGATTTCAATACAGCCAATGCGATAGCCTCAATTTTTGAACTATCCAAGCAAGCTAACGTCTACTTGCTAGAGAAAAATACAGATCGTCGCGTCCTTCAACAATTTATTGATACATTGGATAAATTAATGGATGTACTTGGTTTACCGTTTGAAAACGCGGGGGAATTAGTGGATGACGAAGTGGATGCGTTGATTCAGGAGCGCCTGGATGCGCGAAAAAATCGTGATTTTGCACGTTCGGATGAAATTAGAGATCAACTAAAAGAACAAGGTATTTTATTGGAAGATACAGCGCAAGGTACTCGCTGGAAAAGAGGGTAAAGGCGTGGGGAATTTACGTGATATAGACGTCAAACAACTCAATGCACTCGCGCTTGCTTATATGGGCGACGCGGTATACGAAACAGCGGTCAGAGAGCATTTACTGCGTATGGGGCGTGTGAAACCACAGATTTTGCATAAGGAGGCTACACGCTTTGTCTCTGCGAAAGCGCAAGCACGCATTATCTTGACGATGAGAGACCAACAAATTCTGACAGAGGAAGAGTTGGCAGTAATGCGCCGCGGTCGCAATGCCAAAGCGGGATCAGTCCCTAAAAACACTGATGTTACTACGTATAATTATAGCTCGGCATTCGAAGCGGTTCTCGGGTATATCCACTTACTCGGTCGGCAAGAGCGTCTGGCTGAACTACTAGAGACGGCGATTCGATTAGTGGAGCATCCTGAGGAGGAAAAAGTATGACAGAGCTAGAAGTTGAACTAATTGGTGGAAGAAATCCTGTAGTGGAAGCACTGCGTTCCGGCAGACAACTGAATAAAATTTGGGTGGCAGAAGGCGTTAACAAGAAAAGTATCGGTGAAATTATGAAGCTTGCTAAAGATGCAGGGGTAGTTGTACAGACGGCACCGAAGCAGAAGCTTGATGGAATGACGGATTTGAGTCATCAAGGAATTCTTGCATCGGTTGCCGCTTATGATTATGCGGAGTTAGAAGATTTATTTGCCGTGGCTAAAGAGAGACAAGAGGATCCGTTCTTCATCATCTTGGATGAATTAGAAGATCCACATAACTTAGGTTCTATTTTACGAACAGCGGACGCCTCTGGAGTTCATGGTATCATTATTCCAAAAAGACGCGCGGTTGGTTTGACAGGTGTAGTGGCCAAAGCATCAACAGGTGCGATTGAGCACATACCGGTTGTTCGAGTGAATAACTTGTCTCAAACTGTGGACGAGCTAAAGAAACAAGGCGTATGGATTGCAGGAACAGATGCATCCAACTCTACAGATTATCGCCATATGGACGCTACATTACCTTTAGCAGTCATTATAGGTAGCGAAGGAAAAGGAATGTCTCGCATATTGCGCGAAAGATGTGATTTTCTCTATAGTTTACCTATGGTAGGTAAAGTTACGTCTTTAAATGCTTCAGTAGCGGCGGCATTGTTGATGTATGAAGTTTTACGAAAGCGTCAATCCGCCCAGGCTACGTCATGAAGAAAGACGTGCTACTCGTTGATGGTTACAACATCATCGGTGCGTGGCCCGAACTACAGCAATTGAAGCAAGAAGATTTTGCGCAAGCGCGTGATCGGCTCATTGAGCGGATGGCGGAATTCCAGGCGAATAAAGGATGGCGCGTTATTGTAGTATTTGATGCTCACCTAGTACCGGGTATCGAGAAACGTAAAAAACAATATCGAGTCGAAGTGGTCTTTACGAGAGAGAACGAAACGGCTGATGAACGCATTGAAAAACTGGTGTCCGAATTAACCGATCGATTAACACAAATCCATGTAGCCACTTCCGATCTTGTGGAGCAATGGGTAGTCTTTGCTCAGGGTGCGCTTCGCATCTCCGCACGAGAGCTGGAAATTGCCATGAAAGAAGTAGATCGCGTGATTGCGTTAAGATTAAAGGATTCATTAGAACGACGGCCTATCTCAAAGATTCCATTAACGGATGAAGTAGCAGCAGAGTTCGAGAAAATGAGACGTGGCGGAAAATGAGTGGTTGACGTGAAAAATTACCGCGTCTATACTGACTTATAAAACCAATTAGTACTCTGGGGTGGAGAGGTTGGTGCGGAACATGGAAAATATGAAAAGTAAAAATGAATTTACTAAGCTTTCTGATGAAGAAATGGTGGAGTTGATACATCTAGGGAATTCAGATGTATTGGATTTTTTGATTACCAAGTTTCAACCGATAGTCCGTATGAAAGCTAGAACATATTTCATTATTGGTGGAGATCGTGAAGATATCGTGCAAGAGGGAATGATTGGTCTCTATAAAGCGATTCGTGATTTCCGTCCCGATAGATTAAGTTCTTTTAAAGTTTTTGCTGAGCTGTGTATAACGCGGCAAATTATTACGGCAATCAAAACTGCTACACGCCAAAAGCATATTCCGCTCAATACGTCCGTTTCACTGGACAAGCCTATGTATGACGAGGACCAGGAGCGAACGCTATTGGATATCATATCAGGCTCTACATTAGACGACCCTGAAGACTTGATGATTCACAAAGAGAACTTCTCGTTTATGGAAGAAGAAATGAATAAAGTGCTGAGTGGATTGGAAAAAGAGGTGCTCACACTGTACTTAGAAGGCCAGTCCTATCGTGAGATTTCTGAGGTGTTGAATCGACAAGTGAAGTCGATAGATAATGCCTTACAACGCATCAAACGTAAGCTAGAACACTCGATGGCGATGGATCTGGTGCGTTAAATATATCGAAAGTAAATTGACATGTGATGGGTTAGATGGTACTCTTTATCAAGACTATTGTCTTGAATTAGGTGAAGCAAAATGGCAAAAAAAATAACTTTAAGCTGTGAGATATGTGGTTCGCGAAACTATTCCTTACCCGCTGGCAACAACAGCCAAGAGGCAAGAATGAGTATAAAAAAGTTTTGCAGTCATTGCAATGCGCATACATTGCATAAGCAAACCATTTGACCAGTTACATAGAGTTCAAGTAAGGGCGCTATGTCATTCGGAAGGGTTGGAGAAGAATGGGCAAGATTACCGATTTTTTGAAAAAAGTCGTTTCGGAAATGCGGAAAGTCAGCTGGCCGAAACGTAAAGAATTAACGAAGTATACTGTAGTCGTTATTTCTACAGTCATTTTTATGGCCGTTTATTTCTTCGTAGTGGATATAGGTATCTCTGGAGTTATGAAATGGTATACTAATCTGTAATAAATAAAGTATGAATAGCGTGAAAATATCCCGTTTTGATGATTGAACGGGTTTTTTCAGCTTTAATTTAAGGGAGGGACGGACGCGCAGTCCTCAATGTCATGGAAATGGATAAAAATTGGTATGTTGTGCATACGTACTCAGGATATGAGAACAAAGTAAAGGCCAATCTTGAAAAACGTGTCGAGACGATGGGTATGTCGGATAAGATATTCCGTGTCGTTATTCCGGAAGAAGAAGAAACAGATATTAAAGACGGTAAAAAGAAAACAGTTATGCGTAAAACGTTCCCTGGATATGTCTTGGTTGAATTGATCATGACGGATGATTCTTGGTATGTTGTTCGTAATACACCAGGTGTCACTGGATTTATCGGTTCTTCAGGTGGCGGAGCGAAACCTACTCCGTTGTTGCCGGAAGAAGTAGAATTCATCCTCAAGCAGATGGGTGTTAAAGAACAACGTGTAGATATTGATTTCGGTGTGGGTGAAAGTGTAACGGTACTTGAAGGACCGTTTGCTCACTTTGAAGGTAAGGTAGAAGAGATCGAAATGGATAAAGGTAAAGTCATCGTAACTGTCGACATGTTCGGTCGTGAAACGAAGATGGAACTTTCATTCGAACAAGTAGAAAAAATGGAGTGATGGGAAATGTGGTTTTCCCTCTTGCAAAATCTGTGTAATGGTGATATCATTTCAAAGGTCAGACTTAGTCTGTACGGATTAACCAATTCTACCGACATCGTCGGCAGGCACATATTTGAGTGGGAGGGGCAACCCAATTACCACATCACGGACTTAAGGAGGTGTGTCTCGTGGCTAAAAAAGTTACTAAAGTAGTGAAATTGCAAATTCCAGCTGGTAAAGCA
>NZ_JARIEA010000082.1 GCF_029267015.1 Sporosarcina ureae | reverse complement strand
ATGGATTATTCAATATTTTGTGTGAATTCACATAAGTTTATGAACGATTCATCCAAATCTTTCATATACTACAATAATTCCAAGAAAAATGATAAATTAGATATAAAAAAAGTCATGCGGTTATTTTTAATCGCATGACTTTTTGTTATTCATTTAATTCATGATTCAAAAATATTTTCGTACGAAGTTCTTTTGGGGATTTGATGACTTCATCGGGAGTACCTGATTCAATGATCCTTCCATCGTCCATGAAGATCACATGATTCGCGACATTGCTTGCAAATTCCATTTCATGCGTCACCACAATCATGGTCATATGTTCTTCTGCTAGATTTTTCATTACCTCTAGTACTTCTTTCGTCAATTGAGGATCCAGTGCGGATGTCGGTTCATCGAATAATAAAATATCGGGATCCATCATTAACGCTCTCGCAATCGCAACACGCTGTTTTTGGCCACCTGAAAGTCTAGAAGGTAATTCGTTAGCTTTGGAAGCCAATCCTACTTTTTCAAGTAACTCGATACTTCTATCACCATAATCTTTGGCTTTCTCTTTCTTCACAAGTTTAGGTGCTAGCTCCAAGTTCTGTTTTACCGTTAAATGCGGAAAAAGGTTGAACTGTTGAAAAACCATACCCATTTTCGAGTTGATTATCTTACTATCAGTAGGGTTTGCATAAACGCCATCTTTAACTAAGTAATCCCCGTCAACAGCAATACTGCCGCCACCTACTTGCTCTAACTGAATCAAACTTCTTAGCATCGTACTTTTTCCAGATCCCGACGGTCCGATAATGGCCATTACATCATTCTTTTGAACATCAAACGATATATCTTTCAATACTTCCAATGAACCGAATGATTTCTGTAAGTTACGTACTTCAATGAAAGACATTATTTTCTCTCCTCATTCATATTGCAGCTTTCTCTCTAAATACTTGAATACTACAGTTAACCCAAAAGCAATCAACAGATAAATACCCGCCGCAATGAAGAACGGAATGATGGTGAAATCCCTATTGACGACTGTTTGAGCATAATGAAGCAGTTCAGGAACAGCTACCGCGTATAAAAGGGCTGTATCCTTTACTAAAGACACCGATTCATTCGCAATGGGTGGCAATGTTACACGGAACATCTGTGGTAAAATCACACGTACCGTCGTCTGCCATTTCGATAATCCTAGTACTTGTGAAGCTTCATATTGTCCTTTATCGATGGAAAGTAATCCACCACGGAATATTTCAGCAAAGTACGCTGAATAGTTCAAAATAAACGCAAGTGTTGCCGCCACAAAACGGTCAAACACTAAATACTCACCAATTACCGGCAGAAGTGGTAAACCAAAAACAAAGAACAATAGCTGCAATAACAAAGGGGTCCCACGCATGACGTATATAAAAGTCTGCGCCAAATAAGAAATTGGTTTAATACTACTTCTTACGGCAAGTGTCAGCAGGAATCCAAGTGGAATAGATAGGACAATCGCTATTACGAATAATAAGACAGTCGCTTTAGCTCCTTCCAGCATAGGAATCAGCATGGACATAAAATATTCATAGCTCATTAATTAATTCCTCCAAAAAACCATTCAAGGTTTTATGTACTTCTCTTACTATATTAATACTAACGGAAGTCACTACTGCAACTTCCGTCAGTATTCCTTATTCTACATCTCAACGAAGAACTTTGTCTTCTCCGAACCATTCTGTGGAGATTTTAGCTGCAGTACCATCTTCATTCATAGTGTCTAACGCTTTTTGAAGATTTTCAAGCAATTCTTCATTGCCTTTTTTCACGCCAACGCCATATTCTTCCACAGCTAATGATCCATCTACTTTTGCAAAGACGCCTTCTTCTGTTGTCATATAATAATCGATAACGACTTCATCAATTACAACCGCATCGAGACGGCCAGTTTTTAAATCTGTCAATGCCAGAACATTGTCCGAGAATTCCGTGACATTCTTCACTTTTTCATGAATTGGATGACTCTCGAGCGCTGGGCCAGCAGATGATAATGCCTGCACACCTACAATTTTACCATCCAAGTCTTCAATCGCATTTACTTCAGAATCAGCTAATGTGACTACGACTTGGTTATTATCTAAATAAGGCTTCGTAAATAATACTTTTTCTTCTCTTTCTTTAGTGATCGTATAACCATTCCAAATCAAGTCGATACGTCCACTACTAAGTTCAGTTTCTTTAGTTTTCCAGTCAATAGGTTGGAACTTCGCCGTAGCTCCCATATGTTCAGCCGCTGCCGTTGCCATGTCAATATCGAAACCGACTAAATCATTTTTGTCATCACGGAACCCCATTGGTGCAAATTTATCATCAACACCGATGATGATTTCTTTTTTTCCTTCTTTACCTGTGTCCGATATCGATTTATCTTCTTCAGAAGACTTACCCGAACAGCCCGCCAGCATTAAGAATAATGCAGCGAATAATAAAGCAAGAGTGGTCTTTTTCATGTATTTTCCTCTTTTCTCAACTCTTTAGTACGTTAATGAGTTAGTATACTATAAAAATAACATTAGATGCACAAAATGAAAAGTAGCAAAATAAAAAACTGAAGGCAATCTCCATATTACAGGAGTTGTCTTCAGCCTTAAAATAGCTAGTGGCCGTACTCTTGCCGTTATTTACTTCTTCTAAACACTTTGTGACCATCGTATGAAAAAACAAGAGGTTTATTTTCAAGTATAGTCTCAATGTGCACGATGCGCCCCCAGAGTTGATGGATATGGGGCAGGACGTGTTCCAAATAGGGTAGATCAAGTTCTGTTTCTTCGTATCGATGAACTAGGTAAAGCTCGCCATTCCTCATATAATCACCGTCTTCAACTACTATATAAGGGAATCCGCCATTCACTCGTTGTCCAATTAGTTGATTCCGAACAGCTTCAGTCTGTTTGTCAGAGACTTTGTATTGATTATCCTGCTTTTCGAAAACGTACAAATCTTCTTGTTTAATCAGATCATCGGTCAAGTAATTACGAATGAAAGATGTATCATTTTCAATTTCACGTGCTTCGAATATTTTTTCGCGTCCTGACATGGCCTCCTCACCACGTGCAGTAGCTTGTTTAGCTAATAAATCGTAGCGCTCTTCAATGTCTTCATACATTTTAACACCTAGATAGTATGGATTGATCGAGGTCTTAGAAGGTTGCAGTACACTTGCGTTCAGTTTTGCAAATTCAATGGTCTCAGAGGGTGTTAAATCCATTTGGCGCAAGATGGTTTGATGCCAATATGATGCCCAGCCTTCATTCATGATTTTCGTTTCCAGTTGTGGCCAGAAATAGAGCATTTCTTCTCTTAACATTGTTAAGATATCCGCTTGCCACTCTGTAAGATTGCGACTATTTTCAAGTATAAATAATAAGATATCTTTTTGTTGTTCTTTCGGATTCTTTTTATGCATCTCAATTGCTTGCTGGCCAGGAATAGTGCGTTGATCCAGATCCCATAAATCTTCATAAGCAGATCTTTTAGGCGGTTTCACAATTGATGGAGACGGAATGATGTCGCGCATAATACTAGGGTCAACGTGTTCTTGAATCGCTAATACCGCATCAAGAAATGTCTCCACACGTTTCTTACCATAGCGTACCTCATAGTCTGCAATCCGTTCAGCTGTAGCTGACATACTTTCAACCATGTCTTTACGCGTCTTTGAGAAATAGATATTATTCTTAAAAAAATCACAATGGGCCAATACGTGGGCAATGATCAATTTATTTTGAATTAAACTATTTGTATTCAATAAAAATGCATAACATGGATTTGAATTAATAACTAACTCATAGATCTTGCTCAAACCAATGTCATACTGCAATTTCATCTTGTGGAATTGTTTTCCAAAACTCCAATGCGTGAAACGTGTTGGCATTCCGTAAGCGCCAAATGTATACAGTATATCTGCTGGGCATATTTCGTAGCGCATCGAGTAAAAATCGAGTCCAAAACCACTGGCAATCTCCGTGATTTCATCAATTGCATAATATAGTGCCTGTTGATCGGTCAGCGTAATCCCTCCGTTCGCTTTTCGAAAAACTTCTTAAGTGCATAGTAGACGTCACGGTTTTTCTGTAAAATATAGTAATTAAATTTAGGATGTTCAATGGATTTATACGCAGACATCAACGTGGACATTCTTCGATGTTCATTGACCTCTGCATAGCCGAACATATTGGATATTGCTAATAATTCATCCACGTGTTCCAGACACTTCTTATTATCACTCGTCATATTTTCCCCATCTGAAAAATGTACAGGGTATATATTATAACTTGTAGGGGGATAAGACTCCTTGATGACTTCTAATGCTTTACTATAGGCAGATGAACATCTCGTACCGCCACTTTCTCCTTTATTAAAAAAGTTTTCTTCTGTCACTACCTTCGCTTCTGTATGATGCGCAATGAATTCGATTTCTACTGTTTCATACTTTGTCCGTAAAAACTTCGTCATCCAAAAAAAGAAACTACGTGCCATATATTTCTCAAACTTTCCCATTGAACCACTAGTATCCATCATAGCAATGACTACCGCTTTAGATTGTGGTTTTTCCACAGGATTCCATGTTTTGAAACGTAGATCATCTTCCAAAATCGGTGCTACTTCTGCTTTTCCATTCATTGCATTACGTTTAATAGCCGATAATAATGTTCTTTTTTTATCAATATTTCCGATCAAACCTTTTTTGCGAATATCCGTGAAATCGATATCTTCAATGGTTGTGACAGACTGTTCTTTTTGTTCCAAGTCTGGTAATTCCAACTCTTTAAAGAACATCTCTTCTAATTCTTCAATCGAAACTTCGGTTTCATAGATATCCTCGCCTGGCTGATCACCAGCTTCTTTCCCATCACCAGGTTGTGCTTGTTTTTCTCCTTGTGCTACGATATCCCCTACTGCACTATCGCCTTCACCTTGGCCAACGTGCTTGGACTTATCATGGTTGTATCTAATTTTAAATTCATCCAATGAGCGAATCGGTATTTTCACCATGTCTTTTCCGTTTGAAAGGATAATGTTCTCTTCACTGATTAAGTCAGGTAAGTTACTTTTTAACACTTCGTTTATTTTATCCAGATGGCGTTGCTGATCTTGGTGACCTTTGCGATGGAGAGACCAATTTTCTTCAGTGACAACGAATCGACTTTTCTGATTTTCTTCCACTCGTATCCCCGCCTATCTCTCGAACAATTTGTTTCCTTATCATATGCGGTGGCCATTTGAATATTGACAAAATAAAAGAGACCTCTTGAATTGAGGTCTCTCGTTTCATATTACGTAGGCTGGCAATATCGCTTAATTAATGATTACAAACGTACTTATCTATTCAATAAACTTCCCACATATCGCAACAGTTCATTTGCCGAGACGGAGTTGTAGCCGTGTTCATCTACTAAACGTGCTACTACTTCATTCATTTTCTTCAGCTGCGTTTCATCCGGTGTGGCAGAAGTCGTCGTGATCTTCACAACGTCTTTGAGATCAGCGAAAAGCTTTTTCTGAATTGCTTCACGCAACCGATCATGGGAGCGATAATCAAAGCGCTGGTGTTTCCTTGCGTATGCAGAGATGCGGATTAAAATCTCTTCTCGGAATGCTTTTTTTGCATTCTCCGAAATGCCAATTTGCTCTTCTAGAGAACGCATCAACTTTTCATCGGGATTAATTTCTTCACCTGTAAGTGGATCACGTAATTTGTTTTTATTGCAATATGCTTCGACGTTATCCAAATAATTATCCATCAATGTTTTAGCGGACTCTTCATAGGAATACACGAAAGCTTTCTGGACTTCTTTTTTCGCAATTTCATCATACTCTTTACGTGCCATAGAAATATAGTTCATATAGGTGTCACGATCTTCGGAAGAGATAGAGGCATGCTGATCAAAGCCGTCTTTTAATGAACGCAATACATCCAGCGCGTTAATGCTAGGTACTTCTTTTCGAATGATAGCAGAAGAAATACGGTTGATGACGTAACGTGGATCAATTCCATCCATACCTTCATCGATAAATTCGTTCTTCAGTTCTTCAGCATCTGCATCGTTAAAGCCTTCGACGTTCTGACCGTCATACAAACGTAGCTTTTTCAAACGATCAATTCCTTGTTTCTTCGATGCTTTCAAACGTGTAAGAACAGAAAAAATAGCAGCTACGCGCAGCGCATGTGGTGCGATGTGCACGTGAGCTATATCACTTTCACGTATCATTTTTTCATAGATTTTTTCTTCAGCACTCACTTTCAGATTGTACGGAACTGGAATGACAATCATTCTGGAGTGAAGCGCTTCGTTCTTTTTATTGCTGATAAATGAACGATATTCCGTCTCATTTGTATGTGCGACAATTAGTTCATCTGCACTGATCAATGCAAAGCGGCCTGCCTTGAAATTCCCTTCCTGCGTTAAGGACAATAAATGCCAAAGAAACTTTTCATCAAGTTTCAGCATTTCTTGGAATTCCATCATGCCACGATTTGCTATATTCAATTCCCCATCAAATCGATATGCACGCGGATCCGATTCAGAACCATATTCAGCAATAGTCGAGAAGTCTATGCTTCCCGTCAAATCTGCAATATCCTGAGATTTTGGATCGGAAGGTGTGAATGTTCCAATTCCTACTCGACGATCCTCTGAAAATAAGATACGTTCTACTATAACATTTTCAATCTTACCTCCAAATTCTTCGTCCACACGCAATTGATTCAGAGGCGATAAACTACCTTCAATTCGTATACCATATTCTTCAAAGAATGACTTCCTTAACGATTCGGGAATCAAATGCAATGGATCTTCATGCATTGGACATCCCTTGATAGCATATACCGCCCCTTCGTCTGTACGGGAAAAGGCTTCGAGTCCGCGTTTTAACATCGAAACGATAGTAGATTTACCACCACTGACAGGTCCCATTAGTAACAGTACGCGTTTTTTAACATCTAAACGCTTTGCTGCCGGATGAAAATACTCTTCTACTAATCGTTCGATGGATTCTTCTAAACCATATAACTCTTGATCAAAGAAATTATACACTTTCTTGCCGTCCTTCTTTTCAATGCCTGCACTTTTTATCATTTCATAAATACGGGAATGAGCAGTTTGAGCCACTTCTTTACGCTCTTTTATTAAATTTAAATACTCCAGGAATGTACCTTCCCACTTTAACTGATTTTCTTCTTTGCGATAATTATGCAACTGACGAATAATATCCAACATATCTCCTCCAATTAGGCTATGATGTATTATCTTATGTCCACGAAGTGTAAAACATTCATCACGTACTTTGGAAGAAAAATATAAAACCTAATATTTACACTACTTTCTTTCTTTATATTCCGTTAAGATAGAAAGTAACAGTTTTGGAAAAGAGGCATTTCATGAGAAAACAACATAAAAAAGAAACAGTAGGTCATTTACTCAGACGCTATTTATTCATTTCAATTGGTGTTGTAGTCACAGCCATCGCACTAGACTTATTTTTAATTCCTAACTCTGTAATAGATGGGGGAATTATTGGGATTGCTCTTATATTAAACTTCATTACCAGTATTCCATTCGGGATTTTAATATTGATTCTGAATCTACCGTTTTTATTTTTCGGCTATAAACATATCGGGAAAAACTTCTTTATCTCTTCATCTTATGCGATCGCGTTACTGGCAATTGTAGAGATTCCACTTAAAAATGTAGGTCCTTTCGTTACCGATTCTTTACTTGCGACAGTTTTTGGAGGTTTATTACTAGGTGCGGGTGTCGGAACCATTATACGTAATGGCGGAGCGCTAGACGGAACGGAGATTCTTGGAATTCTACTAACTAAAAAGATTCCGTACAGCGTCGGAGAATTCGTCATGTTCTTCAACCTCTTCATCTTCGGCTGGGCCGGCTTTGTTCTTGGACCAGAAAAAGCAATGTATTCAATCATTACATACTATATCGCTTCTAAAGCGATCGACATTGTCATACAAGGGCTGGATGAGACAAAAGCGGTCTTTATCATCTCGGATGAATATGAAGAACTTGGGGAAGCGATTCGTCTGCGACTCGGTCGTAGCATCACGAAGTTGCACGGTCGTGGTGGTTATACTGATAATGAAAAAGATGTCATCTATGTCGTAGTGACTAGGCTAGAGATTTCAAAACTGAAGCAAATCACTACCGATATAGACCCTTCCGCATTCCTAACCATTATGAATACACAGGAAACGCATGGAGCGACTTTCAAGTCACCCATACATTAAAAGAAACCGCCACTCAAATGAGTGGCGGTTTCTTGTCTCTTACTGGAAGACAATGGTTTTATTATTCTCTACTATCACTCGATCTTCAAGATGCCACTTCACTGCACGCGCTAGCACACGTCGCTCAATCGTGCGGCCAATCTTCTTCAATTGGACGATATCATCACGGTGATCCACACGCTCGATGTCTTGCTCAATGATTGGACCTTCGTCCAAATCATTCGTCACATAGTGGGACGTTGCACCGATTAATTTCACACCACGTCCAAAGGCTCTCTCGTAAGGACGCGCGCCGATAAATGCCGGTAAGAATGAATGGTGGATATTGATGATTTGATTCGGGAAGTGACTGACAAACTCTGGAGTTAGAATTTGCATATAACGTGCTAGTACCAAAACATCTACTTTGTATTCTTCCATCAGCTGTACTTGCTGACGCTCCACATCTTTGCGAATATCTTTATTCGCTGGAATATAGTGGAACGGAATTCCATATGACTCGACCATAGCACGTGCGTCTTCATGATTACTAATGACAACAACGATGTCCGTATTTAAATCGCCATTGTACCATTCCCATAGCAGCTCCATTAAGCAGTAAGGTTCTTTTGATACGAAAATAGCGGTGCGCTTTAGTTCCACTGCATAGGAAAAACTGTAGTCGAGCTCGTGCTGATTTGCGATTTCCTTAAAATCCGCTTCAAATTCTTCTTTCTTATCCAATAAATTGTCTAAGTGGAATTCGATACGCAGATAGAACATGCCGCCTTCAGGATCGGTCGAGTATTGGCTAGACTCTACGATGTTTGCTTTATGTTGCAACAAAAATGTTGAAACAGCAGATACGATTCCTGGTTTATCGGAACATTTCACTAACAGTCTGCCGATATTTTTTAATGCTGCGGATTGTTCTACTAAATGTGTTGTGATTTTACTTTGGGTTGACATTTTTTCATCTCCTACATTTAAAGTTGCTTAATGAATAAGTTCCCCAGCCAGAACGGCTAGGGAACGTGTGAACTCTTCTATTACAGTATGAAGCAACTTAGCCTATTTCGCAAAAATCTTACTCTGATTTATTTTCTAAACCTTTACCCATTCCTTTTAGGAAGTTCATACCGAATGTTAACGCACGGTTTATATCTGGATCATTGATAGATTTCATCAATTGAAGAACACCCGTTTTCTGCCCTTCTTCATTTCCTTGCTCAGCTTCAGTTACTCCCTTTTGTATACTTTTAGAAAGTTGCTGAATAGTTACTGGATCTAATGCGGTTAATACTCCAGCTCCCGCCATCAGATTATTCAACATATTCGTAACTGGCTCCCTTGAAACTTGCCCCAAAGCGATACCCGTGATTTTTTCTTTCGAATGAAGCATGGCTTGCAACGCATCTAATGCGCCAATCTTATGCAGCTCTCCTGTAATTTCCATGATCTTCTGCAAAGACTCTTCCTGTTCTGCAATCTGTTTCTGCAGTTCGGCCAATTTTTCCTGCTGAATTTCTAGTTCAGATCGTTCTGCTCTTTTAATAGAAGTAATTGGTGCCGCCATTGACATTCACCTCACTGTTTATTGATCTGTTAATTGGACGTATCCTGGTCGATTCCATTTACGCTGTACTTCCACGCCATTTTGCGGATGACGTTTCTTATCGCGGTGGTTACTCTTCGGTAGTGGATTCTCGCCTTGTTTTTCAAGCACTTCCATGCGAACTTTCGTCTGCTTGTACGCCGGAGTATTTGTGCGTTCATCGGTAGCCGGTCCTGTTAAGAAGTTAATCGCTGATTCCTTATCAACTGAGTTCATCGGTAAGAATAATTCATTTTTTCGCACCCTATCTGTGACGACTGCTGGCAATTTAACAGCTCCATATGGTGAGATCAGTCTTACATAAGTACCTGTTACTACCCCGCGTTCTTTTGCCAATTCAGGAGAAACTTCCACAAATATATTCGGAACCTTCTCTTGGATTCCTTCAGATTTATTCGTCATATTCCCTTCATGGAAATGCTCCAACATACGCCCATTGTTAATATGAAGATCAAATTCTTCAGGGAATTTAACTGGTTCAATCCAATCGGATAATGCAAAGCGTGCTTTCTTATCTGCGAAATTAAATCCATCCGTATAAAGAAGTGGTGTACTCTCGCCTTGTAAACTGCCCCAGAGGAAACTGCCCCAATCTTCCAACATGTCATAAGAAGCGCCTGAGAATATAGGACTTAAACTAGTCATCTCAGCAAAAATATCGCCTGGATGCGTATAATTCCAGTTTGCCCCTAAACGATTCGCAACTTCTTGGATGATCCACCAATCTTGACGGGAGTCGCCTTTATTCGGCAATGCTTTATATAGTCGTTGGACGCGACGTTCCGTATTTGTGAACGTACCATCTTTTTCAAGGGACGGCACTGCAGGCAAAATGACGTTTGCATACTGTGCTGTACGTGAGAAGAAAATGTCTTGTACAACTAGGAAGTCGAGTTTGGATAATACATCATGAACATAGTTCGCATTGGAATCTACGAGGGCCATATCTTCTCCTACAATGTACATACCTTTCATAACGCCCTCATCAATCGAATGAAGCATTTGAATATTGTCAAGGCCAGGTTTGCTATCTATTTCTACACCATAAGCTTGTTCGAATTTCTGTCGTGCTGCATCATCTGTAATATGCTGATAGCCAGGCAACCAACCAGGTAAGCTTCCCATATCACATGCACCTTGTACGTTATTGTGTCCACGTAAAGGATATGCGCCTGCACCTGTACGACGGTAATTTCCTGTTGCGAGCAATAAATTCGAAATTGCGGCGGATGTATCAGAACCACCTGTATTTTGTGTAACACCCATTCCCCATAAGATACACGTACCATCAGCATCGCGAATCATTTCTGCAGTATGAATCAAAACTTCTTTTGAAATACCTGTTACTTTTTCTGCATATTCGAGTGTATAGCGATTCAAGACTTCATTAAATTCATCGAAATGATGCACATTCTCTTCAATGAATTGCTGATCATGCCAACCTTGATCAATTAAGTATTTCGTGACCGCCATCAGCCATACTTGATCTGTACCTTGTTGAGGTGTCATGAAGATATCAGCACGCTCCGCCATTTCATGCTTTCTAAGATCGGCTACGATTAACTTTTGACCGTGGAGCTTATGCGCACGCTTTACACGTGTCGCAAGAACAGGATGTCCTTCTGCGGGGTTTGCTCCCACAATAATAACTAAGCCTGCTTCAGCAATATCTTTAATAGTTCCAGCGTCGCCACCCATTCCTACTGTACGGAACAATCCGTCTGTCGCAGGTGATTGGCAATAACGCGAACAGTTATCTACGTTATTAGTACCGAATACTTGGCGCGCGAACTTTTGAATGACGTAATTCTCTTCGTTAGTAATTTTAGATGAAGATATGACGCCAATTCCGTTACTTCCATGCTCGTCGCGGATTTCGCCAAGGTTTTTCGCGACCAAATCCAATGCTTCTTCCCATGAGGCTTCTACAAATTCTTCCCCTTTACGAATAAGAGGTGTGGTAATACGTTCTTCACTATTTACAAAATCCCAGCCGAATTTTCCTTTGACACACGTAGAGATCTGGTTGACCGGTGCATCGGAAACAGGCTGTATTTTTAATATTGTACGATCTTTCGTCCATACTTCAAATGAACAGCCAACTCCACAGAATGTACAAACTGTTTTCGTTTTATCAATTTTTGATTCACGCATCGCTGCTTCAACATCGGAAATGGCCATAATACTGCTGTAACCAGGCTCTACATCCTTTATCAGATCCACCATAGGCTCCATCAAATCGTCGCCCATCTTCGTCATAAATCCAGCTTCTCCAAGCATAGTTTTCTCCATCAGAGCATTACATGGACAAACTGTAATACAATGGCCGCAACCTACGCAAGACGAATCATTAATTTTCGCGCCGCCATCCCATAGAACAATCGGCCGGTCACGTTCCCAGTCGATAGAAAGGGTCTCGTTCACTTGCAAGTTTTGACAGACTTCCACGCACTGACCACAAGCAATACATTGATTCGGGTCATAGCGATAAAACGGATGAGTTAAATCTACTTCGTCTTTTGAACATTTTGGTTCATACGGATATTTTTGTTCTTCCACTTCCATAAGTGCCACCGTATTATGTACTTTACAATTCCCATTATTGTTATCACAAACAGTACAATAGAGTAAATGGTTTTCTAAAATCCGATCCATAGCTTCCGTTTGTGCTTCTTTTGCACGCGGAGACGCTAATTTAACATCCATGCCATCGACTGCTTGTGTCGAGCAAGCACGTGTTAATTCACCATTCACTTCGACAATGCACGTATCGCATGTCTGAATCGGATCAACTTCAGGCAAATAACAGATTTGAGGGTGCTCTATTTTATTTGCATTGATGATTTGAATAAGCGTTGCCCCTGGTTGGAAGTCGAAAATTTTATCATTGATTGAAATAGACATACAGGCATCCTCCTCTTTCTAAAATAAAAAAATCCACCATAAAAAAACCGTCTTCGCGGAAATTTTTATGGTGGAATAGTTTCTTAACAGGTCTTGCTAAAGAACCAATCCATACTTACTATTACATGTAGTTGATGAACTTCTAGCAATCACATACTAGATTTACATCTGTTGTGTATTTAGTATAAAGTAATAAAGCGTATAACACAATGATAATTCTTAAATAGTTAGATTATTCTGTAATATAGAAAGGTGGACATTCCATGAAAAAAGTTCATGAATTTAACGATATTATCCGCAAACTACGGAAAGATTTATTTGGCAAAGGCCCAGAACGTATTCATACAATATTTATTGATAATATGGCAGTTTCTACGCTCTACGGTAATTTGACTCCGACCGAAAAGTTCATCGCGGGAACACAAGACGGTAAAGAAATGGTGCACCGCGCACGGACTAGCATGATTCAGGAAGTTTATAAAAAAGAACCACCTGCTGGATTGGAAGAATTGGTTGAAGCAAAATTTTTACATTTATTTAGCGATTTTAAAATTGATGATGATATTGCCGTATCAGTTTTTTTATTTGATCGTTCGATTGATTGAGAGGAGGGCGGACTATGGAGCAACAACAACAACGATCCGTTATTCGATTCCAAAATGGAAATGTATTTGAAAAAGAAGATCAAGTCGCCGTAGAATATGCTGTTACAATAAAACTAAATAACCAAGAATTTGCGACAATTGTGTGTACACCGGAATATATCGAGGATATGACAGTAGGTTTTCTAGCTTCAGAAGGTGTCGTTCCGAAATGGGAGCAAATTAAAGACATACGCCTAGATTTAGAAAACGGATTTATTCATGTCGATACGGATAAAGTGTACCCTTTCTTTGAGCAGTTACAAAATAAGCGTTATATTACTTCTTGTTGTGGAATGAGTAGACAAGGATTTATTTTCGCAAGTGATGCGCTAACCGCAAAAAAGATGGATAGAATTTCAGTCCATCTCACACCTGTGCAAATATTTTCTCTGATGAATGACATGGAAGAACAAGCTGATATGTTCCGTCATACTGGCGGCGTACATAATGCTGCTTTGTGCGCACCTGATCAACTACTGCTATCACGAATGGATATCGGAAGGCATAATGCACTGGATAAAATTTACGGACATTGTCTGAAGAACGATATTACTGTTCGCGATAAGATTATTGTCTTCAGTGGACGAATCTCCTCTGAAATTTTACTGAAAGTTGCTAAGATTGGATGCGAAATTGTATTATCCAAGTCTGCACCTACTGAATTAGCCTTGACTTTGGCAGAAGATTTAGGAATAACGACAGTAGGATTCATACGCGGAGAATCATTTAACGTCTACACACATGCCGAACGAATTTGTATGGATATCTCTTAAAAAATTTCCAGCCGCAGGAAAAAGTAATATTGACAATCCTGTGAAATGATAATATTATACTCCTTAATCCTATCTCGCATTCCAGTTTATGTTTATTAAGTTCCGTTTCTTGTCATCTTCCCACTGAGCAACATGTCAAATATTCTTTTATACAAGCAGTTAGGGAACTTTGCAGACTGATAGTATTTTTACTGGAATACAGATTGTGAAAAAATGAATGTAAAGGAGGACTACGAATGAAAAAAACGAAGAACAGATGGCTTATTGCGTTATCTGCTGTAGGTATCCATATTTCCATCGGATCTGTTTATGCCTGGAGCAACTTCACCAACCCGCTTATTGAGGAGTTTGGTTGGACAACAAGTCAAGTTCAGTTAACGTTCAGTATCGCTATTTTATTTCTTGGTTTATCTGCTGCATTTTTAGGCCATTTTGTGGAGAAATACGGCCCTAGAAAAGCCGGGCTACTCGCTGCTCTATTCTTTGGTGTAGGAGTAACCGGTTCAGGATTGGCGGTAGGTATGTCTTCATTACCATTACTCTATGTCTTTTATGGAATGCTAGGCGGAATTGGATTAGGTGTAGGATATATTGCACCTGTTTCAACACTCGTCAAATGGTTCCCAGATCGTAGAGGACTCGCCACAGGGCTCGCTATCATGGGCTTTGGATTTGCGGCAGCTGTCAGTAGTCCGATTATGGAGTATTTGATTGTCAACGTTGGAATCCAGAACACTTTCTATATTCTTGGGATTTCGTATTTCCTGATCATGCTTCTTTCTTCTTTATATCTTGAGAAGCCTGAAGAAGGATGGGCACCGCCAGGATTCATTGAAAAAGTACGTTCAGGTAAAAAAGAAATCAGAGAAGATCTTGCTCAATTAACAGCAAATCAAGCAGTGAAAACAAAACGTTTTTATTATTTATGGCTCATGCTATTCATTAACGTTACTTGTGGTATTGCAATTCTTTCTGCTGCAAAACCAATGGCGATTGACAGTATCGGCATGACGACTGTTCAAGCAGCCGCATTAGTTGGTGTCCTTGGTATCTTTAACGGTGCTGGAAGACTTGGTTGGGCTACGATATCAGATTATATTGGTCGGCCAAACACGTACACTACGTTCTTCGTCATTCAGTTAGTTCTGTTCGCTATTTTACCATTCACGACGAATGCAATTATTTTCCAAGTCATTCTAGCCGTGATCTATACATGCTACGGAGGAGGTTTCGCTTCGATTCCTGCATATATTGGTGATATTTTTGGAACGAGACAACTTGGTGCTATCCACGGATACATACTAACAGCTTGGTCAGCAGCTGGCGTGGCCGGACCGATGTTTGCTGCGTGGATGAAAGATACTACCGGAAGTTATGAAAGCAGTCTGCTATTCTTTGCTGGCTTATTCGTAGTCGCGCTTATTATTTCTTTACTCATTCGGGTCGATATTAAAAGACTACGCAATGAAAAAGAAGACATTGTAGCGGTTGAGCCTGCTATTGCTGCAACAAAATAAAAACACGAACATCATTCTGTTCTAAGAATGATGTTCGTGTTTTTTACTTTTCAGTTTGCTTAAATGTGTCTCCACCATTAATCGTCCCTAATTCAAAGCCGTGTTCGAACCAATAAGTTCGTTGCTTAGCTGTGCCGTGTGTGAAACTTTCAGGTACGACATATCCTCTTGCACGCTTTTGAATCGTATCATCACCTACTGCACCAGCTGCTGTAATGGCCTCTTGCAAATCTCCTTGTTCCAAATACCCCTGACCTTGTGCATGATGTGCCCAGACACCCGCAAAATAGTCTGCCTGCAATTCAAATCGCACTAAATATTTATTAAATTCTTCTTCGCTCATCTTTTGACGCAACGGCATGACTTGATCAGAAATTCCAAGCAATGTCTGTACATGATGCCCTACCTCATGTGCCACTACATAAGCCATAGCGAAGTCTCCAGGTGCTTTAAATGACCCTTGTAATTCATCGTAAAACGATAAATCAATATATAATTTTTGATCACCAGGACAGTAAAAAGGACCTGCAGCTGCACTTCCGAAACCACATGCTGTATCTACTTTGCCCGAATACAGTACGAGGGTAGGATTTTCATACTGAATGCCCTCTTGAGCGAACAATTCTGTCCAAACATCTTCTGTATCTGCGAGTACTACCGAAACAAAATCGGCCAACTCTTTATCTTGTTCCGTCTCTACGTACGGCTGATCTGGCACGGCTGAACTGCTATCCAATAAATCACCAGGGTTACCACCTAGAATAAGAAATAATATAATTCCAACGATACCAAGACCGCCACCGCCTAATGCAATAGCACCTCCGCCTCCTCCGCTTCGCCCTCTTCGATCTTCAACATTTGAACTTTTTCTCCGTCCATCTGTTTTCACATTAACTCCCCCATTTCCTCTTCAGATAAGTGAATTTTAAATATGTATATAGGTGCTACTTGATTACAATTTACCCATCTTTGCGAAGAAGCAAACAAGACAGTGACGATAATTGAGTGAGCTATTTATTGTGAATTAGCAGAAAGCTATTCCACCTATTCGCTTTTTCATATATACTTTACTTTAGAGTTGTAAACTACTGAAGGAGTGATTTTGTTGAGTAATCAAAAGTCTGTCTATAATTTTAATGCGGGTCCATCTGCTCTTCCAAGCGAAGTTCTCGAAAAAGCGCAAGCTGAATTGGTGAATTTCAAAGCATCTGGAATGTCTATTATGGAAATGAGTCACCGCAGCGCTACTTATGAACAAGTACATAATCAAGCGATTGAACGTTTGCGTTCTTTATTCGCAATTCCTGAAAACTATGAAGTGCTATTCTTACAAGGTGGAGCGAGTCTTCAATTTGCGATGGTTCCTATGAACTTCTTGGCTGAAGGGAAAAAAGCGAGTTATATCATGTCCGGTGCTTGGTCAGATAAAGCCTTAAAAGAAGCGAAGACCATTGGCGAAGTATACGAATCTGCATCTACAAAAAGTTCAAATTACAATCGGGTTCCTTCTATCGATGAAATTACTTTTGACGATTCTGATGCGTACGTACATATCACTTCTAACAACACGATATTCGGTACACAATTCCACGAGTTTCCTTCAACTGGAAATGTCCCTTTGATTGCTGATATGTCCAGTGACATTCTATCAAGACCACTTGACGTAAGTAAATTTGGTATGATTTACGCGGGCGCACAGAAAAACCTCGGTCCTTCAGGTGTTACAGTTGCGATTATCCGAAAAGACTTGTTGGAAAATGCAAATAGCGAAATTCCAACTATTTTAAAGTACAGCACACATGCTTCAAGTAACTCTTTATATAACACACCACCATCTTTCGGTATTTATATGTTGGGTGAAGTACTGGGCTGGATGCAAGAACAAGGCGGCTTGGAACAAATCTCAAAACGCAACGAAGAGAAAGCTAATTTAATCTATGATGTGATTGATAACAGCAATGGTTTCTATACAGGTCATGCTGAAAAAGATAGTCGTTCATTGATGAATATTACATTCCGTGTAGCGGATGAAGAATTAGAAAAGAAATTTTTACAAGAAGCTAAAGAAGCAGGATTTGTTGGATTAAATGGTCACCGTTCGGTAGGTGGTTGCAGAGCCTCTGCATACAATGCAGTACCATACGCAGCATGTGAAGCATTGCAAAAATTCATGCTTAATTTTCAAGAAAGTCACAAATAATCAAAAAAACCAGTACACTTTATATCAAAGTGTACTGGTTTTTCAATGTTTTATAATTGAAAATTCTTTTGAAAAAGCCAATTGCAATGAACTGAACGTTTGGATATTCGAAAAATCCAATCCGAGCTCTGTTGATGCATGCGCAATTTCTGGACGGATTCCCGTAATCGTGCATCTCGTTCCTAATAGAGACAGCACTTTTGTAATTTGATAAATCTGCTGCGCTACTAACGTATCAATTACAGTAACTCCTGATAAATCGATAAACAAATGTTCGATATCAGATTCTAGACTCTTCTCTGGGATGCTTTCCAACATAATCCGGGCACGTAGTTCATCCAAATCGCCAATCAAGGGGACAACACCAATAGTTTCGGTTATTTTGATGACTGGCGAACTTAACTCATTGATTAAACTTTGTTGAATATCGAACCTGCTATTGATGTATTCATTATACGTTTGTGCAAACTCAATATAAATTTGATCAAATGCATTATTAAGCGTTTCACTCCAGCGCACATAATCTTCAATCGTGATCTCATTTTCGTTTACGAAGTGAAATTCTTTTATGAAACGCCAATACGTTAAACGCACCTTACTTAATGCATCAATTACATCTTCTATTGGAGTATTGCTGTTTACTCTACTAAGGGCCACGACAGAAGCCCATTTCTTTTTGTTTTTCTCAAAAATTTCCTGATCATCAAGTAAACTACTAGTGATAGTTAGATTCGTTAATTTGTTTTGTTCCCGAAGAGTTTCTTCCATTTTCGGACAAGCATTGAGTGAATAAATAGAGTCCTCTTCTACCTTCCTCATAGACAGCCAAGAAGTCGTAATTTCAGGTAACTTTGCCAATAAATATTCATATAGCTTAATATCAAGCTGTTTCATCTAACATCCTCCTGGATACGTTCATCGTTCTTATTGAATGTATAAAATTAATTGATTAGTATCAAAATCAAATATATTTAATATAATCCCAATTGCGGTTATGTATTTGTATATTGACTCATAATAAGTCGTACCATACTCTTTTTCATACTGAGCCATTGGATAAATATACTGTTCTTCGGAAGGATTAGGTAAGAACTTCCACGGTCTCGGAGACTCATTAGATTTTTCGGCATGGGCCTCTACTAAAAGATTGTAAAAATCTTTTACCTTTTCTTTAGGGAAGTCATAATATAGAACAGATTCATTTTTCTTAATGGGCTTCAGATTTTCTTGTATCCAATGGACAATCGGATGCTCAATAGGTGCCGAATGAACACGTCTTAAGTATTGTTCGGATTTCAATCCGTTTTGAATATATTCTTTCTCACAAAACGTCATATACAAAAATTTCATACATGCCTCTCCTTTGTAAAAGGTCTTATTCATAACAATTTCTTTTACTAGTATACCTTATACAACATCTATTCATATAATTTCTCAATACTTTGTTCCACCGTCTCCATATTCTTCAAGTAGTTCCTCAAAACTTTTATTCTTTTCACGTTCTTTACGCTCTTGAATACGTTTTTCTTTTTCTTTTTCTAGTTTCGTTTCTTCTACAACCTTCATTTCTTGCTTCATCTCTTTTAATTTGGCTAGTACATCCTCATCCATAAAATCTGAAAGTAAAGAAGCAGAATGGTCTACAGTATTTCCCTTTTGGTTACTTGATGCTTTTCGTTGTTTCTTTGACATATTAATCACTACTTTCTGTATGATAATAGAATGGCCTTCTTTGCTTTATCCAGTTAAATTTTAGGGGTTTTACATTGCCCTTCCCCACTTTAATTACGTACAATAGAATGAGGGAGGGATGTTTATGTCTAGCTTACCAAAAAACGTAACATTAATCGAGGTTGGTCCACGTGACGGCTTACAAAATGAAAAAAATAGTATTCCTACTGATCAAAAATTAGCTTTTATCCACGCTTTACAGCAGGCGGGGCTTCATGAAATGGAAGTCACTTCATTTGTATCGCCAAAGTGGGTTCCGCAAATGTCCGATTCCACAGAAATTATGGCGAATATAAGAAAACAAGGCAGACAACTTGTTCTTACACCGAATGCACATGGTGTCGAGAATGCTCTCAGAGCCGGCGCAGATAGCATGGCGGTCTTTGTAGGTGTCAGCGATACATTTAATCAGCACAATATCAATCGCACTACTGAAGAGAGTGTTGAGACGCTAAGACCGATTATAGATCAGCTGAAAAAAGATCATCATTTTGTCAGAGCCTGTATTTCAACCGCATTTCACTGTCCATATGAAGGCTTCATTCCACAGGAACAAACAATCTCTCTTTGCAGGCAATTTGTTGATATGGGCGTGGATGAATTAAGTGTGGCGGATACAGATGGTATGGCAAATCCTTTAGCTAGTTTTACCTTATTCCAAGAACTGAAGAAACAGTTTCCAAATACTTTACTCACTGCGCATTTTCATGACACGCGTAAATTAGGTTTAGCGAATATTTATGCCTCTTTACAAGCGGGCGTGGATCGATTCGATACCTCTGCTGGTGGTCTCGGAGGCTGTCCTTTCGCTCCAGGTGCTACAGGTAATGTTGCTACGGAAGATGTTTTATATTTATTGGAGTCTCTTAATATAGAGACAGGGATTGATATGGACAAAGTATGCTTAGCAGTAGATGAAGTTGCACCTTATCTGTCACGTCCAATCGAAACAGCTATGTATAATTTATATAAAAGAAGAAAGTAAACGGAAAGGAGAATTCTGTTGAAACGTAGAGTAGTGTATATTTTAGGAATCGTCTCCAGTATCATGACAGCGCTTCTTACTATTTTCGGTATTCTTGTCACCAATCGATTAATGTATTTAAAAACGAAAGACTCCGAATTCATTTTACAGCGTGAAATGATTGCGAAACGATTTGATCGCCAATGGTTTGAAACCGTTAGAAAAGATGATATATGGATTCCTTCTCCTAATGGCTATAATTTACGTGCTATATTTTTGAGACCTTTAGATACTACAAGAACGGTTGTCATTTGTCATGGCGTAACAGAAAATAAAGTGAACTCGATTAAATACGCTCGTCTATTTGAACGGCTAGGATTTAATTCGGTAATTTTTGACCATCGTCGTCATGGTGATTCTGGCGGCAAAACAACAAGTTTTGGGTTTTATGAAAAGATGGACTTAAAAGAAGTTGTGAGGGCTATTCGTGAACGGGTAGGTAAGCGCGCTTTAATTGGCATTCACGGCGAATCTATGGGAGCCGCCACTACGCTGTTGTACGCAGGTACGTACGAAGATGAAGCCGACTTTTATATATCCGATTGTCCGTTTTCGGATTTCTCAGAGCAACTATTGCATATTATCCGGACAGAAATGCCTTTCAAGACTTCCATGAGTTTACGAGTCGCCAATTTGTTTTTAAAAATTCGTGATGGTTATACCTCTGCAGCCGTTTCGCCGCGTGAAGTGATGAAGTTTATCAATAAACCTGTATTATTCATCCACAGTATGGAAGATACGTTCATTTTGCCCCACATGACAGAAGAGTTGTATGATTTAAAGGAAGGCGATAAAATGATGAAACTTTTCGCCAAAGGGGCACACGCTAAGTCGTATAATGATAATCCAGATGAATATTTACAAACCGTACAACGATTTTTAAATCGATTTCGTTTATATTGAAAATTAAACAATTTTCTATAAAAAAGCTCCGTGTTAGCAATTTTGCTGATCACGGAGTTTTGCTTATTTTTTTTTAGCTGGCTTGTCTTGCACCTTGTTCATCTGAGCCATCATTTGGTTAATTTTCTTTTGTGAAGGTTTCTGTCCCATTTGCATCATCATCATACGTAACATTTGCTCATTAATTGGCGGATTTTCCTTCAAATAATTCATCATATATTTACGTGCTATGAAAAAGCCGAGAGCTACTCCCCCGATCAAAGCGACGACGATCAATAAAATTGCTATCCATGTAGTCATTGTTGCCAAACCTCCCTCATTAAGCATAGTTCAATTACATACTACCAAGAGAGATTATACAACATAGCACCAGTGAATAGCAATGACTGTACGCAAATTGTGCGGAAGTTTTTACATCATTGTATTTTCCAGTATCATGCGTTCTGAGTATTTAATAGGTTTAAGCCAGCCGCATTCTTCCTGTTCATTCATGATTGCAAAAAAACGATCTGTTGAAGTAGATAACGCTACAAATAAATCTAAGTCCAGCATTCGAGAACCTTGGCAATACACTTGAATACTATGTGTCCCCATTTTAATGAATACCTCACCTTTAATTAAATGTGTTAATCGATATTCATTATGATAGGAATCCAAGTTATCAAAACTTTTCGCCAAATTGTGCTGAATGATGGAATCAAGTTCTCTTTGATTTAACTGGTCACATAAGTATTCAATTTCCTGATAGTTTGTAGAAGGGCCAACTGTTAGAAGTTCGAATAACAAACGTTCACGCCCCATTATGAAGGATTGATAGGCTGACTTAATTTTAAATATTTCATACTTTCTCATAAAGAACACCTCCTGCTATCTATCATAGGACGTGTAGTAGATAAATCATGTCAGTTTGCGGAAAACTTCATCACTATTATTGTCGTAAAGCTGCGCAAAAAAACACACGCCTCTTTAGAACTAAGAGTCGTGTGCTCATAATAATTAGTTATTTAGTAATTTTTTCATTTCTTTAACAACATTATCTACAGTAAAGCCATATTTTTCAATGACTAAGTCACCTGGCGCACTTGCACCGAATGTGTCGATTGCCATGACAGTGCCTTCATCACCAGAGTATTTATGCCATCCAAGTGAAGCACCCATCTCAATCGCTACTCTTTTCTTGATATTCTTTGGTATAACAGAATCTTTGTATGCTTGATCCTGCTTCTCAAAGAGATCCCATGAAGGCATTGAAACGACACTGACGTCGATATTTTGTTCTTTAAGTGCTTTCTGTGCTTCCACCGCAAGACTTACTTCAGAGCCGCTTGCTAGCAGTAAACCATCTGCTTGCTCTTTAACAGCCGGTGAAATGACGTAAGCACCTTTTGGTACGTATTCCATAGCAAGTTCTTGTGATTTTGGCAATACTTCAAGATTTTGTCTAGACAAGACCAACACAGTTGGTGTGTCTTTTGAAGTTGCAGCTGTATGCCAAGCAGCAGATGTTTCATTTCCGTCAGCCGGACGAATGATAGACAATCCAGGCATCGCACGTAATGAAGCCAACTGTTCAACAGGTTCATGTGTTGGGCCGTCTTCTCCAACTGCAACGCTGTCATGTGTAAAGACGTATGTCACAGGTAATCCCATTAGCGCTGAAAGACGAATAGCAGGTCGCACGTAATCGCTGAACACGAAGAATGTTCCGCCGAAAACCTTCACTCCGCCATGAAGAGTCATGCCGTTAAGTGCAGTCCCCATCGCGAATTCACGTACTCCAAACCAGATATTCCGTCCCGAATAATCACTAGCGGAGAAATCACCCGTATTTTTAATTGTTGTCTTATTTGATCCTGCAAGATCCGCACTACCCCCAAATAAAGCGGGAACAGCTTTCGCTAATGCATTGATTGAATCACCAGACGCAGAACGAGTCGCTACAGAAGCACCTGCTTCATAAACTGGCATTTGGTCTTTTAAGTCAGATGGAAGTTCATTTGCAATCGCTTGTTTAAATTGTGCAGCTAATTCTTTATGTTCGTTTTGATAACTTTCGAACATGTCATTCCATTGTTGCTCTGATTGCACGCCTAATTGATCTGTTGCTGAATTGAATCGGTCATAGACCTCTTCAGGAACATGGAAGTCTTCTTCGAATGTCCACTTATAATACTCTTTTGTAAGAGCCATTTCATCTTCACCTAGTGGTGCTCCATGTGCATCTGCCTTACCAGATTTGTTTGGTGAACCATAACCAATGACAGTTTTCACTTCAATGATTGTCGGTCCGCCTGTGTTGCCTTTTGCTGCTTCAATTGCATCTGAAACAGATTTTATATCATTGCCATCTTCTACTCTTGAGTAGTTCCAGCCATAGGATTCAAAGCGTTTTTTAATGTTTTCAGAGAATGACATATCCAAATCGCCATCTAAAGAAATATCATTACTGTCATATAATACGATCAATTTATCTAATTGAAGATGACCAGCCATAGAAATAGCTTCCGCTGCTACGCCTTCCATTAGATCGCCATCTCCACAAAGTGCGTATGTGTAATGGTCCACAATATCGAAACCTGGTTTGTTGTACGTTGCAGCAAGATGTTTCTCTGCCATTGCCATACCTACAGACATACCGATTCCTTGTCCAAGAGGTCCTGTAGTCGCTTCCACTCCTGCTGTATGTCCGTATTCCGGATGTCCTGGAGTTTTTGAATCCCATTGTCTGAAATTCTTTAAGTCATCAATACTCAAGCCATAGCCGCTCAAGTGTAACAAGCTGTAAAGTAACATCGAGCCGTGACCCGCTGAAAGTACAAAACGATCACGATTGAACCATTGTGGGTTGGATGGATTATGATGCAAATGCTTCGTCCATAATGTATAAGCCATCGGTGCTGCGCCCATCGGTAATCCCGGGTGACCTGAATTTGCTTTTTCAATCGCATCGATTGATAATGTTCGGATTGTTGTTATTGCCAGTTGATCGATTTTTTCGGTCATGCTGTACATCCTTTCCGTCCTGTCTCATATGAGTGTTTTATAGTACATATTCCTACTCTAGTGTAGTCAATTCCCGCACTAATTACAATATTAATCCTTTACCTATCATCAATTTAGCGGTTTTTGGTTCGCACGTGCTTGTTTAACTTTTTCAGGTGTTACATCATTTCCTTCTGGATCCAACACTTTGACCGATTCAATTGTCTCACGCATACTTGAACGGAATGTTTCCAAGTATTCTTTTCTTAGTTGCGTTTGTTCTTTGGCTTCTTCAATCGATAATCCGGTTGTTTTCTTTTTTTTCGCAAGTTCATTGATACGTTGTATTTTCTTTTCTGATAGCATTATTAAAAGCCTCCATAAATAAGTCGTTTAATAAAATGTAAACAACCTGGAGGAAAAGTGCAACCTATTAGTATTGCTGTGTTATAAACTCCCTATATCTTCTATGAACTGTCGCTTTGCTAACCGCATGACCTAACCCATTTAATACAGTTGCAATTTCTTCGTATGTTAGACCTTTGTTGCGTAGTGAAACAATTTCTTCTATTGGAAGCTCAAGTCGCTCACGCCCTGGAGCTTGGTCGATATTACGTAAATTCTTCGAAGGGTCATACCCTTTGTCAACAGCACGTTTCATCCCTCTACGTATTTTTGCATTATGTAATTTCCGTTGGTATTCTTCTACGATTGCAAGAATTTCAAGCAACATCGTATCCATTTCATTCAGTTCTATCGTACCGTTAGAATGATTAGTAATTACAGTAGTCTCACTTTTAGCAATCACATGTAAAATTGCGACCCTGGCATTGCCTCGTCCTAAACGTGTTTCATCTTGAATGAACAGCGTATCGACTGTGCCATCTTGGATTTGATCCAACATAGATAGAAGACCTTCCCGATCCATGTCATAGCCACTTTGCCGATCTGTATAGATTCCAACACAATCATAAGACAACTCAGATGCTAATTTTTCAAGTTCTTCTTGTTGCCTAATAATAGATTGTTCTTGCGTCTCCTTTTCTGTACTCACGCGGCAATAGATTACACATTTCTTTTCTGTCATCTGGATCCCTCTCCAACTTCAGCTACTCGGATATCTCTCTGTTTATCTATTTTAACAGGCACACGTAGTAATTCACCCGAAACGATTTGATCAGTAGGTAAATCATTTAATGAACGTACCTGTTCGATCCAGTGGGTAGTTGGTATATCTTCTGAGTAGTTGGACGCTAGCTGCCAAAGTGTATCTCCTTCATTAATAACGATTTCCATATACTGATCTTCTTCAGCCATTTTATCGAACTGAACCCAAGCGAATGAAACACAAACTGCTAATAATACTGCAAAATAATAATTATCTTTGATAAATTCTTTAATATACTCCATCATAATTCCTCCTCTATTCCCTGCATTTAGAATACACGTTCGGAATGCTTGTTCTTAATTATAAGAGAACATACGATTCCATGTCAAGCAAAATTAGAACCTTTGTTTGATTAGTAGCCGAACACATGTTATACTATATTCAAAATAGTGGTTCAGTATTCCATTGCTCGTAAACTAGTAGAAGAGGTGAATCTGTTGAAGAAAATATCAAAAAGACAAGAAGAAATACTCGCTTTCATAAAAGACGAAGTTCGTTTAAAAGGCTATCCCCCTTCCGTTCGTGAAATTGGAGAAGCTGTTGGACTGGCATCAAGTTCCACGGTTCACGGTCACTTATCAAGACTCGAGAGTAAAGGTTTCATACGCCGGGATCCAACAAAACCCCGCGCCATCGAGATCTTGGATCCAGAAGGATTGGATGAATTAAAAAGTGGTGTTATGCATGTACCATTAATCGGGAAAGTTACTGCTGGTAATCCAATCACAACTATTGAAAATATAGAAGAATACTTCCCATTACCAGATACGTTCGGTTCATCAGAAGATGAAATCTTCATGTTAGAAATTGTAGGAGATAGTATGATAGAAGCGGGAATTCTTAACGGGGACCGTGTAATTGTTAGACAAACACACTCTGCAAGTAATGGTGAAATTGTTGTTGCCATGACAGAGGAAGACGAAGCAACAGTTAAACGATTCTTTAAAGAAAAAGACTATTTCCGGCTACAACCGGAAAACTCTTCCATGGAGCCAATCATTGTAGATAAAGTTTCTATATTAGGTAAAGTTGTTGGCGTATTCCGTATGATTCATTAATAAAAAAGTGTATCGAAACCCTAAGGTTTTCGATACACTTTTTATTTATACTAAGTTCTTTTCAAGCAACTGTTCCATAGAATCAAGCACAGCCGATTTTACATGTTCATATGTCAAACCACCTTGAATATATGCTGTGTAAGGCGGTCGAATCGGGCCGTCAGCTGTTAATTCAATACTGGACCCCTGAATGAATGTACCCGCTGCCATAATGACATCATCAGCATAACCGGGCATATACGAAGGCTCTGGAGCGTACTGAGCATTGATTGGGGAGTTTTGTTGGATCATCTGACAAAATGCAATCATTTGTTCCGCGTTCAAGAAATTAACTGATTGGATTAAATCCGTACGACGTTCACTGTAATGCGGTGTTGTGTCCATACCGAAACTGCCAAAAAATGCTGAAGTGAAAAGTGCGCCTTTGACTGCCTGGCTCACTACATGCGGCGCTAAGAAGAATCCTTGATACATCTCAAGTAACGTATCGAGTGACGCCCCTGCTTCAGCTCCAAGGCCTGGTGACGTCATACGATATGCACACTTCTCAACCAAGTCCTTCTTCCCCGCTATATAACCACCTGTTCTTGCTAATCCGCCACCGGGATTCTTAATAAGTGAACCTGCCATTAAATCAGCGCCAACTTCAACAGGCTCTTTCATTTCCACAAATTCTCCGTAGCAATTATCTACAAAAATCACGACATCTTCCTTCATTTTACGTACTTCCTTAATGATCGCTTCTATTTCATGGATTCTGAATGACGGATTGCTTGAATATCCTTTTGAGCGTTGGATGGCAACAATCTTCGTCTTAGATGAAATAGCTTCTTTTGCTTTTGCGTAATCAACAGATCCATCTTCTTTCAAGTCGATATGCTGATAAGATATTTGAAAATCTTCCAATGAACCTGTATCTTTGCCATTCCCAGAAATAATTGATTCTAATGTATCGTATGGCTTACCTGTTATGTAAAGCAATTCATCGCCTGGACGTAATATTCCGAACAAGCTGATTGTAATCGCGTGTGTGCCAGAGATAATCTGATTTCTTACGAGACAGTCTTCCGCCCCGAATACATCCGAATACACTTGTTCCAATACATCACGGCCGCTATCATCATATCCATAACCAGTAGAGCCTGATAGATGAAAGTCGCTTACTTGATTCTTTTTGAATGCTTGTAATACTTTTCTTTGGTTATAAAACGCGATTTCTTCCATTGTCTTCACAAACGGAGCGATTGCTTCCTCTGCTTCTTGTGCTTTTAACAGTAACTTCTCATTAATTGGTGCGATTTGCATGTGTAGTACCTCATTTCTTATTATCATCTTCTATTTTAGCAGATGGAATGCGTATGCCAAATAAAAGACAACAAAAAAACAGGCAAGCGCCTGTTTATTGTTCATCTTTTAAAATAACCGGTTTCGAAGGAGCATACGTAGAGATTGCATGCTTATAAATTAGCTGTTGTTTACCATCTGACTCGAGCAGAACGGTATAATTGTCATATGACTTGATTAGACCTTTCAATTGAAAACCGTTTAGTAAAAAGATTGTAACGAATGTGTTGTTCTTACGTAAAGAATTCAAAAACGTATCTTGCATATTTCCTTGTGCCATTCAATTGCCTCCTTATTCCTATTATTACGTTATTCCCTATCTACTTCTGAAAATCCTTTATTATTTTACAAGTTGCTTGAAAAATTTCTTCCGCAGATTGATTAGCATTTACCCATTGAACCGGTAATTTGTTACGGAAGTAGGTAAGCTGTCTTTTCGCATAATTACGTGTGTTCTTCATTACAGCTTCAATTGATTGTTCTTTCGTCATTTGTCCATCAAAGTAGGAGATCAACTCTTTATAGCCTATCGCCTGAACTGATTGCGTTTGACGAATTCCCTTATCCCATAATTGCTGGACTTCTTTAAACAAACCTGCTTCTACCATCTGTTCAACACGCAAATCGATTCTTTCATAAAGTAGTTCGCGGGGAAGATCAAGTCCAATAATCAACGAGCGATACATCGGCTGATTTCCTAACTGTTGTTCGTGATCTTGCTTTGTCAGACCAGTCACTTCAAGGATCTCAAGTGCACGCACAAGACGTCTGTGATTGTTTGGGTGTATTTTCTCAGAGCTTTTCGGATCTAACTCCGTCAGTCTTGCATGCAACACATCAGCACCTTTTGTTTCAAGCTCTTGCTCCAGACGCGCCCGCACTTCAGAATCCGCAGCCTGTTCTGTAAATCGATAATCGAACAACACCGATTGTACATACATTCCGCTACCGCCTACAATAATTGGTAATTTCCCGCGAGATTGAATATCTGTAATCCACTGTCTAACTGCCAGTTGATATTCCGCCACAGAAAACGACTCTGTCGGTTCTTTCACATCAAAGAAATGATGTGGAATTCCATTCATTTCAGATACATGTATCTTAGCCGTACCAATATCTAGTTCTTTATAGACTTGCATAGCGTCCCCATTAATGATTTCTCCATTAAATGATTTGGCAAGTGCTGTACTTAGTGATGTCTTCCCTGAAGCTGTAGGTCCTACTATTGCTAGTACATCAAATGGCAGATTCATGTTTTTTCATCCACTCCACTATAGTCGTATACACTTGTTTATAATTAGTTTCTTGTAGCATTTCATGTCTACCGCCTTCAAACAGCTGAACAGTAACTTGTCGTTGATTCGCTTTATCAAATTGTTTGGCTACTTTCCAAACACCCTTCGCTCGATTCCCAACTAAATCATCGGTTCCTGATATTAATAAAATGGGCAGTTCATTTGGAATATTTAACAAGAATTCAGGAGCTTCTATAGAATTCATTCCTTCAAGCACCACACGGAACATTTGAGCAGTCGGCACAAACCCACACGCTTCATCTTCTTCATAATCGCTGACACTTACCGTATCGCGTGATAACCATGAAAATTCACCTTCGTTTGGGAATTGTTTTGAATAATTACCGAAGACTAAACTGTTTAAAAGCTCATCTGGTTGCTCTTCCGGATATTTGTCTTCTCTATATGCAGCTAATGCAATCGCTGCATGCGCCGTAAGCTCAGAATTCGATCCAGTGCCCGATAGAACCACGCCACTAAGCGTTGAACCATATAACTGAATATAGCGCCTTGCAACGAATGAGCCCATGCTGTGCCCTAGTAGCACTAACGGAAGATCAGGGTTTTGTTGTTGATAGGCTTGGTTTACTTCAAACGTATCATCTACTAATTGATCGAATGTGGCAGATTGACCTAAATAACCATACGTATTACCGTTTTCAATAGCCGTCTTACCATGACCACGTTGATCGTGGAGCGTCACAACATATCCTTGCGATTGTAAGTACTTCGCAAAACGATCATACCGACGACTATGTTCCGCCAGTCCATGAATGATATGCACACGTGCTATCGGATTCGTCGCTTGTGTATAAGCTCTACTATACACTTTTGTACCGTCACGCATCTCTACCCATTGATCCGTCATGAACTTACACTCCCTTTCGCTTCCGCTATTGCATTCTTCAAATCATTTTCATGAATGGATTTCTCACTGTCTGTATAATGCAATAACGTAGCCATATAGTCCGTTACTTGTGTCGCCAACGACTCTACTACATCGATTTGAAAATAGAGATCTCCTTTTCGGCGAATAAAGAAATCACTTGGTGAAGTAATCATTTCATAATGGATGCCATATAAAACCTCTGCACGTAAACTAATAGGCAACTCATTTTCCTCTGCTGAAACTACATGGGCAAATTGGAATACTTGATCACTATTTCTACCATAAAATGAAGCAAGACGTGCGCCTTGCTGTGAAGTTAAACCAAATTGGGGTGCACGTTCAGCCTGTTGATGAATAAACTGTTGCAAATCCTCATCACTTGCGAAATCACTTCCGGATACACAGATGTTTTTAGTCTCACAGTATTTGATAGAGGGTCTTTCTAATCGCTCGGCAATTCGGTCCACTACGACTTCAGCCATCTGTCGGTAACCTGTTAACTTTCCACCAGCAATTGTCAGCAACCCAGGTACCGTTTCCCACACTTCATCTTTTCTTGAAATTTCAGAAGCATCCTTGCCTTCTTGAGCAATCAGTGGACGTATTCCAGCCCATGTGGATTCTACATGATGACGTTGCAGATGAATACTCGGAAAGATTTGATGAACTGCATCGATAATATAGTTAATATCCTCCTCTGTCGCTACTGGGTTTTGTTTATCATCTGAATAAAATGTATCTGTCGTTCCGATGTACGTCTTATTCTCTCGCGGAATTGCAAATAGCATCCGACCGTCTGAGTTATCGAAATAGATTGCTTGTTGTAGTGGGAATATGGATTGATCAACAACGATATGAACGCCTTTCGTAATATGCAATTGTTTCTTGTGTGGGCTACTAACCTTTTTCTGTAATTCATCAACCCATGGACCGGAAGCGTTGATGACCATTGAAGCCTTTACCGAAAACCGTTCGCCTGTCTGTTGGTCACTTAAGACAGCTCCTACGATATGTTCGTTTTCAAAATTGAATTGTTCACATTTCATATAATTTAAACAAAGAGCACCTTTTTCTGATGCTTTCTTTAACACTTCAATCGTCAAGCGCGCGTCATCAGTCTGATATTCTACATAATGTCCGCCGCCTTTTAAATTTTCTTTCTTCAACAATGGTTCAAGTTCAGCCGTTTCTTTTTTTGTTAGCATTTCACGACGTTCTGCATGCTTGACCCCTGCCAGTAAATCGTAAACGAGAAGGCCTACCGAAGTAGAGTATTTACCATACGTTCCTTTTTTATAGATTGGTAATAACATCGGCCTGGATTTTGTAATATTACGCGAATTGCGGAATACGATTTCCCGTTCTTTCCCCGTTTCCGCCACGATCTTTACTTCAAATTGTTTTAAATAACGTAAACCGCCATGTATCAATTTTGTTGAGCGACTTGAAGTGCCTGCAGCGAAATCCTGCATATCAACTAGGGCAACCGAAAATCCTCTTGCAGCCGCATCTAATGCGATACCCGCCCCTGTAATCCCTCCACCGACAACTAATACATCGAATGAAAGGTTTTTCAGGTCCTGAATTCTGCTTGATCTCTCTAATGTTGAAAACATAAAATCGCTCCTCTCTGACTTGCTCTGTTACATCACTCGTTTGAACATTTTCTCTAATTCATAGGTTGTAAAATGGATTAACACAGGACGACCGTGTGGACATGTGTACGGATTGCGACACATACCAAGATCCGTGAGCAAACGTTCCATGTCTTCTTGTCTTAAATAGTAATTTGCCTTGATAGATTTTTTACAACTCATCATGATAGCACTTTCTTCGCGTAATTTCTCAACATCCACTTTTCGTTTCTCAAGCACTTGCTCAATCATTTCTTCAATGATTGAAGTAGCTTGTCCTTCAGGAAACCAAGAAGGATATTCTTTTACTGTATATGTGGCAGGACCAAATGATTCTAAAAACACACCAACTTCTTCCAGTGCGCTTTTGCATTCTTCAATCTTCACTTGTTCATCAGCTGAGTAATGAAAGACGAGCGGCAAGAGTAATTGCTGGCGCTCACCTGAATCTACTTGACCAAGCTTCACCTTAAAATATTCATACTTGATTCTCTCTTGAGCTGCGTGCTGATCGATTAAATAAAACCCATCCTCATTTTGCGCAACAATATACGTTCCGTGAACTTGTCCTATAGGTACAATGGACGGAAAATGGTTTCCCTCTTGCTGCTCTTGTTCATACACAACAAGCTCTTCCGGTATAGTTTCATCCCGCTGCTCAAAAATAGCTTCTGGAAATACCGACGTTGTCAACTCCGCTTCAGGTACTTGCACCGGTATAATGGTCGGCGAAACTTCTTGACCACCTAATGGAACGCTCACGTCTGGACGGCGATAAGAAGGTGTCCAAATAGATTGCTGTTCAGATTCTCTTTTTATTGGCTTCTCTTTCTTTACCGCGTCAGGGATGATGGTGACTCCTTGAATCGCTTCTTTGATTGCAGTTTTTATAAGAGAAAGTAATTCGCCTTCTTTACTAATACGGATATGGCGCTTTGCTGGGTGAACGTTAACATCTGTCAAAATAGGGTCGGCTGTAATATCAATGACCGCAATTGGAAATCTTCCAATTGGCAAGTACGTATGCATCGCTTCTATTGCTGCTTGCGTCCCCGCATAGCTTTTAATCCATCGCCCATTCATTAGAAGTGAAATATAGTTTTTCGAAGCACGTGTCATTTCGGGAAATGTAATAAACCCCTTCACCTCGAAATCAGCATCCTCTTTTTGAAATGGAATCATTTTACGCGCAACTCCAACACCATATATATCTGATAATACCCGTAATAAATCTCCTGAACCTGATGTTCTGAGAATTTCATGCTGATCGTGCGTTAATGAGAAGGATATGTCAGGATGACTCAGTGCTAATCGGTTTAATAAATCAATTGTATGTCCAAGTTCCGTTTGAATTGTTTTCATATATTTTAAGCGTGCTGGTGTATTGAAGAATAGGTGTTGTATGAGAAAATCTGTACCTTTTCGTAAAGCACCTGCTTCATATTTCAGTACTTTACCACCTTCAATCTCTACTACAGCACCATCTTCACCATTCGATGTCCATAATGAAACTTTCGAAACAGCGGCAATACTCGCTAATGCTTCTCCGCGAAATCCAAGGGTACGGATACGAAATAGATCATGTTCATTGGATATTTTACTAGTAGCATGCCGTTCAAAACAGCGGATAGCATCATCTTCAGACATACCGTTACCGTTATCGGTTACGCGAATAGAAGAGAGTCCCGCTTCTACTAAAGATACTTCTATTTTTGTACTCTGCGCATCAATCGCATTCTCCACTAGTTCCTTGACGATTGAAGAAGGACGCTCCACTACTTCTCCCGCTGCGATTTTATTGGCTAGGGTGTCATCCATAATGTGAATTTGATTCATGCCATTCACTCCTTCTTGTCTTGCATCAAACGTTCTTTCCATTCCATTAATTTTTGCATCGTTTGCATGGGTGTCATGTTCATCAAATCTATCGCTTCTATCTCTTCAAGTAACGTTTGTGTTTCTGATGAAAAAATCGGTTCGCTAGTAGTATCAAAGAAAGCCAGTTGCTCCGATACAGAAGAAGCGCCTTTAGTTGTACTGTCTTCTTCAAAACGCTGTAGCAATGTTTTTGCACGTCCGACAACTTCGGCAGGTAGACCTGCAAGTTCAGCTACATGGATTCCGTAGCTTCGATCGGCTGCACCCGGTAATACTTTGTGTAAGAACACAACTTTACCATTTTGCTCTTTGGCTGCAACATGAACGTTCAGTAAGCGATCCAACACATCTTCTAATTGAGTTAATTCATGATAGTGCGTAGAAAACAGTGTATTGGCACCAATTTCTTCGTGGATATATTCCATCATTGCTTGTGCAAGTGCCATCCCATCATATGTTGAAGTACCACGTCCGATCTCATCAAACAATAACAAGCTGTGAGACGACGCATGTGCAAGTGCATATTGAGACTCCATCATTTCCATCATAAATGTACTTTGACCTGACGCTACATCATCTGCCGCACCAATCCGCGTGAAAATTTGGTCTGTAATAGGCAAAACAGCCTTTTCACAAGGTACGAAACAACCGATCTGCGCCATCACAACAGTCAGTGCTACTTGGCGCATATATGTACTCTTACCGGACATATTTGGACCTGTTATGAGCAGCATATTTTCATCTTCAGCAAGCGTGCAGGAATTTGGAATATATAAAGAATGATTCATCATTTTTTCTACGACAGGATGTCGGCCATTTTGTATATCGACTGCTTTCCCTGCATGGAATTCAGGTCGAACGTATTGGTTTTTCTCCGATACTTTCGCGAACGCTAATAGTACATCCAGTTCACTGATGACAGAAGCCAATTGTTGAATTCTTTGTACGTCTCCTTTTACTTGTTCACGAATGGATTGGAACAATTCGAGTTCTAATGTCTGACTGTCTGCTTCCGCATTTAGAATTAACTCTTCTTTTTCTTTTAACTCTGTTGTTATATATCGCTCCGCGTTGGCAAGTGTCTGCTTGCGTTCATAACGCGACAGATCAGCTAAATGAATATTGGACTTTGTAATTTCAATATAATAACCAAATATACGATTATAGCCAATTTTCAACGTTTTAATTCCTGTCAGCTGACGTTCTTTTTGTTCAAGTTGCGCTAACCAATTCTTTCCGTTACGTGACGCATCCCGAAGCTCATCCAATTTCTCATGATAGCCGTCTAGTATTAATCCACCATCTTTGCCTGATATGGGTGGGTTAACTGCGATTGCATCCGTTAGTAATTGAAAAGTTTCTTGACACGGGTCCATTTTCTCAGCAAACTGTTGCAACATTGGGCGTTTAGATTCCTTCAGTAATTGTTTCAGTTTTGGTATATGGGACAATGAATTCCTTAACTGCGCCAAGTCACGAGCGCTCGCACTACCCATGGAGATTCTTCCAGCAAGTCGTTCCACATCATATACATCATGTAATTCTTCCAGTAGTTCTTCACGTAAGAAATACTCATCAATTAAGTTGTTTACAGTTTCCAGACGATTTTCAATCGCCTGGCGTTGAGCAAGTGGCTGGTGAATCCACATGCGTAATTTTCTTGCCCCCATCGCCGTAACGGTTTCATCCAATACCCAGAACAATGTACCTTCTTTTTTTCCAGAACGAATGGTTTGTACAAGCTCTAAATTGCGCATTGAGTTCGCATCAATTGATAGTTTTGCATTTTTCTCTATATAGATAAAAGGACGAATGTGACCGAAAACCATCTTCTGCATACGCAACAGATACGATTGTAATTTACGGCAAGCTTCTTGTAGCTCTACTGGCAAATGTTCATATGTGTCGTGACCAATCGATCCCGAATGCTCTGTGTCTTCAATCGAAAGCATAATTTCCCGACTCTCGAACAGTTCTGCGAAAATAACATGAAGTTGCTCATCTACAATAATTTCCTTCATACCAAGAGCTTCGATTTCAGCAAGCAGTGTACGCTCACTTCCTTCTATTAGCTCTACTTTTCCTTCTCCTGTACCCACATCTAGATAAGCTAATGCATAACATTGATTACCAATACTATCGACGGCGCCGATAAAATGATTGGCTTCTGCGTCAATCGTTTTACCTTCTGTTAATGTGCCAGGTGTAATCACTTTGACCACTTCACGTTTAACGATCCCTTTTACCGAACGCGGGTCTTCCATTTGCTCGCATATCGCTACTTTATGACCTTTGTGAATTAATGTTTCAATATATCCTGTGGCGGAGTGATACGGAATACCGCACATCGGTATACGATCTCTTGCGCCTGAGTCCCTACTCGTTAATGTGATTTCTAATAATGCAGATGCATTAACAGCATCCTCAAAAAACATTTCATAAAAATCTCCCAAACGGAAGAATAAAAACGCGTCTGTATATTGTTCTTTAATTTTCAAATATTGTTGCATCATTGGTGTATGTTCAGACATGGTAAACCCTCTTTTTCTCGCTCATTTTCTATACATTATACCAAACCCCCTTAGAGTTAACGAATCAAAAGGGGCTAAGATATTTTAAAATGTAGGAGGGATGTAATGATTTGAATACAAACTCCTTTAAAAACAATAAAAAACCATCTCGTTTATTAATAGTCCGAGATAGTTTTCAATTTTGAAAACCGATATTCTGTTTTTAAATTAAACAATTGGCCGAACTGCTCCAAAACAAAATGTAAGCAACCAACTATCATGAGATCGTGCTGTCTATACTGCAGAAATCACTTTGAACGGAACAGCAAGTGTTACTACATAATAAGGGGCTACCGGTTTCAAGAACATTTTGACTAGGCGATACTCTCCTGGTATGAGTGTTACACCAATTGTTTCCACTGTAAACGATTGGTGAATTTCTTTTCCTGGAGCAATTAAACGACCCAAATTAGTGAATTTGGGATTTTCATAAAACACAAAGTCAGAATGCGACAACGTATACCATTCATTATTTTTCAGTATTTCTATATGAAAGTATTCACCAAATTCATAACTAATTTGGCTATCATTTCTTAATGTCGTGTGGAATATCGGCATACCTTCTTCATGTTGTTGTTCCGAAATCGATAGCGTCAGACCACTTCTACTTGCCCCTAATTCTTGTTCAGGGGAAGGAGCCGAAAGAGTTTGCATATCATTTCCTTTGCTACATGCTGACAGTATTAGTAGGAGTGCTGGAAGTATAAGCCACTTTATTTTCACCATAGGATCTCCCCCTATCCTAAGGCTACACCCATTCCCGCAAAGTAAACTTGATACAGATCATTTTTTAAAAACTTATAGCAAATAAAAAAAGCCGGTGAAACTCCCGGCTTTAAAATGGTGAATCTTTACGCTGAGGCGGTTGATGCGGTCTCTCTTTATTCGGAACCTCTTTATTCTTTTTATCTTCCATCACAATAGAAGAAGATTCAGCTTCTACTATTGGCCATTCTTCATCATACGGATGAGGATGAATCGTTACGGATACTTTTGTTTCACCAATCATCTCAACTAACAACTCTCTTTCAATCGAAATCGAGAAGTTTTGTCCGCATTCAGAAATACTAGCTTCTGTACAATTCGGATGCTGTAACACTGTGACAATTGTTTCCTCTTTTGCTGATGTCGGCTCATCGCGATAATGCAATGCAATCTTATCTTTATAAGGAATCGATTCAGTAAAGACGGAAGTTTTAGAATGGTCATGGTGTGAGTACCAAACATTCACATCAAAACTACCGGTCACTTCCACGTACTTACCAACTTTCTTTGCTTGTTGCGTGTGATTGATCACCCAACAGCCCAATATACTTGAAGGACGATTAGGTGGCTTTAGCATCTCAGTAGACTCTGATCGATGCTTTCCTTTGGCAATAACAGCTTTAGTCACAATTTGTCTTAAATTTTTCAGTTTTCTTCCTCCTTCTTTGGCTTCTATCCATCCTATGCAACAGCAGCCCAGAAATTGAAAAAAATCGGCAAGGAATTTTCTCCTTAGCCGATTTATTATTTAAGACAATGATTTTTTCTGTGTATTTTCTACGTATGAACCTGTTTCACCACGTAAAAGGTCGCCGCCAGTAGACTCGATAATTTCATCCGTTACACTGTTCGCAATTGTATTGGATACCAATTGTAGTAAATCATTCACTTCATCTTGAGACTGTTTGAACTCTTGTACCAATGGAATCGCATCGATTTCAGCTTGGACTTGATCAATTTTCTTCTCAATTGCTTTTAGAGCACGCTCTTTTTCATAGTTTTGGAAATTCACTGCCTGCGTTTGAAGTGATTTCATACTAGCGATTTTTTCACGTACTTTTTGATTTTCATTAATTTGTGCTTCTGCACGTTTATAAAACTCGACTTCTTCTGTATTTGCCAACATATGTGCCAAATCGCGTGCTTTTTGTATGATTTCGTCTTTTGTAAACTTCTTCTCCATTATCCTATCACCTTTTCTTTCTGGACTACTCCGATGAATTCACCATTGAGCGACCATGATTTTGCTTCTACTATTTGCACTTCTACGATCTCACCGATTACAGAACGTGGTGCTACAAAATTAACTAACTTACTTTTTTCTGTATAGCCTGCTAGTACGTCAGGATTCCTTTTACTTTCTCCTTCAACCAGTACTTTAACAATTTGTCCTTCATATGGCTTCATAGCCTCTGCAGACATATCGTTCACTAGTTTAAGAAGTCGTTGCAAACGTTCCTTCTTCACTTCCATCGGTATATTATCTTGCATCTTTGCAGCTGGTGTTCCTTCACGTGGCGAGTAAATATATGTGAACGCCATATCAAATCCAACTTCGCGATAAAGGGACAACGTTTCTTGAAATTGCTCTTCGGTTTCATTTGGGAACCCCACAATAATGTCCGTTGTGAGCGATAGATTAGGAATTGCGGTTCTAATCTTATCGACCAGTTCCAAATAGCTTTCCCGAGTATATTTACGAGCCATAATCTTTAACATATCAGATGAACCTGATTGTACGGGCAAATGAATATGGTCAACTAAATTTCCGCCTTTTGCAAGAACTTCGATTAAATGATCATCGAAGTCACGAGGATGACTCGTCGTGAAACGAATTCTTGGGATATCAATCAACCGCAATTCATCCATCAGATCGCCTAATCGATAGGTGATATCATCAAAATCTTTTCCGTACGCATTGACGTTTTGACCAAGCAAAGTGATTTCTTTATACCCTTCAGCAGCCAATTGGCGAACTTCTTGAATGATGTCTGCCGGTCGTCTGCTACGTTCTTTACCACGTGTATACGGCACGATACAATACGTACAGAACTTATCGCAGCCATACATAATATTAACCCAAGCTTTGATTTTTCCATTACGCACTTTAGGCAAGTCCTCGATCACGTCGCCCTCTTTTGACCACACTTCAATAACCATCTCTTTAGACATGTATGCTTCATGTAAAATGTTCGGTAGACGATGAATATTATGTGTACCAAAAATCATATCTACTTGATCATACGTTTTTAAAATTTTATTTACAACGGATTCTTCTTGTGACATACAGCCACATACACCGATCAGTAAATCTGGGTTTGTCAGTTTAAGTGGTTTGTAGTGGCCTAATTCTCCAAATACTTTATTTTCTGCATTTTCACGGATTGCACATGTGTTCAGTAGTATGACATCTGCTTCTTTTACATTGTCAGTTGCATTGTAACCTAATGCCATTAAAATGCCTGCAATTACTTCCGTATCATGTTCGTTCATTTGACAGCCAAAAGTACGTATGAAGAATTTACGGCCTTGTCCCATTCCTTTAAAGCGTTGATCTATTTGAAAGTTATCGTGATATTCCACTTCTTCTTTCCCGCGTTTTTTTGCGTCTTTCAGAGAAGGCCCGCTGTAGACAGACTCGAAATATTTGCTATAGTCTTTTTCTGTGATGTTTGATTTCGATTTGTTTTCTGCTACGAGTCCAGCTTGCAAGCGCTGTTCTTCATTCATTGCAGTAGCCCCTTTCTATTACTTATCGGGAAATAAGCATACATGATGTTATTATACTGAA
>NZ_JARIEA010000055.1 GCF_029267015.1 Sporosarcina ureae | reverse complement strand
ACTGAGTACTTACCAAGTTTGTTTGTGGTTTATAGTAGATCAAACCAGTGACTGGGTAGTACTAGTTCCTATCCTTGCAAAAGAAGAATCCGAACTGCCCTACACACTGTCTAACGAAGGCGGCTGCCAGTGGTAGGCGTAGTAATGAGACAGCCAGGCGCACTTCCTGTCTGGCTCATTGCGGAAGCCATCCACCACCGCCGAAGTGGGGTCAATGATCGCCCCACTTACACTGCCAGTCAAACTACTACCTCTGCACAAAACAAGGAAAAGTAAGGGGTCGCAAAAACAACTACCCACCATCGTATCCTACTTACTTATACGAACACCTTCCCTGTGTACTCTAAAAACAACTATCTGAACTGCCCTACACACTATCTAACGAAGGCGGCTGCCAGTGGTAGGCGTAGCAATGAGACAGCCAGGCGCTCTTCCTGTCTGGCTCATTGCGGAAGCCATCCACCACCGCCGAAGTGGCGTCAATGCCCGCCCCACTTACACTGCTAGCTAAACCACTACCTATATTTAATCCCCCAAAAAGAAAACGCTCCTGCAAAAACAACTACCCACGCCGCTTATTACGCACACCTGAAAAAATCCACAAATAGAGACCTTTTCCCATACATTAAAAAAAGACAATCCCGAGCACTAAATGCCTCTGGATCATCTTTGCTTATTATACTGGCGTACGGTCGAACTTTCGGATGACTTTGTACAGCTCTTCCGATTGCTCCTTCAACTCTAACGCCTTCGTCTTCGTTTGGTCTATCGACGCCACCTGTTCGTCCGTAGCCGCGCGGACTTCTTCCGCACCCGCTGAGGTATGCTCTGCGATGGATGCTACTTCCATTGACTGCTTGGCTGTGCGTTCGATTGTCCGCATTTGATTGCCGACGATATCAGTGATTTCCTCTACAAATTGTGCCATTGTATGGATCGTGTCGGTCATGGTCTCGACATTTTCATTCGTTTTCGTTGCGCGTTTGGCTTCAGTGGATGCCGTTTCTACTTGTTTTTGCATTTCAGATACTACTCGTTTAACGTCCGCCTGAATCGTTTGGACAAGCCCTGAAATCATCTGCACTGCTTTTGCGCTTTCATCGGCTAAGTTGCGGACTTCTTCCGCGACGACAGCGAAGCCTTTACCATGTTCCCCTGCTCGCGCCGCTTCTATAGAGGCGTTAAGTGCGAGTAAGTTTGTCTGGCCCGCTATATTGCCTACGAGTTCCACGATTTCACCAATTTTATGGGCATTTTCATCGAGTACTTGAATTGTTTCCAATGAATGCTCGCTTTGATTGCTCATTTGATGGATACCCGCTAATACGGATTGGAAGATCTCGGTTGTCGCATGCAATTCTCGCAACATCATTTTAGACTGCTCTGAAGATTGATCCGCTCGATTATTGACTTCCATCGCGAGTTGCCGGATATCTTCAATCGCATGGACGGTTTCACGAATCGCTTCTGACGTTTGTTCCGCACCATTGGAGATTTCTCCGATCGTGCGCGCAATGGCATCCGATTGGCCGGATGCAGCGCTTGTCTCCTTAGTCAATTCATCGACTGATTGAGCAGTTGCTTGGAAGTTCGATTCAATTTGCTCGATAATATTACGCAAATTAACGACCACTTGCTGGAATGCTTTGGAGACGGAATGGATTTCATCCGAAGAATTAGGTAATTGAATGTCCGTGCCGATTTTTCCATCCGCCACTTTCATCGCGGCTGTTTCCAAACGTTGCAACGGCTTGGTCAAAATAACGCTGAACATGGCCGCTAAAATACCTGACCACATGACGCCCATCGCGTATGTTAGCAATTGAAAAACGAATGGTTGTACATTCGGGAAGAACGTCGGCTGTACCCAGTTAATGAATACAGCACTGGTAGTATACGTAATGACTGCGAGAATTACGATAAATAGAACGAGTTTCGCCCGCAGCCCTACTTTTTTCGGTTCTTTCATAAATTCCCCTCCGCTAACTTTCGGATGACTGTGTTAATAAGTTCAGTCAGCTCATTGAATGTCGTGCGGTATGTAGCCAAATCTCCGCCATATGGATCATGCACATCAAGACCTGGCATTGTGCCCGCGTACTCTTTTAACGTAAAGACTTTCCCTTTCATGTCAGGAAAGCGGCTGTGCAGTAAATCGCGATGGCTTGCTGTCATTGTCAGCACGATATCAGCCCATTCCATCTCAGACGACTTGACTTCATTGGAGTAGGGAGAGAAAGAAATTCCTTCTTCCCTCAACAATTGCGCTGAATTCGAGGAGATGGGTAACCCATCTATCGCATGAATGCCAGCAGACTTCGCTGTAAACCCTGGTACATTGGCATGGTTAACTAGCGCCTCTGCCAAAGGACTTCTACATGTGTTCCCCGTACATATAAAATATATATTCATTTTCTTCACCTACTTTACAGAATAACGGATTTATGAGGAAAAAGAAACACTATTTTCAAAAGATAAAGGACAATACACCTATGCAGATGAAAACAATACCTGTCAGTCGTCTAATGAATGTTCCATTTATTAAACGTAGACGGCCTGTGGATAAGAATGCAATGCTAGAAAAGACGAGCGAAAAGAAACCTGACGCCATGATGAATAGCCATTTATTCAACTGCATCATACCGAATGTCACACTGACGGCGAACGCATCCATACTGACGATCAGTGCTAGGAAAAATGGTGAAATCATCTCAACGATGGATTGCTCTTCACTGTCCGCAAGTAAAATATGAAGGCCGATGAGTGATAACAGTACGCCAGACAACACATGACTCCATCCAGTGAAATAGGACATTACCCATTCTCCTGTGTAGAAGCCAATGAGCGGCAGTAGCATATTCAGTATAGTCGTCCACAGCATAATCATCAATCGACCTCGCCGTAGTTGCAAAAATGTATAGACAATTAAAATGTCGATGGTTGTCACGATAGCCGATATGATCTCTATCAAAGATTAAGCCCCCTTGCAAGTCGCATATACTCATCTTATGCGGGTGCTGAAGGGGGCTATTCATCGTTATTGAAATGTTATTCCGAGAATCGCTTGCCGTCTGATGCTTTGTCGAGTCGGTTCATGACCGCTGCCCCAATACCCGAAAGATCTGTCTCAACAGCTAGAATAATATCGGCTTCGGTAGTGTCACATTGACGAATCGCTTTGTATAAGCTTGACGCCATCGCTTCACCATTAGTGATCGGGCCTGTGGAAAAGTACCAATCTGCGCGCTCTGTGTATAACTCATCCGGTCCAATGATGGCCACACGTTTATTTTGCTGATGAATGGTCTCTAGCGCATGCGCAATCGTATCAGCATTCGGCTCAATGACGAATAGCGGTGCTTCAGGTGCGTAATGTGTATACTTCATTCCCGGTGCGCGCGGTGCTGACGTTTGATCTGTGGGTAACGTCGCCAGGTGGACGGTACCAATCAATTCTTCCAACTGCTCCTTCGTTATGCCACCGGGACGCAAAATGACAGGCGGCGTGACTGTGATATCCAAGATTGTGGATTCCAAGCCAACTCCTGTCTCTCCACCATCCAGAATTAACGGTACTCTACCTAGTAAATCATGATAGACATGATCCGCTTCTGTCGGGCTCGGCTTTCCACTTCGATTTGCACTTGGTGCAGCTAATGGCTGATCGAGTTTGCGTAACAACTCCAACGCTATTGGGTGGTCAGGCATGCGAATGGCTACGGTACTAAGTCCCGCCGTGACAACATCTGCAATAACGCCCGGTTTCTTTTCCATGATTAATGTTAACGGTCCTGGCCAAAAAGCTTTCATTAAGACTTCTGCAATTTCAGGGATGTCTGTCGCATATTTCTCGATGTCTGACTGATTCCCAATATGTACGATTAGCGGATTATCTGAAGGTCTACCTTTTGCTTCAAAGATCCGCTGTACTGCTTGCCCATCTGTCGCGATCGCTCCCAATCCGTAAACTGTTTCAGTCGGAAAGGCAACAATACCTCCAGATTTAAGGATACCCACAGCTTGTTTATAGATTCTATCGTTATCCACTAGGTTATCCACTATTTCTTGTGTAGTGTCCACTTGCTCAACCCCTCTTTATACACATTTCGTCGACTTTATCCACAAAACGTGTGAATAGTTTCATTTGAACAGCGATTTTATCCACTCCCAAATGAAGAATGTAACAGGTTCTTCTTCTGTTTCAGCGACTGTTGCTTCTTCAGGGAAACAAACGTTAGGAAACAGTGAACACCACCAATTATCCCCTCTACCTGCACCGATTTTGACGACATATGCATCGTAAACGCCCTGCGGCTGAATGAAAAATCCTACTCGTTTTGGCGGGATCATTGCCGCACTGTGTTCAAGCGTTACGTGTGCGCCGTTTACTTGTGTCTTGGCAATTTCAAGTATCTTCGGTTCCAACACTTTAAGGTTAGCATTGATTTGCTGTGTGTTCATAGATTGGCTAATAGCTTTCTCTAGTAATGGCGCGATTTTTTCCTGAACATTTTGTTTCACTTGCTGATCCGCTACGGTATTCGAGTTTGCAAGAATACGAAATTGCGTCGCCTCACCAGCAATTGTTTGTTGACCGAATACGAGCAACACCGCTTGAATAGTAAGTAATATAAGTACAAATTCTATAAAGGCCACTAGTTTCGAAGTTTGAGTCGGTTGTTGATTTATCGGATAATCTTGTAACATGTCATCCCCTCCTGCACTCTATCTTGACCCGCAGGAGGGAGTTTTATTCATCGAATCTCACAAAATATCATTCGATCTTTTTTATTGATGTCTTGGACGACTTCAACAGTCGCTTCCGGGAAGGCTTCTTCAAGAAACTTTTGTACTGCCGGGCCTTGTAGATAGCCTATTTCAAAACCTATGAGTGAAGGTCGATTCATCAGAGGTGACAGATTCTCTGCCAGTCTACGGTAGAAATAGAGACCGTCTTCTTCCGCAAATAATGCAGTTTGCGGTTCGAAGTCATAGACAGTTGGTGACATATCAATTTTTTCATAATCTGCAATATACGGCGGATTAGATAGAATGATATCCCACTTCTGATGCTTTAACGGCTCTTCCATATCCCCTTGTAAAAAGGTCACATCGACTTCATTACGTAGTGCATTACGTTGTGCGACTTCAAGCGCTAATTCACTAAAATCAGTCGCCGTGACTTCCGCAGTCGGCCTTTCTTTTTTGAATGCGATCGCGATCGCTCCACTGCCCGTTCCAATATCCGCTACATGAATCATTCGTTCCCCAAATAATTGAGTAGCTCGTTGCAACGCATAATGAACAAGTTCTTCCGTTTCAGGACGTGGAATCAGTACGTGTTCATTGACCTCGAATGAATAGCCGTAAAAGGATTCTTCCCCGAGGATGTATTGAATTGGCTTGCCGGTCAATAGTTCTGTGATGATGGACCAGAATTTCGAACACGGTTCATGCGGAACTTGTTCGCGCAAACTAGCTAAATAGTTCGCCTGGCTTTTACCCGTGACAGAGCGCATGGCAAGTTCAGCAGCATGCGTATCCATACCGCGTGCGTTCAGCAATTGTTGTGCTCGTTGCACAGATTCGAGCATTGTCTCAGTCATTGCGATCCAAACTTTCCAAGCGATGTGCCTGTTCTTCGATAATTAACGCGTCGATGACTTCATCCAGCTTCCCTTCAATAATCTGATCAAGCTTTTGTATCGTCAGACCGATTCGATGGTCCGTGACACGGTTTTGTGGGAAGTTATACGTGCGAATACGTTCGGAACGGTCACCTGATCCAACTGCAGATTTTCGTTTTTCATCGTATTCAGCTTGTACTTCTTGCATGAATTTATCATACACTCGTGCACGCAAAACTTTCATGGCTTTTTCTTTATTTTTAATTTGAGATTTTTCATCCTGGATCGACACCGTAGTTCCTGTAGGTAAATGCGTTAAGCGTACTGCAGACATCGTCGTGTTGACGGATTGTCCTCCTGGTCCAGATGACGCGAATGTATCGGTACGGATATCTTTATCGTGAATTTCAATTTCTACTTCTTCCGCTTCAGGCAAACACGCAACAGTAGCAGTAGACGTATGTGTTCGTCCACCCGATTCCGTTTCTGGTACACGCTGCACGCGGTGTGCTCCATTTTCGTACTTCAACTTCGAGTAGGCCCCTTTTCCATCAATCATGAAGATGATTTCTTTGAAGCCACCAAGTTCAGTCGGTGATGAATCAATCACTTCCACTTTCCAGTGATTCATTTCCGCGAAACGTGTATACATTCGATAAAGACTACCCGCAAATAAAGCTGCTTCGTCTCCTCCTGCTGCACCACGGATTTCCATAATGACACTTTTATTATCATTCGGATCTTTTGGAATGAGTAATACTTTTAACTGTTCTTCAAGCGACTCAATTTGGTCTTCGAGTTCATCGATTTCCATTTTGACTAATTCTTTCATGTCATCTTCAAGCGGTTCATCTTGCATTTCTTTGGCATTCTTATATTGCGCATGGATATGTTTATATTCTCGGTATACTTCGACGGTGTCTTGTAAATCGGATTGTTCTTTTGAATAGCTGCGTAATTTGTCCAAATCATTAACGATTTCGGGGTCACTAAGTAGTTCATTCAGTCGGTCATAACGGTCTTCAACTGCTTGTAGTCTATCGAACATAGTCGGTTCACCTCTTCTGAAATAGTGGTTTCTATATTAGTATATAGCAGAACCGCCTATCCTTTCTTGCTTACGGATAGACGGAAATATGTTTATTCTACATGTTGCATACGGCTAACAGGGACTTCATGGTGCTGGCGGCAACGTGGTTCATAAGCTTCGGAAGCGCCAACGAGAATGATCGGGTCATCCTGACATGCAGGTTGTCCGTCTATTAATCGCTGTGTTCGGCTTGAAGGTGATCCGCACACAGTACAAACTGCTTGAAGTTTCGTCACTAGTTCTGCCACAGCCATTAATTCAGGCATCGGTCCGAATGGTTCACCTTTAAAGTCTTGATCGAGTCCTGCAATGATCACGCGAAAGCCACGATCCGCAAGCATGATCGCAACGTCTATAATATCGTCGTCGAAAAATTGGGCTTCATCAATGGCGACCACATCGAAATCATCTGAAACGAGATTTGGTATTTCACTCGCTTTGGAAATAGGATTAGCGATCGTGGATGCACCGTCGTGGCTCACAACTGCCTCTTCGCTATACCGATCATCAATTGCCGGTTTGAATACCGCAATCTTTTGTTTGGCAAATTCCGCGCGTCGAATCCGGCGAATAAGCTCCTCCGATTTACCTGAAAACATACTGCCGCAGATGACTTCCATCCAGCCGCCTTGCATTGAAACGTACATGGTCAATCTCCTTTCGATGTCGTGCTATGTATGTGGGTTATGCGTTGTGTGTTAATTCTATGAGCGGTTGCGAGCTCCGATAGAGCGGTTATACCACTGCTATGAGCGTAAACGGGCACAGATAGAGCGGTCAACCCCATTCTATGAGCGGTTGACGCCAACGATAGAGCACTCGGGCGACTTCTATGAGCACGCTGTCTCTAGTATCTGCAATAAATTAATAAAAATACCCGTCTGGCACGACTGCACCTGACGGGTATCTGGCTTTTATTACTCTTGTTCTTCTGACTTGATGCCGTATTTTTTGTTGAAACGGTCAACTCGTCCGTCTGCTGTAGCAAACTTCTGACGGCCAGTATAGAATGGGTGACATTCTGAGCATACTTCCACTCGAATATCCTCTTTTACAGAACCTGTTTCAAATGTATTGCCACATGAGCAAGTTACTGTTGCAAGTTTGTAATTGGGATGAATTCCTGCTTTCATCGATATCTCTCCTTTCGCCCTGAACCATCTGGAACAGAGTGTGAAATTCTGGATGTTTTATTGGCCATTTGCCTATAAAACGATCGATGCCGTACACGACCCGTGTTTGTCAGCCGTATATGCGGTGTACAGAAAAACTGTACTTGATTAGTATAGCAAAATTCGATATGTTGCGCAAGTGTTTGATTTGGGTATTTAATGGGCATGGGCTGTATTGGTGAAGGGTTGGATTTCCGCTGCAGCCGAGGGGACGCTTTCCGGAGGGCCACTTGTTGAGCCAACCAGGTCGCGAGGCTCCCTTTTGGTTGTCTCAACGTTCGGGCTGATCCTCCCGGAGTCGCCCCTCGGCTTCCGCTGCAATCTTACTTTTTAAGTACGTACATCACTTTTTATGTTTGTTAAGGGCATAATTCAAAACCAAATTCACATTGGAGTTTCAGAAAATCAAATAAGGCCCTTACCTTTTTTCGCCTTCATTTCTTCGTTCAGTTTGTCGAAGAATTCTTCGTTGTTATCGGATTGGCTTAGTTTTTTCATGAAACGTTCGGTGAAGTCGTGGGAGTCTGAGAAGGTTTTTCTGATGGCCCACAGTTTTTCTAGGTTTTCTT
>NZ_JARIEA010000011.1 GCF_029267015.1 Sporosarcina ureae | reverse complement strand
CCGTTACCTGACGATTTTTCAGGACTGGAGTTAGTTGTTAAAGAATATAGTGACCATTTTATGGAGAAACCAAAGGGTATAGAGTTTGTAATTCATTTATAAGAAGTTTAACTATCGGGTGCGATTGTGGCACATTGTTAATCACACTCGCTCAGTTGATTTTCGCTACAGCCGGTGACTATGTTAGAATCAACGGGTACCAACCACTCCTCCATCATCGGTTGATTCAGTTCATACACATCTTCAATATCAGAATTTCAAATCACATAAAAGTCCTCCTCAACATGTTGAGGAGGACTTTATAGAATAATCATAAATTTCACGACTGCTTTAAAAAATCTACTTCCACTTCATTTTTCCGCGGTTCACGCTTAAAGAGATAGCCACCATTCCTCACAGACATCAGCACTTCTGCTCGCTCACGAATAGCCTCATACGGATCTTGTGCATCCAACACGATAAAGTTCGCGGGTTTCCCCACTTCAATACCATACGCATCATTTACTCTCATAATGTTTGCACCGTAATACGTAATCAAATCCAATGCCTTATTGATCTCGTCAATATGTGTGTAATGCGCTAAGTGAATCCCATTGTCTAAAATATTCATCATATTTCCATTGCCTAACGGATACCAGTAATCCGCTATGGAATCTTGTGCAAACGCCACATTGTTTCCGTTAGTTAATAGCTCTTTGACTCGTGTTAAGCCACGACGTTTAGGATAGCTATCGCCGCGTCCTTGTAAATGAGCATTTTCAGTTGGACAAGAAATAAAATTAATTTGTGATTCTTTAAATAGACCTAACATTTTATTGGCATAGCTATTATCGACTGAACCGAAGCTACATGTATGACTGGCCGTTGTATATTTACCGTAGTCTTTTTCCATAACGAGTGCGTTTAACACTTCCAAGAACCGACTATTTGGATCATCGTTTTCATCACAGTGAATATCAATCATCACATTGTGCTTGATGGCCATGTCGACAATACGTCGCAATGACTCCACTCCATGCTCATAGGAAATTTCAAAGTGAGGAATCCCCCCTACTACGTCCGCACCCATTTCAAGCGCTTCTTCCATTAAACGCTCTGCCCCTTCATATCTAAAGAATCCTTCTTGAGGAAAAGCTACGAGTTGTAATGTAACGAGGTCTTTCAATTCTTCGCGCAGTGTAACTAACGCTTTCATCCCCGTTAAATTGGGATCTGTAATGTCTACATGTGTACGAATGAATTGAACCCCTTTACTCACTTCTTTTTGAATTCCTTTTATCGCACGTTCACGCACCATTTCTTCAGTCAATGATTTCTTATTATCACTCCAACGCTGAATGCCTTCAAATAATGTCCCGGATACATTTGCATTTCCTTCGCCTAGTCCCGAAAAGATATAATCCAAATGTAAATGAGGGTCCACATAAGGTGGCAATACTAAAAGTCCTTGCAGATCAATTACTTCATCTGCGTTATCTAGATCATTACCTATTGCGGTAAACTGACCATTTTTCACTAAAAACTCATGGGAATCTGGATCACCGTATATATTCGCATTGATATATTTCTTCATAAAATACATTGCTCCTTTATCCATTGGTATAGTCATGAGTATAGCAGTTACGAAACAAGAAAAATAATTTCTACTCTCAACACCATATGATCAGTTTATTCTTGTCTATTTTTTAAAATAAAATCCAAACTTTTCGCAGAAGCTGTCCGTCAAAAGAGTAAGACGTGATCGCGACATGTTTAAAATTGAAGAAGGTGAACCTTTTGTCATGACAAAGAATAAAAAAATGGAGCAGGTGGAGCAATTTTTAATTGAAAACCAACATGCTCATTATCGGCTCGCCTATAGCTATGTGAAAAACAAAGAAAACGCGTTGGATATTGTGCAAGACTCAATTTTCAAAGCGTTAAAATCTATTCATCGCCTCGAGGAAATTAAGTACTTAAAGACATGGTTTTATCGGATACTCGTCAATACGTCCATCGATTTTATTCGTAAACATCAACGGATGATGGTGATGGATGATGAAGTTCTAGATGGCTATTTACCACAAACTGAAGATGAACCAACTGATATAGATTTATTAGATGCGCTAGAAACTCTTTCTCCAGATGAAAAGTCGTTAATTATTTTACGCTTTTTTGAAGACTTGAAGATTGACGAAGTAGCAGCCATTTTAGAGGAAAACAGTAATACCGTGAAAACCAGGCTTTACCGAACTTTAAAGAAATTGCGGATAGAAATTGAAAAGGGGGATTTGGAATGAAGCGGATGAACAAAATGAAGAAAGAATATGACGATATTGAAATTCCTCCCGAATTAGATAATTTAGTGAAAGATTCCATTCAAAAAGCTAAAACTACAAAAAAGAAGCCTTCTCCTCTGAGAAATTGGTCCCTCAGTGTAGCTGCTGCGGCGGCTTTATTCGTTGGTGGCATTAATGCTAGTCCAACATTCGCCAATTCGCTAGTGAACATACCCGTTCTTGGTTCGATCGTGCAAGTTTTCACGATAGAAACCTTAACAGTGGAAAAGGAAACGTATCAAGCAAACATGGAAACGCCGGCCATCGATGGTTTAGAAAACGAAGGATTACAAATTGCCCTAAATGAAAAGTATATCGAAGAAAACAGAGCGCTCTTTACGAAATTTGAGGAAGAGATCGCCAGACTGGAAGAGGCAGGTAGCGGTCATTTAGGCATGGATTCAGGTTATGAAGTAAAAACCGACACAGAACAAATCTTATCTATTGCGCGTTATGAAACCACTACGGCTGGATCTTCTTCCACTGAAATGCAATACGATACGATTGATAAACAACATAATATCCTTCTTACATTACCAAGTCTTTTTAAAGACGATTCCTATGTCGGGATAATCAATACGTATATTAAACAAGAGATGAAACGACAAATGGAAGAGGATAAAAACATTGCGTATTTAGCTATTGAAGGAGCGAACGTTGAGTTCAATTCAATCGAAGCAAATCAAGACTTCTATATTACTGCGGATCATACACTCGTCATTTCTTTCGACCAGTACGATGTAGCCCCAGGTTATATGGGAGTCATCACATTTGAAATTCCTTCACATATTTTACAGGATGCACTAGTTGGGGACACATATATTCAGTAAGTTATTTTACAGCAGCAGATGATGGATTTCGTCTGCTGTTCTTCCTATAAATAAAGATGTTTTTATACATACATAAGGCAATAATCGAACCATTTAACATAAAATGATAGGAGATGTAAATTTTATGAATACGCTGCATCAACAAATCGGAAAGAAAAGAAGAAAGCTGAAGAAAAGATATTTTCTGCTTCTGATTTTTCTTCTCGTTCTATCGGGTACTGTTCTTTTTGTTGGGACGTCCTACTCTTTCCGTGAAGCACCTAGTACGTCAGATCAACTTGTAACCAAACCAGAAGCAACTGAAACTCAGGCATCAAACGAGCAGCCAGAAACTATTACACCACCAGAAGAATCTAGTCCTGAAACTGAAGTATTCCCTGTCATAGAATCAGATGAAACAGAAACACCTACTGAAAAAGAAACAGAGGTATCTTCTGAAGAACCAAAGGAAATGCCTGCTGAAGAAAATACGGAACAACCCCCAGCAGAGAAAGAGCCAGAAAAAGTAGTGTATTTAACATTTGATGACGGTCCAAGCAAATGGACTGAGCAATTTTTAGATGTCTTGGATGCACATGATGCCAAAGCTACGTTCTTCATGCAAGGCAGTAACTTGAAGAAAGAACATCTTCAGGAAAGCGTAAAACGCGCAACACAAGAAGGTCATTATATCGGCGGCCACAGTATGACTCACAATTATCAAGCACTCTATACGAATCAACAGTTTGTACCCGAAATGATTGAAACACTAGATCTAATTCATAAAATTACAGGAACTACCCCTCGGCTAGTGCGCCCTCCTTATGGATCAGCGCCTGGATTGAACGGCGGGCAAATACGGAAACAACTAGCTGAAGCCAATATTAAAATTTGGGATTGGACGATCGATTCGCATGATTGGGAACTTCCTGGAAATCCCTCTCAAATAGTTCAAAACATCAAACGAGACACTACTTCTAATAAAGAAATCGTATTAATGCATGAAAAATCACAAACTTTAGAAGCACTTCCTGAAGTTTTGAACTTTTTCAAAGACCAAGGATATGTTTTTGGAGTGTACAATGATGCGTCTCACTTTGTCATGAACTTCCAAAATGATGCCGCGCTTTAACATCGCAATGTACTAGCATCTACTAATAGATGCTAGTGTGTGGAGGCTATATTGTACGTACAGTTAGCCTCCCCTTTCGTTTGCACCTTTTCCATTTGAAAGGATGCAAACTTTTTACGTAGTACAGATCTTGTACAAACGTATGGGTTGACATCGTAAATTGAATATTATATGATTATCTTGAATTCGAGATAAAAGGAGAGCGTCATGGACAATCAAAATAAAGAAATTTATGAAGAAGATTTGTCTCTAAAGGCATTCATTGTTTTAACTCGAGCATTGCAATCCATTAAGGTGCGTGTAGAAGAAGATATAAAACGCTCCGGATTAAATCCAACAGAGTTTGCCGTTTTAGAATTAGTCTATAGTAAAGGTGATCAACCGATACAAAAAATCGGTGAGCAAGTATTGATTGCTAGCAGTAGTATCACCTACGTTGTAGATAAACTAGAAAAGAAAAACTTAATCAAAAGAAAGCCTTGTCCAAAAGATCGACGTGTCACACATGCGTCCATTACAACCGATGGGACGGAACTGATGAATGAAATCTTCCCCCCTCACAAAAAGGCGATCAAAGAAATTTTTAGCGGACTAGATATACAAGAAAAAGAACAACTAATTACACAGTTAAAAAAGTTAGGTTTACATGCACAAAATATGTAATGGTAAATCTAGTTTTTTTCACAACTAACATCTCGAATTAGTAATATATCAACTAACCATAATTTAAAAAGGGGTTTTATAACATGACAAACGAATTACTAGGCATTCACCACGTTACCGCAATGACAGATAACGCAATGAGAAACTATGATTTTTTCACAAACGTGCTAGGCATGCGATTAGTTAAGAAAACGGTAAACCAAGATGACATCCACACATACCACACATTTTTCGCAGATGATATCGGTTCACCAGGGACAGACATGACGTTCTTCGACTTCCCGAACAACCCGAAAGGAACACCGGGAACGAACTCGATTTCTAGAACGGGACTACGGGTACCTAATGACGCAGCACTTGAATATTATCTAGAGCGTTTCAAAGAGTTTGGCGTAGAAAACGACGGCATTCAAGAGCTATTCGGCAAAAAAGTACTACCTTTCCAAGAAGCGGACGGACAGAAATATCAACTGTTCTCTGATGAGAAAAATGAAGGCGTAGCACCGGGTACACCTTGGAAAAACGGCCCCGTACCTGAAGAGCACGCAATTTACGGTTTAGGGCCAATTGAAATTACAGTTAGCTACTTTGAAGATTTCAAGAAAATGCTGACTGAAGTGTACGGTATGAAGCCTATTTTTGAAGAAGAAAATGTAACGCTGTTTGATGTAGGTGAAGGCGGCAACGGTGGACAAGTCATTTTACGAAATGATGATACAACACCAAGTCGTCAAGGATATGGACAAGTTCACCATGTATCGTTCAGAGTGAAAGACCATGAAGCGATTAAAAATTGGGAAGCTAAATACGATGAAATGGGTATGCAACATTCCGGTCATGTAGACCGCTTCTACTTTGAAGCACTCTATACACGCGTCGGCCATATTCTGATCGAGCTATCAACAGACGGACCAGGTTTCATGACGGATGAACCTTACGAAACATTGGGTGAAAGTCTATCTCTTCCACCGTTCCTTGAGCCTAAACGTGAATATATTGAATCACAGATTCGCCCATTCGATACAACACGTTCATAACAGTTTTAAAAGGAGTTTTATAAATGGAAGCAATTAAAAAGATCCACCATATTACAGCGATTGTAGGAGACCCTAATGAAAACTTGAAGTTTTACAGGGATGTTTTGGGACTCCGTCTTATAAAGCAAACGGTCAACTTTGAAGATCCAAGCGTCTATCACTTGTACTTCGGAGATCATAATGTAACTCCCGGTACAGTCATTACATTCTTCCCTTGGACAAATACTAATCAAGGTAGAAAAGGCAGCGGTCAGGTCGGACGAATTGCTTTTAGAATACCTAAAGGAAGCCTGGACTATTGGAAAGAGCATTTAACTGCTCAACATATTCCCATTGAAATGACGCAGCTTTTCGGTAAAAACACACTCGAGTTCGATGATGTACACGGACTCGAGCTCGCGCTAGTCGAAGGTGAAATTGCTGCAGATCATTATGACATTGTTGATTTCCACGGTGCTGTTTTATTGTCCGGAAATCCCGAAGGCACAAGAGATCTCCTTACCGGCCTCATGGGATTACATGAGCTAAGTATAGATGATCAGAATCAACACTTTGAAACAGTTGGCAAAGAAAAACACCATATTATTACGGCAATTCCCCCACAGCCTGCTGGAAGATTTGGTATCGGAACCGTCCACCACATCGCGTGGTCCGTGCCGCATAAAGATGCATTGAAACAATGGCAGTCTGCACTGACAGATGAGGAATTTAAAGTCACTGAAGTGAAAGACAGAAATTACTTCACCTCGATCTACATTAAAGAAAAAGGACGCGTCGTATTCGAGTTCGCGACAGATGGTCCAGGGTTCGATGTAGATGAAGATATGAAATCACTTGGTTCTATGCTGAAATTACCGCAACAATACGAACAGAACAGACAGAAATACGAAAGTCTGCTGCCGAAATTGGAGGTATAATGCGTGAATAAAATGCTCAACTTCTCCCCGCAAGATCTGACAGCAAAAGAAAAGAAGAAATTCCTGATCGGTTCAGTTATTCCTAGACCTATCGCATTGGTTTCTACGAAGTCTGATTCGGGTATTGTAAATATTGCACCATTCAGTTATTTTAATATCGTCACGTATGACCCCCCTATGCTGTCCATCGCTGTACAGCGCGTAGATGGGAAATCGAAAGATACTGCTAGAAATATTTATGAAAATAAAGAAGCCGTAGTGCAGGTTGTGGATACGGATAACGTAGAAGCGGCAAATGCCACATCCGCGCCGCTAGGACCGGATGAAAGCGAGCTGGATGTATCGAGTTTTACAACGGTAGATTCAAAAGCGGTTCAAGTTCCTGGATTGAATGAAACCAAAGTGAGATTTGAAACAGAATTATACGATTCACTAGTCATTTACAACGAAGAAAATATCGCAACTACAGATGTTTTATTGCTAAAAGTAAAACACTATCATATAGACGAAACAATCTATCATAACGGCTATATTGATCCGTTGAAATTAAATGCTGTCAGTAGACTCGCCGGTAGTGACTATGCTGAAATAGGCAAGCTATTCACCGTCGAACGGCCTGTTAAATAATCAAAGGAGTGGTTATGTAATGAAATACATTTACAATGAAAACAAAAAAGGTGCACCCGTATTTGTATTGCTCCACGGCACAGGGGGTACAGAAACAGACTTAGTGTCTCTTGCCGAACTCCTCAATCCCGAATACAACGTGTTAGGCATTAGAGGAAATGTGCAGGAAAATGGCATGAATAGATTCTTCAAACGTCACGGTGAAGGTCAGTACGACTGGGAAGATCTTGAGTTCCGAGGCAATGAACTGTATGCATTCATTGAAGAAAAATCGAAAGAGTATGACTTCAAAATGGAAGATACAGTACTTGTCGGATTCTCAAACGGCTCGAACATTGCGATTCAAATGATGCTCAAGCATCCAGAAACACTTAAAAAGGCAGCTTTATTCGCACCACTGTATCCTGCAGATGTAGAAGATAAACAAGATTTCAGCGATGCGGAAGTATTCCTCTCACTAGGCGAAGGTGATCCGATTGTGCCTGAATCAGAAAGCAAGCGCGTCATCCGTCTCTTTGAAGAAAGAGGCGCAAACGTTACAACGGCATGGGTTAAGGGACATAGTCTGACACAGGACGTCGCAATGCAAGCGAAAAGCTGGTTGAAGTAAAAGAAATCTATGTACTAAAAAACAAAAATAGGAGTGATGATGATGGAGATCAAAAAAAGCAATGAGAAGTTTTATGTTGGTGACAACCCGGAAGAACCTCTAGCAGAAATGACGATTGTCTTGAATGGTCCAAAGCAATTCATCATTAATCATACGATGGTGAGCGACCAATTAAGAGGTCAAGGCGTTGGTGATTTGTTATTGGAAGAAGTAGTAAAATTCGCACGTGATAGCAATCGCCAAATTATCCCTTTATGTCCTTTCGCAAAAGCGAGATTGGAAAAAAACCGATCTCAATACGAGGATGTTTTAAAGGCAAGATAATAGGCTGACTGTATTTTCATTACTACGCTATGAAGCGATACTACAATGACCAATTTCTACCGAATCCTCTACTTTATGCTTAATTTTTTCAAAAGAGGGTAAGTAATGCCTAGGAGGTGCTACTAGTGGGATTTTATAAAACGCATAAGAATGAAATCATCACCTTACAGCTTATTTCTCAAATTTTAGGGAAAGTGAAACTAGAATACGCTGCACAGGAACCCCAATGGGCGCACGTAGTTCTTGATATTACACCCCGCGGGTTTACTACTGGGTTGCTGAGATATAACGCTCACCACTTTGAAATAGAAGTCGATTTAATTAAAAATGAAATTATTAGTAAAACAGAAAAAGATGACGCGGTGATCAAACTTGAGGACGGAAAGACGATTCGTGACTACTACCAGGAGATTGTTCGCACTGCCGATGATCTAGGTATCCCGTTGTCCATCCATACAACGCCTCAGGAAATGGAAACGACGACGCCTTTTGAAGACGACGTTGAACATCATCACTACAAAGAAGACGTAGCTAAACAAATTCTTAAGTGGTTCCAATTTGCATGGGATGCTGAGCAACAATTCCTTGCTCCAATTAGACAACGGAAGATTTATCCAGGTCTTTTCTGGGGCACATTCGATGTGACCGGTATCATTGTGTATAACGAGTTCGAACCTTTTCCAGATGATAGTAGAATAATTGAACGAGCTGCTTTTGATGAACATATGATCGAGTTTGGCTTTTGGTTAGGCGATGACAAATTTGAACATCCTACCTTCTTCACACTGCCTTATCCGTTTGTCGAAGGCGTGGAATTAAAAACAGATGACTCTTTCCCTGAAGGTAGTTACTTCAGTCCCGATATGGCTGAATACCTGTATGAAATCAAAAGTGACGTCGATCAAGCGGACCCTGCTGAAGTCATTCGCTTCCTAGAAGCTTCATGCAGAAAGTCATTCGAATACTTAGAATGGGAAAATACCCATCACTGCTTCGTAGAGTTAAAAATGGAACAAAATAAAAAACAATAAACGCGTTTTATTGTATGTAAAAGTTGAATTAGTATAGTAAATATAAACAAACCATTATTGGAGGAGATTTTTTATGACAAAAGCAACATGGAATGTAGACACAGCTCACAGTACAGTAGGTTTTTCCGTAAGACATATGATGATTTCAAACGTAAAAGGTACATTTAACGAATTCCAAGGAAATATCGAAGCAGATCCAGAAGATTTAACAGGAGCATCTATAGATTTCACAATTGATGCGAACAGTATTGATACACGTAAAGCCGATCGAGACAATCACCTACGTTCAGCTGACTTTTTCGATGTAGAAAATTACCCGAAATTATCATTTAAAGCAACAAAAATTGAGAAGACCTCTAAAGATACGTACGACTTAACTGGCGACTTCACGATTAGAGATACAACAAAGCCTGTTACGTTCAATGTAAAGTATGAAGGTATGGCTAAAGATCCGATGAGCGGAGACGAAGCTGCTGGATTTACAGGTAAAACAACGATTAACCGTAAAGAATTCGGTTTAACATGGAACGCTGCACTAGAAACTGGCGGCGTTGTCGTAAGTGATGAAGTAAAGATCAATATCGAAATTCAATTACGTAAATAAGCGAATCATGTGATGAAAGCCCCTACTAGTAGATTTTATCTTCTACTAGTAGGGGCTTTTCTGTACAAAACAAATCCTACTTCAGACTATAGAGCGAACTTTCTCCATCACAATATGCGGTATGCCATCTTCCATGAATATATCAGATGTAGTCTCGTATCCAAGTTTACGATAAAACTCCTCCGCATGCGTTTGTCCATGCAACTTCAACCGCTCAATCCCTTTGTCATTTGCGATTTCTTCCAAGCCTAGAACAATCACCTTTCCGACGCCAAGACTTCGATGAGTGGCTAGCACACAAATACGTTCTAACTTCCCGATCCCATCTACGACTCTTAATCTGCCTGATGCGATCGCTTGTCCTTCATGTTCTACTAAAATATGTTCACAGACTTCATTCAGCACATCAAATTCATCAAACTCATCCTCTTCTGGAACCTGTTGTTCTTCGACGAATACCGCCTTTCGTATGTCAAAAGACTTTTGAAGGTCTTCTTGTGTACGTATTCTCTTCGTTTTCATCAAATATCCACTCCTTTTCTACTTTTATTACGGAAACAAGAAACTTCCACAGATGATTTCTCAGTCTGTGGAAGTTTCTTGTTCTATCTCGCATTTCAAAAATACATAGCCATCTTTTTCGATAGTCTCGCTCATCTTCACAGGGATACGTTCCTTGAAAATCGGTCCATCCACGACGACCGTATGGAATTCTCCTGACTCCCCGCAGCTATCGATGCCGAGCGCTTCAAGTTCATCCAATAAGTCAATCGTGAAACGTCTGCCAAGAAATTCGGCAGGCATCATTTTTGTATTGACGACCACTACATAGGCTTCAAAGTCTTCCGCAATGAATTCCTCAAGTAGCTTACGTCGCGGTTCTTCCCAAAGTGGATGGTACGCTTCCATACCTACTTTGGCACACATCGACTGTACCCACAGCAAATGATCTTCTAAGTCAATATCTCCAAATACGGCTTTGTGAATACCATGTGCTTTCGACACGCGCATAGCGTCTATGAATTGCATTTCATAGCCAGCCCAGTCTGCTTTTCGGATCATCAGTGGGATATCCATCTGCTTCGCCTGCGCTTGAACAATCTCCAGTGGCAATGCGTGAGATTTAGAATGTGGTTGATCTTTCTCGAACATCGTCCACAACATAGCCGGCGTATTCCCCTCTTGGATTGCACGATACGCTGCGAGTGCAGAGTCCTTGCCGCCACTCCATGATGTGACGAACTTCACGCCCGTCATTGTCCGTCCGCCCATGAGATGCGTGCATCCACTGTACGGGCCATACGAATCATGTATGAACGGAATCCAAGTTTAGGCCAGAAATACGACGCCAAATGATTCGCTGTCAACCAATCCGTCATGACATATTGATAGCCCGCATTTTTCATTTGAGTGAAACTGTGGTTCGCAATCGATTTACCGATCCCTTGTCCACGCATCTCGATATTCGTCGTCGCCTGAACCAGCACGGCCGACTCATCCGGTGTTGTCATCGCATGACGCGCGTCCGCCGGTGTGAATAGATGAAAGGCTACAGGTGCACCGTCTTGCTCTGCAACCCAGCTACGCGTGCCTTCCTTGCCTTCATACGCCGCAAATACATCGCGCTCTGCATCCAACGCCTCTTGTGTAATCGGTTTCCACGCTGGCGCTTTCGCTTGATGCAAACTGTTCCACGGCGCCATCTTGTGCAATACTTTTTGCTCGTCCCCCACCAGTTCCTTCATCTTTACGAGACTATTCTCTCCAGGCTGTGCACGATAATGTTCAAGTGACAACGCCGCAAAGCGCTGTTCAAAATGAAACGACTGCTCCAGCATTTCAAGAATTAATTCATCGTTACCAACCGGTATATCCATGATATGTTCGAAGTAGCCATTACGAACCCACTCCGCACCGGCTTCCGTGTACATCAACCGCGCTAGCCTCGGATGCTCGTCCTCATGAATGACAAATGATGGATACCCTACATACACCGTACGTCCATGTGAAACGTCTTGACGGTATTCGTATAGTAGATAGCCAATGACTTCTTCATCTCGCAACGTCACGAGCCCTCCCGTATAAGGTTTCTCCAATTCTTCACGTAAACGTTCTGCCGCTTGCTCGACATGTTCAAAACGTTCCTGCAAAAACGGAAAACGTTGTCGTTCATCTGCATGCCTTGCTGCTAATAATGAGGCCATCTTCGGTATATACTGCTCTTCGAACTGTACAAAATGAATCATCAGAATCCCCTCCTGCCTAATTTAACTAAATTATACCATACCCTTTTACCTTTCCAATGAAACGAATGACCTATGTGTTTGGTTGGGTGGTTGGGTGGTCGAATATCCGGCTATGAGCGGTTGCATGCGTGTATAGAGCGCATAGATCGGAACTATGAGCGAATTCAGCTGGCTATAGAGCAGTTACAGCAACTCTATGAGCGCTTAAACTGTCTGATAGAGCGCTTACCCCAATTCTATGATCAAACGCAAAAAAACTGCAGATCCACTCCCGTTAAATGAGTAAATCTGCAGCCTATATTATCGATTATGCAGGCATTGGAGTATCCGTCGGTTTCGCGTAATTTCCATTACCATACTCTGTATCAATTGCGTCACGGATTTCTTTCATGGACTTGCCATCTTGTTTCATTTGTACGGATTTCACTGCGATCTCCAAACAAACTAGGCAACGTGTGCCGTGATCATCCCAGACGACCGAGCCGTCTTCGCGTACTTCATCCAAGAAGCAATTCAAATTACTCTTGTGTCCGGCACTATCTCCGCAGCCGCAATAGCAAGGCATGTATTCCAAAACGTCCGTTGCATTGGCCGCTACTTGATAGACCATACGCATATCTTCTGGCTTATCATCTAGAAATGAAGGCAAGATATCCGCTGAAGCGGTCACTTCCTGCAAGTCTCCGTTCGGCATATGTTCTGCGTGGTCATGTCCTACTTCTGCCCGTACATCTTTTGGATCGACTTCAGCAGGCTTTTCTGTAGCGCCGTTTCCACATGCCGCAAGCGCCAAAGTCAGCGCCGCCAGTCCTGCAAGCAACTTCTTTTTCATGTATATTCCTGACTCCTTCGTATAGATGTTATGCCTTTAGTATACAAGGTTTGCGGGAAAAACAAGCGTACAAATTCATGACAATTATGAGTTGCCCGTCATCTTGCTTGGGTCTACATATTCGTCAAATTGCGCTTCTGTCAATAAACCAGTAGAAAGTGCCGCTTCTTTCAGCGTTGTACCTTCTGTATGAGCTTTCTTCGCAATTTTCGCCGCATTTTCATAACCAATATGTGGATTCAATGCTGTAACTAGCATCAAGGAATTCTTTACTTTATTATCGATTTCTTCACGGTTCGGTTCAATTCCAACTGCACAGTTATCGTTAAAGCTGATCATACCGTCAGCCAATAATTTCGCTGATTGTAGGAAGTTATAGATAATAACTGGTTTGAAGACGTTCAATTCAAAGTTACCCTGACTTGCTGAGAAGCCGATCGTCGCGTCGTTACCCATAACTTGAGCCACAACCATCGTCAACGCTTCACTTTGTGTTGGATTCACTTTACCTGGCATGATCGAGCTGCCCGGTTCGTTTTCAGGAATCGTAATTTCGCCAATACCTGAACGTGGACCACTTGCTAACCAACGTACATCGTTTGCTATTTTCATCAAGTCTGCTGCCAATGCTTTTAGCGCGCCGTGTGTGTAGACAACTTCATCATAACTCGTCAATGCGTGGAATTTATTCTGTGCAGATGTAAAGTCGATTCCAACTGACTTCGAAATCTCTTCCGCAACTTTGTCACCGAATCCAGCTGGTGCGTTCAGTCCTGTACCGACTGCTGTACCGCCGATTGCGAGTTCTTTCATCGTCTCGACACTAGTTTCTAGCATGCTGTGCGTCTTCTCAAGCATTCTGTGCCAACCGCTGATTTCCTGCCCCAACGTCAATGGCGTCGCGTCTTGTAAGTGCGTGCGGCCAATTTTAATAATGTCCGTGAAGTCTTCAGATTTTTTCTGAAGTGTTGCTGCTAATTTATCAATTGCTGGCAGTACTTCGCGCTCTACCGCAATTACACCCGCCACGTGAAGTGCTGTCGGGAATGTATCATTTGAACTCTGTGATTTGTTGACATCGTCATTCGGGTGCAAGCGTTCTTCCTCGCCCCACTCTTCAAGCAACTGGTTTCCACGGTTAGCGAGTACTTCGTTCATGTTCATGTTCGACTGCGTACCGCTTCCTGTTTGCCAAACGACTAACGGGAAGTGCTCGTCCCATTTGCCTTCAATGACTTCTTCTGCTGCTGCTTTGATAGCTTTCATTTTGACTTCGGATAGATTGCCGAATGAATGACTTGCGATTGCTGCTGATTTTTTCAAATGGGCAAAGGCTTGGATCACACCAAGCGGAATGCGTTCCCCGCCGATTTTAAAGTTGTGCTTACTGCGCTGCGTCTGCGCTCCCCATAACTTATCTGCTGGTACTTGTATTTCTCCGAACGTGTCATGCTCAATACGATATTCCATCTTTACATCCACCTCTCAAAGTAATAATCAGACTCTCTATCTCTATCATGCCCTATTTTCGCGCAAATTTGAATTAAAAAGGATTGGGGGGAGAGTTACTTGGTGAGTACGATGGGAAAGCGTCCCCTCCGAAGCACCAATCTAACCCCAACACCACTACCAGCCTATCCAATCAAACCTCTTGCATCCGAAATGCCTTCTGAACCACTGTAAAATAGATCACTAACGCCGCAGTACTGCATGTCAAGACGATAATACTAAGCGGCCACGCTGAGCTGTCTCCCGCTAATCCTACTAGTGGCGAAACGATTGCACCGCCGATGAAAGGCACCAGTCCAATAAACGCCGACGCGCTTCCTGCTGACTTCCCCTGACTCTGCATCGCTAGCGAAAATGCTGCAGGTGACACCAAACCAACACTCGACACCATAAAGAACAACGCCGTCGCAATTACAGCAAGCGGCCATTCATTCCAGACAGTCAACAGAAGTACAATACTCGCCGTGAATGAAAGCAACACACCTGCGCGTAGGAACTTCAATTCGTGAATTCTACCCGAAAGTCGACCCGTCACTTGTGCCGCTGTAATGATTCCGATACCATTCATCGCGAAGAACAGGGAGAACTGTTGCGCCGTGATACCATAAATATTCTGTAAAACGAACGGAGACCCCGCGATGTACGCGAACATGCCCGACATGATCAAGCCTTGCGTTAACGCGATGCCTAAGAACCACTTATCCTTCAGTAGACCACTAAACGTCTTGATGACTGCCAGCATTCCACTCTCCGAACGTGCTTCAACCGGCAACGTGTCTGGCAAGAAAAATGCTGTGGATAAAAACATCAACAAACCGATGACTCCGAGTAATAGAAACACCATAGGCCACGAAGCATAATTCAGCACAACACCGCCTATTATCGGCGAAAGTATTGGTGCTGATCCACTGACGATCGACAACATCGCCATGAATTTTGTTAATTCACTTCCAACATATAAGTCACGTGCGCAAGCTCTCGCAATTACAATTCCAGCAGCGCCTGTCAAACCTTGAACGAAACGCAATGCAACGAAAATCCAGATATTCGGACTAAACGCACATAGAACGGAAGCGATTGCGTACACGCTAAGCGTAATGACGAGCGGTTTCCGTCTACCGTAAATATCACTTAACGGTCCGAAAATGAGCTGTCCTGCGCCTAAGCCGAGCAGACAAGCCGTCAGACTTAATTGAACAAGTGAGGTCGAAGCATTTAAATCATCCGCCACTATCGGCAATCCCGGTAAATACATATCCATCGACAGCGGACCGAATGCTGACAACGAACCAAGCAATATAACGAGCCAAACAGTTGGCATAGGAATCTTTTTTTGTAATGAAGTATTCATATGTACATAACCCTTTTCTTCTATAGAATTCATTCAGTATAACAAAAATCGATTGAATCGGTTATCTTTCTACCACATGGACAATAAAGTTCCGCCTACCGCACCGGCTAGCACAACGATCCATGGAGGCATCTTCCAAAAAGTCAGCATACTGAATAAAACGGCCGCCAATGCAAAGTCTTCCGCTCGCAAAATCGAGCTTGTCCAGATCGGATTATATAACGCCGAAAGAAGAATTCCAATGACCGCCGCATTGACACCCATGACCGCACCTTTGATTTTTGGATGATTGCGCAACACGTCCCAAAAAGGTAGTGCTCCGACAATCAATAAAAAGGCAGGCAAGAAAATCGCAACGGTTGCGAATAATCCACCTTGCCAACCGTTCATCACAGCTCCAAGATAGGCGGCAAACGTAAATAACGGCCCCGGAACCGCTTGCGTCGCACCGTAACCTGCTAAAAATGATTCATTTCCAATCCATCCAGCCGGTACTAGTTCCTGTTCCAATAAAGGCAAGACGACATGTCCTCCACCAAAAACGAGCGCACCCGACCGATAAAAACTATCGAATAACGCGACCCAGTAAGACCCTGTCAGTTCCCGAAGCAACGGCAACATGCCGAGCAAAGTAAAGAACAGTGTTAAACAAATAACTCCCGTTTTCTTTGACACGAGGAATTTCGAGGAACTAGCATCTGACGAATCATGAGCTTTGAACATCCATAACCCTACTAAACCCGCTAGTATAATCACTCCAACTTGCGTAAAAGCAGCTTGCCATAAAAGCGTGACAACGAGGGCGAATAATGCGATCGCTTTTCGCTTACTATCTGGCGTTAAATTCTTTGCCATGCCGAGGACCGCATGCGCGACAATCGCCACCGCCACGATCTTCAATCCATGGAGCCAGCCTGCTTCACTAACATCTGAATCCACTAGAAGTGTAGCAAATAAGATCAACGCCACTACAGAAGGCAACGTGAAACCTAGAAAGGAAACAAAGCCGCCGACTACCCCTGCACGCGCCACACCGATTCCAATCCCTACCTGACTGCTTGCTGGACCCGGAAGGAATTGCGCTAACGCTACTAAATCCGCATACCCTTTTTCATCCATCCACTTCCGTTTCCGGACATACTCTTCATGGAAGTAACCTAAATGCGCGGTCGGTCCACCAAATGAGGTCAGTCCTAATTTAAGAGAGACGATAAATAATTCTACTAGTCTTTTTATGGAATATACTACATTATTCTTCATTTTGATCTCCTTTCCGGTCAAAATATACTTTACGTTCGATCATCTCATGTTCAAGTTTATTTTCAATGCATTCATCAGAACTTAATAATAACTTAACAATCATTGGACAAACTAAGGACTAACCGAAAATCCAAACAAATTCCGCTCAAATTCTACACCGTTCGCTATCTTTTTACGCACGGTTTTTGTATGATGTAATAACTATCGATGTCAACAATAGATGGAGGAATTTAGATGCTAGGTCCACGTAAACCCGATCCTTTTTTTACAGCGTTATTGGACATCGCCAAGCATGTGCAGGAATCTATGCACTATGCGAACGAGTTTAAAGTCGATTCTGTCTCTGATTTGAAAGCTGCCAGCATTCGCATGAAGGAATACGAAACAGCTGGTGACACGTTGATTCATGAATTAATCACGAAATTAAATACATCGTTCATGACGCCAATCGAACGCGAAGATATTTTGAATATCGCGATTGCCATGGATGATATCCTCGATGGCATGGAGCATTTCCTTGCTAATCTCGAGATGTTTTCTCTCATTGAAATCGATGAGTACATGCAGAAGTTCATTCTCAACATTATGAAAAGTACCGATGAAATCGTTTTGGCGATGGAATTGCTGACGAAGAAAAAGCTAGTCGAAATGCGTACACACGCTGTGCAAATCAAAGAATACGAACGGATTTGCGACGAAGTGTTACGGACTTCCATTAAGCAGATGTTCATTCGTGAAAAAGATCCAATTCGTATCATTCAATTGAAAGATCTGTATGAACTACTTGAAGACACGGCCGACTTTTGTCAAGACGTGGCAAACAATATCGAAACCATCATCATGCGCAACGCATAAGGGGTCCTAACCAATGGATACGATTCTCATACTCACCATTCTCGTCGTGGTATTTGCCTTGGCGTTCGACTTCATTAATGGTTTTCACGATACAGCCAACGCGATCGCTACTTCGGTATCGACACGCGCTTTGAAACCTCGGACTGCGATTATGCTAGCGGCCACGATGAACTTTGTCGGTGCACTGACATTCACGGGTGTAGCAAAAACCATTACGAAAGATATCGTCGATCCATTCTTATTAGAAAATGGTTCTCTCGTTATTTTGGCAGCACTCGTTTCCGCGATTATCTGGAACTTGGTCACGTGGTATTTTGGAATTCCTTCTAGCTCATCGCATGCACTGATCGGATCTATTGCCGGCTCAGCAATTGCAGCAGCCGGATTTGGTATTCTGAATTACAGCGGCTTCATTAAAATCATTCAGGCACTGTTGCTATCCCCTATCATTGCACTTGTCGGCGGATTTATTGTCATGACCATTTTACGTACGGTATTAAAGAACCGTAATTTATTTAAAGCAAACCGCCGTATCCGCTACATGCAAATCGGAACGGCTGCGATTCAATCATTTACGCACGGTACGAATGACGCGCAAAAGGCGATGGGAATTATTACGATGGCTTTGATCGCGGCAGAATTGCAGACCACCGATGACATCCAGTTATGGGTACGGATTGCGGCGGCGACTGCGATGGGAATCGGGACATCAATCGGCGGGTATAAGATTATTAAAACCGTTGGCGGCAAGATTATGAAAATCCGTCCGATCCACGGGATTGCGTCTGATTTGAACTCTGCAGTTATTATTTTCGGTGCCACACTTCTTCATTTACCTGTCAGCACGACGCATGTCATCTCTTCTTCTATTATGGGAGTCGGGTCAGCGCAACGCTTGAAAGGTGTGAAATGGGGAGTCGCACAAAAGATTGTTTTGACGTGGATTATCACGATGCCGATCTCCGCTTTAATGGCTGGAGTCGTCTATAAAATATTCACACTTTTCCTATAATCAAAGCAAAAAGGCAAACAGACAATCTAGTAAAGCAATCCTCCGACTTGCTTTATCTCCCTTTTCTTGTTATGATAAAGAAGAATTATTTTTGTTCGACGCTGGTCTACGATTTTATATCGACCGTTTTTTAGAAATTGAGCAAGGATAGTAATACAATGTGTACACGAGTGTGCACGAGGAGGAAACAAACATGGAACAAGGTAAAGTAAAATGGTTTAACGCAGAAAAAGGTTATGGCTTCATCGAACGTGAAGATGGCGACGATGTATTCGTACACTTCTCAGCTATCCAAGGTGACGGATTCAAAACTCTTGAAGAAGGTCAAGACGTGTCTTTCGAGATCGAACAAGGACAACGCGGACTTCAAGCTACTAACGTAACTAAAAACTAATTTAACTATACAAACCACTTCCTTTTGGGGAGTGGTTTTTTTGTGCGTTTCTTTCCATATTTCCGCAACATCTTCTGGCACTTCGTTGCTATGATAAACATAGAAATGAAATTACATGATTTCATACATCGTTTGAGGAGGAATGGCCTTGCAGAGATTCGGGAAGTTTGTGACGCAATCGTATAAATGGATCTTCACGTTTTGGATTTTGCTATTTGGTGTTATGACCTATTTCGCCATTCAACTGCCTAGTTTGCTTGCAGGAGACGGCTTCCGCGTAGATGGCGAGCATGAACACGTCATGAAAATCGTCTCGGAAGACTTCGGATTGCCTGCCGAATCGTTGTTTTTAGTATTTGACGGAAAGTCCGACGTAGAAATCGATGCATCACTTGATCAGCTAGAAAAACTCGGTGTTGCGTCCGATATCGTATCTCCTCTTGAGGAAAAAGAACAGTATACGAAAGATTTATCCTATGCCTTGTTGCAATTTGATACGGCACCTGACGATATGCCGAAAGTCGTGGAGGATATACGCGACGAAATCGAGGGTCAAGCTGGCATAACACTCACTGGTGGAGGGGCATTTGAACACGACGTCAACCAAGCGAGCCAACGAGACTTGATGACAGCAGAAGCGATCGGTTTGCCGATTGCGATCATCGTGTTGCTGTTTGCATTTGGAACAATTGTTGCCTCGTTTGTTCCATTGATTGTCGGCATCGGCACCGTCGTCTCCACTCTCGGAATTTTAGCGTTGCTTGGCAATACGGTAGATCTCTCTATTTTCGTACTGAATATCGTGCCGATGCTCGGTCTCGCTCTTTCCATAGACTTTGCGTTGTTGTTCATTAGTCGGTATCGAGAAGAACTTAGGAAACGTAGCGTCAAGGAATCGATCATCACGACGATCCGTACTGCTGGCCGTTCCATTATATTCTCTGCGGTTTGTGTGTTTATTGGACTCGGTGCGATGCTGCTTATCAAGGTGGATATTTTCATGAATATTGCACTTGGCGGCATGATTGTCGTTGGAATGGCAGTCGTTTCATCACTTACTTTATTGCCTTCCGTCTTGTTGATGCTCGGTGAACGTATTCATAAAGGACGTTTGCTGAAAGAGCGTAGCGAAGATGCGAACGGTTGGAGAAAGTTTGCGAACGCTGTTATCAAACGTCCGGTAACCATTGCGATCGTAGCATTTGTGTTACTCGCAATTGCGGTTATTCCGGTGAAGAACATGGAATTGACGATTCCGCAGATCGACTCGTTACCGAAAAACTTTGATACACGGGTAGCATTTGAACAAATGGAAGATACATTTGGTTTAGGTGACGAGAGCACCGTGTTCCTCATTGCTGAACGGGATGGTAGCTGGAAAACGACTGAAGGTCTGGCGGATATGATTACGTTGCAAGATCAATTGACGAATGATCCTGTAGTTAAAGATGTTTCGACCGTCTTTACGCTCAGCGGTATAGATACTGTCAAGGAATGGGAACAAACGCTGCGAATCCCGCAAATGTATGATCAACTCAATCCCGTGCTGAAGAACTTCACGGACAGTGGCAACCGATTATTTATCCCCGTTACGTTGAGTGCTGCCGGTAGCTCGAATGAGGCACAAGACTGGATTCGTGATTGGTCGCAGAAAGATACCGGATTCAACATCCTACTTGGCGGTGAGCCGCGTTTCAATCAGGAAATCTTCGATGAAATCGCGGATCATATCGTCTATGTATTGTTGATTATCATCGTTTCAACATTCTTCATCCTGATGTTCGCGTTCCGTTCATTAGTCATTCCGGTGAAAGCGATCCTGATGAATATACTCGGGTTGTCGGCAACGTTCGGTATACTCGTGTATATATTCCAGTACGGCCATTTCGGATTAAATCCTGGTACGGTAGCGCTCATCATCCCAGTTATCGTCTTCAGTCTCGTGTTCGGCTTGAGTATGGATTATGAAGTATTCTTGATCTCACGGATGCAAGAAGAGTTTGCACAGTCATTCGATAACGACAAATCTACCGTCGAAGGACTTGCAACGACGAGTAAAGTCATCACGTCTGCCGCGCTCATCATGATCGTTCTAACTGGTGCCTTCGCGTTCACAGATGTTATGCCAGTCAAGCAAATCGGAGTAGGGATCGCGGTCGCTGTTGCGATTGATGCGACAATTATCCGATTGTTGCTAGTGCCTAGTTTGATGAAACTGTTCGGCAAGTGGAACTGGTGGTTGCCATTTGGCAAAGGTTTATACCGTTCCAACAGCCAGAAATATAGCGCAAAATAAAAATAGCCTGTCGGGAATAGAATTCCTGACAGGCTATTGTTATTGCCAGCCGAATGTACCGATTTCGGTATACGACTGATTGTCCATCGACTGATGATTTTTCTGCGTGGGATTATTTTTGAACGTAGTCTGAACCATCAATATGACGCCCACTACGGCTACAATCAACACCACGATAAGCCAAATCGCGACTGTCTTACCCTTCATTCGATATCACCCCTGTTGCAGTTATTTCGTTTTGACGGAAAAGCCTTCTTCTTTCAAATAGCTTGCCGCTTCGCCATAATCGCCGAAGCCCTCTTCCAAGTTCGCTTCGTGATAGACGTTATAGAAGCCGTCTTCCTCAAGAAGTGTCAGCATCTGACCATTCGAATTCTGCCATGTTTCTGCAATCGGATCTGCTTCTTGTACCTCAGTCGCCAATCCTTCAACCGCCGCGCGAATCACTGCACGGAATTCATCCGCAGAATAATCACGTACGTTAACTAGACCGCGGTCATCCGCTTCATAGCCTTCTACGTCTGCCACATAGACAAATGCATTACCATTCGGATGCAAGTGTTGCACGACGACTGTTTTATCATACAAAGACTCTTCATAATGATAGTTCAAGCGCTTCATCGATACTTCTTTTTTCACTAACTCCGGGAACTCTTCTATAATCTGCTGTTTCTCTTCAAATGTTAACATGTTTTTCCTTCTTTCTAATGAAATTTAGTGCTCATCTTGTTCTCCATTCCGTAATCAGGACAAACAATATGACGACCGCAAATGCGACAATATAAAACCAGGAAGGTACACTGCTCAAACCACCGAACATGCCATCCACTCCTTCCAGACTTTCCATTCTTTTTTTAGTATACCCTTTTTCCTGCTACTCTGGCGGATAATTTTCAACAATTAATAGTTACCGCTGTATTGCCAAGGTACAAACAGAGTATAATGTGGAAGAGGAGTGGGTTTCTTATGATAAAACGCCTGTTTCAGTTACTCTTTCTCGTAGTACTCCTCTACGCATTCAAGCCCTTCTGGGAAGGTCCCGTATCAGAATATGTGGACTTATCGTTTCTCGACCCAGTTGACGCCAAAGTAGAAACTGTACTGAACGAGGAAGTAGTTGAATCTGCGCTTGACTATACAAAACAATCGATCATCGATTTAATTACATTCGTTTCTGACAAAGCCGTCGGAAACAGCCCCCCGGATGAAGTCGCCCAACCTGTGCTTGATGCACCTGCAACGGGCATTATTTCCATCCACAATATTGAAATTGGCACACCAGAAGCACAAGTGAAAGAAAAGCTCGGTGATCCGCAACGGAAATCCGGCAATGAATACGGGACGGAATGGCTGACATTCCATGATAACTACCAGAATTTCGTCATGCTGTCGTACGATATTAAACGTCGAGTCAACGCCATCTACACGAACGACCGTCTCATCGCTTCGTCTATCGGCATTGAATACGGCATGCCAAAAGAAACAATACGTGAAGGACTCGGTGAACCGATTACGGAAATACGTAAAGGTACCAATATTTATAAGTTGCAGAACGATGAAGGCATGGATGTTTTTCATTCTGATGGTCTTTATATGTACGTTTTTTATGATCTGCATAAAGAGAATACCGTCACCGCGGTTCAATTGATCGCGGATTCGCTAGAGTCAGGTAAATCTGCGCTCTACGCACCACAAAACGATGCCATACGCCAAGGCTTCGAGATGCAATTATTTGATTTGACGAACGCGGCCAGAGTGCGCCACGGTCGCTCTATTTTAACATGGGATCAACTCGCATCTGACACTGCACGTCTGCATAGTACTGATATGGCGGTGAAAGATTACTTTAGTCATGAAAACTTACAAGGCGAATCCCCTTTCGATCGCATGAAAAAACAAGGCCTCAAGTTCGTTAGTGCAGGTGAAAATCTAGCATATGGTCAGTCCAGCAGTATTTTTGCACATGAAGGGCTGATGAATTCTAAAGGCCACCGAGAAAACATATTAATCCGTGACTATCAGTTCCTTGGGATCGGTGTGGATTTCAATGACAAAGAACAGCCATTTTATACGGAAAACTTCTTCGCTAAGTAAGGGGATTTCCTTTCATTACGGCAAGTTATCCAGTAAAATAGAGTCAAGGGCTTTGGTCAACCCAAGACCTTTATTACAGCATCAAAGGAGAATTTCAATTGAAAAAATTTGCTGCATTTTTCCTAGCTGCGACGTTGATTTTGTCGCCGATCGGGAACATCATCTTCCAAGATGAAATTACGGCCGAAGCACGTGGCTATAAATCTGGTAAAAAGAGTTTCAGTACACCTAACCGTGTGCAACCGAATAAAGCAGAAAAGAAACAAGATACCAATCAAAGCAATGATAAAGCAACGGCAGGCAACACAGCTAAGAAGCCAGGCGGTATGGGTGGCGGCTTGATGAAAGGTCTATTCGTTGGTGGACTAGCGGGTCTACTATTCGGCAGCTTGTTTGCGAATATGGGTATGCTTGGATCCATTATGGGCTTACTGATTAACGTCTTAGCGATTGTCTTCATCATTTACATGGTTCGGAAGATTTTCGCGATCTTCAAAGAGAAAGAGCGTAAGCGCAATGAGGATATGAATCAATGGAACAACAGATAATCTACGAACAAGACGTAGTGAATGCGGTGTGTGTATTGATTGCAAAAGAGTCACGTGCAATGCCAGACGACGTGGAAGTCGAGCTTGCCTACGATGACGACACTGGGTTTTCAGCAGATGCGGAGCTTAACGGCAAGATGCATCATCTGGATACCTCCCGTCTAGTCGAGGCGCTTCGCCTTTGGATCGAGCAGTATCTCGATCAGGATCCGATGGCAGCAGGTATTCAGCTGAAGCTGGATGATGAAGAAGGGATTATCGCGGTAGTGCGATGATCAACAGAACGCCCCTTTCCGGGAGGGCGTTCTTTTTTTGTGTTCAATCGGGCGAATTGGAGAGGCGGGCAGTGGTGTTGGGGTGGGGATTGGTGCTTCGGAGGGGACGCTTTCCGGAGGGCGGGCGGTGAACCACACAGCTCGCTTCGCTCACATGGTGTTTCACCTGTCCCGCTGATCCTCCAGGAGTCGCCCCTCCTACACACCAATCCCTTGCAGTGTGAGTGGGTGATACTTTTTGTTGCGCATTAAAGCAAGTGTTGTAATACAACTTCGAATTTTTGAACTTCAGTACTTAAATTAAATTAAGTTAAGACAAAACAATAATTCACACACTATCGACAGTAAGTGTTCTTAGTCCTTCCACTATAAAAGTAAGATGGAAGCGGAAGTTGGCGGCGAAGTGCAAAGATGTGCTCCTAACGCTTCGCTTTTACTCGCAAAAGCCGTCCTTCGTTACGGCTCTTCCTGATGGATCAGCCTGATCAGGTGAGACAACTAAAGGAACGCAGTGACTAGTTGGCTCACTGCGGGCCCATAGGAAAGCGTCCGCCAACTGGAGCTTCCATCCCAAAGTAGACACTAAGTCACTCACTTCTATAAACACGTTCCATCATCACCCGTTTAAAATCCGTCATAGAGTACTATGTCACGTCACGTCGTTTTTTGTTATACTGTAACGAATGAAGGATGAGGTGACGACATGACGTACCAATACGAA
>NZ_JARIEA010000019.1 GCF_029267015.1 Sporosarcina ureae | reverse complement strand
CGTGTACAACAGGAAATTCTGCGACTAAATGTGCAACCATTCTTTCTAGTAAAGATTACGATGTTACGGTATTGGAAGGCGGAATAACTGCGTGGAAAGAATATGTCAGTAACGAGTCAATTGAACGGATGTGGGAAGAATTTAAGAGAATCGATCCCGACGCGCCTGAACATTACGAAGCATGGTCATTTGGTAATTCGAAACAAATGGCGGATGAACTTGCAGAGTTGGTAGTGGAGGGAACTAAAACGGCGACATCTTCCAACTACACACTCTATGAATTAGAAGATGAACCATTACCGATGGTGGGTCTTCACAATATCATACTTGACGGCAATGGAATAGCGGTCGCAATCGTGGAAAACATTTCAGTAAACGTATTGCCTTTCAATAAGGTGCCGGAAGAACATGCGTATTTGGAAGGTGAAGGTGATCGTTCATTGCGTTATTGGCAAGGAGTTCATGAAGAGTTTTTCAAAGAAGAATTAAAGGAAGTCCATCTAGATTTTCATCATGATATGCCGGTTGTTTGTGAGACGTTTAAATTGGTGTTTAAGAACTGAATTAATCATGGTGAAGTATTGGGCTAACACTAAATATTGAAAACAGAATTCAGTTTAAAGGTAAGCTACTTATATTGAAATGGAAAAGAGATGCCGGAGCCGTATTGTTACGACTTTCAACATCTTCTTTTGTTCATAAAAGTTATTGTTGAACAGGTTTAAGTAGCTCTTTTTCTACCGTTACATCATTCATACCTTTGTACACGGGGCTCAGAAGTAATGGCTGGTAACGCGGTGTGATCTTGCCAAGAATTTTCACCTTGCTGAATTTCATATTAAAACGATCGATCACAACATACGCCATTGCATCATAAGGCATTAAAGTCGATTTTGCTGAGAAATGTGCCAACAATCCCCATAAGATAATATATAAACTTATTAATAAAAATAGATATTTACCTACTAGTGTGTCGGGAGAAGGAAGTAACTGTATGATGGCTAGTATCAAATCCATGAAAACACCAAATAAAAAATGGTGCAAATTCTTCTAGGATCAAGCATGAACGTACTAAAATAGAGAGAATAGTGCTTAATCAGCAAGTATTGTCTTCCTCGCTGTTTATCTTTGTTACTTAATCTGTACTGTATTATACGTAAAAATCCAATCACATACGTGATTGGATTTTTTGTATAGAATTTTATTTCACTTGTTCTTTCGTTTCTACTTTTTGCACTTCTGTTTTCTTAGACTCATCATCATCGTCATCCATAATATCTTTTGCCGATTTCTTGAATTCAGACAATGTCTTTCCTACTGCTGAACCAATTTCGGGTAATTTACGAGGGCCGAACAAAATTAAAATAATCACTAAAATAATAATTAAGCCAGGTACTCCAATTGCGGCTAAGTTCATAGCGGTTCCTCCTCTCATGGCTTGAAAAATGTAGTCCTTTATATATCATAACCTATTTTTGATCTCATAAAACACTATTTGAATATTTAAATGAAGGTGAGTAATTCGTCGGTCTAATGATTAAATTTCCAATGATTGGACAAACTAATAAATAACTTGTTTGATGAGAAAGAAGTGATGAGTATGGATGAAGCAGCACATTGTATAGAAGCACCTGCATACTTTACACGTTTGGCTACACGACTAGAACCAACCGCGGATATAGTGAAAAAAACTTTGAAAAGTACAGATCGAGTAGTGCACTTGCTGTACTTGAAAAGTGTTGTGGATATGATGCAGTTACAAGAAATTGTAGTGAAACCTTTCTATGAGATGTCAGCTGAACAGAATTTTGCAGAGTATATTCAATCATTACCTTATGAAACGAAGATGCCAACTGGAGATGAAGAGGTTCTTATAGAAATAACGAAAGGTAATGTCTTTGTCATGATCGACAAACAAATTACGTTACTTGAATTAAAATTAGTAGCCGCCAATGTAGTGCAAGAAGCCATTATGGAACCTACAATTCATGGTCCCCAACTTGGACTCAGTGAGAGTATTGAAACGAATATTAATCTAATGCGCCAACGTTATCATAAGCCGTCCTTGATTATTGAACCCATGCAATTGGAAGATGCTTCGAATCGTAATATCGCCTTAATTTACGATGGAGAAAGAGTAAACCTTCAGCTGTTGAAGAAAATAAAAAAGCGTATTCTAACGTTGGATGTAGAGCTGGTTCAGGCAAGCGGAGACTTACAGTATTACTTGAACAATAAAAAATACAGCTTGTTTCCAACCAGTCTTCTGACTGAGCGCCCAGATCGTATACTCCATAATATGGCGGTTGGAAAAGTTATTATATTAGTAGATGGAAGCCCTCATGCAATTATTGCACCTACAACGTTTTTTGATTTTATGCTTTCGATGGAAGATGCGTATTACTCCTTTTGGGTAGTATCGTTAATACGATTTCTTAGATATGCAGGATTGTTTACATGTATTATGTTGCCATCTATATATGTTGGTGTTACTTCCTATACTCCGGAAGTCCTCAGAACAGAGCTTGCCCTGACGGTGGCAGCGAGTAGAATTGGCGTTCCGTATCCCTCATTTATTGAAGTGTTTTTCATGTTGATCTTTATTGAACTGCTGACGGAAGCTAGTATGCGGTTGCCAAATAGTATCAGCGCTACGGCTACAACAGTTGGAGGGCTGATACTAGGAACTGCAGCAGTAGAAGCTGCATTGACATCAAACATCATGGTCATTGTCGTCTCTCTTGTAGCGATTTCCACCTTTGTTATCCCAATAAGTGAAATGAATTACGCTGTCCGCGTCTGCCGTTTCTTACTATTGTTATATACGACGGCATTTGGTCTAGCGGGTATGATCCTCGGAATGCTGGGTTTGTTGTTGTATTTGGTGAACAAGGACAGTTTTGGTGAGCCATACTTACGAATGTTTTGGAAAAATAGACAAGAGGAATTAAAGGTGGATGATTCATGAGTCGCTTTGTTTATTTTTTACTCATATCCAATATGATTGCTAACCTCATTGCAGCTAGTCCAAGAATATTTTTTGCTAAAAGTGAAGAAGGGGCAATTGTCACGATGGTCATTGCGTTGTTTTTTGGCGTATTTATGAACTGGGCATTGATCACTTCTTTCAAAGCGTTTCCAGGAAAGAGCTTACCGCAAATTTTATCTTTATATCTATCAAAGTGGATTACTATTCCGGCATTATTTATCCTAGGAGTAATTTGGTATGTTTCAGGTCTTCAGACACTGATTACATATATAGATATTCTTCTACGCTTTTTAACACCTGAGATGTCTGTTTATTTAGTAATTGCGATGTTTATTCCAGTGATTACTTTTGGAGTAATCATGCAAAGTCGAAACATATTATTTACACTTGAATTGGTGTTTGTTTTGGCGTTTCCTGCTGCTGCATATTATATAGTAAAACTTTACTTTGCTGAACAGGTGAGTTGGGATCATGTGGGAATTGCGATGACTTTTATAGATAACCCACCTGACTATACAGTATTTAGTACAGCGATATATTTATTTGCTGGAGCTTTTGATATCATTATTTTCAATTCATTCCTAAATAAAAAAATGACATTTGGTATCAAACAAGCTTTAATTGTGTTTGTACTGGGCGCTTTTGCACTTTTTACGACCTATTTTATACCCATAGGTGTACTAGGTTTTGATCAAGTAGAAAGTATCCTGTACCCATGGATTTTGACCAGTGATTCTATCCGAATGAAGTTCGGGGTAATTGAGCGCGTAATATTTATATTTCTGTTACTATTCTTAGCGATTGCGTTTTTAAACATTACGATTCATTGGCATGTTGCTTGTAAATTATTTCAAAGTGCATTAGGTATAGAACATTTGAAAATAAAGTTGCGTGAAAAAGTCAGTCTTATCATAGTAGTTATGATATTTTGGTTAATTGCAATCTATACAACTTTAAAGGTTACTGAGTATGATTTGTTCCTTTACAGTAAATATTACTTTAATACGATACCAATTGTATTCATTAGTCTGATGGTTCTTATGTTTGCAGTAAATAGGAGGGCGAAGTCTTGAAATTCCTCTCAGTGAGTAAATGGTTTATGGTGATTTTATGCATGAGTGGTCTGTTGCTTCAATATGGCTGTGCATTTAAAGATATTGATAAACGACTATTTGTTTCGGCGATTGGGATTGATCCTGCCGAAAACGTGGAGAATGGATATAAAGTGACATTGAAAGTCGCTTTGCCATTTGGTGCTATTAAAGATTCCCCTAAGCCTAGTTTTGCGTATCTGTCACGTGAAGGGCACTCAATAGGCGAAGCGATTCGTATGCTGGAGACACATGTAGACAAAGTATTGGAACTCGGTCATATGAAAACCATTGTTGTTCATGAAAAACTTCTTAGAGATGATATGCAGTCATTCATGGATTATTTTATTCGACGTGGGGATATCGAATTAATCGCATATGTCGCAGGTGCCCGACCATCTGCCGAAACGATTTTAAAAGTAGAACCAGATACTGAAGCGCCCGCATCGGTTTCTTTAATCAACTTTTTTGGAGCGACAGCGAATGATAGTCCATACGTTGTGACGACTTATTTGTTTCAACTGCGCAGGGATATACTAACTGACGGTATTAATCCTGTTGTGCCATTAATTGAAACAAATGAAACAGGCGATGAACTAATAGTGAATAATGCTGTAGTAGTTGATGGAAGGGAGGACCCAGCTGTTCTATCTACCATTGAGACGAAGTACTTTAATTCATTATTGAGACATTCAACTGGATTTACTTATTTAGTCAAAGAAGGAGATCTTGAGTTATTACTGCATATTAGCCAAACTAAGACGAAGTTTCAATTTGTACCCAATAAAGGAAATACGGCACCGCGTGCGATAGATATGCATATAGGGATGAAAGGGACGATAGGTGAAGCTAACAAAGATTTGTCTATTTCTAAATTGGATGAGTATAATCGATTGGCCTCAAAAGAAGTGAAACAGAAAGTTGTGCATTTTTTAACTACAATGCAAGAGGAAAATCTGGATCCTTTTGGCTTTGGCTTGCGTTACCGAACGACACAGTTGCATACAGAAGATACATTTACAAAATGGCAACAAGCATACCCTGATTTAGAGTTTAAAGTTACTGTTGATGTCAAACTACAGGGCACAGGAACGATAGAATAATTACTAGAAAAACGTCATCCAGCACAGTATTGGATGACGTTTTCTAGTAGTTTTATGAAAGCTCTTTTTACTTTCTATGGTTACGTCGCTCTTGATTTTCCAAGTTAGCTGGTTGCTGGCGTTTCTGATCGAAAGTAAACTCCTCACCGAATTCCATACTATCCAGCCGTTGTGTTTGATCAAGCTGAACAGGTCGTTCTTGTTTTTTTCTCTCAGGCTTCCGTTTCTTCATGAGAATTCACGTCCTTCCTAACTTTAGATGAATTTCTTTGGCCCAGTTAGGATGAGCACAACTACAGATTCTATTCATAATAAAAAACTTCGCCAGCGATATACGCTTGGCGAAGTTATGTGGTGATTAGTGCAAATGCAAGGGTGGAGGGAAAATCCAACCTTTTGATTTATTTAAGCTCAGTAATTTGGCACCGAATGCTACCTTCTCCATATGACACTTTGCAAACATGGCTGCAACATCTTCACGTAGACATTGACCCATAGCCATGCTACATGAAACGAGTCCTTGTCCAACATTAATGGACACGGCTCCGCTGATCTCCGGGTCCATAAAGCGTGCGCCCGCAGGAATGTCTTCAGCATTTGCTTTTGGTCTTTCTGGAAGTGCGGGTGGCGGTGTGATGCCATTTGCTTTCAATACTTTACCGAATTCTTTATTCTCAGCCTTCATTGTTTTAATTGCTTCTTCAAGCAAACGAATGAGATCCGCATCTCCGGCATGATTAACGAATGCTTCATATCCGCTGATTAGACCGTTGTTTGCACCCGTGAACGCCCATATAGCTGTGATTTCTCCGTAATGCATAGGCTGATCTTTTGGATTGCCATCTAAAATACCCATAAAAACACTCTCCTCATATTTGGTATCACTTCAAGAGTAGTCTTTACAGATATCGCTTATTTATACTTATTTTTTATACGTCGTCACAAATGAAGGTCCTGAGAAAATATTAGGACGCTGATCAACACCATCTTTTGTGCCACGTTTTGCATGTGCTTTTCCATAAGCTTGCGACTCTTGCCAGTTTTTAAAGGACTCTTCGTCTTCCCACATAGTTAAGATCACATATGTGCCCGAGTGTACTGGTCGTAATACACGGATTGCTACAAAACCTGGTTCTGCTTCTATTAGACGCGCACGATTATTAAAGCGCTGTTCAAATGTATCTCTTCCTTCTTCTGTTACAGGAATATTGTTTAATACAGCAAATCGACCAGACGGTAAATCTCCGCTTTGATCCAAAATATCGTATTCGACGGCTTGTTCGAGAGTTGTCGTTTCCGCTTCTTGTAGCACGAGCACTTCTTCATCATTATTCATTAATGATGCACGCGCTTCTTCTGGTAAGTTTCCTGTTTCTTCTAGTGGACCTGTCCATTTAAATAGTTTCAATTCAAACACCTCATCATTTTCTATTTTGTTGATTACTATACAGTATAACGGAGAAATGAAAATGCTTTCAATGAATAAGAAATACATGCTTGCTGTTTAATTTTAAAAAGGAGGGGAAGAGTATGTATAAATTTACTAATTGGAGGCGTTTGAATGAATCAAAAATACGAAGATGTGTTAGCTGTGTTAGAGGATTGCGTCAAGGCTTGTAACCATTGTTTCGATGCGTGTTTAAAAGAAGAAGACGTAGGTATGATGGCAGAATGTATACGTTTGGATCGTGAGTGTGCGGATATCTGTATATATGCAATTCAAGCGATTACTCGCCAAAGTCCATTTACGGATAAAATTTTGCAGTTATGTGCTGAGATTTGTGAACAGTGTGCAGAAGAGTGTGGCAAGCATGATCATGACCATTGCCAACAATGTGCTGAAGCATGCCGTAAGTGTGCGGATGCTTGTCGTAGTGTAGCGTAATACCGTATATACATTCAAAATAAAAAACCTTCCACACAAGATGGAAGGTTTTTTCTACGTTATGTAAGCCGTGTTTGCCGTACGTTGTCATAGAAAGTTTTAAACCACCACTCCTCAAAGTGGGTGTTTGCGGAAAACGTTCCTGTATGTCTGGATTGCTAAAAAGGAATCCAGCATGCCATTTCCGTTTCGTAATAAACTCCCTTTTACAGCTTAAAGGTTAAAACTTAATGTCATACGAACAATACAGCTTGTAGATTTATCTTACACCTGTAAAAGTTAAAATGCAAATGGAAGGTTATTCTTTTTCATGAAACCAAAACGTACTATAGAACGTATAGAAGTGAAAAGATAAGGAGTGATCATGTATGGAACAGCATGAAAATAACTCAGAAAAACAGGAAATTATCGTTAGGCAGACACAGCAAATCAATACCTTACATCAAGAAGTAGATGAACTGCGCAAAGAAGTAAAACAACTACGTGAAGATATTGATTTAATTGATGTCTTTCAAAAAAAGCCAGTCATCACTGCTGCGGTAATAGGCCAAATTGGATCTTTTATTATAGCCATACTAGTTATTATTGGAATATTTTTTTAATGCGGAGACTCCGGTATGATACTATAAAAGTAGTGGTATTATAGGCGGGGGTGGATGTGATGAAAAAGGTAGTAACGGTCCAGGCGAATACAGTCGAAGAAGCGGTACAACAAGCTCTTGATATTTTAAAGCTGACTCGTCAACAAGTGCATGTGGAGATTCTCACCAATCCGGGACGACGTTTAATGGGGTTGCGTAAAGTCATGGCAGAAGTAAAAGTTTCAGCTAAAGAACGCATGGCAGAAAATAAGCCTGTTGAACGTCAACTTTCTAAAGTAGAGGAACTTGCAGCATTAGTAGATAGACTGGATATGGAAAACCTCACTCCTTCAACAACAAGAATTGAACATACGGTTGCGCAAGAAAAGTCTCCTGTAAAGTCCGAACAGAATATAAGTAGTGCTAGAATTCATAAAGGTGAAATTCAATTTCATTTCGGAGAAGATCGCTTGCCATCTGTTATACCAAATGACCAAGCAATCGTAACAATCAATGGTGAATTACGATTAGAACCAGTACTGATTCAGCCGGAAGATCAAGTGAATATAACCATTCAGGATGAAGTCATCGCCCCGAAATTCACTATTCAATTGATGGAGAAGGACATGATTGCCTTACTTTCTTTCACACCGGGCAAACGAGTCAAGCGTTCTTTGGTCGATACGTCTTGGTCACCCAGATTGGTAATCCGCGTGGAAGAGACGATTGAGTATACCAATGACCTGAAACCACAAGCAATTGTTGATGAATTGAAAGTGATGGGTGTTCAGCAGGGAATCCTTTTCCCCGCAATCAAAAAAGTGACAGAAGTAGATAAGCCATACGAGTTGATTGTGGCAAAGGGAACATTACCTGTTGCAGGGACACATGGGGATTTGGAAGTACATATTCGCTATGAAGAGTTCGATCCGGATAGCGAAGAAAAAGTAGATTTCAGAGAAATGAATGCAATTACTAATGTGAAAGAGGGACAAGTAATTGCGACACATATTGCACCTGTTCCTGGTACGCCTGGTCAAAGCTTGCTTGGGAGACCGATTCCTGTAAAACCAGTCCGCGATATTGTGTTACGGACCGGAAAAAATGTTAAGCAAGTACAAGAAGATATTGTAACGTTAATTTCGGGAAAACCTATGTTGGATCGGCGTGACCGATTAGTAAAAATTGATGTGAATAATGAGTTTAATCATCCAGGGGAAGTCAGTCTCGAAAGTGGAAATATACGTTTTGAAGGTGATGTTCGTATTGGGGGCAACGTATTACCTTCCATGTTTGTTGGCGCAACAGGTAGTGTATTTATTGGCGGTTCGGTTACGAAAGCTGAAATACATGCTATGAAGACCGTCATGGTGAAAGGCAATGTGCTATCTTCCACGATCAGTGTTGGTAAACAGGAAGCGAACGTAAGTGAATTGGCTGCTTTGATTAAAAATGTGACAGATATGCTTGTACAAATCAAAGAAGCAGTCAATCAGATTTTTATCATTCGTGGCCAGGGAGAAGCAGAACTAAGCCCATCAGAACTCAAGCGGTTGATTTCGATATTGATGGAGAAACGATATGCCCAGTTTGAAGACGTGAATAAGAAGTTTATCCAGAAAGTTCGTGAACAAAAGGATAGAGTAGATGAAGAGTGGGTCCACGTTGCGGATCGTCTATACGATTTATTTATTAATCCGCTCAATGAGAAACTTCAAAACATGGGGGAGTTTGAACAATTGATTGAGGAGGCGTATATTCTCGTTCAGCTATATGATACAGAAAGCTCTCCGCATATTAAATTGATTGTTCCATATGCCATTAACAGCACTTTGTATAGTTGCGGTCATATTGATATAGTTTCTAAAGGTGTTTACCATAGTAATTTAACGGCGGATGAAACCATTAAGATAAAAGGCGTTTGCAGAGGTGGAGAGATTTATGCACGCTTGGAAGTATCACTGCAAGAGGCAGGTTCTGAAAGTCCTGTCAAAACAGTGATTCGAACTAGTGAAGAAGGACGTATAAAAATCGGCACTGCGTATGCTGGGACAGAAATCTATGTCGGTATGCGCAAATATGTTTTCTCCAAAGATGCGACGAATATTTCCGCTCATTTGGACGCTGAGGGAGAACTAGATCTAGGGTAACAAGGTTTAGACTCTTTATAGTGGTGGAATAGTATATGCAGAACATCACATAAGGAGTGGTAAGCAGTATGGCTAAAATTGCAACAGTACTAGGAGATATGTTTGAAGACTCGGAATACATGAAACCGGCGACAGCGTATAAGGAAGCTGGCCATGAAGTAGAAGTGATCGGTGCGGAAACAGGCTCAGAAGTTACCGGTATGAAGGAAAACACAAAAGTGAAAATCGATAAAGCGATTGATGACGCTAAATCATCTGATTATGATGCATTATTTATCCCAGGTGGGTTCTCACCGGATATTTTACGTGCAGATGATCGTTTCGTGAAGTTCGTTAAAGAGTTCATGGATGCAGATAAACCGGTATTCGCAATCTGTCACGGACCGCAATTGCTTATTACGGCAAAAACACTTGAAGGACGCGATGCAACAGGTTATACATCTATTCGTGTGGATATGGAATATGCAGGTGCAAAATACGCTGACAAAGAAGTCGTCGTCTGCCAGAACCAACTTGTAACAAGTCGTACACCGGATGATATACCGGCATTTAATCGCGAGTCACTAAAAATACTAGAAAAATAAACACTAGTTCAACCGTCAAGGCGTAATGTACCTTGACGTTTTTTTTGTACTTTAAATTACTGCACCAACATACACTAACAGTATAATTTATTATTAGTTGAAAAAGATTCTCAATTGTACTTGAAAAAGGTTCTCAATGAGAGTATGCTAAAAGCAACGAATGAATCAGAGAGACGATCGCGTCTTACAATTGAAAGGTCGGGGATCTACTATGTATAAGATTGTTGCGTCAGCGGTAATTGCAGGAATTATATTAGGTGCAGTAGCTGGATTTTCATTTGGAAGTAAAGAGTTCGCTGGGATGTTCGCGGGAATGGCCGCACTTGCGTTTATAGCAGCACCGGCAGCGGTCGTCTATTCAAGTGAAAAGAAAAAGTGGCAACAAGTTCATTAATAAAGAAAAGCATCCAAAATATTTTGGATGCTTTTTTGCATGTAAGTAGATAATGATATTTTAATATGCAGACCAACCATTGTCAGCTTCCATTACGACACCGTTGACATAAGAGGATTCATCTGAAGCTAGGAATAGCGCAATATTAGCGATTTCTTCCTTCGTTCCAGGACGACTCATCATATGTACACCTCTTAATGCTTGCTTCATACCGAATTCATCAGGTTGAACTAAGCTGTTTGTAATGTTGGTCGGTATTTGTGCGGGAGCAATTGCATTACAGCGTATGTTCAACGGGCCAAATTGAGAGGCGACACTTTTTGTCATACCTGCAACTGCATGTTTTGATGCCGTATATGCGAAACCGCCACGACCGCCAGTGACCGCTGAAATAGATGCCATATTAACGATAACACCTGCTTTTTTCTCTTCGAATATAGCTAGTGCTTTACGAGTTGCACGCATTACACCTGTTGTGTTGATTGCCAAAACTTTATCCCATACATCATCAGTTACTGTAGCAGCAGAGTACATATTGTCCATAATACCCGCATTGTTTACTAGGATATCCAATGTGCCGAATTGCTCAACTGCTGTATCAATCATGTTTTGTACATCTTCTTCAACGGTAACGTTTGTTTTAACCGCAAGAGCCTCACCGCCTGCACTTTTAATAGTCTGGACAGTTTCTTCTGCACCTTCCATATTCATATCTGCAATGATGAGTTTTGCACCTTCACGGGCATATAGTTCAGCGATTTCTCGTCCAATACCAGATCCAGCACCTGTTACTACTGCTACTTTATTTTCTAACCGTTTCATTAAAGCCGCCTCCAATTGTATTCGTATTTCTCATTCTATTATATACTTTAATGTCTAACTAATGAAGTTATTCATTTTATTTCGAGCGAATCAAAAACAGCTTGAACCGTCAAAATGAAATTGACTGTTTAAGCTGTTGATCATACATTATTGTACTTTGACACCCTCTACTACCTCTTTTGCAGCGTAAAGTGCTTGTTTCACATCTGCAATTAAATCTTCTACGTCTTCCACGCCTACTGAGAAGCGCAGCAGACGATCATCTACTCCGCGACGATTACGTTCTTCTAATGGAATATCCATATGCGTCTGCGTAGTTGGGTACGTAATGAAGCTTTCGACTCCTCCTAAACTCTCCGCAAATGAAATTAGATTCATATTCTCTAAGAATGGCCCAACCCACTCACTGTTCTGCACTCGGAATGATAACATGCCACCGATTCCTGCGTAGAGCACATCTACAATAAGAGGTTCTTGTTCTAAATACGATACCATCGCCTTTGCATTTGCGTCATGTTGTTTCATGCGTAAGTGCAGTGTCTTTAAACCGCGTACGACGAGCCATGAATCAAGAGGGGACAATGTAGCACCAATTGCATTGTGATTTGTAAATAACCGTTCACACAATTCTTCACCCTTAGCGACCACAAGACCTGCTAGTACATCATTATGTCCACCAATATATTTTGTTGCACTATGGATGACAATATCTGCGCCTTCTTCGATCGGACGCTGGAAATAAGGTGTCAAAAATGTGTTGTCGACGATCAACAATAAATCATGCTTTTGAGCCAATTCCGCATACGTACGGATTGTTATATTTTGCATTAGTGGGTTCGTAGGTGTTTCTAGGAAAATCGCTTTTGTTTGATCCGTAATCGCTTGCTCGACTTCTGCCACATCATTGAATGAAAGGTAGCGGGTCTTTACATTATACATTTCTTCATATTGATTGAATAAGCGGTACGTGCCGCCATACAAGTCTTCAGGTGCCAATAATTCGGAACCAGCCTTAAATAAAGATAATATTAATTGAATAGCAGCCATCCCAGAACTGCATGCGAATCCTTGATCTCCTGATTCCAAGTTTGCAATTCCGTCTTCTAAAACAGAACGTGTTGGATTTTTTGTGCGTGTGTAATCATACCCGGTAGACTTGCCTAGTCCTTGATGATGATAAGCTGTTGACAAGTAAATTGGTGTGTTGACTGCGCCGGTTTTCTCATCGCTATGGTTGCCAAGTTGTACTAGTCTTGTATCTAATCCGTTGTTTGTCATGAATATCCATCCCCCTAGAAAAAATAAAAAAGAACCTCTTCTTTTCGAATAGGCCCTCGAACATACAAGTGTATACAATATTCTCATCTTCAAGGTGATTGTCACCCTTGGATTTAGCACCGTGCCCGTGGCTGGTTGCTGAGACATCTCTGGGCCTATCCCTCCGTCTCTCTCGATAAGAATATTCGCAATATAGGCAAAACTGTTGACGGATTTATTCTATCATGCAGATATATTAGATGCAAGCTTCCTTCAAAGCGTAATCAGATGATTTTTTTGTTTCAGTTAAATATTTGCTATACTTACTAGATACTCATCACGATGGAGGGGTCTTCCTTATGGCATGGAGTTACGTCGCATTGGCAGCAGTTATAGAAATCCTCTGGGTAGTCGGTCTTCGGTACTCTGACACAGTACTTCAATGGACTGGAACCAGTGTGGCCATTATTTTCAGTTTTTACTTCATTATTAAGGCTTGTGAAAAATTGCCTTCGGGTACGGTGTATGCAGTCTTTACGGGATCCGGCGCCGCCGCTATCCTGTTAGTGGATATATTCATCTTTCACGCAGCGTTCACATGGGTTACGCTATCGTTCATCGGTTTGATTGTCATTGGCGTAGTTGGCATCAAGCTTACAACGGACGATGATCAGGCGGATGCAGAAGGAGGTGGCTGATCATGGCATGGGTGTATTTAGCGATTGCCAGTCTCGGTGAAATTTTCGGTGTAATGAGTATTAATTATTACTTGCAACAGCGTTCCACCAAACGATTATTTCTCATTGTAGGGGTATTTGGCTTTGGCTTTATTTTCTTGTCACTTGCGATGAGAGAAATTCAGATGAGTACAGCTTATGCGGTTTGGACAGGATTTGGAGCGGCAGGAGCCGTGTTGATGGGAATATTGATTTTCAAAGAATCCGCCAGCCTCAAACGTCTTTTCTTTCTTTCGCTCATTATTCTAGGGGCTGTGGGCTTAAAACTATTCGGGTAAAGGAGAGTGAACGTTTTGGTTTATTGGACACAATTTAAACTTAAGGAATGGCTTGTGACACTGGCAGCTACGGAAAAAGGACTGTGCTATGTTGGAATGGCTGATGATAGTGTAGAGCGATTAAAAGATTGGTTGAAACGCTCTGATACGGAAGAATTAATGGAAGACGAAACGAAGTTAACAGTCTATATAAGTAAGTTGAAAGAGTACTTCTCAGGTACAATAACGAACTTCCCTACGGTTTCTCTCGATTTAAAAGGGACGCTATTTCAGCAACAAGTATGGCAAGCCCTTCAACAAATACCGTATGGGGAAACTCGTACATATTCAAATATAGCGGAACATATAGGTAATGTATCATCTGTTCGTGCAGTGGCATCAGCAATTGGTAAAAACCCCGTGTTGATTGTAGTACCCTGTCACCGTGTTATTGCAAAAGATGGAAGTTTATCAGGCTACCGCGATGGCAAGGATTGTAAGCAAAGTTTATTACAATTAGAGAAGAAGAGCTGGGTTAGTGATAGGACGGAGTGAACAAGATGAAATATAAGCAAATTAAACCAAAGAAAATATATGAAGAAGTAGCAGACAGTTTATTGAGCTCCATACAGTCGGGAGAGTTAAAACCGGGTGACAAATTGGACTCTGTACAGCAACTAGCTGAAAACTTTACGGTTGGCAGATCTACAATCCGTGAAGCCTTATCTACATTACGTGCTAGAGGTTTGATTGAAATGCGTCAGGGAGAGGGTACATACGTCAAGGAGTTCTCTTCTGTTGATCTAATCTTTCCACTGCAAAGTGCCATGCTTATGAATCGACAGGATATTCAACATTTATTGGCTGTAAGAAAAATAGTGGAGACAGGCGCAGCAGCGAACGCAGCAGAATCACGTACAGCAGATGATTTGGAGAAGATGGAAACGGCGCTTCATGAAATGAAGGAGCATGCCGGAGATATTCTACTGGGAGAAAAAGCGGACCTAGACTTTCATTTTGCCATCGCAGAAGCAACAAAAAATCCGTTATTGCTAAACTTATTAAGTCAAGTAGCCGAACTGATGAGTGAATCGATGAGAGAGACGCGTCGCATTTGTCTCTACACAGAAACAGCAACAGTAGAGCGTTTACACGATGAACATGAAGCGATCTTTTTAGCTATTCAATCACAGCAACCAGAAAAAGCGGCTAGTACTATGCAAGCCCACCTGTTGAATGTAGAGTCTGTGTTAACGACATATTGGCAGTCGGTACAAGAATAAAACTGTTCACTCACTATACGTTGAGTGAATTTTTTTATAATAATAAATGAATGCTCTGTTAATAGAAGGAAAAGTATAGTATGCTATGTGAAATATTAGTCATCTGATGACCTGTCGACTATAAAGATATTGCGAAGAGGTGAAAGGGATGAAGGTTAGCTTATTTATAACTTGTTTGGTTGATATGTTTTATGCAGACGCAGGCAAAGACATGGTGGAAGTATTGGAGAGACAAGGCTGTGAGTTGTCGTTTCCCAAAGGACAGGTATGTTGCGGACAACCTGCCTATAACAGTGGATATGTTGAAAGTTCAAAGTCAGCTATGAAGAATATGATTAAGACTTTTGAGGACGCTGAATACGTAGTTACACCCTCTGGATCATGTGCGACAATGTTTAAATTGTATCCGAACGTCTTTAAAGACGATCCGAATTGGTTACCACGAGCACAGAAGTTAGCGGATAAAACGTATGAATTCACACAGTTTCTTGTGAATGTTTTACAAGTCGAAAACGTAGGAGCAAAATTAACAGGAAAAGCGACTTATCATCCCTCTTGCCATATGACGAGATTACTAGGTGCTAGTGAAGAACCTAGAAAACTATTGGATCAAGTGGAAGGTCTCGAAATGATCCCACTACCAAACGCGCATAATTGCTGCGGCTTCGGTGGGACGTTCTCCGTCAAGATGGGAGATATCTCGGAACAAATGGTAGACGAGAAAGTCAATAGTGCTATGGCGACAGAAGCAGATTATTTAATTGGAGCAGACTGTGGCTGTCTGATGAATATTGGAGGGCGTGCAGAACGAGTAGGTAAGCCAATCCGTGTAATGCACATCGCACAAGTATTAAATAGCCATGAGTAAATAAAGGTGAGGTGATAAATATGTCGATGAAATTCAGCAAGAAAAACTTTGCGGATCGAACAAAAGATAATATATCGGACGATTTTATGAGACAAGCAGTGGCAAGTGCTCAGGAGCGCTTGCATGGTAGACGACTAGATGCCGCTGAAGAATTGGGCAGTTGGGAAGAATGGCGTTCGCACGGGGAAGAAATTCGTCAGCATGTTCTAGAAAATCTAGACTTCTATTTATACCAGCTAAGTGAAAATGTAGCAAAGCGTGGCGGGCATGTCTTCTTTGCCAAAACCGCTGAAGAAGCGAGTAACTATGTTCGTAATGTTATCAAAGAAAAAGACGGCAAAAAAGTTGTGAAATCAAAATCTATGGTAACGGAAGAGATTAATTTGAATGCTGTTTTAGAAGAAGCTGGCTGCGAAGTAATCGAGACGGATTTAGGCGAGTATATTTTACAAGTAGACGACCATGACCCACCGTCCCATATCGTAGCACCAGCCCTTCATAAAAACAGAGAACAAATCCGCGAAGTGTTCGCGGAGAAGTTAGATTATCATAACACATCCAAACCTGAAGAATTAGCTCTGCATGCACGGGAAAAACTGCGTCAGGAATTTCTAGATGCGGATATCGGTATTACGGGATGCAACTTCGCGATTGCTGAAACTGGCTCTATTAGTCTTGTAACTAACGAAGGGAATGCACGACTTGTATCTGCATTGCCAAAAACCCAAATTACAGTCATGGGGATGGAACGGGTAGTACCTTCATTTGAAGAATTCGAAGTGCTGGTTAGTTTATTGACACGAAGTGCAGTAGGGCAAAAATTGACAAGTTATGTAACGGCATTAACAGGTCCACGCGATGAAGGGGATTTAGATGGACCTGAAGAGTTCCACTTAGTGATAGTGGATAACGGACGTTCTGAAATATTAGGCACGGAATTCCAGTCCGTACTGCAATGTATTCGTTGTGCTGCATGTGTAAACGTATGTCCTGTCTACCGTCATATTGGCGGACACTCATACGGCTCGATCTATTCTGGTCCAATTGGTGCGGTACTATCTCCATTGCTTGGAGGATACGATGACTTCAAGGAGTTGCCGTTCGCTTCTACACTATGTGGAGCGTGCACAGATGCTTGTCCTGTAAAAATCCCTCTTCACGAACTACTTCATACCCATCGCCGTATCATAGTGGAAGAAGAAGGTCGTTCTCCAATATCGGAGAGACTTGCGATGAAGGCATTTGGAATAGGTGCTTCCTCTAACCCGTTGTACTCGATGGGTGCGAAAGTTGCATCCACAGCTATGAAGCCATTGACTAAAAATGATCGCATCTCAAAAGGGCCCGGTCCGTTAAAAGAATGGACAGATCTACGGGAGTTCCCGGCTGTTGGAAATACCCGTTTCCGAGACTGGTTTTATGATCAGAAAGGGGGCAAATAAATATGACAGGAACAATTCAAAATCGTGATGCTTTTCTTGGGAATATTGCGACACAATTAGGTCGTGAGCAGAAGGCGAAAGTAGAAAAGCCTGAATGGAAACATCAGCCTCAACGCAGAGTGCTGGTAAACGCTTCAATTGATGAATTACTAGAAGTATTACGTGTTCAATGTGAGCAGATCCATACAGACATCGTTGAAACAACAAAAGAGGCGCTCCCAGCTGCGGTTGATGGGGTAGTAAAAGCTTACGGTGGCGGACCGTTATCCTTATGGAAAGACGAACGTTTTGCGGAATACGGATTATCTAAGCTGCTAGAAACTGATTGGCCTTCACAACAAATTGAAGTCAATTGTTGGGACACTTCACTTGGAGAGAAGAATATTGAATTGGCCGAGCAAGCAAATATCGGCATCACCTTCAGCGATATGACACTAGCAGAATCAGGCACCGTCGTACTATTCAGTAGCCCGGACAAAGGCCGTTCTGTCAGCCTACTCCCAACACACTATATTGCCTTAATTCCAAAAAGCACACTTGTTCCAAGGATTACCCAAGCATCAGATTTGATTCGAGAAAAACTCAACAACGGAGAAAAAGTCCCGTCCTGCATCAACTTCATCACAGGCCCAAGTAACTCCGCCGACATCGAAATGAACTTAGTTATCGGCGTACACGGACCGGTCAAAGCGACGTATATTGTTATAGAAGATTGCTAAAGTACTAATGGCCAAACTTACTACGGTTCTAGCTAACAATGTAAGCAGAAAAAGCATTTAGTTCTCTTTACTCAGTACGTACGACAGAAGTTTACTCCGGAATTTTTGGGAGAATAGCTTCTGTCTTTTTTATGCACTAGCATTCAGTATTGGAAAACAACAATGCCAACGCACCTATACTTAAAATCCAATTTCTAAAGACAATTTACCACTTGATGATTACTTTACTGAGAAATAGGGAAAATAGTGTATAATGACAGTATTATTGCAGCGGAAGAAGGAGACGACTATGACTTCATCATACAAAGACGACAGCTTAGCGTTACACACAGACCTGTACCAGATCAATATGGCAGAATCATACTGGGCAGATGGTATCCACGAACGGAAAGCAGTATTCGAAGTATATTTCAGAAAAATTCCATTCGGCAACGGCTATGCAGTATTTTCTGGCCTTGAACATATCTTGACATATCTTGAGAATTTCTCATTCACCGAAAGCGATCTAGCTTATTTACGTGAAGAACTAGGATTCGCAGATGATTTCCTAGACTATTTGAAAGACATCCGTTTCACCGGAGACATTTACTCCATGAAAGAGGGAGAACTCGTTTTTGCGAATGAACCAATTATTCGGATTGAAGCAAATCTTATAGAAGCACAATTAATCGAGACAGCATTATTAAATATCGTGAACTATCAAACGTTGATCAGCACGAAAGCAAGTCGTATCAAGCAAGTAGTAAAAGATGATATCGTGATGGAGTTCGGTAGCCGACGTGCACATGAAATGGATGCCGCAGTTTGGGGCGCCCGGGCAGCTGTTATTGGCGGCGTGGAATCCACGAGTAACGTACGCGCAGGAAAGCTATTCGGATTAGATGTTTCAGGTACACATGCGCATTCATTTGTCCAAGCTTATAAAGATGAGTACACGGCATTTAAAGTCTATGCAGAGCGTCATAAAGACTGCGTATTCTTGGTGGATACGTACAACACATTAAAGATTGGTGTTCCGACAGCTATTAAAGTAGCAAAAGAGCTTGGTGACAGCATTAACTTCATCGGAGTGCGACTAGATAGCGGAGATATTGCGTTCCTGTCAAAAGAAACTCGCCGTATGCTGGATGAAGCAGGTTTTCCGGACGCGAAAATCGTTGTGTCCAATGATTTGGATGAGTACACAATTTTGAACTTGAAAGCACAAGGAGCACAAGTAGACATTTGGGGTATCGGTACGAAGTTAATTACGGCATACGATCAGCCAGCACTCGGAGCAGTATATAAAATTGTTTCTATTGAAACGAGCGATGGCGAGATGGAAGATACGATTAAAATCTCAGCAAACGTAGAAAAAGTAACGACACCTGGACGTAAAAAACTGTACCGAATCATTGATCTTGAAAATGGTAAAGCGGAAGGCGACTATATTACGATGCACGACGAGGATCCAACAAAGGAAGAACGTATCAAAATGTTCCATCCTGTTCATACGTTCATCTCGAAGTTTGTAACGAATTTTGAAGCCGTAAACTTACATGAGAAAGTTATTCAGGATGGAGAAGTTATTTATAAAAACCCTTCTGTCTATGAAATTCGAGAATATGCACAACAAAACCTTTCTCTACTTTGGGAAGAATATAAACGATCATTAAATCCTGAAGAGTATCCTGTTGATCTTAGTCAAAAGTGTTGGGACAATAAAAGACGGAATATTGAAGAAGTGCATGAAATGGTCGAAAATTATACGAAACAATAAAAAGGAAGTGGAAGCGTTGACATTGCAGCAAGAAATTATCCAGACATTACGTGTGAAGCCGGAAATCGACCCGCAGCAAGAGATCCGGACTTCCATTGATTTCATGAAGGCATATTTGAAAAAGAATACATTTCTACTGGGATTCACCCTCGGTATTTCCGGAGGCCAAGACTCCACATTAGTTGGCAAGCTGGCGCAAATGGCGATTGATGAGTTGAATGAAGAAGCGGGAGAAGAAAAGTACCGCTTTTACGCGATCCGTTTACCGTACGGTGTGCAATTTGACGAAGACGACTGTCAAGATGCATTGCGTTTCATCAGACCGTCTGTTGTCTATACTGTCGATATTAAGGATGCTGTAGATGCTAGTGAACGAACTATGATTAATGCTGGCATCTATATTACGGATTTTGATAAAGGAAATGAAAAAGCGCGTGAACGTATGAAGGTACAATATTCCGTAGCCGCTGTTCATCACGCCGTCGTTCTTGGCTCGGATCACGCTGCTGAAGCTATTACTGGTTTCTACACGAAATTTGGTGACGGGGCAGCCGATCTTATGCCGATCTACCGTTTGAATAAGCGCCAAGGGAAACAATTATTGGAGGCGCTAGAATGTCCTCCGCATTTATACAATAAAATCCCTACAGCCGATCTAGAAGGTAATAAACCTGCGATTCCGGACGAAGTGGCATTAGGTGTAACATACGATGAAATTGATGATTACCTCGAAGGCAAAGAAGTGTCAGATGAAGCACGCAAGCAAATAGAAGGACATTATTTGAAATCAGCCCATAAACGACACTTGCCGATTACAATATTTGATGAATTTTGGAAATGAAAACTGCCGACCTTTTTAAAGACAAAGGGTCGGCAGTTTTTCTGTTTGTCGGAGTTATGTGTTTCAGGTATGATAGTCACATATAAAAGGCGGATTCAGTTCGTGACGGGGGAGAACAACTATGCATGCACAATGGATCGAACGGGTATTGAACAACGTAGAAAAAGTTATTGTGGGAAAAAGGGATATAGCAGAATTAAGTTTGACCGCCTTACTCGCAGGGGGGCATGTGTTATTGGAAGATGTGCCGGGTGTCGGTAAGACGATGCTAGTAAGAGCGCTGGCTACCTCAATTGGCGCACAGTTTAAGCGGATTCAATTTACGCCAGATTTATTGCCGTCGGATGTTTCCGGCGTGTCTATTTATAATCCGCAGACTATGCAATTCGAATTTCGTCCAGGACCTTTAATAGGAAACATTATATTGGCGGATGAAATTAATCGGACATCACCGAAAACACAAGCTGCGTTGTTAGAAGGAATGGAAGAAGCTTCGATTACAGTAGATGGCACAACTATTCAATTGCCGAAACCGTTTTTCGTTATGGCAACACAAAATCCTATTGAATATGAGGGAACGTACCCTCTGCCAGAAGCTCAGTTAGATCGCTTTATTTTCAAATTAAAGATGGGTTATCCGACGAAGCAACAAGAGATAGAATTATTAAAAAGAGCGGAAAGTCAAACGCCGATTGACGAGATCGAGGCTATTCTAACGGTTGATGAATTACTTGAATTACAACGTCATGTGCGAGAAGTTGTAGTAGACGATACGATTGCTTCCTATATTGTGGATTGTGCAGATGCCACTCGTCAACATGAATCAGTTTCGTTAGGCGTGAGTCCGCGTGGCTCGATGGCGCTAATGAGAGCATGTCAGGCCTATGCATTCATAAAAGGACGCACGTTCGTGTTGCCGGATGATGTGCAATATTTAGCAGCGTACGCATTTACCCATCGAATGATACTTCGCCCTGAGGCAAAATACGAAGGAATTGATGCAGAGGCAATCATTAGCCATATTCTTGATTGTCTGGAAGTTCCGGTCATGCGTAGGTCGGCTACTTTATGAAGCAGTTGCAGTCATTCGGACGCTTCGCAGGTGTCATTGTCATTGGTGTGGCTGCGTATGCCTTTGCGAAATTTCAAGGGAGTTTCGTTAGCTGGTTTGTTTTCTACACGTTAATACCTTTCGTAACGTATTCCGTGCTTCTCTTCTTATATCCGTTACGAGATATAACGATTGCACGACATATTGATCAACATCATGTTACGAGAAATGGACAAGTATCTATTCGAGTAACTCTAAAAAGGAAGCTACCCTTCCCTTTACTATATGTTGTTCTTATGGATAAACGAGTGCACGCTAAGCACCAAAAAGTCGAACGGAACATCACGCTTCTAGGATTTCGAAAGACGTATGAGTACACCTATTTGCTTAAGAACGTTCAACGTGGAGAATATACTTTGCCGGAAGTGACAATAGAAGTAGTGGATTTTTTTAATTGGATTCAAAAAAGAAAAGTGTTTACCGTTCGCGATAATTTTTTGGTCTATCCAAGTATAACCACGATCGTCTATGAATCAGGATCGAATGGGGTGAGTGGTGGTCAGCGACTTTCTACGTATATGCTGGCAAAGGATGCCACTACATCATCAAGCGTCAGGGAATATGCGCCAGGTGATCGAATGTCTTGGATTCATTGGAAGTCGTATGCACGTACTTCGAAATTGATGACGAAGGAATTTGACGAACAGCGATCCGAACAATATACGTTGGTACTCGATTGTGGAACATCCGAAACATTTGAAGATGCGGTAGGGTTTGCTGCATCAATTGTTGCATCTGCCAGGCAGAATCAATCCAAGCTGACCATGATGACAGCTAGTGACCATCCGAAAGTTTTTCCATTAATACAATCCGCCGATCAGACACGGCAAGCTTTAGTGCACCTCGCCAAAATTCAATCTGAAGACATGCAAAAGATTAAGTTACCGGTAGAGAAAACCATATCTGAAGGTGCATTGTTGCTTATTACAGGTAATCTTCGCATGGAGTTCATTCGTACTCTGTTGACGCATACTCGTAAAGCTTCCACAATAATTTGCTTTGTCATGATGGCAGACGAAAAGGCCGCGAAAGCACTAGAACCTATTGTTAATCAAGTGAAAACGCTTGGTATTACTGTGAAATTAATCTATCCGTCAAATCGTTCGTCGGCTTTAAATAAGGCGGTGACTCTATGAAGAAAAAGACATTAGATTGGAAAGTGCTTGTTTTTTTGTACGCACTCAGCACCGTATTGCTATGGGAATGGTTTATCCCCATTATGGATTTAACTGATTTTGGACATCCTTCTTTATTCATTACCTATTTGGTGCTTTTTTTTACATTGGCATTACTTCGACTGCCATGGTGGATCAGTGGCACGGTTCAGATCCTTTATGTGTTATGGGCTATACATTATATGTATTTTGATCAATTATGGATATCTATACAGGCGACAGGCGAAATAGTAGCAGACGTACAGCGGAACATCCTATTTCTGATCCAAGGTGATCTTGGTGAATTATCGAATTTATTCCGTACGTTATTATTGTTTACGCTAGTTTGGATGATAGCTTATTTACTTCGTCACTGGATTGAAGTTCGTCGTAGTATGATGATGTTCTTCGGTTTCACGGTAATTTTTGTCTCCATCTTGGATACGTTCACTCCATATGATGCGACTTCCTCGATTGTCAGAATCATGATTGTGGGCTTATTAATCATAGGGTACCTAACATTGATTAAATTATCGGATGATGGAGCGTTGTCACTTCGTCCGAAACGACTACTTCTCCTTTCATTGCCGGTATTACTGATTGTTGTGTCTGTTGGGTTGCTTTCAAAACATGCACCAGTATATCCTCCTGCTTGGCCTGATCCTGTACCGTACTTATTATCGTTAAGTGGAGTAGAAAATAATGATTCCGACAAAGGGCTAGCTAGCGCTGGGTATGACCCTGACGATTCGCAGCTAGGTGGTGCATTCGTTCAAGATCATCAATTAGTGTTTGAAGCAACCGTAGATGAACGACAGTATTGGCGTATCGAAACGAAAGATACATATACTTCAAAGGGTTGGGAGCAAGTCCAAGAAAACAATAAAGAACTATTATTTACAGGTGAAGATCTGATTGATCACCCGGAGAAAAGTGAAATGTCAAAAGCCATGTTGTTATTTGCGGAACCTCTCCCATTTTTGGCTACCCCGTATGGAACCAACAAAGTTTCTTCACCAGAAGGGCTGCATCTAATGCATGAAGTTGCTGCAAACCGATTGTATCTACTGATGGGACTTCAAGAGAAAGTAAATCAGTATGAATTGGAGTTTACACAACCGGAATATGTCATGTCTGAATTACAAGAACCCGAAATGGTGAACTATGAGACGGTAGCGGAAGACATGAGTCATTTCGTCCAACTTCCAGAGGGGTTGCCTGATCGAGTCACAGAACTTGCGTTATCGATCACGAAAAACGAAACTGCTGTCTACGACAAAGTGAAGGCTGTTGAGCAGTATTTTAAAAAGAATGGTTTTGTTTATGATACGCAAAATGTTCCTGTGCCAGATGATGATCAAGATTATGTGGATCAATTTTTATTTGATACAAAAAAAGGTTATTGTGATAACTTTTCAACGTCTATGGCGGTCATGCTTCGGTCGGCAGGCATACCAACACGCTGGGTAAAAGGGTTTGCACCTGGTAAGGTGGCGATTGAAGCATCAGGGGAAAGTGTCTATCGCGTAACAAATGATGAGGCGCATTCATGGGTAGAAGCCTATATTCCTGAAATCGGGTGGATGCCATTTGAGCCTACATTAGGGTTTACACATCCGACAGATATTGAATTTGATATTCCAAGTGTTGATCCGGAAGAAGAGGAGATCAAACAGACTATAAAACCAGAAGTGGAAAAAGAGAAAGTGGCTCCAAAGAAGATTAATAAATCTCCGTTATTTGATGCGTTTAAACAAAAGCTTACGTGGTGGTTCTCTCAGTGGTGGCTTTATGCACTGCTACTCGCGTTAATTATAATTGCAAGCATCGTTCTGTATAGCCGAAGAAGCAATTGGTTACCGAAATGGCGTGTACAACAGCTTAGAAAGCAACCAAACGGTCGCGAGAAGTTTGAACAGCAATATACTCAGTTGTTACAACAATTAGCTCGTATCGGTGCACCAAAAGATACCGCAATGACACTCTCAAATTATGCAGTACTTATAGATGAACGATTTGGTGGAAATCGAATGACAGTCTTAACTAATGCATATGAAAGAGGAATTTACGGGAATGACTGGCAGTCACAAGAGTGGGATAAGTTAAATGAAGTGTGGGAAGATTTAATTATTAGCACTACATATTGATTTTTCAACAAAATATGCGTAAAATATGTAGCGGATGATGCAAGAAATGCTCTCGACATATTTTGCACTAACGAACGTCAGCTATCATTGAATAGTAGTACCTGTATTCTTTGATAGAAGAGACGCGTGGAAAGTTGACTTTCTCACGCGTCTTTTGTAGTTGAGTCATGAAATGGTACTAAAAAATTGGAAGAGGTGGATCAGTTGTCAAACGCTCCTGTATTAGCTGGACAAGAAAAAATTGTAGTTCTCGATTACGGCAGTAAATATAATCAGCTCTTCACGCGTACAATTCGTGAATTTGGTGTGTATAGTGAGTTGCACGCACATACAACGACTATTGAAGAAATTAAAGAAATGAATCCAGTCGGTATCGTACTTTCAGGCGGTGCAGCATCTGTTGGAGACGAGCAAGCGTATGATATCGATCCGGCAATATTCACATTAGGCATTCCTGTGCTGGGTATCAGCTACGGAACACAGTTAATTGTCAATCATTTTGGCGGTACCGTAGAAAAGAGTACAAATAGCAAAAATAAAGAAGAAACATTAACAGTGGAAACTGCATCCGCATTGTTTGCTGGTTTAACAGAGCAACAAAATGTTTGGGTAAGTCACAGTTCTAACGTTGTGGAATTGCCTGAAGGCTTCATTGCATCTGCAAAAGACTCTGCTGATAATATTGCAGCAATTTCAAATGATGAACAGCAAATTTATGCGATTCAATTCCACCCAGAAGATCACCGTTCAGAGAACGGCAAAGACTTCCTACGTAATTTTGTTTTTGAAATTTGTAAAGCATCGGGCGATTGGACGATGGATCGTTTCATTGAAATCGAAATAGAAAAAATCCGTTCAACGGTTGGCGATCGTAAAGTGCTTTGCGCGCTAAGTGGCGGCGTAGATTCTTCAGTAGTAGCTGCTTTGATCGACCGTGCAATTGGTGATCAATTGACATGTATTTTTGTTGATCATGGTTTGCTTCGTAAAGGCGAAGTTGAAAGTGTCGTTAAGACCTTCAGTGAACAGTTCAGCATGAACTTTATTAAAGTGGATGCGCGTGAACGTTTCTTGAAGAAACTTGAAGGTATTACAGAGCCTGAACAAAAACGTAAAATTATCGGCAATGAATTCATTTACGTATTCGATGAAGAATCCGCTAAATTGGATGGCATCAAGTATTTAGCACAAGGTACGATCTATGCAGATATTATCGAAAGTGGTACTGCAACTTCAGCAACTATTAAATCTCACCATAATGTGGGCGGTTTGCCTGAAGATATGGACTTCGAGTTAATCGAACCATTACGTGCATTATTTAAAGATGAAGTACGTGCAGTTGGAGCAGAGCTTGGTTTGCCTGAAGAAATCGTTAATCGTCAACCTTTCCCAGGTCCAGGCCTTGGAGTTCGTGTACTTGGTGAGATTACAGAAGACAAACTCAATATCGTTCGCGATGCAGACTATATTTTGCGTGAAGAAATTGCAGTAGCTGGCCTAGATCGTTCAATCTGGCAGTACTTCGCGGTATTACCGAATATCCGTAGTGTAGGTGTTCGTAATGAACAGCGTTCGTACGACTATGCAATCGGCATCAGAGCAGTTCATTCTGTAGACGGTATGACGGCTGACTGGGCTCGTATTCCATTTGATGTGCTGGCTAAAATCAGTACACGTATTACTGCAGAAGTTGACCAAGTCAATCGCGTAGTGTATGACATTACAGCAAAACCACCGGGCACTATTGAGTGGGAATAAAATAAACAACAGAATATGATCGTATAACGCTGGGAATATGGCCTGGAAGTCTCTACCGAAACACCGTAAATGTTTCGACTACGATTCAATATATAGAAGAGTTCTTTCTATTGAATTAATAAAGAGGCATGCGAATCCATTTCGCATGCCTCTTTTTACACAATAAAAGTAAGGAAGGTCACAATGAAAAAATATTTTGAGTTTGAGAAACTAGGCACTAACTATCGTCGTGAAATCATCGGTGGAATTACTACATTTTTAGCCATGGCATATATTTTAGCGGTTAACCCGATCATGTTATCTTTAGACGTTGTACCCGACCTACCTGATTCCATGCGAATGGATAAAGGCGCCGTGTTTGTTGCAACGGCACTTGCAGCTGCTGTCGGAACTTTATTTATGGGTTTAATCGCCAGATATCCGATTGGGTTGGCGCCAGGAATGGGATTGAATGCATTCTTCGCTTTCACAGTAGTATTGACGTATGGCATTCCTTGGCAAACGGGATTGACTGGCGTATTGTTCTCCGGATTAATCTTTATCGTTCTTTCATTAACTGGTTTACGCGAGATGATCATCAATGCCATACCCGCACAACTGAAATTTGCGGTAGGAGCAGGTATAGGTTTATTCATTACGTTCCTCGGTCTGCAAAATGCAAATATTATTGTAGGGGATGAAAACACGTTGGTAGGCTTGGGCGATTTAACAGCTGGTCCAACCTTGTTAACAATCTTTGGGTTAGTAATCACGATCATAATGATGGTGCGGAAAATCAAAGGTGCTATTTTCTACGGTATGATTATGACAACTGTTTTAGGTATGGCGGTCAGTCTCATAGACATTCCGCACAAAGTAGTAGATAAAATCCCATCGGTCGCTCCGACATTCGGCGCGGCATTCGACGCAATCATCAACGATCCAGGTTCATTGATGACAACACAATTCCTGGTTATCGTCATCACATTCCTTTTCGTAGACTTCTTTGATACTGCAGGAACGCTAGTTGCAGTAGCTACGCAAGCAGGTCTGATGAAGGAAGATCGTCTTCCACGTGCTGGTAATGCATTGCTTGCAGATTCGTTGGCGACAGTAACAGGAGCAATAATGGGTACATCCACTACTACTTCTTATATTGAATCTACTGCGGGGGTCGCAGCGGGGGCTAGAACAGGGTTTGCTTCTATTGTAACGGCCTTATTGTTCTTGCTAGCCTTATTCTTCTCTCCTTTACTACTGGTCATCACGCCTGCAGTTACGGCTCCTGCTTTAATTATCGTAGGGGTGTTGATGGTATCGACATTAGGTAATATTGAATGGACACGTTTTGAAATTGCGGTACCTGCATTCTTTACAATTATTGCTATGCCGTTGACGTATAGTATCGCAACAGGAATCGCGATCGGCTTCGTTTTCTATCCAATTACTATGCTAGTGAGCGGAAGACGTAAAGAGATTCATCCGATTATGTACGGGTTATTTGTGATTTTTATTTTGTATTTCATTTATATCAAATAATAAAAAACCGCTCTCAAACTCAGTAGGGGAGCGGTCTTCTCTGTTTTTTTAACTGCTTTTGAAGCGTTGAAAGTATTGATTTCAAAAATATTTAAAGAGAAATTGAAAAAAACATGTTTAAAGTTGTTGACAGTTCAAATAGTGCCTGATATAGTAATAGAACAGTCAAGAACGCGACTGCAACACGAACCTTGAAAACTGAACAGCAAAACGTTAACGAAATACAGTTTGTGCCTGGCTTGCCAGTGACACAAACAAAATGAGTATCTTAATTGATGCCAGCAAATGAAACTCGAGCTAATCGAATTTCTCTTATGGAGAGTTTGATCCTGGCTCAGGACGAACGCTGGCGGCATGCCTAATACATGCAAGTCGAGCGAACTGTTGGAAGCTTGCTTCC
>NZ_JARIEA010000086.1 GCF_029267015.1 Sporosarcina ureae | reverse complement strand
TGAGTGGTTCGGGATGGAAGCTCCAGTTGGGGGACGCTTTCCCATGGGCCCGCGGTGAGCCAACCAAGTCGCTGTGCTCCTTTTTGGTTGTCTCACCTGATCGGGCTGATCCATCGGGAGTCGCCCCCAACTTCCGCTTCCATCCTACGTTGATAGTGCGAGTACCGGGATCACTTTCTGTAGAAAGTGTGTGAATTATTGTTTTGTCTTCACTTATTAAGATTCAAGTATTGAAGTTCAAAATCTATTACAACACTTACTTTAATGCGCAACAAAAAGTATTATCCACTCATATTGCAAGGGATTGGAGCGGCAGGCGGCGACTCTTGGAGGATCAGGACGACAGGTGAGACGACTAAGAGAGCGTAGCGAACAGTCGGCTCACCGCGTCCCCTCCAGAACGCGTCCGCCTAGAGCGCAAATCCCCCTACCCTCCCCCATCGCCAGCCTATCAATAGCACCTTTCCCTACCAATTCCCAACGTAAAAAAGCTGTCCTAAGAAGTCAGTAAAGCCCTGACATCTTGGACAGCACGTGCAACCCTTATTATTCCGAAAGCTCTTCCCCGACGATCTTCACTTCCATCTCCAGATCAATCCCGAAATTCTTCTTCACTTCCGCTTTCACCATCTCAATCGTCCGAATATAATCCGACGCCGTAGCGTCTTTCTTATTCACGATGAATCCCGCATGCTTAGTAGACACTTCCGCTCCACCAAACCCTTTACCTTGCAATCCACTATCCTGGATCAACTTCCCAGCGAAGTAGCCCGGTGGTCGTTTGAACACACTACCCGCTGAAGGATATTCGAGAGGTTGTTTCGACTCACGCTGGAACGTTAAGTCCGCCACCACAGAATCGATATCTTTTTGCTCACCTTGAGCGAGTACGAACTCTGCTGATAAAACATAATAACCTTCTGTAGTAATGATACTTTTGCGATACCCTAGTTCCAACTCGTCTTTTGAAAGCACAAAAATCTTTCCTGTGCTGTCCATTACGGTTGCTTGAAGAATAATGTCTTTGATTTCTCCACCGTATGCACCTGCGTTCATTGCCATGGCACCACCGATTGACCCCGGTATTCCACACGCAAACTCTAGACCCGTTAAGCAGGCTTTTGCCGCTTCCCTAGAGGCTTCAATAATGTCAGCACCAGCTTCCGCTATCATTCTATTACCTTCAATATTTATATGATTGAAGTTCGCCATATACATGACAATTCCTCGTACACCGCCGTCACGAACGACCATATTCGAACCGTTCCCTAGCAATAAAATCGGTATATTGTGATCGTAAGCATAGCTAACAACCGCTTGCACTTCTTCTATTGTGCCAGGCGCGGCAACGACATCCGCTTTACCGCCTAGGCGTGTTTTCGTATATTTGTTTAGTGGTTCATCAAGTAACAACCAACCGCTTTGTATTTTCTTTTGAAGTTCTTCAAACCATCGATGTTTTGACACCTACATCAAGTCCTTTCAGTATACGTGTCTCCAATTTTACGGAAACAATCTTATCCATCTATTAGTATGCTTGCAATCGGCCTTTTTGACAAGGTATTTCATTTTGACTTTCAAAGTTATTTCAATTACAGTTTAGCTAACTAAATATCCATAAGGAGGAGTGAAAGTGAATAGATGGAAAGTAGATCGCATAGCGTCCACTGTCGGCTTTTCAGTTCCACATATGATGGTATCCACTGTAACGGGAACGTTTGAAGAGTTTTCAGGTGAATTACAAGGGAATATAGCGGATCTAACAAAGAGCAAGATTAATTTTCAAGTAATTGTCCCTTCAATCCAGACGAAGAATAGAGACCGTGATCTACATTTATGCTCGAAAGACTTTTTTGATGCACAAATCTTTCCACAAATGACTTTCACTTCTCGTTCCATTTACAACGACACAGACGGCAAGTATCAAATGTCCGGTGACCTCACTGTTAAAAACACGACGAAGCGGGCAGTATTCTATATCACTCCCAAAGAAGTCACCATATTCGGCGCTACTTATCTTGTCGAGGGTGAAATCAAAAGAAAAGACTTCGGTTTAATGTGGAATCGCGCAATCGAAGCTGGTGGTGTCATGGTCGGCGATGTAATTGATATTCAAATGACGATTGTAGTTTCTAAAGATGAAGAAAATATAAAACAGCAGCAACCCGAATAGGTCACTGCTTTAAAAGCTTGAAGACAACTCGAGAACTTTTCTGAGTATATCTTCAAGCTTTTCTTTCATTATAGTGTGGACTCACTACCTTGGGATAAGGTGCTAGTTAATCGTAAATGAAATACATCCTCCACGAATGTAAACTATACCCTTTTAGATTATCTACTTTTCAAGAAAGTTAGATATCACAAGAATCGTCGTCACATTGACCGCCATGATCCGCGCCTAGTACTTGTAACGTTGGTTTCGTAATTCCTTCTTCTTCGGCAATCTTTTCTAACGCTTCGACAAATGCTTCTGTGGGCTGTGCGCCGCTTATAGCATACTTCCTATTAATAACAAAGAACGGTACGCCTTTAACTCCAACTTCCTGCGCTTCTTCAATATCGCGTTTCACTTCGTTAGAGAAGTCATTACTATGAAGCATCGCCTTGGTTTTCTCTACATCCAATCCAGCCTCTGTGGCGATCGCTACGAGTACTGGCTCCGTATCGATGCTCTCCCCTTCTACGAAGTAGCTATGCATTAGCCGCTCTGTTACTTCCTTCTCGAGTCCGTGCTTTTCTGCGAATTTCGCAAGGCGATGTGCATCGAATGTATTGGATGTTTTCATTTTATCCACTTGATAATGAAGATCCACTGTTTTTGCTTGCTCTTCTATATTCTTCATCATGTTTTCTGCTTCTTGTTTACTGACATTAAATTTAACGGCTAATCCATCCACTATCGATTGGCCAGAATCGATAGGTGTACTTGGATCCAATTGATATGCCTTGAATATAACCTCCGCTTTTTCGTCAAGTCCCGACTGTTTTAAGGCATACTCCAAACGTCTTTTACCAATATAACAAAATGGACAAACATAATCCGACCATACTTCAATTTTCATTTTTTGCCCCACCTTTCTATCTTCTATTTTAGATTCAAGTAAAGTTGGCAACAATGTTAATGCTTACGTTATGTAAATTTAAAGAATGAGGTGTCTAAATGAATGAATCATTATGGCTTGCTACTGCTTATCCGAATTCTAGTTATCCAACAGTAGAAGATGATTTAACATGTGAAGTGTTGATCATCGGAGGTGGTTTAAGTGGAATAGCGAATGCTTACTTTTTAGCTAAACAAGGAAAAGACGTGGTGTTGCTAGAGAAGAACAACTTGCTGCACGGCGCAACAGGAAACTCTACAGGCAAATTAACCGCCCAACACGATTTGGTGTATGCGGATATGATTGAACAATTTGATGTGGATAGTGCTAAACGATATTTCAATGTGAATGAACAAGCTCTTGATTTCGCACGCTCCATTTCTGAAGCAGACCAATTGCAAGCTGCCCATTCAGCACTTTATTCTCAATCGGCTGAGGGCACAGAACGATTACTTGCGGAAAAAAAAGCTTACGAAGCGATTGGAATTCCATTTGTTCTTGCAGGAAATGCATCCTACTTGCCATTCGAAACTGCTCACACATTACTAGTCGAAGACGAAGCGCAAATACATCCCGTTCGTTTCGGTCAACAACTAGCGGAACTTGCTGTGAAAGAAGGAGCACGAATATTTGAACATGCACAAGTCGCTGCTTTGGATACCGATCGTCATTTCGTCAAGCTCTCTTCATCTAAAATAGTCGGTTACCGTCAGCTCGTCATCTGCTCTCATTACCCTATTGAAGCTCTAGAAGGCATGCAAATTCTCAAACTGGACGTGGAGCGATCCTATATCGCTGCAGCAAAAACCGAAACGCCATTTGACCATCAATATATAGCAGTGGACGAGCCGAAACGCTCCATACGAACCGCTACGATTGATGATCAATCGTATTTGTTGCTATGTGCGCAATCGCATCCTGCCGGTTCAGAAAAAGAAACGCAATTACATTATGATAGCTTGACCGAGGATATAAAAACGACTTTGGGACATCCTGATATTGTCTACAAATGGTCGGCACAGGATCCATCTACCCCCGATTTAATACCTTATGCAGGAGCCATTTCAACGTCTTCTCCAGACGTTTATATTAGTACGGGCTATCGGAAATGGGGACTATCCAACTCTTTGGCCTGTGCAGAAATCATTTCGGATGCAATTGTCGGACGATCGAATGCCGCAAGTGAATTGTTTTCTCCAGGCAGAAGCGATTTTGGTTCATTGTTCAATCGTGGCTTATTATTAGGCGGCCGTACTGTAAAAGAATTTGCTGGTGGACATATCGCCCGAACCGACTCTCCGATCTGTACGCATATGGGTTGCCGCACCCGATGGAATAAAGGAGATCAAACATGGGACTGTCCTTGTCACGGTTCACGGTTCCGTGCAGATGGAACCGTCTTGGAAGGGCCTGCCACCCAACCATTAGATTTAGGATAAAAAAACTGTCACAGAAATCGAGTTACCGATTCTCTGTGACAGTCTACTGATTATGAAAGTGCTTCAGTCAATACAGGAACAATTTGTTTCTTGCGTGAAACGATTCCTCTTAATAATGCAGAATTATTGTTGAAATCTACATTAAACGCAGACCCTGCACGTTCCGCTTCTTTTCCAAGCGCAATGATAACCGAGTCACTATTAATGATGTCAGTCACAACAAACAGGAATAAATCCAATCCCTTTTGTTCGATCACTTCATTTAATACAACTTCTAGTTCATCTTGACGTCCAAGGATATCTTGCAAGTCCACTGCGTTTACTTGTGCGATTTCCATTTTCACATCGCCGAAAACAAATTCTTTTGCATCTAAGTTAGCCAAATCTCTTACTGGCACTGAACTCAAGTCCGCCCCTGCTTTTAACATGTCTAAACCATATACAGCCGCATCTACTTCTGCAATAGCGGCAAGTTCTTCAGCTGCTGCCTGATCTTGAGCTGTAAACGTTGGTGATTTGAACAGCAATGAATCCGACACAATAGCGGAAAGCATTAAACCAGCAATATTTTTCGGTATTTCAACGCCATGTTCTTTGAATAATTTATTCAAAATCGTTGCTGTACAGCCTACTGGTTCGGCACGGTAATAGAGCGGATCATTTGTCTGGAAATTCGCAATGCGGTGATGATCGATCACTTCCAACACTTGTACATCATCCAAGTCATCCACACTTTGCTGCTTTTCATTGTGGTCGACTAAGATGACTTGGGATGTTTCAGTTGCCGCTTTTTCAATTAGACGTGGGGCTTCAAAACCGAAAGTCTCAAGAGCGTACGCTGTTTCTTTCGTGATATTCCCTAGACGTACAGCTTCTGCATCCACACCAATTTGTTGTTTGAGATATGCATACGTAATCGCAGATGCGATAGAATCCGTATCCGGGTTTTTATGTCCAATAACCAAAACTTTTGACATTTTTTAATTCCTCCTATTTCACTATGTTTACTAACTATATTCTATCACACTAATTCTGATTGACTAGTGGGAAATAGTAAAGATTGTATTTCGTCTTTATTATGAAGGAAGTCTGCAATCGTGTAGCGATCGAGTACGGCAAAATAAGCTTGGAGTGCTTCATATAATACACCCCTTAGCCGGCAGGCCTGGGACAATACGCACATGTTTTTATTTGGATCAAAACATTCGACTAAATGAAAGTCGTCTTCTGTTTTACGAACCAATTCTCCTACATTGATACTAATCGGTTCTACACTGAGACGGATTCCGCCACCACGACCGCGAATAGTTTCGATCAATTCCAGCTTCCCTAATTCATGGACTATTTTGGTGAGGTGATTTTTCGAGATCTGATAAGCATCCGATATTTCTTGAACAGTGGATAATTCACCCGGTTTCTTAGTAGCTAAAAAAATCAGAACACGCAGCGAATAATCTGTATACATTGTCAAACGCATAATATCACCACTTTCTGCTCTTCCTTCATTATAGCATTTCCGATTGAAAAATCATCGATTTACGCTGAAGGTTATAAGTGGAAGCATGGTTACTTTTTGAATAGAATGTGACAACCTTCACACTTTCTTTTTAAACATGTATTTAATATATAGCTTTTAAAACGTAAATGATTTATGATAGAGATATCAAATACGGAGAGGTTGTGCTTTATCAATGTTAGATCAAAAAACTATCGACGTTATCAAATCCACAGTACCAGTACTAGAGGAACACGGAACAGCTATTACTACAGTGTTTTACAAAAATATGTTTGTAGCTCATCCAGAATTACTAGATATATTCAACCACGCTAATCAGTCTCAAGGACGTCAGCAGACTGCTCTTGCAAACACAGTATACGCAGCAGCGCAACATATCGATAACCTAGAAGCAATTCTACCGGTTGTTGTACAAATCGCTCACAAGCACGTATCACTTGGAATCTTGCCAGAACATTATCCAATTGTCGGAGAGTATCTATTAAAAGCCATTAAAGAAGTACTTGGCGATGCAGCGACTCCTGAAATTATGGATGCATGGGAAGCCGCTTACGGTGTAATCGCTGGCGCATTCATCGGTGTAGAAAAAGATATGTACGAGAATACAGAAAAAGCTGACGGCGGATGGGCATTATTTAAAGACTTCGAAATCGTCGACAAAGTAGAAGAAAGTGATGTCATTACTTCATTTTACTTAAAGCCTGTTGATGGCAAAAAATTACCATACTATTTACCAGGACAATACATTACAATCCGCATGGAAATCCCAGGCGCGAAAAATATTGTTAATCGTCAATATAGTTTGTCTCAAAAATCAAACGATGAGACATTCCGTATCTCGGTTAAACGCGAAGATACATTATCACCAAACGGCGTAGTATCTTGCTACTTGCATGATCATGCAAGCGTTGGCGACATTGTTGAAGTCAGTGCACCAGCAGGTGATTTCTTCTTGGATCCAACAGGTACAGCTCCAGTTACATTAATCAGCGGTGGTGTAGGTATTACACCTATGAAAGCTATGTATTCAACGATTGCAGACTTGTCTCCTGAACGTGAAGTGGCATTCTTGCATTCTGCACGTACACGCAGCCAACAAGCATTTGCGAATAAACTAGAGCAATTAAATGCAAAATTGCCAAACTCTACGTACAAAGCTCTTTATTCAGAAGAGGGGGACGGCATGTTCACTCGTGAGTTCCTTGAAGAAAACGTCATTGCGGGCAGTGATGTTTACGTATGTGGACCTACTGGCTTCATGGAGTTCGTTCTTCAGCAGCTTCACGCAATGGGTGTACCAGAAGAGAAAATTCACTTCGAGTTCTTCGGTCCAGCTGTAGCACTTCAATTACAATCAGTATAAGCGCAAAACACCCTCGTGAATCAATTCACGAGGGTGTTTTTATATTTTATTTGGCATACGGAACGAAGCCGTGATGAGTGCTGCTACTAAAAACAAACCTAAATAGCCAACGACCGGATATAGCGTACTGACCAATTTAGTAAATCCAAAAAAGCTAAGTACATAGCCAACTACTAGGGATAATGCTACAAACACTTTAAACTTTAGCGTGCCGCTTTTGATGAATCGAGCACCAAATGCATAGAACATACTAACTGCTGTATTGAAGATCATGCCGTACAAAATACACGCCATGAAAACAGCAAAGATCGGTGAAATATTATTAATAACCGCAAGCATCGGCAATTCTGCCCCTGCTACGTTTTCTATTTGCGAGAAGATCGCCAAGTGACTTAACAGAATTAAAATACCCAATCCTAAGCCACCTGCAAATCCTCCCCACGCTGCTGTTTTTTCATTTTTCTCCGCACTTCCCATGACAATCGCCATCGGTGCTCCTAGCGCAATATTAAACGATACATAATTAATTGCAGATATAAACCAGTTAGGCAATGTCGTCGGCAAGGCTTTTGCAATAGGGTCAAGAACAGCGAACGTTGTATCCATCGTGACGATACTATAAACAGATACAGCGACTACTGCAATAATTAAAAGCGGTGTGACACTACCGATTATTGCAACTACCTTATCTACGTTTAATAATACCGTCAAGAACACTAATACTATCATTAGTAAACTACCTACATACGTCGGCAAGCCGAATTGCTGGTGTAAATTGGCGCCAGCACCTGCAAGCATCACCACTCCGACGCCAAATAGCGTGAAGATAATAATGCCATCCACGATGACGCCTAAATAACGTCCGCTGATTTTGTAGATTGCGTCTTTATGCGATGGTGTCTGCATTCTACTTCCAAGGCGTGTTAATGTCATTCCTAAATACGCGAACAGTGCCGTACAAATTACTGCGCCAATCATGCCTAAATAGCCGAAGCTCGTAAAATACGTCATGATTTCATTGCCAGAAGCAAATCCTGCTCCTACAACAATTCCAATAAAAGCACTGCCCATTTTTAATAATTTCTTCATGATTTCCCCTATTCTTCTCTGTAGCTAGATACATGTAAAATGTTCGTTAGCCTATTTTCTATATTTCGAGACGAACGGATTGTCTTTTTCGTAAAAACGCCAAGGATAATGTACAGCTTCTCCTGTATTCCCAATCCCTACTCGTGGCCCAGCTTCTATCTCACTTTGAGGTAAGCCCTCTGCGATATAGAGAGGCTTCTGCGTCCAATGATGCCCATAGTATGACATCGTCACTCCAAGCGCTTTGGAAAGCTTGCCTGGCCCATTTGTAAGATCCGTCACTTTCTTAATGTGTATGCCGCGCCTTGCCTGCATATGACTTACTCCCTCTATCGGCTCACCTGCACGTAATAAGACCGCATGAGGTGTGCCTTCTTTTGCGCTCACGACATTCATCAGTACATGGGTATGCATCTGATATGTATAGACGGATCCCGGCTCACCGAACATGACTTCCGTACGTTTCGTTCTACGGTTACCGTAACTATGCGCAGCACGGTCTTCGGCCCCATGATACGCTTCTGTTTCCACAATCCTGACTACTGATAGTCCTTCGGGTTGTTCATGGACAATATATTGGCCGACTAAATTGCGAGCAAGCTCTAATACGGGAGCATCAAAGAACGATGAATCTATCGGTTCATACATACTATCTTCTCCTTTCACTTCCTATGCCAAGCCTTGTCCTGTTGCAAATTCACGATAGAGATCATGTGTGTGTAATAGTTCTGTATGATTTCCTCTACCGGTGATCTGGCCATTCTCTAAAAACAATATTTGATCTGCATGCAGCACCGTTGCTAACCGATGCGCAATAAGGAGAGTTGTCCTACCGTACATTAAGTGACGTAACGCTTCTTGAACATGCGTTTCCGAACCACTATCTAAATTGGATGTAGCTTCATCCAATAATAAAATCTTAGGATTATGCAGTAACGCACGTGCAATCGCAATTCGCTGGCGCTGCCCCCCAGAGAGCTTCATGCCACGCTCCCCTACCATGGTATCGAATTGATCAGGCATATCTTTTATGAAAGTATAAGCATTGGCTGCTTTTGCAGCTTCAATAACTTGTTCGACAGGTGGTCTTTCTTCAAGACCATATGCAATATTATCGAGAATGGTTCCGCTGAGTAACGGGCTTTCTTGTGAGACGTAGCCTATGCGTTTTCGCCAATCGGATAAAGGAATAGTATCGATCGAATTTTCTCCAACTCGTATTTCCCCAGATGTAGGTTGATAAAATCTTTCTACCAGTGAAAAGATCGTCGTCTTCCCGCCACCACTTGGTCCGACAAATGCCGTTACAGTGCCTGGCTCAGCATTGAATGAAATTCCGTTCACTACGTTCTTTCCCTCTTCATATGAAAAATGAACATTTGAAAACGTAATGGCTTCTTCTGTTTTCGTTATACTGTCACCTTCTGCAGACTCTGAATCCATTCGCAAAATCCCTTGAATTCGCTCCGTTGCACCTACTGCTTTTTGGAATGAAGTGAAAAACTGGGCCATTTGTGCAAATGGTACGATAATCTGAAATAACAAGAATATAATCGCGACGAGCGTTCCAGCCGATAATGCGCCTTTTGCGACTTGGGCTCCGCCATATCCAAGAATCACTACTAGGATACCCATCATAGTCAACATCATAATAGGCGAAATTACTGCTTGGATTTTTGCTTCTTTCAGCCCATATCGAAACAAAGACTGAATGGCAATTTTTCCTTTTTCACCTTCAGCAGGTTCTGCGCGATACGCTTTTACTAAACGTATATCTCCAAGCACACGTCCGAGATGGCCGGAAAACTTCGCCATTTCAGCTTGTGTCGCTTTTGCAACTTTATGCATTAACCGCCCAAGCGGATACAGAATAGCCATACTGATTGGTATACTGACTAACATAATAACTGTCATTTTCCAGTCTAGTACCAATAGAATAACGATCGCTCCGATAATGGAGATCATACCCGAGATAAACGATACTAGATGCTCTGAGACAAGGGATTTTAATACAGTGGTATCTTGTGTGATACGACTCATTGTTTCTCCCGTTTCATTTTGATCAAAGTACGGTACAGGCAACCGGAGCACTTTTTGCCATAATTGATTACGCAAGTCCGCAACTACCGTCTCACCTATATAGGCAAGCATATAGTAGGAAAATCCTCCGGCGATTGCTTGCACTACAAATAAGACGAGTAAGAAGATACCCGTTTTCCAATTTAGTAATTCACTTGTGAAAGAGTCCACTAAATCTTTAGTAATTAACGGAACAGCCAGTCCTGCAGCCGTTTCAACTAGAGACAGTATCAAAGCGAAAACCGTCACGGCTATTGGCCAATGTAACATTTTAACTAAACTCATAAAGTTTTTAATGGATCCTTTTGGTTTTGCTTGAGCACGCATGATGCACCCTCTTTTCTACCTTATTCAAATGGATGTTGCGTAAGCCCTTGAAGATACTCACCGATACGCTGCCAATCGGCTTCAAGTTCGGGTCTAAGAGATGGGCGATAAAATACGGAGGCTGGATGGAATGTCGGTAATATCGTGTAGGACTCCTCCGTTAAACTATATTGTTTATCTTCTAATGTCGCCAAATATTGAACAGGTTGCGTAAGAACTTGTCCATGCAAGGCTGTGACCTTCGCATGTTTTCCAAGCATTCGCTGCAAACCGATATTACCAAGTGTCACAATGAGCTTAGGCTGAAGGTTCTCTACTTCAAAATCAAGTACAAGCGCATGGGCCAATTGCTCTTTTTGTGTCGGTGGACGATTATATTTACGTTCCGTTAACGTCCCATCCCGTTCTTTCTTCGTCCCCCATTTATATGGTCTGCTTCGAAATGAGCTAGTCATATAAACGTCTTCACGTGTTAAACCAATGGATGAAAGTGACTTCATCAGCTCATCGCCTGCACGTCCAACGAACGGAACACCGTGTATTGCTTCCTGTTCTCCTGGCGCCTCTCCGATCAATAAGAGTGTAGGTGATTTCGGACCTTCTCCACGGACAAAGCCTTCTACCGGAAATCCTTCGCTACGTTCTAAAGCTATACGCACCATTTCATCTGGTATGCGAAACATCGTATCCACTCCTTTATGTAATTATAAAGGTTTCTGTGTGGAATCAAAAATGTTAACCATTGAAAAAACCGCTCCCATTTATGTTAAATGGAAACGGCTTACTTTATACTATGTCAATTCGGTTTGTTTCGTTTCTGTTCCAAGGAATATCACAGCTAGCACTCCTACCATAATGGCTGCACAGAAAATGCCAAAGATGATTCCGAACCCATAGCCTGCTGCTAACAACGAGCCGACAAGAAGCGGTCCGAAAATGCCTCCTACGCGTCCAATAGCCGCAGCGACTCCAGACCCCGTAGCTCGAATGGCTGTAGGGTATTGTTCCGGAGAATAAGCATAGAGTGCTCCCCACGCACCTAAGTTGAAGAAGGATAGAAAAGCACCAGCTAGCATCAATGTAGTCAATGTCTCCGCATTGCCGAAAGCAAGCGCACTGATTGCCGTTCCAAATAAATACGTAGCCAGAACAAACTTACGTCCCATACGCTCGATTAGCCATGCGGCACTGAAATAACCAGGAAGCTGTGCCAATGTCATGAGTAGTACATAGCCAAAGCTTTTGATCAGACTAAAACCTTTGATCACCATGACACTCGGTAACCATAGGAACATACCGTAATATGAGAAGACAACAGCAAACCAAACGATCCACAACATAATCGTTCGTTTCCTGAATGCCGGAGCAAGTAATTGTTTAAGTTTATGACCTGTCGTTTCTGTCGTTTTACCTTCTTCTTCAAACTTTTTGGAATCCGGTAAATTTCGGCGTAGATAAATTGCATAAAAAGCAGGCAAAGCCGTGATGATCAATGCGACACGCCAACCGAATGCAGGGATTACAAAATATGCGATCAACGCAGCAATAAGCCAACCAGCTGCCCAAAAACTTTCCAACAGAACGACTACTCGTCCACGCTCTTTCGCCGAAACACTCTCTGACACAAGCGTCGATGCGACTGGAAGTTCCCCGCCTAATCCTGCTCCGACTAAGAAACGTAATGCCAAGAACGCCCATAGAGTCGTCGTCAGCGCGGATAAGCCACTCGCTACGGAAAACAACACCAGCGTCAGCATGAATACATGTTTTCGTCCAATCCGATCGGCTAATAAACCGAAGCCAAATGCCCCGATGGCCATACCGATTGAGTTCACACTGCCAATCCATCCCATCTCCGTTGACGTTAAATTCCATTCTACAGCGAGCGCAGCAATGATGAAGGATAAAATTCCAACATCCATCGCATCGAACATCCACCCTGTACCGGCGATGCCTAATAATTTATTTCTTGAAATCTCTTTCTTCTTCACCTGTCTTCTACCTTTCCATTATGTAATCTTTGGGTGTCTTTACATGTGTCATTATAGCATTTCATCTTTGTATTTGACTAGTTTTTTCGAGAAGCCGATTGGGGAGATTGGGGCTATGAGCATTTATGTGGGCTTATACAGCGGTTGCGAAGGCCAATAGAGCACTCGCAGCGTCGCTATGAGCGCTTACGAAGCCTAATAGAGCAGTCACGAGGTCCGATAGAGCGTTCAAGCCAGTTCATTGAGCATGCTACATCTATTTGCAACACAAAAATGAAAAAACCCGAAAGACTAAGTCTCCCGGGATTTCCTTCATTCTTATAGTCCAGCTTCTACTTCTTTGATCATTTCTTTGATTGATTGAAGTCCGCCACCAGATAGGTACCAGTATTCACCATTCAAATAAACCATTTTGTCGTTCTTGAATGCGTTTGTTTTCTTCACTAGATCATTTTCAACAGAGTCTTTTGCTGTTGCACCGTTACCAATTGCTGCGTCACGGTCAATCACAAAGAGAATATCTGGGTTTGTTTCTAAGATATATTCAAATGTAATATTTTGTCCATGTGTAGAAACTTCAATTTTCTCATCAGCCGGTTCAAAACCGAATACGTCGTGAACTAGTCCGAAACGTGAGCTTGGACCGTATGCACTTACTTTTCCTTCAGTCGCCAAGACGATCAACGCTTTGCTGTCTACGCCTTCAGTTTTAGACTTGATTTCTTCAATACTTGCGTCTACGTCTGCTAATTCAGTGTTCATTTCATCTTCTTTGTCGAAGATTTCAGCAATTTTGCCCATGTTTTCTTTGAATGATTCCATGTAGTTAGATGTGTCAACACCCATATAGATAGTTGGTGCGATTTCAGACAACTGATCGTACAAGTCTGTTTGACGACCAGAGATGAAAATTACATCTGGCTTCATTGCATTAATTGCTTCAAAGTCAGGCTCTTTCAAACTACCAAGGTTTTCATACTTTTCATCTTCATACTTAGATAGGTATCCAGGTACGTTTGATTGTGGAAGACCTGCTACTTCAACTCCAAGCTCATCTAATGTATCCAAAGTTCCAAAGTCGAATACTACCACTTTTTCAGGGTTTTTCTCAAGTGTTGTTTCGCCAAGTTCATGCTCAATTGTTACTTCCGTGCTTTCTTCAGCCGGCTTATCTTCTGGTGTTGCGTTGTCTGCAGGTTTTTCTTCTTCTTTGGCACCGCCACAAGCAGCTAGTGCAAGCATTAAGATTAGTGCAAATAGAGAGAGTGTAAGTTTTTTCATGTTAAATGTAGTCCTCACTTTTCGATTTAATTTTACGAGTTAAAGTAGACGCAAATACGGCAATTCTTCATTTGTTGAATCGGAATATCCATATCGTAGATCTCACGTAATGATTCTGATGTAATAATATCGTTGGTTAAACCGTCCTTGACGACTTTACCATTCTTTAATGCAACGATACGGTCTGAATAGACGGACGCAAAGTTGATGTCATGCAAGACGATGACTACTGTTTTCCCTAAATCATCAACGAGCTGACGCAAGATTTTCATAATCTGTACAGAATGTTTCATATCCAAGTTATTTAGTGGCTCATCCAATAAAATATAATCCGTATCTTGTGCAATTGTCATTGCAATGAAAGCTCGTTGACGCTGTCCACCGGATAATTCATCCAAATAAGCTTCTTGCATGTCAATCAAGCCCATATATTCAAGTGCCTGATCGACCATCCGCTCATCTTCATCTTGCAAACGGCCCTTACAGTGCGGGAAACGACCGAATGCGACGAGTTCACGGATTGTCAACTTAACATTCATGAAGTTGGATTGCTTTAATATCGCAACGCGCTTAGCAAAGTCATTGGATTTCATTTCTTTTACCTTATGTTTATCAAGCAATACTTCGCCCGTGTCAGCATCCATTAATCGACTTACCATTGAAAGAAGAGTAGATTTACCAGCCCCGTTTGGTCCAATGAATGATGTAATTTTCCCACGATGTATATTTACACTGACCTTTTCGACGACTGCTTTTTTGCCATAAAATTTCGTTAGCTCACGAACTTGAATCATGAGGATCGACTCTCCTTTAATAATAAGTAAATAAAGTACATGCCACCGACAAAGTTAATGATTACACTCAGTGTGGTCGAGAAAGAGAAGATGCGCTCGACGATCCACTGACCACCGACTAATGCAATGATACTCATCAATGCAGCACCCGCGATTAAGGTCGAATGCTTAAATGTTTTGAAGAATTGATACGACAAGTTGGCGACGATTAATCCGAAGAATGTAATCGGTCCTACGAGTGCTGTGGATACCGCGATTAACACGGCCGACAGTATCAGCATTAGTTTGACGACTTTCTGATACGGCACACCGAGGTTTATCGCGGTATCGCGACCCAATGATAAGACATCAAGTTCATTAATATAGCGCCAACCGATAATCAACGTTATAACCAGTATGGCAAATGCCCACCAGACGAGATCCCCGTTAATATTGTTAAAACTCGCAAACATCTTATCTTGCACGCGCAAGAATTCATTCGGGTCAATCATCACTTGCAGGAATGTAGAAATACTTCCAAAGAATGTACCGACTATAATACCGACCAACAACAAGAAGTAGATTGGACGGTTTCCTCTGCCGAATAAAAAGTGATAGAGCAGCAAAGCGAACAATACCATCGCTCCAACCGATAGCATGAAGTTGAATTGCTGATTAATCAGTACGAATGACGTTGATCCAAAAAAGAATATTAGAACGGTTTGCAGAAGGATATACAATGAATCCAATCCCATAATACTCGGTGTCAGGATACGGTTATGCGTAATCGTCTGAAAAATAACGGTGGAATATGCCACTGCGACGCCTGTCAAAACCATCGCGACTACTTTAATTGCTCTTCTAGGAAGCGCGTAGTCATAGCTGCCGTTCAAGTCATGGAATAAATATAATCCACAAAACACCAATGAAAATGCTAGTAAAATTAGTAACTTCGTTCTGTTACGCATAAGCTTTCCCCCTAAACAACAAGAACAGGAAGATTGCACTTCCAATGACACCGACCATTAAACTGATCGAGATCTCATACGGGAATATAATAACCCTGCCCAGAATGTCACAGATAAGAAGGAAAACCGCGCCTAGTAATGCGGTATGTGGCAACGTCTTTTGTAGATGATCTCCTTTAAAGATGGAGACGATGTTCGGGATGATTAATCCTAAGAACGGAATCAGTCCTACTGTCAATACTACAGTTGTCGTAATCAATGCAACTAGAACTAAGCCAATATTGACTATACTCTTGTAAGCCAGTCCTAAGTTCTTGGCAAAATCTTCCCCCATTCCCGCCACTGTAAATCGATTCGCATATAAATATGTAATGATTAACACAGGAACACTGATGTATAAAAGCTCATAACGACCTTTCATGATCATGGAAAAGTCTCCTTGAAGCCAAGCAGACATATTCTGAATCACGTTAGCCTTAAATGCAAAGAATGTGGTAATGGAAGATAAGATGTTACCGAACATCAATCCAACAAGCGGAATGAATATCGCATCTTTAAATTTAATACGGTCCAGAATTTGCATGAACAAGAATGTACCAAGTAAGGCGAATGTGAATGAGACCGCCATTTTTTCTAGTAATGTTGCGTTAGTAAATATCAACATGGATACTAATATTCCAAGCTTGGTCGCGTCTAATGTGCCTGCCGTAGTTGGGGAAACGAATTTATTTCGGCTGAGTTGTTGCATGATCAAACCGGCGATACTCATTCCGGCACCTGCAAGCAATATCGCGACTAATCGTGGAACTCGGCTAATTAAGAAAATCTCTGTTTCTTCTGAGCGCCAGTCTAATAAGTCCGCTGGGGTAATTCGGCTTGCGCCAACAAACAGCGAAACGAATGATAGAAGTATAACCGCTGTAATTAAGTAACGTTTCTTCATGAAGAACCTCGATATCGAATATTTGAGCTTTTATCACTTAAATGAAAATGATTATCATTCGCTCATGATCAACATTAACGTGTTTAGCATATGATGTCAACCGCCAACTGAAAATCATTATCATTACTTTTTATAGAATCCAAACAATGAGTCTTCAACACTATATTTTGTTTCATGCATTGCTTTAAGCAGTAAAAAATCGTTTTCCGTATAATACGGAAAACGATTTTTTTACTGCTGATTCATCATGTCACTCATATCTACTGCACTATCAAGTATTTCCTTAGGTACTTTGATTTCTTCAATTTCATTGATTTTTGTCATAGTCCCTTTAATATTCTGTGTGATTTTAGCCTGTTCCCCTTGCTGTTCAAATACCATGATCATATCCATATCGAAGTCTTTTGTGAAGAATGTCTTTTTATCGAGTGTGATTTTCATATCAACTTTTTCCACTTTCATATCTGATTCTTCCAATAAGGATTCCTCTGCTCCTGCTGGCATGTTTTGTTTCATCATATCATTCATAAGCGATGTGAATTTTTCACCGGAGCCTTTCAATGTTAATACATATTCATCATTCGTCTGTTCAAATGTAAAATCATCTGCATATTCTTCATACATAGAGAAATCGACAGGTGATTCTTGAGCACCCGCAATTTGTCCCATGATTTGTTCGTACATATCATCTTCGAACTTCATCCAACTCCCCGATTGAGGGTCTTTCATGAAGAAACCGTCTTCTGTAATGAACTGTTCTACAGCTACTTCTTCACCCGCTAATTGCGTATTGACCGTTTGATGCATAGCCAACGGTTCTAAGATCATGTCCATACTAAGTGTTGAGTCAACATCATGCGTACCTTCTCCCATTTGAATCTTCTGCTTAATTTCCATGTCGGAATGCAGACTATGTTGAGTTTCTGAAGCGGCATTTGCCTTTTCAATTACTTCACCAGCTGTTAGTTCGCTTTTTACAACTACTTCTTCTTTTTCACCTGTCATTGGATCTTCTTTCGGCTCAGCAGTTTGACCACAAGCACTCAATACAAACGCTAGCGTTCCTGCTGTTAGAATCGTTGTCCATTTTTTCATAGAATTTATCGCTCCTTTGATATGCTGTTCTTAAGTAGTTGTACGGTTGATTAAAGAAAAGGGTTCATAGTTCAACCAATTTTTACCGATTTGTATCCTTTCTCCCAAATGGACCATGTTAAATTCTTGGGCCATATAAACGAGTATTCTAAGTATTTCATCACATTTTTCATCGCAAGGTTTAGATTTTTGGCAATCGGGCAAACTAGAAGCATCCCACCCCCTTTCTCTTCTTATAAAGATAAAAGGTTTTAGCTGCACGCATTGCGCGTGCAGCTCTTTTTTGCCTTTCTTCAATTACATTTACTTCAGAACGAATTCTTTCAGTCGTTCACATTCACTTTGTGGCATCTCTACTGTCATAACAGTTCCTTCTTCTTCGTATGCAGTATCTTTAATCGAGGCATTTTCATTAAGATGTGCGACGATTTCGCCACGATCATATGGAATCATTAGCTTGCATGTGACATATTGACGGAATAAATTTTGCTGAATCAATGTCAACAATTCAGGGATGCCTTTATTTTCGCCTGCAGACATCCAAATACTTTGATCTTTTATGCGTGGATAGGAAATTTCCGCCAAGTCCGATTTATTATAGATATTGATGGTAGGAATACTTTTCACGCCTATATCTTCTAAGGTTTCATTGGTTACATCCATCATATGGCCATGTTCTTCATCGGAAACATCCACGACATGCAATAATAAGTCTGCATTCTTAGCTTCTTCTAGCGTCGAACGGAACGCTTGGACGAGATGGTGTGGGAGTTTGGAAACGAATCCTACTGTATCCGTCAAAATGAATTCCTTTTTATCAGAGAGCTTGATCTTTCTAACTGCGGTTTCAAGCGTTGCGAACAACATATCCCTTTCACTAACTTCTTTGGATTCATCGACATCCGTATATTGCAATAAGCGATTCATCAACGTCGATTTCCCTGCATTTGTATAACCCACGATAGATACGACAGGTATGCCACTTCTTACTCGTTGTTTTCGTTGCGTTTCACGTTGGTCACTTACATGCTCAAGTTCCCGTCGAAGTTTAGCAATCTGATCTTCAATCTTCCGGCGATCGAGCTCAAGCTTTGTTTCACCGGCCCCTTTATTCTGCAAGCCACCTCCCGTACCGCCACCTTGTCTACTGAGTGATGCACGAAGTCCAACAAGTCGGGGCAAGGTATATTGTAGTTGTGCCAATTCAACTTGCATTTGTGCTTCTCGATTACGTGCGCGTCTCGCAAAAATATCCAATATAAGCATCGTACGGTCGATGATTTTACATTCTAGTTCTCTTTCGAGATTTCGCAACTGGGAAGGAGATAATTCATCATTGAATATGAGTAAATTCGCTTCTGCTTCTTCATAAGTGTCACGGATTTCATCAATCTTTCCTTTTCCAATATAAGTGGATGGATTTTTTCGTTCCAGATTTTGTGACACTTCGCCTACGACTTCTACTTCTATTGCTTCAGCTAAGTTCTTCAACTCTTCCATTGCATATTCAAAATGCAAGTCCTTTTGTTCGTGCACGCCGACAATTACGGCTTTTTCTATTAACACATCCATGCTAGCATCCCTCCGACGTCTTTACATATAGTTTACCCTTCGTTCTGTTGCCTAATCGTTCGATAAGAAACGAATACCCGCCAAGCGTTGTACCGTGTCTTGTTTTTCTACAAAGCGCAATAAAACATCTCCGAATTGAATGTCATGTGTATCTCCAACTTTCTTTGACAATAACACTGCCCACTCCGCTGTCTCGCGCAATGGATCTTCTACATGGAAAATACATTCTGAAATTCTCTGTTGAGTATGAGTCGCTGTACGTGCACCTGTTTTTTCAAGGCGGGTCTGTCGTTGTGTTTCTGATTCTTTCCATTCAATAAAGAATGGGTAGGGTAATTCATTTGATACACTTTGTTCTATAAAGAGCATCTTCCAATGAAGCACTGTTCCCTCTTCTGTTTTTCGAGAAGCATGAAGAATCTTAGTTGTTGTGAAACCTTTGTTGTCTAGTTCCTTCTTCCATTGTTCCATATCTTCAACTGAGAAGCATACAGTCGCCCAGCCGTCTCCTTGTTGCTGATCATGAAAGTATTGTGCAATAAGTGGTTGGTCGGCTGCTGCTACTTGCGCTTTTTCCGCATCTTCTACTGTAAGCCATTCAATATATACATTTTCGGTATACAATAATGCATTGGCGGTTCCCCAGTTCTCATGCTGTCCGCCCACTATTGCCTGATTGCCTTTTTCATGTTGTTCTATGACTACGTTTTTAACGTCATCACGAGTAAAATAGACAATATGGTCAAGTTTCATACTGAACATACCCTCCTTGGTAGATGATTTCCTTCTATCTTAACAAACCTTTCGCCCCAACCGGGATTGTCTGACTTTTACATAACTAAAGTTTTTATTAGAACGTGGAAATTTCATACTAGGAATCACCATATAAGACAGTCAAATTAAGCTTCAGTGTTTCCCGAAAGATCAGAATGGTGTAGGATAAAAGAAGAGTTTCAGGAAGTTTTGACCTGATAAAAACGAATGCGGAGGGATTGTATGGTAATCGATTTATTAAAGTCTCACTCATCAGTTCGACGTTACAAAGATGAACCGATCTCAAGAGAAACAGTAATGGAACTAATTAAGGCAGGTCAGCACGCGGCAAGTTCTCACTTTGTGCAAGCTTGTACCGTCATGTATGTAACCGACACTGAAAAGCGTGGTCAACTAGCGGAGCTTTCTAAGAACCGCCGCCAATTCTATACAGCAGGTGCCGTATTGGTCTTTTGCATGGACTATAACCGATTGTCTCACGCAGCTCGCTTACATGGTCAGGAGATTGACTATACCGTAGCAGAGAATGTATTGGTAGGCGCAATTGACGTGGGTCTATTCTCGCAAAACGTCGTCATCGCAGCTGAATCAAAAGGATATGGTATTTGCTATATCGGCGGTGTGCGTAACGCTATGGAAGAAATTTCGGAAGTACTGGAACTACCTAAAGGTGTTGTACCGTTATTTGGCTTGTCGATTGGTGTTCCAAACGAATCCAATGGTGTCAAACCACGGTTGCCTGTAGAAGCGGTCTTACATGAAAATACGTATAATGAGGAAAAATACAACGATCTATTACCAGCATATGATGAAATCATGAAAGAATACTATGCTACCCGTGACTCCAATCAACGTGAAACTACATGGACAAAGGAAATGGCAGACTTCCTTGAAGCACCGAGAAGAGCCGAACTGCAAGCATTCTTGCAAAAGCAAGGATTCCTATTGAACTGAACCCAGACAGGAGTGTCAAACAATGTCAGTAGATGACGTGCTGGAATTACTCCAGCGACGCATGACAGATGGAACATTCATCCGCGCGACCATTAGTCGACCACGAATGAAATCCAATGATGTAAAGAGAATTAAGTTAAAACCACTTGAATTAAAAGGTGCATTTTATATTCAATTTGAATATCAACATGAACGTGTTCTAAAACACGAAAATATAGCACTTGAAGATGTGGCAAAGCCGCTTCAAGATGCGTTGGAAAACTTCAAACAGTTTCATATTGATCTATCCGATGAAACGATGCAGATTCAGATTTCTAAAAAAATGAAAGTATCCATCAAACGCATTTTCCTAAACACGGAAAAGACCGTTGATTATGCACATAATCGGACAAAGAATTATGCTTTACATGAAGGAACTCCATACCCATTCCTTATCCGCCTTGGTGTCCAAACGCCAGAAGGTAAAGTCAAAAATCAAAAACACGATAAGTTTCGTCAAATCAATCGTTTTGTTGAACTGATTGACGATACCCTATCGCATTTACCAAAGGACCGCCCTATTCGTATCTTAGACTTCGGATCAGGTAAATCTTATTTGACGTTCGCATTGTATCACTACTTGCGAATTGAAAAAGGACTTGATATTCAGGTCACGGGATTGGACTTAAAAAAAGAAGTCATTGAAGAGTGTCAGGAAATTGCACGTGATCTGCACTATGATCAGCTCGAATTCTTAGTAGGCGACATCAATGAATACGATGGGGATACGGCAGTCGACATGGTCGTGACACTCCACGCATGTGATGTAGCAACTGATATGGCATTGGCAAAAGCCGTTAACTGGGGCGCTTCGGTTATTCTATCCGTTCCTTGTTGTCAACATGAGCTATTTTCACAAGTCCAAGCTCCTGCACTGGATGTCATGTTGCAACACGGTCTAGTGAAAGAACGTTTTGCTGCACTTGCAACTGATTCGATTCGTGCCGAACTGTTAACTTTAGTCGGTTATGAAGCCCAGCTTGTTGAATTCATCGATATGGAACATACACCAAAAAACATATTGATTCGCGCCTATCGAAACGACAAGCAACCGAGTTCTGAGCAAATCACACGCTATAAGTCGTTTAGAAATATGCTACAGGCAAAGCCATTTCTTGAGAAAGAATTAAAACCACTGCTCGGATTTCTACCTTCAGAAATCTAAGAAAAAAAGGATCGCCACAACGTCTCACTGACGATGTAGCGACCCTTTTTATATTCTTATAGCTGTGGTAAATGCTCGATAATAGTGTCGACAGCCTTCTCGATATAGTGCGGTTCTGTACCAAGATTCAAACGGATAAATCCTTTGGAGTTTTCTCCGAACCACTCTCCGTAATCGATCGCCAATCTACATGTATCTTGGACGAATTCTTTCACACCATCCGGCTCGATATATGCGCGCAAATCAATCCATAGTAAGTACGTACCTTCAAGTGGAGTAATTACTAATTTAGGCGCATGTGCAGTAAATTGTTCCACTGCATAGCGTGCATTCGCCTGGACAACTTCGCGCAAACCTTCTAGCCAGTCTGCGCCATGATTATATGCTGCCTCTGCAGCGGTCATGCCAAGCATATTTACTTCAGTCTGATTTACGGATTTCACGAACGTATCGAATTGCTTCAATAACACTTCGTTTTCAATAATAATCTGGGATGTCAATAAACCTGCCAAGTTGAATGTTTTCGACGCAGCCGTAACAGTTATGACACGTTCAGAGAATTTACCGTCTGCGACAATGGCAGATGGTATATGTTTATGATCGTCAAACGTCATATCATGATGGATTTCATCCGATACAACTAGCACGTCATGCTTATCACAAATAGACAACAGTTGTTCCGCTTCCTCAGCCGTCCATACACGGCCAACAGGATTATGCGGTGTACAATGAATGAATAACTTCACTTCATGATCTACTATTTGCTTTTCAAAGTCTTCAAAGTCGATCGTATAGACACCATTTGAATTGACAAGTTCGCTACTGATCAGAGTACGACCAGTATCTTTCACTGCGTTCGCAAACGGGTAATAAACTGGCGACAGGATGATCACGGCATCTTCAGGTTTTGTAAATGCATTGACGAACCAGTATAACGCAGTAACGACACCAGTGGAGAAGCGCATCCATTCCTGCTTCACTTCATATCCGTGTTGCTCGCGCTCCCACTTAATAAATGCGTCATAATAAGAATCCGGCGCATATGTATAGCCAAATACTCCAAAGTCGACTTTTTCTTTCATCGCATCTATTACTTCTTCTGGTGCTTTAAATTCCATATCCGCTACCCATGCTGCAAGTAAATCCGCATCACCGAAACGTTCCTCAAGCTTGTCCCATTTCAAGGAGTTCGTACCTTTTCGATCAATTGCATAGCGTTGCAAAAATTCTTCTTTATTCATGTAGAAACCTCCGCTGTTTTCAATTTTCAAGCAGTCATTCTATTCAGATTGTATCATATGTAATCAATCGCTTCCCACGTTGTTGTTAAGATTTTATTTAGGGTATACTATATTATCGAACTGAAATGCAGCTGGAGGTAATGAAGGTGAGAAAATGGAATACCGCACTTGTTTTAACAGCACTACTACTCTTTTTTTCCATTCAGTCTGTCAGCGCACAAACGACAGATGTAAAATATATAGATGTTCCCAACCACCATTGGGCGAAAAATGAGATTATGCAACTAGATGAGATGAAAGTGATCACCGGGAATTTCGACATGCAATTCCATCCCGAAACGCCACTAACTAAGGGACAAGTCGCTGTTTCATTATCCAAAATATTCGGTTCAGAACTACTAGACAAGTCTTATGGTTTTTCAGACATTACGTGGGGTTCTGATAAAGGACGCTTTGCATTAACCGCTGTAAAGAATGGATGGATTCAACCTAGTAGTCCAGGCTATTTTGGATTTGATGAACCCGTGACGAAAACCGAGCTATGGGATGCATTAAACACTGCTTTTAAGCTGGAGAAAGACATAGGGAAAGTATTGTCTATTACTTGGCCCTCAAGTTCAGATCGAGCCACTTTGCACAATATTCCTGTATACACATTTCCTCAAATAGAGGAATTTCTTCATTACGGCGACTCGATTGTTTCGAGAGCGTATTTTTCAAAAGCATTGCACGGAATCCTAGTGGAAACAAACCGCATTAAGCAATCGAAGCACTACACACTTTCCGCTCCGGTAGAATCCGATACCTATACTACGAGCGTACCCGAAACCTATTTAGGTAATGTACCGTTTAGTACGCACCCTCTTTATTTGCGCTCTGAGGAGGCATTTGAATATAAAGACTTTACACAAACTAACTATGGTTTCTCGCGTGACAGCACGTATACGTACGCTGTTGGAAATGAAGGTGCAGAAATAAAATTAACCGTCCGTGAACTGCCTAATAAAGATGTATTTGTATTTTCGGAACTAAGCAATCCTACTGATACATCTATTACAGTAGAAGTACTTCAAAAAGAACTCGATATCGCACGTTTTGATTTATTCCGCTATGATCGCTACCCACTCATGCGGGAAAACACGGATTTAGCTGATGCAGATATGACAACGTATCCAACAGGCGTATTACGCTTCATTAAGACAGACGGCACGGTAGAAGAACGAATGATTGGGCAAGCGTATCAATCCAAACAACTATCACTTCTTTATGATAATGGAGAACAAAGTGTCTCACGTGAACTTCTGGACGAGAAAGAAAACTTTTCCTATGCGTTGGCTGGTAAAACACTGTTATCTTCTTATACACTTCAAGCCAATACAGGGGAAATTGCTGATCATTGGTATGTAGACTCTGATGAACAATTGTTTAATTCAAAAGATGATATATTCAAGTGGATGAGAGAAACTAGCCAGAACCACAAGAAGCGTAATAAATGGTACACGACAGATGGATCGTATAATAAGCTGGCGGACTCTACAGAACCGATGCCTGTTTCAGGGCAAAACTACGGTCGTACATTATTAATGCTGAAAGAAGACCGTGCACTGACCCTTTACCATGAAAATAAAGGACGGTACTTTGAAAATCTAGTGTATAACGCTTTCGTCAACTTGAAGAACTTTAAACAAGATAAAGATTATTGGGAAACAGAAGTAACAAGTACGTATTTGAAAAACTTATATGATATTCATGCACCGTTCATCGATACACGTTTCAATGAACAAATCGCGTTATTCTATTATAAAATTGGCGGAGAGTTCGGAATACCTTCTGCGAATGAACCGTTGCGTGATTATGCGGACCTGCTAGTTTCTCAACAACAAAAAGGGAATATTAATCGTGTAGCTAGTGATGCGTTTTACATTGCGGATTACTTCCCGATTAATCAGAATGTCACGACACACACATCCATGAACCATGCTCTAGGCGGAATGAATATCCTGCTCATGTCCTATCAAGAGTTCGGTGATTGGCGATATCTTCAAACCGCGCGTAATATACAGCGTGCAATTACTTATCAAAAGGATAAATGGATTCGAGATAATGGTGACATCTGGTACAAGATTTCCCCTGAATCTAGTTTTGAAGGTGATGATTATAAACATCTGACCTTAGAAGATTTGATTGAATCGTATCAACTTTGGCAGCGAATTGATCCTAGTCAATTGCCAACATTGAAGCAACTAATCATTTCTAAGGCTACCTTCTTATCGAATGAAAAACTTGGCTACACGACAAAGATTAAAAAAGGCTTGAAGAAAATTGGATTATACGAATACCTTCCTGAAGGCGACGAAGTGACCGACGCGTTATAAATGCAGTAAATCCTACACTTTGAACGAATGAACTTACTGCGTTACACTACGAGTACAGTAAAGTTCAACTTAGGAAGGAGATTCACATGACACAATCATTTAACGCTCTCGTAGTAGACAAGCACGAAGAAGATTTTTCAGTACAGGTTAAACAACTCACATTAAACGAACTACCTGAAGGTGATGTATTGATTCGCGTTCACTATTCGGGCATCAACTACAAAGACAGTTTAGCATCTATTCCAAATGGCAATATCGTACAGAGTTACCCAATGATACCCGGTATCGACTTAGCTGGGGTAGTGGAATCTTCAACAGATGATCGATTTAAACCGGGTGATGAAGTCATCGCAACTAGTTATGAAATTGGCGTTTCGCACTTTGGCGGATACAGTGAATATGCTAGCGTGAAGTCAGAGTGGATAGTTCCACTTCCGGAAGGTCTTTCATTAAAAGAGGCTATGATTATTGGAACAGCAGGCTTCACAGCTGCATTATCCGTTCAACGTTTAGAGGAAAATCATTTATCTTCTGAAAAAGGTAAGGTGCTAGTAACTGGAGCAACAGGCGGTGTTGGAAGTTTTGCGATTTCATTTTTATCGAAGCTCGGTTATGAAGTCGAAGCAAGTACAGGTAAAACTGAAGAGCATGCTTATTTGAAGTCTATTGGGGCAACTTCGATCGTTTCCCGCGAAGAGGTGTATGACGGAAAGATCCGAGCTCTTGGTAAACAAAAGTGGGCAGCAGCCGTCGATCCGGTTGGCGGAGAACCACTCGCTTCCTTGTTAAGCCAAATCGATTACGGTGGATCAGTGGCAGTAAGCGGATTAACCGCTGGAACAAAAATTCCGACGGCCGTCTTCCCATTTATCCTACGCGGAGTTAATTTGCTCGGTATTGATTCAGTCTATTGCCCGATGGAAACTCGCAAGAAAGTTTGGGACCGACTTGCAAATGACTTGAAGCTTTCTAATTTAGAGCAACTCGTTCAACAGGAAATCACTTTACATGAACTGTCCGATGCTCTTCCAACATTATTGAAAGGTCAAGCACGTGGCAGAACGATTGTGAAACTAGCTTAATACTATAAAAGCCATCCCCGCAATGCGAGGATGGCTTTTATAGTATTATTCTTCTTTTAGTAACTCCAACGTATCATCATATTCTTTTTGAATAACCGGATCATGTTTATACGTTATTTTACTTACGAGAACCGTAACAAGTAGACAAAGTGCAAACCCAGGAACAATTTCATACAATGCGTCGTGAAGGAAATCTATACTTCCCCAAACTCCTACTGTTATAGCACCAATAATCATACCGAATAATGCCCCTTTAGCCGTGAGCTTTCTCCAGTATAATGATAAGAGAATGATCGGGCCAAACGCTCCTCCAAAACCTGCCCATGCAAACGAAACAAGTTTTAGAACAGATTCTTTATTTGGCCAAGCAAGGACCATTGCAATAATCGCCACTACTAGTACTGCCATACGCCCTAAAAACACATAGCGACTCTCAGAAGCATCAGTTTTGATCACAGCTTTATACAAGTCTTCAATCAAAGCCGATGAAGTCACAATCAACTGTGAAGAGATCGTACTCATAATAGCCGCCAATACAGCTGCCAGCATGATGCCTGCGATGAGCGGATGGAATATGATCTGTCCGAGAACGATAAAGACTGTTTCAGGATCTGCCAATTCCACACTATTTTGCTGGAAGTATGCTATACCAATTAGTGCAGTCGCGATCGCACCGATCAAACTCAGCAACATCCAACCAATACCGATCCTTCTCGCACTCTTCGTCTCTTTCACTGATGTGATCGCCATGAAACGTACGATGATATGCGGCTGTCCAAAATAACCAAGACCCCATGCGACTGAGGAAATTATTGTGACAACACTGACGCCTGACACAATGTTAAACAGTGCCGGGTCGACTTCGCGTATACTTGCTGCTGTTTCAGAGAAACCACCTGTAACAAAGATTCCGAACGTTGGTACTAAAATCAGTGCCAAAAACATAATTAGACCTTGTACAAAATCTGTATAACTAACTGCTAAAAATCCACCGAACAATGTATAAGCCAGAACTACGACCGATACGATGATGAGACCTGTATGGTAGTCCAATCCAAACGAACTCTGGAAGAACTTCCCTCCCGCCACCATTCCCGAAGATACGTAGAATGTGAAGAATACCAAAATAATAATTCCTGAAGCCACTCTCAATAAACGGGATGTATCTTTCAATCTGTTATCTAAGAAACTCGGGATGGTGATGGAGTTATTCGATACTTGCGTATAAGCACGTAAACGTGGTGCAACAAATAACCAGTTCAGATAAGCGCCTACTGTCAAGCCTATTGCGATCCATGCTTCACCGAGTCCACTTAAATAGATAGCACCAGGCAAGCCCATCAATAGCCAACCCGACATATCAGAAGCACCTGCACTTAACGCGGTGACTGCTGGTCCAAGAGAACGCCCGCCTAGCATATAATCAGTTAGATTCGAGGTTCGCTTGAATGCATACCAACCGATTAGCAGCATAGCTACCATGTAGACAATAATAGAAATAAGTTGATACATTTGCTCAGTCATCTAATCAACTCCCCCCTTTCAATCAATATACCTATATTACCTTATGGATAGTACAATTTGCACCTTTATTTAATGATTCGTAGAATAGAACTACTTTTATCGACAGTATTTCCCGGGAAATCACACCCTTTGACATAGGAAATTCTAGTGATATTTTTGCATACCATGAAGTTATATTGAAACCTATTTTCACATCATAACGTATATATAAATTGAAGGAGGAGATTGGATGTTACACACGACAACGAATGTTTTACAGGGCAGAACGATTGAAACATATCATGGAATTGTATCCGGTGAAACCATTATGGGAGCCAATATCGTTCGGGATATTTTTGCATCTGTCACCGATATTGTAGGCGGCCGTAGTGCTGCATATGAAAGTAAGCTAACAGAAGCACGTCAAACCGCAATCGACGAAATGTCTCAGAAAGCGAGTGCTATGGGGGCAAACGCAGTAATTGGAGTAGACTTGGATTTCGAGATGGTCCGAGAAGGTATGATGATGTGTATCGCAACCGGTACAGCTGTTACGTATCGTGAGGGAGAGTAAAACAGCAGAAAACCTCATCTTTTCATAAGATGAGGTTTTCTTGTCTACATGAAGACTAATTATCACTTTTGATTTACTTTCTCTTGTTTGTACATTTTATAAGATGATTTACAAAGAAGTGTTTCTCTAACATCGCAAACCTGTAGTATTATGCTATCAATCGCTTAAGGTTCCATTTCGATTACTTTTTCAATTTCATTGAGGAATGACATTTGGTGTCCTGGAAAACCGTTCATCTTCCAATCTTCAATAGTGTGATTGCCAGTATAGATTGGATTCGAATAGACGCCTTCCAATGTAGCAGAACGCAATAAGCGGAAGAATAACGCTGAGTCTACACCTTCCATACTCACCCTATTGCTTTGGAAAGAAGCCAAAATACGATCCATTTGCTTCTCTTCCAATTCAACGAAACGTTTGCCGAATAAACTACTAGCTTCTTCCTCTAATTTCGCAATCCCCTGCCTAAATATTTCCGCACATGTTAGAGCGGTCTGATAGCCTTCCTTCGGTTCACCAGGATAGAAAGCCCCTTGCATATGCTCTTCTGTATTACTGCCATAGGTACCGGCTAATTGATTGTCAATGAAGAATGGTACGCCTAATTCAATCGCGCCAGAACCGATTTCGTCTTTAGAAAAGATTCGTTCAACCGCTGCGGTTAGTGTTTCGAACTCCTCTGGATTAGTGAAGAACATTCTACTGCGAGTATTCACTTCTGACTCAACATTTTTAAACTTGTCCTCTTTTATAACATTCTTGGATTTCTTGCTCTTATATCCAACTAGCCCGCCAATAAGACCTCCACCTAGCAGAGCCCCTGTAGCAATCCCAGTAGTTTTCAAAAAGCCGCGTTTAGTTATACTTGATTTCTTTCGTGTTTCGATAATTCATCCTCCTCCGATTTTTTCTTAGACAATGAGTTTTATTGTTTGTCCATATTCCATTCTATGAACGTTAAATAGTAAATAGAATGGAAAATAAAAAAACACATAGCATGATTGCTGTGTGTTCGATAATACTTATATATTCTGCACGAACTTATTAACCCAATATCTCTGCTACACGCCCAACTTGCCCATCTTCAAGCCGCACTTTAATACCATGGGGATGGAAACTTGAGTTTGTCAGTAAATCTTTAACAACGCCTTCTGTTTTTACCCCACTACGTTGATCCTTCTTCAAAATAACCGCAACGCGTAAACCTGGTTTAACATCTGATCGATTCTGTCCATTCATATACTTATCGCTCCTCTTTTTATTTAAGTGTACCATATTAATGACCTTCCCTTCTTCAAGTACTTCGGATGAAGGAAGATGTCATGCATGTTACAATAAAGACTATCAAACTAGGAGGGGTTTTTATGCGATTAACAGTATACCTAGCTGGGGAGATTCACACATCTTGGCGAGAAGAAGTCAAACAACAAGCAAAAGATCTTCAATTACCTGTCGACTTTGTCGGACCTATGGAAGATCATGACCGTTCGGACAACATCGGAGAAGAAATTCTAGGGGAACAGCCCGATAAAATCTTCAAAGATGTCGCTGCTTCTAGCCTCAATAACTTACGGACTGAAATATTACTGAAGAAATCAGATGTTGTCATCGCACTATTTGGCGAACAGTATAAGCAGTGGAACACCGCTATGGACGCAAGTGCAGCAGTATCTTTCGGGAAACCACTCATCCTAATTCGCCAGGAAAATCATCATCACCCATTAAAAGAACTATCCCGCAAAGCACACGTTACAGTGGAGTCGGTAGACCAAGCAGTCTTAGCACTGAAATATATTTTCGAATAAACTATATACGGAGGACAAGCCTATGAAATTTTAGCGCTTGTTCTCTGTTTTTTATTTGAAACTTCTTATTCTAAACTGAAAGTTCTATCAGCAAGTAGTGGAAAAAAATGATAGAATGGGAGTATGTGAGTAGGTAGGAAGGGGTAATCGGATGGCGCCAAAAAAAGGTATTCGCCAACAATATATACAAGTGTTTATTATTTCAATTGTCATTGCCGTCATAGGAATGACTAGCATGTACTTCTATGCTAGTAGCTCTTGGGATGATATGGAAGTCGAACAGCAAGACTCATACAAGAAGACACAATTAGTAGAAAATATATCAGACTCAGTCCAGGATCTCTTTTTCCGAATCCGTGGTTACTATGCATTTCAAATAGAAGAAGAACTAAACTTCGCTTACAAAGCAATTGAAGATATTCATTCCTATTCCCGTGAATTCAAATCGCTTCGTCTAAATGCAGAAGAACAGAAAATCATTAGTGAAATTGACAACTTCTTGATGGAATACGAGAGCGTAACACTTCCAACCGCTATTCAATTCGTTCAAGAAGACGATTATGATGGCTTACGAGAATTGGCAAAGAGTGGTGCGAACCTTTCCGTTAATAGTTTTATTACATACGCCAATAAATACGAAGACTCTTCAAAAGAAAAGCTTACACGATCATATGATCGAATAACACAACAAACTAAGATATTCTTTTTACTTATCACAATATTTGGCTTTATATTTTTACTCATTCCCATCTACATGGTGTGGAACGTTATCAACCGTGTAGTAAAGCCTGTTGAAGAAATCACACGTGCAGCAGATCAGTATGAAACAGAAGGTACCGTACTGTTTCAGCCTATACAAGCAGATAATGAAATTGGTGCACTTTCACAATCCATTCATAAAATGATGGAACGCATTCAAATGAATGAACAAGAACTACTCTCTCAAAATGAGGAGTTAATCACACAACAAGATGAATTGTTTCATCGTCAAACAAAGATGGAATTCGCCTTATCGGAAGCTAGATTTTCCCGTTTTCGTTTAGAACGTTACAATGGCTTGAATCATCTTTTGTCATTCTCGTTAGATAAACAAGAAGTATGTGATCAAACTTCTAATTATCTAAATCAAATTTATCAATCTGACTTAAGTTTTCTATGGTTCCCTAAAAGTGGAATTCATGCGCTAAAGGGAATTTCAGAAAAGCATTTTAATGAAATTAAACAAGAACGTCTTGAATATATGAAAGTCCGTCTTGAAACAGAGCCCTATTTCATTATTAAACGAGAAGCTGATTATGAAAAAGGTGTTGCTGACAACATCACATATGTCTATGATTTCGTGACAGGCATTTACAACATCTCTAACGAACTCAGCGTAGTCTCCATCATTTCGCGTATCGGTAAGCCATTTACAGAAGATGATCAAGACGATTTATACGGTTTACTTAAACGAATAGCAATTGGAGTAGACCGGATTGAGCAATACGAGCTCATAAGTCATGAACGTCAATTGAATCAAAGTATATTGGATAATATAAATGAAGGTATTCGTTTCGTTTCAAATACAAGTGAAAATGATAAGTACAATGCGGCATTGTTTCAGTTACTTGGCATGGAACCTGAAACAGAAAATGAACAGTGGTCACGTGAAAAATGGACAGAGTATTTCTTGGATCGTATCAATAATCCTATTGAATACAAAGCATTTCTTGAAAATGCACTCAAACCCGAAACGATTGAATCTATTACTAACAAATATATACTCTCATTACCTTCTGAAAGGTCATGTGTCATGGAAGTATATAGTGTTCCAATCATTATTCAAGAAGAAAAAGTCGGGACTATCTTCGTACACCGTGATATAACACATGAACATGAAGTCAATCAAATGAAGACCGAACTAGTGTCGACTGTCAGTCACGAATTACGAACACCATTATCCAGTATTCTAGGATTCTCTGAGCTTTTGCTGAATAAGGACATGGATGACACTCGAAAAAAACGTTATCTTGAAACCATACACAGCGAAGCAAACAGACTGACTTCACTCATAAATGATTTTTTAGATATTCAGCGAATGGAATCAGGTCGTCAATCCTATACTCTCGAAGATGTATCCATCAGCGAAGTAGCTGAAAGTGCTGTGTCTAATTTACTCATTCAATCACCTCTTCATGCTATAAACGTGCAGGATTTAACGTACTCTTCTATAGTGCGAGCTGATTATGATCGAATCCTTCAAGTATTCATGAATTTAATTGGCAATGCTATTAAATTTTCCCCTGATGGTGGAAAAGTAAATATCACTCTTTTAAATCAACAGGATACAGTGGTAGTTTCCATATCGGATGAAGGTATTGGAATTCCTTCAAATAAAACTGAGCATCTATTTGAGAAATTCTATAGATTCGATAATAGCTACAGTAGAAAAATAGGCGGTACAGGGCTTGGACTATCTATTTGTAAGGAGATTGTACAAGACCATAATGGACAAATTTGGGTAGACTCCGAGGAAAATGTAGGAACGACTATTTTCTTCTCACTTCCTTTAAAACAGCTATTACCTAAAGAACACATAGATACTGATAAACCTTTGGTCGTAATTGTGGAGGATGATGTAAATATCTCATTATTGCTAGGAGAAGAGCTGGCTAGTAATGGATTTTCAGTAATTCATCATTCCAAAGTAAGCAAAGCTCTTATATGTATAGAAAAAATGCAACCCGTAGCAGTTGTTGTTGATTTAATGTTAGACAAAGGTGAAAATGGCTGGGATTTAATTAAGCAAATGAAAGCGCACGCTAGAACTAAATCGATACCTATCGTCATTTCCTCTTCGATGGAAAAAGAGCCTTTACTGATGGAGAAATTCCATGTCAGCGAGTATTTGACAAAACCTTATCCACTTAGCGAGTTGTCCACTATTATCATACAAACTATAGATCAACCAGACGGAAGAATTTTGTACCCTGAGAACAACTAAAAAGAACGTCCTTTCCAATTTGGAAGGACGTTCTTTTTTGTATACATATGTAGTGAAATTAAAATAGCGATTTAACCAATTCAATCAGTTCATGCGGGCTAAACGGTTTGGGCATGAAGTAAGAGGCCCCTTTCGCTAAAGCGGCATCCTGATCTGCTTGTTGCGCTTTCGCAGTGAGCATAATAACAGGGGTTTCCAGTTTCAGCGGTTGTAGACGCTCCAATAGTTCCAAACCTGTCATACGTGGCATCATATAATCTAAAAGTATGACATCGTACTGATTGCTTTGAATCTTTTCAAAGGCTTCTTCTCCGTTTTCTGCTTCTTCTACTTGAAATCCTTCAAATTCTAAAGTATCCGTAAGTAGCATACGTAAAATTTCTTCATCATCTACAATTAACACATTTTTTCCTACATATGTCAAAGTGGGCACCTCCTTCTATTCTCTTTTGTCAAATAAACGATTAGCTAGCTTATCAATTCGTCCAAGCACTTCTTTCGGTTGGAAAGGCTTAATAATATAATCATCCGCACCAAGCCAAAGAGCTGCCTTAATATCATTTGCACTTTTTCTGGCAGTCATCATAGACACGGTGACATTTGTTTTGGCGTGATCACTCTTTAAGCGACTCAATACTTCCAATCCGTCCATTTTCGGCATAACCCCATCCAGTAGTACGATAAAGTAGGCATCCTGACTGTACCAGTCATCCTCTAAAAACGAAGGGCCGTCAGCATACGTCTTAACTGTAATATCGATCTCAGAGGATTTTAACTCTAGCAAAGTTTGTTGGAGAATTTGTCTGATGAACGAATCATCATCTACAATAATGACAATCAGCTTTCTTTTTACTACTCGTTTTCTCTGATCGTAGATGACAGTTTGGTTTCTCCCTGAACGTTTAGCTTCATACAGTGCTTGGTCAGAAGCAGATATCAGATTTGCAGTACTCCCTTCATACGTTGCACTACCTGCTGAGAAGGTTACTTGGAAGGTTTCGTCATCTGAAGTAAATATAGTTTCATTAAATTTATCTCGAATTCGTTCAACAGCATGTACTGTGTCTTCCGCTTTAATGTTATCAAACAACAAAGCGAACTCTTCACCGCCATAGCGAAATACATAATCGCCTTCACGTTTTTCATTTTTAATGATTTCTCCAAACTTTCGTAGTACTTCGTCCCCTGCTGGATGCCCATACAAATCATTTACTTGTTTAAAGTGATCTAAGTCCACTATGACAAGCGAGAAAATTGCTTCCGATTGATCTGCCTTTTTAGCCAACGTATTAATAGTTTCGTCGAAGTAGCGGCGATTACCTACATCTGTCAAACTGTCTGTAATCATACTACTGCTGATCGCATGTTGACGCATTTGCCGGTTGAACAAATAAGGGAAAAAGACGTCCATGTCAAATGGCTTAGATATCAAGTCCATAGCCCCCCGACGATAGGTCTCGATCAGAATTTCTTTCGTTGCTCCTTCACTAGATATAGCTAGCGTTGTATTTCTTTGTCGCGCTGTTTCTGCAATTTGATCCAGTACTTCAAAGCCCGTCATGTCAGGCAATTTTGCATCTATAATTACAATACTTGGCCTCATGGAGTAAAATTGTTCAATTCCACGCTTCCCGTTTAATGAAATTATTACTTGAGCCCCCAGCTTCTCAAGCAACTCTTTTAAATAGGAAACAAATTCTAAGTCGTCATCAATAATTAAAATAAAAGTTTCTTGATCTAGACGGTTGACGTAGCGATCGGGTAATTGAAATTCTTCTTTTTTCACAGCAACGGTATCATCGAAATATGCACGGATACGATTCTTCAGATTCTCCAATGAAGAAACAGGAATTTTCTGATCGTTGGAAGACGTCAGAATTTCTAATTGTGATGCACAAAAGAGAGACAACTGTTGCAAACCGATTGTCCCGGAAGTTCCCTTCAATTTATGAAGAAAATAATATAGCTCTCTCTCTGTTAAACTACCTCGAACTTTCCATTCTTCAAAGATATTCTCAGTACGTTCTGCAAGCATATTCTGATATTTCTTTTGACTCACTCTTTTCCCCTCCGTTCAGCGGAAGCATTCCCATTTAGCCTCTACCTCTAATTCTCTCGTATTCATCTTTATACAAAAGAAAGCTGGTAATATAGGAAGTACTACTACCAGCTTAAACGCATATTTACTCTAGACCCATTTCTTCTTTCACTACTTGTGAAATTCGGTCTGCATAAGTCGCACATTGTTCTTCTGTTTCTGATTCAACCATTACACGAACAAGAGGTTCTGTACCGGATGGGCGTACAAGTACTCTGCCCTGTCCATTCATCTCTTTTTCCACTTCGTTAATAACTCCAACAATACGCATATTATCCATAACAGCATATTTATCATTAACACGAATATTGATTAGTTTCTGTGGATACACAGTCATTTCAGATGCCAATTCAGATAATTTTTTACCTGTTTGTTGCATAATATTAACTAATTGCAATGCCGTCAGTAAACCATCACCCGTTGTATTATAATCCATGAAAATAATATGACCGGATTGTTCTCCCCCAAGATTATAAGAATTCTTGCGCATTTCTTCTACAACATATCGATCCCCGACAGCTGTTTGGACACTCTTCATACCGAATTCTTCTAAAGCTTTATAAAAGCCTAGATTACTCATTACTGTAGAGACAATTGTGTCTCCTTTTAATCTACCTTTGCTATGTAAATATCGGGCAACGATGAACATAATCTGATCACCATCGACTATATTTCCTTTTTCATCAACTGCAATGAGACGATCTCCATCGCCATCAAATGCCAGTCCGATATCTGCATTCTTTTCAACTACAAGTGACGCAAGCGTTTCAGGGTGTGTAGATCCAACTCCATCATTGATATTCAAGCCGTTTGGAGAAGCACCCATTGTAGTCAAATCTGCATCCAAATCCGCAAATACATGTGTCGCCAAAACTGAGGTCGCACCGTGCGCGCAATCCAATGCAACATGGATATTCTCAAAATCTTCATCCACGATTTGTTTCAGATATTGAATATATTTTTGACCGCCTTCAAAGTATTCCGTAATGGTCCCAACATTTCCTCCAACCGGACGAGGCAATGTATCTTCTTCTGCGTTTAATAGTTGTTCAAATTCCTCTTCTTGTGCATCTGTTAATTTAAAGCCACTTTCTCCGAAGAACTTAATTCCATTATCTTCAACAGGGTTGTGTGATGCTGAAATCATGACCCCTGCTTGTGCATTCATAACGCGTGTTAAGTAAGCAACACCTGGTGTACTGATGACGCCAAGTTTCATGACCTCCACACCAACAGATAATAGACCTGCTATTAAGGCATTCTCAAGCATTAAGCCAGAAATCCGTGTATCTCTACCTACTAATACTTCTGCTTTTTCTTCTACTTCTTTAGTGAATAAATATCCACCAATTCTGCCTAATTTGAATGCTAGCTCGGGTGTTAGCTCTTTGTTAGCTACACCTCTGACGCCGTCTGTTCCAAAATACTGTGTCATGTTCTATTCTTCCTTTCGATCTTATCTTAGTAGATCACGTTTGGTAAGATTTTATGATTCTTTACTATCGTCCGTCTTTTTTGATACATCCGAAGCTTCACCTGATACCTTGACCTGGACTTTTAATTTAGCAGGTACTATTCGAGTAATTCCCTCAGGTTTTTTTACGTCTGTTTCCACTTTTCCAGTTTTATTTATTTTCGTTAAATCCAACTCTACTGGAATTTCTTTAATGGCGTCGACTACACTCTTCGGACCGTATATACGAATTAATTTATTTTCTGGGACTGCACTTTCAATAGTTACTTCTTCTGGCGGCTGTCCTATATGCTGCAGTTTCAATGGAACTTCACGGCTGTACTCCTGAATATCCACTTTGACAGTGACTTCTTCCGGTTCCAATGAAACCGATAATTTATTCAAGTCTCGATCCAATACACGAACGCGAGATTTTTGTTCAAATGACTTATCCAAACTACCGTCACTTGTAATAGAAACTTTTACGAAATTAATTGCGTTCACAATACTTTTCGCCCCTGTTACATTAATCGTGGAAGGCTGGACATCCATACTTTTCACTTCATAACCTTCAGCTAATAATCTAGTGTTCATTTCTGGATCCACACGGAATGATTGAGTTACCTTTTCTTCAATATTGATACTAACCGTTGCAGGGTCGAGTCGAACATCCAGTTTATCGGATAAGTTTTCTGCTTGTATACGAACGTTATGTTCACCTAGCGTTAAATTCTGCAAATCCAACTTCAATGAGAAATCTTTTAATAACTTCGTAGTCTGTACAATTTGAGCAGGTCCTTCAATTGTCATATTGACCATATCAGGAACGCCAGTTACAACTAAGTTCTCGGTATCATAGTATACTTCTACGGGCACATCTTGTATAAGATCGAATACATCACCCATAGTATTTCGGCTGGATTGATCTTCAGCTTTTACTGATAAAAACAGCATAATTGCCAAAAACAGTGCGGTCAATCGCAGAAACCAGGGGCTGTCCATGAATTTATCCATTTTTTCTCTTCCCCCACTTCCATAGAGAAGTATCTGTTTGTCCTGTAGTGTTACCGAACCATGAAATACGTAATATTTTTTCGAATTCTTCTATATCTAGCTTGCGGTTGATTTCTCCATCTGCCGCCACACTAATTGCACCCGTTTCTTCTGAAACAATAATGGTTACCGAATCAGTTACTTCACTAATTCCAAGCGCTGCACGATGCCGTGTGCCGAGTTCTTTTGAAATAAACGGACTTTCTGATAAGGGTAAATAACAACCTGCAGCTGCAATACGGTTTTTCGTCACAATAACAGCTCCGTCATGCAGTGGCGTGTTTGGAATGAAAATATTAATAAGAAGTTCTGATGTAATATGTGAGTTCATAGGGATGCCTGTTTCAATGTATTCACTAAGACCTGTTTCCTTTTCAATTGTGATTAACGCACCAATACGCCGCTTAGCCATATAGCTAACGGATTTGACGAATGCTTCAATCAGACGGTCACGTTCTTCTTCTTCTTGCATTGCAGTCCGCGCAAAGAGTCTGCCTCGTCCTAATTGTTCCAGCGCTCTACGTAATTCGGGCTGGAATATGATGATTGCAGCCAAGAAACCGAAGCGAAGCACTTCTTCCATCATCCATTGAAGAGTTTTCAAACCAAGCCATTCTGTGATGTAACGGCCAATCAAAATCACAAAAATACCTTTCAGTAATTGGACGGCTTTTGTCCCTTTAATAATAGTAATTAATTTATAGAGTACGAACCAAACAAGAAGCACATCCACAATATTTTTCAGTATTCCTAATGGTTCTAATGTTGTTACTTGCTCCAAACCCGGCATGTGCTTCCCCTACCTTTAAAAAAGTTCTTATTTATCTAGTATAGCATAATTCCCAACTAACATGCCCAACTAAAAGGTGCTGTATAAACGAATGAAAATAAAAAAAGATGATGCGTAAGCCTGGTAGCCGCATCACCTTTTTAACTACTTCTTATTCTTTTTCGAGCTTTTGTTCTTTGGTGGCAGGGATAATATCTTTTGCGACAGATTTCATCTTATACCATAGCCAATCGAATATTTCATTGATCTCTTCACTTGATCCTGTAATGACGGCAGTGGACGCCATATACTTCGAACCGCGTATCACGGTGACATTGCCGTCAACTTCCCCTTCAATTCGAAGGTTTCCATTCTTTACGACAAGATCTCCGACAACCGTCTCACCCTCTGGCACAACTACAGTCTCCCCTTCAACCACTATATTAGGTTGTTTAGTGAATGAAAACTGTTGTTCATTTTCAAAGCTCGAGAAGAATGATGCGCTCATCAACAATAAAAACAACGCAGCCGCCACCATAAAGGGATGCTGACGGAACCACTTCTTCGGACCTTTCTTGATGGCCTGTCTGGGTAATCGCGCAGTCACGCTACTGACAAATCCAGCAGGCGCTTCCACTACATCGATATTTGTAAATAAGGTAACGGTTTGCTGTAAGTCTTCAAAGATATCTCTGCACTCTTCACAAGACTTTAAATGTTCGTTCAAAATCTGCTCTTCTTCATTGGTGATTTCACCATCTAAAAACGCATGCATATAATGGACAACATGTTTAGGACATTTTTCCATGAATCCAACCTCCTACATACTCCCCATTTGTTGTCGAAGTGCTTCACGTCCACGATGTACTCGTGTTTTCACTGTACCAAGTGGCATCTCTAAAATGTCAGCAATCTCCTGCAACTGTAGGTCTTCCATATATCTCAAAATAATTATCGTACGGTATTTATCGGGCAGCCTGTTTACTTCATATTGAACACGATCTTTCATTTCCATCTTCTCTACTTCTTCTTCAGGTAGCTGATGATCCGTTGCGATTTGCGAATACATATCTAAGCCTTCTGTTCCTGGCACCGTAGCATCTAAATAATAATCGGGTTTTTTCTTACGAATACGATCAATACATAGATTAGTCGCAATACGATACAGCCAAGTAGAAAACTTCCGCTTTTGATCATACGTTTCCAAATTTACATAGGCACGCACAAAAGCCTCTTGTGCAATATCTTCCGCTTCCGCTGCATTATTCAACATCCGATAGCACACTTGATACAGTCGGTGTTGAAAATGAATAACAATCTCTTCAAAAGCTTCCTGATTACCGTTTAATACTTCTTTTACTCGTTTATTAATCAATTCGTCCAATAGGCTTCACCTTCCGCTCTTATGCGGCTGTCCCTTTATATACGTTAGATACTTCATTTGGTTTCATTTTTTCTTCATTTATTTTGTCCATCCCTACTTTATCATTATTCACACTGAGAGTGATAGTCATTTCCACAAAGAAAAAAGTGATCAAAACCTATAGGCTTCAATCACTTCAACAAATTATAGTAGTTTTTCACCGAATAAAGATCCCATGAGTCCAACTGCCACATCGGCGGTCTTATTGTACTCATCTAGCACAGGGTTTACTTCAACGAATTCTGCGGATGTGATAACATTTGCATCTTCTAGCAATTCCATTGCTAAATGACTTTCACGATATGTGATTCCACCAGGCACTGGCGTTCCAACTCCGGGAGTATACAATGGATCCAAACCGTCCAAATCTAACGACAAATGAACGCCATCTACTTCTCTTGAAGCAAAATACTCCAATGTTTGCTGAATTACCGCTGACATGCCATAACGGTCAATTTCATGCATGGTGAATACTTTTACGCCTTTTTCTTGAATCAACTGTCTTTCACCTGGGTCAACTGACCGCGCACCGATAATTACTACATTCTCAGGATTTATTTTCGCCCCGTCACTATGTACATTTACTAGTTGCTCATGTCCTAATCCCATGCTGACAGCAAGCGGCATACCGTGTATATTGCCTGACGGAGAAGTGTCACTCGTATTCATATCGGCATGTGCATCATACCAAATAATCCCGAGGTTTTTATAGTGTTCGGCTAATCCTGCGAGTGTACCGATAGCGATACTATGATCGCCACCAAGTACTAGTGGGAATTTGTTATTTTTCACAATCTCGGAAACTTTTGCAGCGAGTTCTTCTGTTGCTGCAGTCACTTCTGACAAGTTCTTCAATCCATCCTCATTACGTGTTAAGTCATGTACTGGTGAAACAGAAATATTCCCTTGATCCGTAACGTCGTGACCTAGTGCTTGAAGACGCTCAACAGCTCCTGCATATCGGATGGCGCTTGGTCCCATATCTACTCCTCGTCGGCTTTGGCCAAGATCGACGGGTACTCCAATTAAAGAAATATCTAGTTTTCGCATAGTGTTCCTCCCACATGTTACTGTTTATTTTGAAATACTGAATGACGTTCTCTAATCTGTAGTGCATCTTCTAATGACATCGGGCGGCCATAATAATAGCCTTGTCCTTCACGGCATCCTAAATTATAGAGTGTTTTTGCCTGCTCAGGTAATTCAATTCCTTCTGCTACCACATTCAATCCCGCTGTATCAGCAAGTGTCACAATTGCTTTGACAATAGCCTGACTATTTTCATTCTCTAAAATATCGCGTACAAACGCCATATCAATTTTCAGTGTATCAGCTGGAAGTTCTTTAATATAACTAAATGTACTATACCCTGTACCGAAATCATCGATCGCAATAGTAATACCTTCACTTCGTAGCCTCTGAATGGAATCCTTCATCCCTTCCGTATCCATAAACGAGCTTTCTGTCAATTCCAACTCGAGCATTTCAGGTGGCACATGATATTCCTTAATAATATTCAAGACAGAGTCTACAAAACCCTCTTCTTTCATTTGGACAGTTGAGACATTTACAGCAAATCGGCACGTTTCACCAGCTGCTGCTTCAATCTGCGCGCGCTTGCACACTTCTCGTAAAATCCATTCTCCTAGCGGTACAATAATTTTCGTTTCTTCAGCTAATGGAATGAACTTCATAGGGGGGATAATGCCCAGATCTGGATGATTCCAACGTACAAGTGCTTCAACACCCGCTAACTTACCCGTATCCAGTAATACTTTTGGTTGGTATTCCAGATAAAAGTGTTGTTGTTGGACACTTTTACGTAATTCATTTTCAAGTAATATTCGCTCTAACGACATCTTTGAAGTACCCGGCTCATACATCTCACTATCGCCGCCACCTCGCAACTTGACTTTGCCCAATGCCAACGTGGCTTTAGTAATCAAATCGGAAGGTTGATTTGCATGTTCAGGATACATAGAAATACCGCCACTAATAGACAATGTGTAACTTTGCTTGCCTACTTGAATCGGTTGCTCCAAAAAGATGCGAATATCTTCCGCATGATTATAGAACTCCTCTTCATCCTTCAGTCCTGTAATAATGAATGCAAACTCGTCTCCTGCAATACGAGCCAACAAACTTTCAGGTCCCGTTTTCTTTTTTAATCGCTCTCCAACCATCGCCAATAAATAGTCTCCTGCTTCATGCCCAAGTAAATCATTTGCATAACGGAGTCGATCAATATTTATATGGACAAGCGCAAATACTTGTTTGCGGGTGCGCGCTCTCTCAAATGCCAGAGCCATCTGTTCTCTAAATGAATTTCGATTCATTAAAGAAGTCAGCTGATCGTTATAGACCAAATACTTAATTTTCTCTTCTGACTTCACACGTTCTGTGACATCTCGCATGACGACTAGTAGCTTATCTTCATATTCGAGTGTTTCATTTACTTCATCAATTTTCGCTTCCATAATATGCAAACCATTTTTACTATCTAAAAATGAGAACTCTAAGTTCATTGTTTGACGTTGATACCCTACAAACTGTGAAATCTTCTTTTCTACCTTTTGGCGATTCTTCTTATAGATGTAAGAAAAAAACGAATGAGAATATAGCTCGTTCTCTGTATGTCCAAGAAGCTTTTGGAAAGATGGAGATGCATAATAAAACTTGCCCTGCCGATCAATTATCGCAATGTAATCAGATGCATTAGCTGTAATAATTTCATAAAGCTCCGCACTTTTTTGTATTTGCAGTTCCATCTGCTTTCTCGCTGTAATATCATAGCGAATTGCAATATATTGATAAGGTTTACCTTGATCATTTAAAAACGGGACAATTGTGGTATCGACCCAATAAGTAGATCCATCTTTTGCACGGTTACATATATCACCGCGCCAGGTTTTGCCCGAGCCAATCGAAGACCACATGTCTTTAAAAAAAGCTGCGTCATGGTGGCCTGAATTTACTATATTCTGATTTGAGCCAATTAATTCTCCACTCGAATATTTCGAGAGTTTTTTAAAGTGTTCATTGGCATATTGAATCGTCCCGCGTGAGTCAGTTATTGCAACTATAGCTGCTTGTTCTAATGTAAACGCTATATCACTAAGCGTTTTTCGTAATTCTTTTTCACTATTCGACTCCACAAACTTCTTCATATTTTTTAAAGATTCTTCCATATCTATATCACAATCCCTATATTCAGTCATATTAATGGTAAAAACAAGAGAAACTACCTATACGTGTTATAGATTATTATACATGATTATTTGAATTGTTCTATATGAACTACTATTTTTCTACACAAAAAAACCCTTTATTATTTTATTAATAACAAGGATTCGACATATGTATTATGAAATTGTACGTATGTTAGGTAAATGGCTGGGGTAGCTGGATTCGAACCAACGAGTGACGGAGTCAAAGTCCGTTGCCTTACCGCTTGGCTATACCCCAACGTATAGATGGTTATATTTTGTTTTAAAAAAATGGTGGTGGGGGACGGATTCGAACCGCCGAACCCGGAGGGAGCGGATTTACAGTCCGCCGCGTTTAGCCACTTCGCTACCCCACCTTGTTAAAATTGCGATAAGCTTCGCATTGCTGCGTCAGGCTTCACTCGCTTAGTCAGTCACGTACCTGAGTACGCTCCTTCCTTCTCTCACTTGCTTCCTTGCACTACTCGCTTCTCCCAATTTTAACAGGATTATACGATAAGCTTCGCATTGCTACTTTACTATAAAAGTTAATTGGTGACCCCTACGGGATTCGAACCCGTGATACCGCCGTGAAAGGGCGGTGTCTTAACCGCTTGACCAAGGGGCCATGAAAGTGTTCATGGAGCTTCCAGCCGGACTCGAACCGGCGACTTCTTCCTTACCATGGAAGCACTCTACCTGCTGAGCTATGGAAGCATAAAAAAATGGCTCCGCAGGTAAGACTCGAACTTACGACCGATCGGTTAACAGCCGATTGCTCTACCACTGAGCTACTGCGGAATAATAATAAACATATTATGTTTGACGACAAAAATCATTATAGCATGCTTGCTAACTGTTTGCAACAAGTACTTTTAATCCCTCAAGCATTTTTAATTATAATAGGCTTAGTCATAGACGTCAAGAGGTTTTCATACAATAGTTTAGACTTCACATAATTAAGGAGATTGGCATGATAAAAAAACTTCTCTTCTCTTTCGTTTTGATTGCAGTGTTCTTAGCGTTTATCCCTCAATTGGCCAAGCCTACTTCTACTCTGAAGACGGTTTTCCGATTAACAGAACAACCGGCAGTGATAGTAAAAGGTACACAAGGTTCTGCGTTGACGATTAATATTTCTTTCGGTGAAAAAGAAGTAGAGGAGCTTCTTAAACATTTATCGCAACCGTATCCCCTTCTTTTTATCGATAGTGACTGGGCTTCACGCTTTCCCCACCTTACTGAACAAATTAACCAGCGCTCGTTACCTATCGCTTTACTCGGTACCGAAGGTCAGCACTATGAAAGCGATCCAAATCTTTTGAGTAAGCAACTGCAAACATTTGAAGAACTGTTCAACACACGTCCACTTTGGTTTCGTACGACAGATGAGGAATTCCCTTTAGCTCTATTGCAGCAGTTGAGCAAAGCAGAAATCAATGCACTCGGATCTACTGTACAATGGTCTGGTGGTACATTACCAAAAGCTTCTCAAGGTGAAATCATTACCGTTTCATATGACCGTCATGAGCAAGTGGCCTCTGCTGATATTCAGCGTTTAATGGCTAGTCGTACTTTTCAATCCGTAGAGGATCTCTTATTTCGATCCACTGTTAAAACGAAAAAAATCCCACAATAAAAACTGACAGGAGAAAAGTCTCCTGTCAGTTTTTTAGGATTTAACTGGTTTTTTCTTTGTCTTTTTTCTTTCATTTCTGCGTTTGTCCAACTTCTCTTTATCAATATCGGATTGTCTGTTGTATTTGGGCAATATTAATAATTGATATGCATTTACTGCGAGCAGTGGGAATAAAAGAATGGTTACCCATTCATCTTTATTACCGGAAGTAACCATAAGCGCTGGCAACCATTCAAGCGTCGTAATGACAATCATGAAAAATAACGCGGAAATCAACGCATGTTTTTTCGTCCATTGCGCTTTAAAGTACGCTGTCACTACTGATACACCAATCAAAGTAATAAGTAAGAAAATGTACAGAACCGTCCGACTTGTATCTGCTTTCGTTAATTGGAAACGGAAAAACACTAAATCAAACAGCACAACGACTATAATCAGCATTTGCACCCAGTTCCACAAAGTTAACGTACGGAACATATTGACGCCAAACTGATGAACGGTCAAATAGGCGAAGAAGCCCATCTGCGCAACTACACTCATCGTAAAGCCTAAAAAGATCATCCATAAAAAAGCACCAAGAAATTGCCATATCTCGCCTGCTTGTAAATATCCATAGAAAAAGTCCCAACGTACTATTAGACCAACAACCGCTGTAATTGCTCCACCAATTGCCATTGCGCGCAAGAAAAATTTAACCCAATTTCGTATTGTCACAGTACTGTTCCCCTTTTTATCATGTCCATCCTAGTGTATCAACGATCGACAAAAAAATCTATTTCATTGAACGAATCATGCATATTCCTTCTTATATTGTGAACAATAAATGAAAATACAAGTGGAAGGTTGAGTGGAATGAAAAAATTTGCAGGCATTTTTCTATTCCTTCTATTCCTTGCGGGTTGCAGCGGAGGAAGTCAGGCGTCACCAAGCTATGACGAGATGAAGAAGATGATGACAGATGCAATCCAGACGGAAGATGGAAAAAAAGCACTCCGGAAAATAATGACCGATCCTGAGTTCAGGGAGTTACTCGTACTCGAACAACCAGAAGTGAAGCAAAGTATTGAGAATGTCTTACTTTCTAAAGAGGGAGAGCGTTTTTGGACGACAGCTTTTGAAGATCCTAAGTTTACTGAAACCGTGGCTAAAAGCATGAAAAAGCAACAAGCCGATATTATGAAAGATTTGATGGCAGATGCTTCATTCCAAAAAGAAATGGAGAAGTTTTTCGGACAGCCAGACATGATGAAACAGATGGAGAAGATCGTTAATTCAGCGACACTTAAGAAAGAAATGGAGAAGGCTGTGGAAGATACAATTAATAGCCCGCTTATGCAAGCAAAGTGGCAAGAACTAATTATGAAAGCAGGTAAAGGGGCTGCTGAGGACAGTGGAAAAGATACGGGGAAAGATAAAAAAACAGACGAAGAAGGAAAATAACCTTTTTCGTCTGTCATTTATTACTTTTTAGTTTTTTTGATTACTGTATCAGCAACTTCTAAGTAGATCTTTCCAATCGGATGATCTTCTGCATAAACTGAAGGTGCGAATTCCGTTTCGTTCCAGTCAGGCTGACCAAGAGGGATTTGTCCTAATAGTTCCGTACGAAGCTCCTCAGAAAGACGGACACCTCCACCTTGACCGAAGACATACTCTTTCTCTCCTGTTGCTTTAGATGCGAACCAAGACATGTTTTCAACTACACCAAGCAGCTCGTGTTCAGTTTGTAACGCCATCGCTCCTGCACGCGCTGCTACAAATGCTGCAGTTGGGTGTGGAGTCGTAACGACGATTTCTTTAGAAGCTGGAATCATTTGGTGAATATCAAGTGCTACGTCACCTGTTCCTGGTGGCAAGTCGAGCAATAAGTAATCCAGCTCGCCCCATTCCACATCACGGAAGAATTGATCCAACACTTTTCCAAGCATAGGTCCACGCCAAACAACGGGTGCATTGTCTTCAACAAAGAAGCCCATTGAAATGACTTTTACGCCAAAACGTTCTACCGGCATGATGCGATCTTCACGTACTTCAGGCATAGCCGTAATACCCATCATATCTGGTACACTAAAGCCATAAATATCTGCATCGATCAATCCGACCTTTTTGCCGCGTCTTGCTAAAGCCACTGCCAAGTTCACAGAGACCGTAGATTTTCCGACGCCGCCTTTACCAGATGCAATCGAAATAAACTCAATGTTAGATAAAGGTGATAAGATATCCTGCGTTTCCGCTTCCGTCACCGTACCACGGAATTGCTCCAATACTTCTTTAGGCAATTCTTCAAAACGAATACCTACCGAGTCAGCTCCTGCTTCTTTCAATACTTCAACCACTTTTGATTGTAGCGTCAATTGCTCTCCGGTATTCACTTTCGCAATCGCGACTTTAACACTGACGTGTTCTTTCTCTGGTTTTATGGTTACATCCACAATCCCATTTGTTTCTGCCAATGTTTTATGTAAAAACGGATCTTTCAATGCGCCAATCAGTTCACGAACTTGTTGTTCATTAATCACATTCGACACTCCTAACTGAATTCATTCACTCCTTTTCAGTATATCATATTCACTATTCACTCAAACGTCATATGCTTCACTGTTCATCAGCAAGTTGATATTTCACGATTCCATCTACAATCGCAGCCGCCACTTTTTTCTGGTAAGATTTACTCGACAATAATTTCCTTTCCTCTGGATTGGACAGGAAACCTGTTTCAACCAACACAGCCGGCACTGGTACTTTTTTTAATAGGTAGACTCCCGTGATTTTCATAGCTTCCCGCTCGGTATTTTTCAATTGATCGCGCAATTCGTTTTGGATGGATGTCGCCAGTTGCTTACCTTCAGGATGGCCACCTGGATGATAGAATACTTGCGCCCCTCTCCAGCGTTCTTCTGGGATCGCGTTAACGTGAACGCTGATGAACATATCGGGCTTCGAATCGACCGCCATGCTTTCACGCAGTTTCAAGTCTGCGAACTTTCTGCTTCTCAACGAAGTAAACTTTTCCGATGGCGCATGTTCTGCTACTGCATCGCCACTTTTCTCCCTAGTCATTTCTACAGTTGCACCTTTTTTCTTTAAGAGTTTACTTACTTCATGGGAGATGTTTAACGTAATATCTTTTTCAATGAGTTCGCCTGCCGAAGCACCTCCGTCTTCCCCACCATGTCCAGGGTCAATGAGGATACTTACCCCACCAAGCTCTGAGGGCAGAAAGAAGCCACGATCAGATGCTTTGACACCGTATAACACTCCACCTAATGAGAAAATTATGAGCAACCCTGCTACAAGCCACTTTTTCATACAGACACCGCCTTTTTCTTTCACTATACGCTTGGACTTTTGAGGTTATGTCTACACGGTAGCGGATTAATGAATTAGAGGACGGGATGCATCGTTACACTGCGTTCCAACTTCTATCCCTTTTAATAAAAAAAGCTGTAGTAAGAAGTTTTCACTTCTTACTACAGCTTTGGTTTAGCTTATTACTTTGTTTCGCCTTCCCATGCAAGCATGCCGCCTACCATGTTCGTTACGTCAAAACCTTCGTCAGCCATAAGCTCTTGAGCTCGGCCACTTCTGCCACCTGAACGGCATACGAGGATGTAGGGTGTTTCTGCATTCAAGTCGTGCATCTCTACAGGTAGATTACCGAGGGCGATGTGTTCTGCGCCTGGAATCATGCCTTCTGCTACTTCGTCATCTTCGCGCACATCGATGATATTCAGTTTTTTACCGCTTTCCAATTGCTCTTGTACTTCTTTTGCAGTCAATTCTTTTAAAGTCATGGGTCATATCCTCCAAAATGTTTAATGTATCTTTATTCTATCTTGCTAGGTTGAGCATTGTCTAATTAAACGAACTAATTAGAGTTGCTGTAATTCTTTCATGGTATGCCCACGATTTTCCCATAATCTAGTGGTGTCAGCTACTTCGACAATCGCAGGAATATAACGCTCAGACTTTTTGATAGGCAGTTCTAGACCAGCTATAAATAAGGATAGTTCCATCATGAAATCGCCGCCACTTACTTGCAGATTATATACTAGTTCAGAAACTTCTTCTTCGACATCCAATTGATCACCGAAGTCTTCTTTCAACATATTCTTTACTAGTAACTGCTCCGGTGTTTCTTGAAAATACTCTTCGTCGATGTAACATAGCAGTTCTTCTTTTCCTGGTACATAATATGGCTTTTCAGCTGCACTTCGTTTTAAGTTTTCCTTTTCATCTTCTTCGCTTGTCGCTTCAGCTACAAATTCGTTTGAATGAATATAGACGAAACTCTCTTCAAGTTTTTGTTTTATTTGCGTAGATTGCAAAATACCTTCCACTTCATCCAATGAAATACTTTCTTCATTTTGATCATTGTAGATTTCAATAACTTTTTCAATAGGCACAATTCCGTATAGATTTGTACACGCTACGATATACTTCATTACCAATTCTTCATTCATTATATACACCTCTCCCTGATCCAGATAAATTCCCTATGTACTCTTTCTGTATTGTATCAAAACTATTGTCAATTGTTCAAAACGAAAACTATTTTGATCATTCGTAAGGACGTCATAATATACTATATCAACTAGAAAATTCAGGAGGCATGGTATGGGTGCTATAAATGGTAATGAGTATGTACGTAGAATGAATGCCCAGAACGCGGAAATTTGGATCGATGGGCAACAATTGCAAGGACCTATCTCTGAACATCCGGCTTTTAAAGGGCTTATAGAAACTAAGGCTTCTTTATATGATTTACAACTGTCTCCTTCACGTAGATCTTTTATGACATATGATTCGCCAGTCACAAATGAGCGAATTGGAATTTCTTACTTACAACCTAAAACCAAAACCGATTTGCAAAATCGCAGAATCATGACAGAAGAATGGGCAAGACTTTCTTGCGGCTTGCTTGGTAGAAGTCCCGATTACCTCAATACGGTAATCATGAGCTTTGCCTCATCTTCCCTTCACTTGCTCGGCAAGGAAAACTGCTTTCCAGAACATATTCAAGCGCTGTATGAACGAGCGCGAGAAGAGGACCTATCTTTTACTCACACCTTCATTACACCACAGGTCAATCGATCTCAGAGTGCTTTTAATATGTCAGATGAACCCATCTCAGCAAGGATTATTGATAAGACGTCTGAAGGACTCATCATTAAAGGAGCTAAGCTACTTGCAACACAGGGTGGCGTGACGGATGAAGTACTGGTATTCAGCACACCTTCTTTTCTTGGAGATCCTGATGAAGCTTTCGCCTTTTCCATTCCTTCCGGTACAAAAGGTTTGCGTTTTCTTTGCAGGGAATCATTTGTCGGTGGGGATTCTACATTTAATTACCCACTAAGTTCGCGTTTTGAAGAGATGGATTCTGTAGTCATTTTCGATAATGTTCTGGTCCCATGGGAGCGTGTTTTCTTTCATCACAACGCCGAAGTAGCTTCAGAATTCTTTTCAAAGAGTTCATTCCATCCGTTTGCCACGCATCAAGTCATTACGAGACAGATCGTCAAAACGGAGTTCATGCTGAATTTGGCAGAGCAGCTCGTCCAAACCATTAATATAGCAGAATATCTCCACATTCAAGAAAAGCTATCTGAAATAATTATTGGGCTCGAAACGATGAAAGCATTGCGAGATAAATCGGAAGCCGATGCAACACTCGATCAATGGGGATATATGTGTCCAAGTGCAATAGCGCTTCAAGTAGCAAGCAATATTTTCCCGAAAGTCTATCCGCGTTTCAGTGAGATCATTCAGCTAATCGGAGCAAGTGGGATGATTGCGTTACCTACCGATAAGGATTTCCATTCGGCTATTCAGCCTGATCTCGAAAAGTATCTTCAAGGAGCTACAAAAACTGCGGTAGAACGTGTACAACTGTTTCGTCTAGCTTGGGATTTGACGATGAGTTCGTTCGGCACACGACAAACACAATACGAACGGTATTTCTTTGGTGATCCCGTTCGCTTATCAGGTCATCTATATCGATCCTATCCGAAAGATGCGGGGCAGGAAATGATACGTCGTTTACTTTCAGATTAAATGAAAAGTCAATAATTTGCCGAAATTATTCCGGCTTATCTCATTTTCTCCATGCTACACTCTGTATATGGAGTTGATGATTATGGTACTATCTGTAAATCGAATTGAGCTTTTTCAAGAAGCAACGCGGTTTATTCATAGTTGTTATGAAGAACTAGGTTTTCCTCAAGAAGAACAAATTAGACGCGTGAAGGAAATTGAAGAGGATATTATCCAAACAGGAACATACACTCATACAAAATCTGAACTGATACATGGCGCGAAAATGGCTTGGCGAAACAGTAATCACTGTATCGGACGCTTGTTGTGGGAAACTCTCGAAGTATTTGATGAACGTGATATTACTACTGCTGAAGATGCATTTGAAAAATTAAAACATCATGTGGAATACGCAACGAATGATGGAGATATTCGTTCGACGATTACAGTCTTCGCTCCACGAGCACAGGACAAAGACCCTCTAAGGATTTGGAATCATCAATTGATTCGTTATGCTGGATATGAGGATGGTTCTACAATCATTGGTGACTCAGCATCTATTGAGATGACAAAGTTATGTGAACGACTTGGTTGGCAAGGAACCAAAACACATTTTGATGTATTACCTCTTGTCATTCAAGAGTATGGGAAATTCCCACGGCTTTTCGAATTGCCGAAGACGTTAGTTAAGGAAGTACCTATCAGTCATCCTGAGATTAAAGGCATTTCAGAATTGAACACCAAATGGTACGCCGTTCCGATCATTTCTAATATGCGGCTGGATATCGGTGGAATAGAATATCCTATGGCACCATTTAACGGCTGGTACATGGGTACAGAAATTGGTGCACGTAATCTTGCAGATGCAGATCGTTATAATCTATTGCCGTCTATCGCCAAATTAATGGGACTTAACACGAAATCCAATCGTTCTCTTTGGATAGATAAAGCACTTGTAGAATTGAATATAGCAGTTCTACATTCCTATCAGCAGGAAGGTGTTACACTTGTAGATCACCATACAGCGGCTAAACAATTCAAATCGTTTGAAAAGAAAGAGCAGAGTATCGGAAGAAAAGTGACCGGTAACTGGGTATGGCTCATACCGCCGCTGTCACCAGCCGCCACGCATATCTATCACAAGCGATATGCCAACGATATCTTGACCCCGAATTTCTTTTATCAGAAAGATCCTGAATAAATCAACGCCCCTACGCCAGATTATATGGTATAGGGGCATTGATTTATTTAACAGGCATTTCTTGAAAGTCAATGCGAATAAATTTACCTGTTTCAGCTGAATAGGTGACCGTCACGATCACACCGAATTCCCGTTCGTCCTCTTTTAACCAAAGTTGAAACTTCTCCACACTTGTAACTTTCTTTGAGTCAGTAGCGATATGCAAATAATCCTTGATATCTGCCTGGGGATATCTGAGCATCGTTTGCTTAATAGCAAGCCTTGACCATTTCGCATATGCCGGCACTTCTACTTTACTTAGTGTAGCAATTGGCGCATCCCTAGTGCCCGACCCACTTGTCAATAAAACTCCAAGTGCCAAACCTATTTTTACAAAAATGGCGCACACCTCCTTCGAGAATAGCATGCGCTGTTTACAACCTTTCGATTCTAAATAAAAAACATCCAACCGAAATAGTTGGACGTTTTTTGTAGATTAATTTGTCATCGATTGCTCTTTTTTTACACCGGGCCACATTTGTTTCGTATAAGCCATGTCCCAGAACATATACTCATAACGAGTCGTATTAAGGAAGATCTCCTCTAGTCTCGCTAATTCTGATTCTGGCTTGCCTTCTGCAGTTTCGTTCATTAGTTCTAAGCACCAAGTAGCCAACTCGCCAAAGTCTTCCGATGAATACATGCGAACCCAGTCACCGTACAATGGATGATCTAACGCACCTGGCAACTCAGCAAGCTCTTTGCCGATCTCCCAGTAGCTCCATGCACACGGCAATAATGCAGCGACGACTTCCGCCAAAGAACCGTTTTGACTAACGTGCAGCATATAGTGAGTATACGCAAGGACAATTGGAGATGGCTCGGCATTCTCAAGCTCTTCTTCAGTAATACCAAAGCGGGCTGCATATTGACGATGAAGATCCATTTCCGTGTTTAGTGTACCGTTAAGTAACGCAGCAAATTTCCCCATCATCTCGACATCAGTAGCCTTCATCGTGCCTACGGCAAATACTTTTGCATAGTCAATTAAATACAAATAATCTTGCACCATATAAAATCGAAACTTCTCCTGATCCAACGTGCCATTTCCAATCTCTTGGACAAATGGATGACTATGATTCTGTCTCCAGATCGGTAATGTCTTCTCTAATAATCGCTCAGTGAACTTCATGTATATTCTCCCCTTTTTCGTAGTAAATGAAAAAACCACTTCTTGACCAGAAGTGGCGGAGAGACGTCATTGAGCCCAAAAAGAAGCTACGTAACATCTACACCACTTCCTTACGCCGGTATGAACCGGATCAAGTTAAAGGGTTAAAGCAATATGCTTCTCTCAGCTCAACAGAGCACCCCTAGTGGTAACGACTATTTCATTTGTATATCCATTGTAGGCATATCTTGTCAGAAAGGTCAAACAAATTGAGATTGCACTCTATCTCACGTACAAAACAGCCGCGCAGTTTCATTTCTTATTCTAGATGCTCTTTTAGCTTTTTCTGAACATCTTCTTCAATTTTCTTCACGCGCTCGTCTTTTAGTTTACGTCTTGGTTTAGGATGAAACCATTCGATTTCACCATTTATAAATGTCCCTTTAAACTCCTCGCCTTGAATCTTCAATTTAAATAACTGAAGTGGGCGGGTTTGATTTCTGCTAAGGGAACGTTCTATTTCTATATCATCGGCTTCATTTCTAATCCCTTGCTCAGACAACAGTTCTAACACTTTGTCCTCTATCGCAATAACTTCTTCTTCGCCGACATCTTGCTTAGGATGTGGATGAAGCCACTGGATTTCACCTTCATGATAGTCACCTTTATACTTACGTCCTTCTATTATGAGCTTAAACTGAATTCGCTCGTACGGTCTGTCTTCAAAAACTTTTTCCACTTCAAAGTCATCAACCATAAGAAACACCTCCAACATAGTATGAAGTCTCTTTTTACAGAATAGGCTATCTTACTTCATCCATCACTACTAATTCAAGTGATCTAGCCTGAAGTTTAATCTCTCCATCATTTCTGCTCACTTACATTTTTCTCTACTCATTACAAATGATATTCGAATATATCTCAGGAAGTAGTGATTGTCAAATCAACTAACGTTCTTACCTTTTATGTGTATTTAGGAAGTAATGTCAGGTTTCAACTCTATACTTTACAGTGCATACATATAATGATACCCCAAATTCCATATTTCAATCCTTTGAAATATGGAATTTAGTACTTTCACTATTTAATAAACTTCATCGCAACAACTATAAAAACAGTGTTACTTCAATCGATAAAAAACCCGACAACTCTTTTTGAATTGTCGGGTAGGTTCTAGTACTTCCGTAAAAAACTTGGTTTCGTTTGATACCATTCGTCGTTAATTATATGGTGACAGACTGAAATAATTCGCTCTATAACCTGCGTATAGTTTGCTACTATACGAATGGTAAAGCCAGGAACAGCAAGCTTGGATAATCCAAATGCAAACTCCCCATCCTCTTGTTGAATCGCCTCATACAATCGATCCAATAGAGCATCGCTCGTTTTTTCACCAACGACAATTAACGAACCTAAATGAGTGTATCCTTCCATAAAGCCTAACGCATTCATATCTTGCGATGCCGGATGGAGTTTAATATGGTCAAAAGCAACAAGCTGATCATCCATATAAATCTCCGTTTTCAGCCGAAGCATGTCGTAACTGAATTTTTCACCATCCGGCGACCAGCCGGGAGTCAATATATCGGAATACAGTAAGGTTGCCCCTTTTTCCATGTATATACTATTTTTCTGATAACAACTGGCATCTTTGTATGCAATCAGTGCATCCGGTAAGTACTCTAGATAACTATCTTTTTTCATACTGAAAATCGTCTCTTGGTACACTGGCTTGGTAGGCGTTCTGTATACTTTCGTCGACGACTGAGTCGTTAACGTCAGCATCGCTCCTTCACCAAGCGTAACTTTCATTTGATACCGATCTCCATCTAAATAGCCACCGCCAGGATTCAATAAATAATAGCATGGATAACTGTTCTTATTGAAATAGACCGGACGCATCACTTTAAATGCGCCTTGGAAGTAGACAGTTTTCGCCACGGAGCGGCCTAGCCGCTTTTCCATGACGAGGTCAAGAACGCCTGTCCATTCAGACATCTTGTCCTAGTCCTTTTAATAGAGCATGTCTCCTGACCCACTCTACCACTTCATCTAATCCTTGATCGTCTTTTAAATTGGTGAAAAAGAAAGGTTTTTCCCCTCTAAATACTTTCGTGTCAGACTCCATTACCTCAAGTCTTGCACCGACATACGGAGCTAAATCTGTTTTATTAATAATAAATAAGTCAGATTTAATCATTCCTTGTCCACCTTTACGCGGAATTTTTTCACCTTGCGCCACGTCAATTATATAAATGGAAAAGTCAACGAGTTCCGGACTGAATGTAGCTGCTAGGTTATCGCCGCCACTTTCTACAAAAATCAGTTCGAGGTCAGGATGTTTTTCCTGCAATTCATTAATTGCCGCGAAGTTCATCGATGCATCTTCACGAATAGCCGTATGTGGACAACCTCCTGTTTCCACTCCGACAATGCGATCTTCGGGAAGTATGCCATTCGCAACTAAAAACTTGGCATCTTCTTTCGTATATATATCATTAGTAATAACCGCCATACTTACTTCGCCCTCTAAAGCGCGTGTAATCTTTTCGACCAGCATAGTTTTTCCTGCTCCAACTGGTCCGCCAACACCTATTTTAATTGGTCTCATTCTAAGCACATCCTTAATATCAATTTCATTGCGTTCATTACGAACTAAAAATACGTATGCCAACACGTTCGTGCTGCATTTGAGAAAGCTCAAGTCCAGGCGATACGATACCAAACTCTTCTTGATCTAACTCCATTATTTTATCTGTTGTTTGCTGAAGTTGTTGTTGAAACGTGTATATAATCTTCTGTCCAGCAGTTTGTCCAAGCGGGATAGCCCGCACGGCATTTTGCACAAGACTAACAACCGTCGAGTATAAATAATATAGAATCGTTGTATTCTTTTCGACTTGAAGGTGATGTCCTATCATCGTAAATACAATAGCCGGATGGCCAAAAGCTTGCTTGTCCTGAATTTTTTGCGCGTAGATAGATAAAATCGGTATATTGTAAATGGATTTTGCAATGTCTAACATCCGATCTCCCATGCGCTGAGTACCATCACGTGATTCGCGGGCGAGATTCTGCACAGTCAATATGCGATCCAATTCCCAAATCTTATCAAGATCTTCCATATCCAGTGCATCATAAACAAGTCTTACAGCCAAGCCGTCCGCATAAGCAAGTTGTTCATGCACATAGACATGTAGCCATTCGGAAAACGTATTGGCGTCTGTGACCTTGTCCTTCTGAATATATGTCTCCAGTCCGAATGATTGGCTAAAAGAGCCGATCGGGAAACTGGAATCGCATAGCTGTAGCAAGGATAGTGCATGATTAGTCATGACTATGTCCGATATGACGGAAAGCCTTGGCAACTTTTCGTTCTTCTCGCTTAAATGGAATACCCATTTCTTTCAACAAGTCCTCAACTAAATAATCATATTGCACGAGCATATCTTCATCCTCAAACTGCGCAGGCAAATGTCGATTGCCTAGCTGATGAGCAATCGTCCCCATTTCAAGCATCGTACGTGGGCTAATAATAATTAAATCATCAGAAAGCACATCAATCAGAATGATATTCTTATCATCCATAAACAGAATATCTCCCGCTTCTAAATCACGTGGATTTTTTAATCGAATGCCCATTTCACGTCCATGATCAGTTTCCACTCGTTGAATTCTTTTCATTAAGTGCGCACTTTCTAAGTACACTTTCTCTTTATGACGGCTTTCATACTCACTTGGATCTAAATCCCTGATATTCATTAAGACTTCTTCTACAATCATTTTCTTCACCTCAGAATAAGAAATAGCGTTGTCCCATTGGCACTACGTCAATCGGATCGCATGTAATCAGTTTTCCATCAATTTTCACTTCATACGTTTGTGGATCTACATCAATATGTGGTGTCGCTGTATTTAACTTCATATCTTTTTTCGTCAGATTGCGTATATTACGGACAGGCAGCACTACTTTATCAAGTCCTAGCTTCTCTTTTATTCCTTGATCATAAGCGATTTGCGAAACAAATGTTATGGAACTTTGAGACAATGCCTTACCGAGCGTTGCATACATCGGACGATAAATCATTGGCTGCGGTGTCGGAATCGTTGCATTGGCATCACCCATTAAGCTATAGACTGCCATACCACTTTTCAAAATCATTTCTGGTTTAACCCCAAAGAATTTTGGATCCCATAATACGAGGTCGGCCATTTTCCCAACTTCAATTGAGCCAATATACTCCGATATACCATGCGCAATGGCAGGATTAATCGTATATTTAGCGACATAGCGCTTTACTCGATTATTATCCGAATGTTCACTATCGCCTTCCATAACTCCAAGCTGTTTTTTCATTTTGTGGGCTACTTGCCATGTACGAAGTGCAACTTCACCGATACGTCCCATTGCCTGAGAATCGGAGCTTGTCATACTAAAGACGCCTAAGTCTTGTAAGACATCTTCTGCTGCAATTGTTTCGTTGCGAATGCGCGAATCTGCAAATGCGATATCTTCAGGAACGGAAGGGTTTAAGTTATGAGCAACCATTACCATATCCAAATGTTCGTCAATTGTGTTAATCGTATACGGCAATGTCGGATTCGTAGAAGCCGGCAACACATTCATCATACCAGCAGATTTAATCAAATCTGGAGCGTGTCCGCCACCTGCACCTTCTGTATGGTACATATGGATACCTCGACCATCAATCGCCTTGATCGTATCTTCAAAAAATCCGGATTCATTTAATGTATCTGCGTGAAGAGCAACTTGCACATCATATTCATCCGCAATTCTTAATGCATGGTCGAGAACGGACGGTGTCGCACCCCAATCTTCATGGACTTTCAAACCAATTGCACCTGCAATTATTTGTTCTGCTAAAGGAGCTCCTGCTGCTGCATGCCCTTTACCTGTTAAACCGATATTGATCGGTTGTCCATCCAAAGCTTTCAGCATAGAATGAAGATGCCAAGCACCCGGTGTGGCTGTCGTAGCCCGAGAACCATCTCCTGGCCCAGCTCCACCGCCGATCAGCGTAGTTGTCCCTGCAGTGAGCGCAACGTCTACTTGTGCTGGGTTAATGAAATGCACGTGCGTATCAATTGCACCCGCAGTAATGATCTTACCTTCTCCCGAAATAACTTCAGTGGAAGTTCCAATAATAATGTCTACTTTGTCTTGTACAAGTGGGTTACCTGCTTTACCGATACCTGAAATTTTACCGTCTCGAATTGCTAGATCCGCTTTATATATCCCTGTGTAATCTAGCACAACCACATTTGTTATGACTGTATCCGGTACGCGTTCATCTTCTTCGCGCGTAATGTATGGATGTTGCCCCATTCCATCACGAATAACTTTACCGCCACCGAACACAACCTCTTCTCCATATTTCGTATAATCTTTTTCAATTTGGATGAACAAGTCTGTATCTGCTAGTCGGACAGAGTCTCCGGTTGTCGGTCCATACATTTGAGCATATTGCTCCCTATCCATTTTAAAACTCATTTTGCATTCCCGCCTTCCAATGCTCCGTCTACTTTATTATGGAATCCATAAACTTCTCTTTCTCCAGCATAGTCAATTAACTGCACTTCTTTTTCATCGCCCGGTTCAAAACGAACCGCAGCGCCTGCAGGTATATTGAGACGTTTACCGTATGTCACTTCCCGATCAAACTTCAACGCATTATTCACTTCGTAAAAATGGTAATGGGAACCGATTTGAATAGGTCTGTCGCCATGATTAATAACTTGTACATGTATACTTTCAGCACCTTCATTACAAATGATCGGTTCTTCTTTTAAAATATATTCGCCTGGTATCATCGTTACGTCCCCTTTCTTATTTATACATCATTTATCTGATTGGATTGTGCACTGTGACTAACTTTGTCCCATCAGGGAACGTGGCTTCTACTTGAATATCATCAATCATTTCCGGAATACCATCCATTACATCTTCACGAGATAAAATCGTCGCGCCATAAGCCATGAGTTCTGCAACTGTTTTTCCGTCCCTGGCGCCTTCCAATACCTCATATGTAATAAGAGCCATAGCTTCTGGGTGATTCAATTTTAGTCCCCGATCCTTTCGTCTTCTGGCAAGATCTGCCGCAACAACGATCATTAACTTATCAATTTCACGCGGTAGTAATCGCATTGTTCAACCTCCTAAAATAATATAATATACTGCAGCAATACTCTTTTCTTCACACGAATTAAATATAGTGAATATTCTATAAATTACTCAAATCGGTCTACTATAATCTTTTAATCGATTTTCAGATTTTTATTTTTCCATATCATTCGATTGAACTACAACACCTATAAATATATAAGTTCAACTTGTCACAGTTTACCCAAATGCTAGTTAGCATAAACGTTGACCGTGTAACACTTCACAGATAAAAAGCTATTATAAGCGACCGGATTTTTTCTGTTAAGTTGTCATTAATTTTGAACCCTATGATAAGGTAACGAGATTATTATTAAATGGTCTAATCGCAGTTGATTTGTTAAGGACTCATAACATCAGGGGTTGATCCGTGAGCTTCTCAAATAGCTAAAACAACTGGAAATGAAGGGTGGTCTATTTTCTTGTGTGAAATGTTTGGAAAGTAATTTGGAGTTACTGCTACTAATTTATTGTACAGTTTCTCAGTGAAGATTCAAGTGTTTCCGCTTACATAAGCGGCTGACAAGATATCTGCATATGAACACAATTCATGCTAAACATAAAAAAAGCCCTTCTCATAAAATAATGAGAAGAACTTTTGAAAATACAAATTAACGTTTTGAGAACTGAGGTGCACGACGAGCGCCGCGAAGACCTGGTTTCTTACGTTCCTTCATACGTGGATCACGTGTTAGGAATCCTGCTGATTTAAGTGCTGCACGGAAATCAGGATCTACAGTAAGCAATGCACGAGCAACGCCGTGACGGATTGCGCCTGCTTGACCAGTGTAACCTCCACCGTTAACGTTAACATGGATATCGTAGCTTCCAAGTGTTTCCGTTGTAACTAGTGGTTGTTTAATGATTTCACGAAGTGTTTCGAATGGTACGTAGTCCTCTACGTCACGATTATTGACGACAATTTTGCCTTCGCCAGGAATTAGACGTACACGAGCTACTGAGCTTTTACGACGGCCAGTGCCGATATATTGTACTTGTGCCAAGTGGGTTTCCTCCTCTTAATTAACCGCGAAGCTCATAAGCTTCTGGTTTTTGTGCTGCATGCTGATGTTCTGGACCAGCAAATACGTGTAATTTCTTGATTGTTTGACGACCTAGAGGACCGTTTGGAAGCATTCCTTTAATCGCAAGTTCAAGCATTTTTACAGGGTAGTTAGTACGCATTTCAAGAGCAGTACGTGACTTGATGCTACCTGTGTAACCAGAGTGACGGTAGTACATTTTATCTTTTAACTTATTACCAGTCAATTGGATTTTTTCAGCGTTGATGATGATCACGTGATCACCTGTATCAACATGTGGTGTAAACGTTGGTTTATGTTTACCGCGTAAAAGAGTTGCAACTTCTGAAGCAAGACGACCAAGCGTTTGTCCTTCAGCGTCGACAACTAGCCATTTACGTTCGACTTCGTGACCTTTAGCCATGAATGTTGTGCGCATATTGTGTATCCTCCTAAAATATCAAATCTGTTCCCTTGTTTTCTCTATCCCTAAACACAAATAAACTTCCGGGGCTTGTTTGTGGGGTTATTGAAATACCATTTATCATGTTATCCTTTATTGTCCATAAAGTCAAGCGTTTTTATGAATACGCCAGGATTAGTTGCCATGAGCTTAATAGGTGACCTCTAGTAAGTACAAACCGTGTGCTGCCGCTGTCTTCCCTGCCCTTTGACGATCTTTCGCCTCGAGAATTTTCTGGACATCTTCCGGCTCGTCCCAACCGATGCCTACCGCCAGCAAAGCGCCAGCAATTGTTCTCACCATATTGTATAGAAACCCATCACCTTCCACTTCAAGAATCAGCTCATCCTGTTGCCGTTCGATTGTCAGCTTTCGGATTGTGCGAACTTTATTCGAAGTAGCGGTCTTCGCCGAACAGAAACTGGTGAAGTCATGTGTACCGATTAAATAAGCAGCTCCTGCATTCATTCGTTCCACGTCTGGATTCCATCTACCTAAATGAACAGCGAAGTTGCGTTCAAACGGACTTTGCAATTCCCCATACGACCATTTGTAGCGATACGTCTTTCCTTTTGCACCATACCGTGCGTGGAAGTCTTCAGATGTCTGTTCAACAGCCGTAATACGTACATCTTTAGGCAACAGCACATTCAAAGCCATTAGCCAGCGATCGCCTAAATCAAGTGGCGTATCGAAATGGATGACCTGACCTAATGCATGCACGCCGGCATCGGTGCGTCCACTCGCTACAGCGTGTGAAGTTGGATTCTTATGCAATTTAACAAGTGCCTTATCGATCTCAGCTTGAACTGTCCGCATGCCTGGTTGGGATTGATAGCCAGCAAAATTCGTTCCATCATACGCAACAGTTGCTTTCATTCGTTTCAAATTATTCACTTCCTTACCCACAGCAATACACCTACCAAGAATACAAAAGTGATCAAGACAGCTGTATCTCTCATTTGCCAGGATAGCTGCCGGAATCTCGTACGCCCTTCCCCGCCACGGTAGCCGCGTACTTCCATTGCCACTGCTAAATCTTCTGCGCGTTTAAAGGCACTGACAAATAACGGCACGAGTAACGGAATGACGGCCTGTACTCGTTCTTTAATGGAACCGCTGCTTAAATCTGATCCTCTTGCAAGCTGGGCTTTTAAAATCTTATCCGTTTCATCCATAAGAGTTGGGATGAATCGGAGCGAAATGGACATCATCAACGCAAGTTCATGTACCGGTAACTTCAACTTTTTAAAAGGATTGAGCAATGTTTCCAATCCATCTGTGATCGAAATCGGTGAAGTAGTTAATGTTAATACTGTCGTGATCAACACAAGTACTAGGAATCGGATAGATATAAAAATACCCATTCGCAGTCCTTCTTCATAAATCTTGATAAACTTCCATTCAAATATGATGGGCCCTTCACGCGTAAAGAAGATATGTAAGAGGAGAGTGAAAACAATCAAAAAGATGACCGGTTTTAATCCATTGACCAAAAAGTAGGGTCTAATTCTTGCGAGCGCGATGACAAATGCTGTAAAGGCTAGCAATATTGCATAAGACACTACATTGTTGGCCAAGAACACCGCTACTACAAATAAAAAGACAAAAAGTAACTTCGAACGCGGATCCATTCGATGCACAATAGACGTCCCTGGAATAAAACGACCAATAATCATTTTCTCTAACATGGCCGTTCCTCTTTTCTTGCAATGACTTTCGCTAGTTCATGTGCCAATATGTCTTCCGTAAGTGCGATTTGGTCAAAACGTTGTCCACTCATCTTTTCCATCTCACGTTGAAAACGTATCGAACGCGGGACACTGAGTCGAAATGAATGAAGTTTCTCTTCTTGACTGAATATCTCTTCAGGTGTTCCTTCCATAACCGACGTTCCCTCATGCATCACAAGAATTCGATCACTGTATCGTGCGGCATCTTCCATACTATGAGTAACGAGAATGGTCGTCAGGTTTTCGGTCTCATGCAGGTGATAAAACAGCTCCATGATTTCTTTACGCCCTTTAGGATCAAGTCCCGCTGTCGGCTCGTCAAGGACTAGGACAGACGGTTTGAATGCTAGGACACCCGCAATCGCCACACGCCGCATTTGGCCGCCTGACAGCTCAAAAGGAGACTTCTGAAGCACATCATCCGGCAAACCTAAAAGTTTAACGAGTTCATGCGCGCGAGCTCTCGCTACCTCTTTCGGCACACCAAAGTTTATAGGACCGAACATAATGTCTTTCTCAACTGTTTCTTCAAATAACTGATGTTCAGGGAACTGAAACACAATTCCTACTTGATGCCGAACTTCTTTCATTTGTTTACCTTTTGTTTGAGCTGTAATTTCAGTATTGCCTATCATGACCGTTCCTTCAGATGGCTTTAATAATCCATTCAAATGAAGCAATAATGTAGATTTACCAGAGCCTGTATGACCAATGATCGACGTATATGAGCCTGAAGGGATTGTAGCTGTCACATCCTGCAACGCTCGTTTCTCAAACGGTGAATCTTTAGCATATAAGTAACCTACTTGCTGAAGTGAAATGTCCACAATTCATTCACCAACTCTTCTTCTGTCATATGATTACCTTGCAATTCTACACCAGCCGTTCTCAAAAGCTCTGAAACACGAAGAGCGAACGGTAAGTCAAGGCCGACCTTTTCAAGCTCAGTTCCTTGTTGAAAAATCTCTTGAGGTGTACCGATCATTAAGACTTGTCCTTCATTCATGACCAAGATTCGATCTGCCAATAAAACTTCTTCCAAGTCGTGGGTAATCGACAACACAGTCAAGCCTATTTCAGAACGTAGCTTCTTAACAATTTCAATTACTTCCTCCCGTCCATGGGGATCCAACATAGAAGTAGCTTCATCTAAAATGAGCAGCTCAGGTTGCAAAGCCAATGCACCTGCAATGGCCACACGTTGTTTCTGACCCCCTGAGAGGTGGTGGGGTTCATGATTGATGTAATCCGTCATCTTCACTTGCTCCAGGGCCTCGTGGACTCGTTTAACCATCACGTCATACGGCACGCCATTGTTCTCCAGCGCAAACGCCACATCATCCTGTACCGTTGAGCCGACGAATTGGTTATCTGGATTTTGAAAGACGATCCCCATGCGCGAACGGGTTTCCCAAAGATTGTTTTCAGAAAGTCGTTCTAAAAAGAGATTCACATCACCTGAAGAAGGAAACATCAAGCCGATCAACAGCTTCGCCAGCGTGGACTTGCCAGAACCATTATGTCCTACAACTGCCAACCATTCTCCTTCATACAAAGTGAAAGACACATCCTGTAATGCTTTACTTGGGGTATGCGAAGAATCCTCTTCTTCCATATCGTAAGTAAACTCTACGTGATGCATCGACGCAATTTCCTTCATTCAGGCTCCTCCTCTTACATGTTGTTTTGAATAAGTATATCGTATGTATGGAACTATTCTTATGTATAAAAAAAAAGCGCGTACCTCATCTAAGGAATGCGCCTTTGAAAACGAAAATGCCGGTTGCTCATGCCGACATCTCAGATGAGGTACGTAGAGCTAGACCAGTCGATTGCTCGCGGATCATAACACTCAGCTTTTATGTCGTATAAATCTCGTATTTGTAATAAGAGGGTGTGCTGTGCGTGACAGACACACCCTCGAAGTGTTGGAATTACACCAATTCGATAATAACTACTGGTGCGCCATCGCCACGGCGAGGTCCCATTTTCATTATACGTGTATAACCGCCTTGGCGATCTGCATAACGTGGTCCAATTGTATCGAAAAGTTTTTGAAGTGCAAACACTGTTGCTTCTTCGCCCTCTTCGTTTTCAACAACCACTGTTTCACGACGAATGTATTCAGCCGCTTGACGACGTGCATGAAGATCTCCACGTTTTCCAAGAGTGATCATCTTTTCAACTACTTTACGCAATTCTTTCGCACGCGTTTCAGTTGTCTGGATGCGCTCATGAATGATTAGATCAGTCGTTAGGTCGCGAAGCATTGCTTTACGTTGTGAACTTGTGCGTCCAAGTTTTCTGTATCCCATTTGAAGTTACCCTCCTTCAATATATGTCAGTTATTCTTCAGAGCGTAACTCAAGGTTTAGCTCATCCAATTTAGCCTTCACTTCTTCAAGTGATTTACGGCCTAAGTTTCGCACTTTCATCATTTCGTCTTCAGACTTGTTAGCAAGTTCTAAAACCGTATTGATGCCTGCACGCTTCAAGCAGTTATAAGATCGGACAGAAAGGTCAAGTTCTTCAATTGTCATTTCCAGAACCTTCTCTTTTTGGTCTTCTTCTTTTTCTACCATGATTTCTGCAGTCTGTGCTTCGTCAGTCATACCAACGAATATATTCAAATGCTCTGTAAGAATTTTAGCTCCAAGTGATACTGCCTCTTTAGGACCAATGCTTCCATCTGTCCATACATCGAGTGTCAACTTATCAAAGTTTGTACTTTGTCCGACGCGAGTGTTTTCTACTTGGAAGTTAACGCGTGATACAGGAGTGTAAATCGAGTCAATTGGAATCACACCAATTGCTAGATCCTCACGTTTGTTTTGATCGGAAGGAACATATCCGCGTCCACGTACAGCATACATACGCATACGTAAATGTCCATTTTTACCGAGAGTAGCAATCGGGAGATCTGGATTTAATACTTCAACATCACTATCATGTGTGATGTCTGCAGCCGTCACGACGCCTTCACCTTTCACATCGATCTCAATAACTTTCTCATCATCTGAGTAAATTTTGAGAGCTAGCTTCTTCACATTCAAAATAACTGTAGATACGTCTTCGACGACACCTTCAATTGTAGAGAATTCATGAAGCACACCATCGATTTGAATAGATGTCACAGCAGCTCCTGGTAATGAAGACAAGAGAATGCGGCGCAAGGAATTCCCTAAGGTATTTCCGTATCCACGCTCTAGTGGCTCGATAATAAACTTACCGAACTGTGAATCTTCACCGATCGTTACTGTTTCAATCTTTGGTTTCTCAATCTCGATCATTTAATTACCCTCCTCAAAACGTCTCTATATTGGTTTAACCTTATTGAATTCACTGATAATAGATATCCTATTTCAACAGTATTAACAAAAAATGTCTTTCTTAATCCAATAGATTCAAACCGATTATACGCGACGACGTTTTGGCGGGCGACAACCATTGTGCGGAACCGGAGTTACGTCTCTGATTGCAGTAACTTCAAGACCAGCAGCTTGTAGTGAACGGATAGCCGCTTCACGACCAGCACCAGGGCCTTTAACTGTTACTTCCAATGATTTCAAACCATGTTCCATTGCTGTTTTTGCTGCAGTTTCAGCAGCCATTTGTGCAGCAAATGGAGTGGACTTACGGGAACCTCTAAAGCCAAGTGCACCAGCGCTAGACCATGAAAGTGCATTACCGTGGCTATCCGTGATAGTTACGATAGTGTTATTGAACGTTGAACGGATATGTGCAATACCAGTCTCAATATTCTTTTTTACACGACGTTTACGAGTTTGTTGTTTACGTGCCATGTTGGAAAGAACCCTCCTTTACCTATTATTTTTTCTTGTTAGCCATTGTGCGTTTAGGACCTTTACGCGTACGTGCATTGTTTTTCGTGTTTTGTCCACGAACAGGCAATCCACGACGGTGACGGATTCCACGGTTACTACCGATTTCCATCAAACGCTTGATATTTAGAGAAGTTTCACGACGAAGATCTCCTTCTACTTTCAAGCCGTCAATTTGTTCACGAATCTTATCAAGTTCAGCGTCAGTTAAATCACGAACGCGAGTTTCTTGAGAAATGTCAGCTGCATTCAAAATTGATTGTGCAGTTGTTTTACCAATACCGAATATATATGTCAATGAAATGACAACGCGCTTATCGCGCGGAACGTCTACACCAGCAATACGTGCCATATAAGTTGTGCACCTCCTTGTGTTTTAGCCTTGTCTTTGTTTGTGCTTTGGATTTTCACAGATTACCATTACTCGGCCGCGTCTACGAATAACTTTACATTTTTCGCAGATCGGTTTTACAGATGGTCTTACTTTCATCCTACCCAACCTCCTTCAATATTTCGGGAGTGCAAAAGTTTATTTGAAACGGTATGTGATACGACCACGTGTTAAATCGTAAGGTGAAAGTTCCAATGTCACCTTGTCGCCTGGCAGAATACGAATAAAGTGCATACGAATTTTACCTGACACGTGTGCAAGCACAGTATGTCCGTTTTCTAACTCCACTTTAAACATCGCATTCGGCAACGTTTCAAGAACAGTTCCTTCTACCTCAATTACGTCGTCCTTCGCCATCAATCCTGTCTCCCTTCTATATCCAATAAAGGCTTTCACCATCGAGCGGCATCAGTCGCCTTCATAAGGCTTCCTTCAACATATGTCCAGTTAGCATGAGTGATGTTCGAAAGACGTCTGCCACATTTCGCTGTTTCGCATAATTTGCGAATGAGATCCTTTATTGTTCTCGTAGCAGTGCCAATTACATATTATACTGCCAATGACAATATAATGCATGCAGGGACTACTGAGCAATCAATGAAATGCTCTCATTTATCTTATAACAGGAACTTAACGCTTTTGCAGTTCGTTTTCATCCATTACTTTCCGAACAATGATGAAGATGTGCCCGAAAAGGATTGATTACTTTTGATCTTGTTGCAAAACTGCATCCAAGTCCTTGAATACAAGATTAATGTCTTGTTGACCATTAATTTTAGTCAATACACCTTTTTCGCCATAAAAGTCGAGTAAAGGAGCTGTCTGATTCATATTTACTTCCAGACGATTCATGACAGTGTCCGGATTATCGTCCGCGCGCTGGTAAAGTTCGCCACCATCTTTATCACATACGTCTTCTACCTTTGGTGGGTTGAAGATCAAATGATACGATGTGCCACACACTTTACAAATACGACGGCCAGATAATCTTGCAACTAATTCATCCGTATCGACTTCGATGTCCAATACGTACTCAATGCTTTTTCCTAGATCCTTAAGTAAAGCATCAAGTGCTTCAGCTTGAGGAACTGTTCTAGGGAAACCATCAAGTAAGAATCCTTTGTCACAATCCGGTTTGCTTAGTCGCTCACGTACGATACCAATAGTAACCTCATCAGGAACTAGTGCTCCTTGATCCATGAACGATTTTGCCTTAACTCCAAGTTCCGTGCCATCTTTGATGGCAGCACGGAACATATCGCCTGTAGAAATATGAGGGATTCCGTACTTCTCGACAATTTTGTCTGCTTGAGTACCTTTACCAGCACCAGGCAGACCCATTAATACGATATTCATACGTCCTTGCCCTCCGTTTGTTTACAATAGGTCAGGCTATTGCTTTTTATTTCATAAAGCCTCTGTAATGTCTCTTCACTAATTGTGATTCCAATTGCTTCATTGATTCGAGGGCAACCCCTACTACGATGAGCAAGCTCGTTCCGCCGATTTGAGCGGATTGAGGTAGATTCGCCAAGTTTATGAAGAAGATCGGCATAACCGCTACGACAGCTAGGAAAATCGAGCCGACGAACGTTAGTCTATACAGAGTACTTGTTAAGTACTTTTGAGTGTTTGCCCCTGGACGAATTCCCGGAATATATGCACCTTGTTTTTTTAGGTTGTCTGCCATATTCTCTGGATTCACTTGAATGAATGCATAGAAATACGTAAACGCGATAATTAGTGTTACATACAAAATCATACCGATCGGATTCGTATAATCGAAGATCCGAATAATAGTTTTGGTTACACTGTTCTCACCGAAAAACGGAGCGATTTGTTGTGGCGTGATGAAGAATGCCACCGCAAAGATAACTGGAATAACACCTGCAGCATTCAATTTCAAAGGTAAATGTGTTTGTTGACTTGCAACAGACTGATTACGTCCTGACACACGTTTCGCATATTGGATCGGAATTTTACGTAATGCTTCTTGGAAGTAAATAACTCCGACTACAATGGCTACGATTACGATCAATAGTAATACCATCGTTGCAATTCTAATAAATAGTGCATCTCCAGCGTCTTGAATTTGCGTTACATACAACTGATTAACAGCATTCGGAATGCCGGCAACAATCCCTGCAAAGATAATGATGGAAATACCATTCCCAACACCTTTTGCAGTAATTTGTTCACCAAGCCATAGAAGGAAAGCTGTACCGGCAGTCAATACAATCGCAATTGTGATATAAGTAGATATGCTATTGTCTTGAATCAGTGTGCCACCAAACGTTTGGTTGAAACCAAATGACATGGCAAGCGCCTGAATGAAGGCAAGAACAATCGTGAAATATCTTGTGAATTGTGCAAGTTTACGTCTTCCAACGTCCCCTTGTTTTGACCACTCAGTAAACTTTGGAACAACATCCATCTGCAAGAGCTGCACAATGATGGAAGCCGTAATGTACGGCATAATCCCCATTGCAAAGATCGAGAAGTTAGATAGTGCCCCTCCACCAAATGTGTTCAAGAATCCAATAAACTGGTTATCTGATTGTTGTAAAGCAGTTGCATCAACGTTTGGAACCGGAACAAATGTCCCTAGTCTAAACACGATGAGCACTAGGAGGGTGAAAATTATTTTAGACCGGATCTCCTTCACACGCATGAAATTAGAGATTGTCTGAAACATTATACCACCTCTGTTTGCCCGCCCGCTTTTTCAATTGCTTCTTTTGCAGAAGCGGAGAATTTGTTAGCACGTACTGTAATCTTTTTATCAAGTGTTCCGTTACCCAGAATTTTGATACCAGATTTAGCGTTACTTACAACTCCAGTTTCAATTAGCAGTTCCGGCGTTACTTCCGTGCCTTCTTCGAAACGATTTAATGTGTCAAGGTTAACGATGGCATAATCTTTACGATTGATGTTCGTAAACCCGCGCTTAGGAAGTCGTTGGAAAAGAGGAATTTGTCCACCTTCGAAACCAAGACGTACACCGCCGCCTGAACGAGAGTTTTGACCGTCATGACCTCTACCGGAAGTCTTACCAGTTCCAGATCCAATCCCACGACCAACACGTTTGCGGTTTCTGCGAGATCCCTCAGCTGGTTTTAGCTCATGTAATTTCATCTTATCGGCACCTCCTTATTGTAAAATAGTACTTAAATTTCTTTAACGTTTACCAAGTGGCTAACCTTTGTGATCATTCCACGGATAGCATCGTTGTTTTGATGCTCAACTGTTTGATTTAACTTTCGAAGGCCTAATGCTTCAATTGTTTTACGCTGTGTTGGTTTAGAACCAATAACACTTTTCGTAAGGGTGACTTCAAGTTTGTTCGTCATCGTATTTCCCCCCTTAACCTAACAGTTCTTCTACGGATTTACCACGCAATTTAGCAATATCTTCTGCGCGTTTCAAATTCTGCAACCCTTCGATTGTTGCACGTACCATGTTGATCGGTGTGCTTGATCCAAGAGATTTTGAAAGAATATCCGTGATGCCTGCGAGTTCAAGTACCGCACGGACAGGTCCACCTGCGATAACACCAGTACCCGGAGCAGCTGGTTTGATCAGGATTTGTCCTGCACCAAAGTGTCCGATTACTTCATGTGGAGTTGTACCTTTGACCATTGGCACTACAATCAAGTTTTTCTTCGCATCTTCAATTGCTTTACGGATTGCATCTGGAACTTCTTGTGCTTTACCAGTACCAAAACCGACACGACCGTTTTTATCTCCGACTACGACAAGTGCAGTAAAGCGGAAACGACGTCCACCTTTTACAACTTTCGCAACGCGGTTGATCGTTACTACGCGTTCTTCGAACTCACTTTTGTTCTGATCATTACGACGCATGAAATATGTCCCTCCCTCTTAATTAAAATTCCAGACCATTTTCGCGTGCAGCGTCAGCTAATGCTTTTACACGGCCGTGGAAAAGATATCCGCCGCGGTCGAAAACAACCGCTTTGACGTCTTTTTCAACAGCTTTCTTTGCAATAAGCTCGCCGACTTTAGCTGCTGATTCAGTGTTACCTGTAGATCCAGCCTCAACTTCTTTATCTCTTGTAGAAGCGCTAACGATTGTTAAACCATTCAAGTCATCAATCAATTGTGCATAGATATGCTTGTTTGAACGATAAACGTTTAGACGTGGACGCTCTGCAGTTCCGCTGATTTTCGTACGCACACGTGCGTGACGCTTTTTACGGACAGCGTTTTTATCTTGTTTTGTGATCATCGGAGTCACTCCTTCCAAATACCTCAAGCGGTATTATTTACCTGTTTTACCTTCTTTACGACGAACGATTTCGCCTTCATAACGAATACCTTTACCTTTATACGGCTCTGGTGGACGTACTTGACGGATGTTAGAAGCAAGAGCACCTACGTGTTCTTTGTTGTATCCGCGAACGATGATTTTTGTATTCGCTGGAACTTCAACTTCTACACCTTCTTCTGGTGTGAATTCAACTGGGTGTGAGAAACCTACGTTCAATACAAGTTTCTTCCCTTGCATAGAAGCACGGTATCCAACCCCAACCAAATCAAGCTTACGTTCAAATCCTTCAGATACTCCCACAACCATGTTATTAAGTACAGAGCGTGTAGTACCGTGGATTGAACGGTGATCTTTAGAATCAGAAGGGCGTGTCAATGTGATGACCTTGCCTTCCATGTTGATCGTAATATCTTTATCTAATTGTCTCGAAAGCTCACCTTTCGGACCTTTAACAGTTGCGAAGTTGTCATCTGAAATTGTTACAGTAACGTTTTCAGGAACTTCGATCTGACGATTACCAATACGGGACATTCTATTGCACCTCCATTCAATTGTAGCTAATTACCAAACGTAAGCGACTACTTCTCCGCCGACTTGTTTAGCGCGGGCTTCTTTGTCTGTTAATACACCATTTGATGTAGAAACTAGTGCAACACCTAAGCCGTTAAGTACTTTAGGAACTTCATTTGATTTCGCATATACACGAAGTCCTGGTTTAGAAATACGTTTCAAGCCATTGATAACGCGTTCGTTATCCTGACCGTATTTTAGGAAAATGCGGATGATGCCTTGTTTGTTATCTTCCACGTATTCCACATCACGAACGAAACCTTCTCGTTTTAAGATCTCGGCGATTTCTTTCTTTACGTTTGAAGCAGGTACCTCAAGCTTCTCGTGGCGAACCATGTTCGCATTACGGATGCGTGTAAGCATATCTGCAATCGGATCACTCATTGTCATTTGAATTAACCTCCTTCCCTAATTAGGGGTTTACCAGCTGGCTTTTTTAACGCCAGGAAGTTGTCCCTTGTATGCAAGTTCGCGGAAACAAATACGGCAAAGTTTAAATTTGCGATATACTGAATGTGGACGACCACAACGTTCGCAGCGTGTATATTCTTGTACTTTGTACTTTGGCGTACGTTTCTGTTTAGCGATCATAGATTTCTTAGCCACGTTTTCGCCTCCCTATTATTTTACTTTTGGAACGGCATGCCACACTGTGCAAGCAACTCACGTGCTTCTTCATCAGTGTTAGCTGTCGTCACGATGACGATATCCATCCCACGTACTTTTGATACTTTATCGAAGTCAATTTCAGGGAAAATAAGTTGCTCTTTCACTCCAAGAGTGTAGTTACCGCGACCGTCAAACGCTTTTTTAGAAACGCCACGGAAGTCACGTACACGTGGTAATGAGATTGTAACTAATTTATCGAGGAACTCATACATGCGCTCACCGCGAAGCGTTACTTTTGCTCCGATCGGCATTCCTTCACGTAAACGGAATCCTGCGATAGATTTTTTCGCTTTAGTAATGACTGGTTTTTGACCTGAAATAGTTGCAAGATCCTCAACAGCTGCATCAAGTGCTTTTGTATTTTGGACAGCATCACCAACACCCATGTTGATAACGATTTTATCTACTTTAGGAACCTGCATAACAGATGTATATTCAAACTTGCTCATTAGAGCAGGTGTGATTTCTTTAGAAAACTTCTCTTTCAAACGACTCATCAGTCGGACCTCCTTTCATGCAATACTTACTTATCCAATGATTCACCGGATTTTTTTGCAATACGTACTTTTTTACCGTCTTCCACTTTGTAACCTACACGAGTCGGCTCGCCTGTTTTAGGATCGATTACCATCACGTTTGAGACGTGGATTGTAGACTCTTGGCTTACAATTCCGCCCTGTGGGTTTTCTTGGTTTGGCTTTGTGTGTTTTTTGACGATATTAATACCTTCAACTAGCACACGGTCTTTTTTCGGATAAGCAGTTAGGATCACACCTGTTTTACCTTTATCTTTACCAGAGATCACCATTACTTTGTCGCCTTTTTTAACGTGCATTTATCGCACCTCCTTGACTGGCTCTGTCATTAGAATTAAAGAACTTCTGGAGCAAGTGAAATGATTTTCATGAAGTTATTGTCGCGTAGTTCGCGAGCAACTGGTCCGAAAATACGTGTTCCACGTGGCCCTTTATCATCACGGATAATAACGCAAGCATTCTCATCGAATGTAATGTATGAACCGTCTTTACGACGAACTCCACTTTTCGTGCGAACGATGACCGCTTTAACAACGTCACCCTTCTTAACAACGCCACCTGGTGTTGCTTTCTTAACTGTAACAACAACTACATCACCGATGTTAGCTACTTTACGACCTGATCCGCCTAGTACTTTAATTGTTAGTACTTCACGTGCACCAGAGTTGTCAGCAACTTTCATTCTACTTTCCTGTTGAATCATCGAGGTTACCTCCTTCCAAAATCTGAGTTAAAAACCTATTAGATGATGATCGCTTTTTCAACGACTTCTAGAAGACGGAAACGCTTAGTTGCTGATAATGGACGAGTTTCCATAATACGAACAACATCGCCGATTTTAGCTTCGTTTAGCTCATCATGAACTTTAAGTTTCTTAGAGTACTTTACACGCTTACCGTATAAAGTGTGTTTTTTGTATGTCTCTACCATTACCGTAACAGTTTTATCCATTTTGTCGGAAACTACACGGCCTGTGTATGTTTTGCGCTGATTACGTTCAGTCATGGCTGCAACCTCCTTCATCAGTTATTTGCACTGATTTCTCTTTGTCGTATTACAGTTTTCATGCGCGCAATCGATTTGCGTACTTCACGGATGCGTGCAGTGTTTTCTAATTGACCTGTCGCTAACTGGAAACGAAGGTTGAAAAGCTCTTCTTTAAGTGATTTCACTTTTTGCTCGATCTCTGCAGTTGTTAAGTCACGAATTTCATTAGCTTTCATTAGACTCACCACCAATTTCTTGTCGTTTTACAAACTTGCTTGTAACAGGAAGTTTGTGCGATGCGAGTCTAAGTGCCTCACGAGCAACCTCTTCTGAAACACCTGCAATTTCGAACATTACTCTACCAGGTTTCACAACTGCAACCCAGCCTTCTACAGCACCTTTACCGGAACCCATCCGGACTTCAAGAGGCTTTTTAGTATATGGTTTGTGTGGGAAAATATTGATCCACACTTTACCGCCACGCTTCATATAACGAGTCATAGCAATACGAGAAGATTCAATCTGACGGTTAGTGATCCAACCTGATTCTAGAGCTTGAAGACCAAACTCACCAAACTGGACAGTAGCGCCACCTTTAGTTTCACCACGCATTTTACCACGGAATACACGACGATGTTTAACACGTTTAGGCATTAACATATTATTTGCCTCCTTCCCCAGAGTTCTTCTTAACTTTTACTGGAAGGACTTCACCACGATAAATCCATACCTTTACGCCAAGCTTACCATAAGTAGTATCAGCTTCAGCATGTGCATAATCTATGTCTGCACGTAATGTATGAAGAGGGACAGTTCCTTCACTATAGTGTTCTGCACGAGCGATGTCAGCACCGCCGAGACGACCAGACACTTGTGTTTTAATTCCTTTTGCGCCAGAGCGAATTGTACGTTGGATCGCTTGTTTCTGAGCACGACGGAATGATACACGACTTTCTAATTGACGAGCAATTGATTCAGCTACTAATTTAGCATCTAAATCAGCACGTTTGATTTCTACGATGTTGATGTGTGCACGCTTGCCTGTGATTTCGTTAAGTTGCTTACGAAGAGTTTCTACTTCGGAACCACCTTTACCGATAACCATACCTGGCTTTGCAGTGTGGATTGTAATGTTAACACGCTTAGCAGCACGTTCAATTTCAACTTTTGAAACTGATGCTTCGATAAGACGCTTTTCGATGTATTCACGGATCTTTAAGTCTTCATGTAGTAAGGACGCATAATCTTTTTCCGCGTACCATTTTGAGTCCCAGTCACGGATGACGCCTACACGTAGTCCATTAGGATGTACTTTTTGGCCCACTGATTACCCCTCCTTCTTTTCAGATACCACTAATGTGATATGGCTTGTACGTTTGTTGATCGCACTTGCACGACCTTGTGCACGTGGACGGAAACGTTTCATTGTTGGTCCTTCGTCTACGAATACTTCACTGACGATTAAGTTCTCAGTATCCATTTCGTAGTTATGTTCAGCGTTTGCAATTGCTGATTTCAATAGTTTTTCCACGACTGGAGATGCCGCTTTAGGCGTAAGTCGTAGAATAGCCATAGCTTCACCTATATTCTTGCCGCGAATAAGATCAACGACCAAACGAACTTTGCGAGAAGCAATACGGACTGTGCGTACAGATGCTTTAGCTTGTTGCATCAGAATAACCTCCTCTCAAATTAGCGTTTTGTTTTCTTATCGTCGGCACCATGGCCTCTGTATGTGCGCGTAGGTACGAATTCACCTAGTTTGTGACCTACCATATCTTCTGTTACATAAACAGGAACGTGTTTGCGTCCATCATATACTGCGATTGTCAATCCGATGAATGTCGGGAAGATTGTTGAACGGCGTGACCATGTTTTAATAACCTGTTTCTTTTCTGAATCTTTTTGTGCGTCAACCTTTTTTAGTAAATGGTCGTCTGCAAAAGGTCCTTTTTTCAAGCTGCGGCCCATTCTGGAACCTCCTTCCGAGTATGTACTACGGTCCATCTACTGAACCGCAGTGCAATAACATTATTTTTTACGACGGCGAACGATAAGTTTATCTGATTTATTGTTCTTCGTGCGTGTCTTGAATCCAAGAGTTGGTTTACCCCAAGGAGTAACAGGACTTGGACGACCGATTGGCGTACGTCCTTCACCACCACCGTGTGGGTGATCGTTAGGGTTCATTACAGATCCACGAACAGTTGGACGTTTGCCTAACCAACGTGAACGACCTGCTTTACCAATGTTAATTAGTTCGTGTTGTTCGTTACCAACTTGACCAATTGTAGCACGGCAAGTAGAAAGGATCATACGAACTTCTCCTGATTGTAGACGTATGATGACATATTTGCCTTCACGTCCTAGTAGTTGAGCTGAAGTTCCTGCTGAACGAACTAATTGTCCGCCTTTGCCTGGCTTCATTTCAATGTTGTGAATCGTAGAACCCATAGGGATATTCTCTAATGGTAGAGCGTTTCCTACGCGGATATCCGCATCAGGTCCTGAAACGATTGTGGAACCTACTGTCAATCCTTTAGGAGCAAGGATGTATCTTTTTTCTCCATCTGCATAATTGATCAATGCGATGTTTGCAGAACGGTTTGGATCGTATTCGATCGTAGCAACGCGTCCTGGAATGCCATCTTTCCGACGTTGGAAATCGATGACACGGTATTGGCGCTTATGTCCTCCACCTTGGTGACGAACTGTCATTCTACCTTGGTTGTTACGTCCGCCTTTACGCTTGATTGGTTCAAGCAATGATTTTTCTGGTTTGTTTACTGTGATTTCAGCAAAGTCAGAAGAAGTCATGTTACGACGTCCGTTGGAGGTAGCTTTGTACTTCTTAATCGCCATTTTGTGTTCCCTCCTTCATTTATTATGAGTTAATTACATTTCAAAAAGTTCGATATCTTTGGAATCAGTAGTTAGTGTAACAATTGCCTTACGACGCTTGTTTGTATAACCAGCATGTTTCCCCATACGCTTGAACTTACCTTTGTAGTTCATAACGTTAACTTTTTCTACTTTAACACCGAAGATTTCTTCGATAGCTTGTTTCACGTGAGTTTTGCTCGCGCGAGTATCGACTTCGAATGTATATTTTCTTAAGTCTTCCATTTGTTCAGAAGAACGCTCGGTAATGACCGGACGTTTCAGAATATCACGTGCTTCCATTAACCAAGCACCTCCTCGACTTTTTCTATTGCTGCTTTTGTCATAACAAGCTGATCATGTCCGACTAAGTCTAAAACATTGATGCCGCTTGCTGTAACAACGCTGATTCCTTGAAGGTTTTGAGCAGACAATGCTACTGTTTCTTCTTGGTCAGCTGTAACGAATAATGCCTTCTTCGTGATTGAAAGGTCTTCAAGCACTTTTACAAAGCTTTTCGTTTTTGGTGCATCAAATGCTAAGTTGTCTAGAACGATTAGTTCTTGAGCTGCTACTTTCGTTGAAAGAGCGGATAGAAGAGCTAAACGACGTACTTTCTTAGGCATTTTATAGCTGTAACTACGTGGTGATGGACCGAATACGATACCGCCTCCGCGCCATTGTGGTGATCTGATTGAACCTTGACGAGCACGACCTGTACCCTTTTGACGCCATGGTTTACGACCGCCGCCTGCTACTTCCGCGCGAGTTTTAACCTTGTGGTTACCCTGGCGTAAAGAAGCTTGTTGTTGAACAATTGCTTCAAATAATACTGCTTGGTTTGGCTCGATTCCGAAGATCGCATCGTTTAATTCGATGTCACCAACAGCAGAGCCTGTTTGACTTACTACAGATACTTTAGGCATTCCTGTTTCCTCCTTTCTGTTTTACTCAGTTCCCTTTGATTGCGCTTCTCACTTGTACAAGTGATTTACGTGCTCCAGGAACGTTACCTTTTACTAGGATCAAGTTGCGCTCTAGATCAACTCGTACGATTTCAACGTTTTGGATCGTGATGGTTTTGCCACCCATACGTCCAGGTAATTTTTTGCCTTTGAATACGCGTTGTGCATCAACAGCTCCAAGTGAACCTGGTGCGCGATGGAAACGTGATCCGTGAGACATAGGTCCGCGTGAGTATCCGTGACGCTTGATAACCCCTTGGAAACCTTTACCTTTTGATTTTGCTGTAATGTCTACTACTTCGCCTTCTGCGAATGTATCGACTTTGACTTCCTGACCAACTTCGTATGCACTAACGTCAGCTCCGCGAACTTCGCGAATGAAGCGCTTAGGTGCAGTGTTAGCTTTTGCAACGTGGCCTTGTTCTGGCTTGTTTGAAAGCTTTTCACGTTTATCATCAAATCCTAGTTGGATTGACTCGTAGCCGTCTGTCTCGATTGTCTTCTTTTGAAGTACAACGTTTGGAGTAGCTTCAATCACTGTTACTGGGATTAGATCGCCGTTTTCAGCAAATACTTGCGTCATTCCGACTTTTCTTCCTAAGATTCCTTTGGTCATTAGTCACACCTCCTGTAATATTGTTTAATTTATGTTTTATAGTTTAATTTCGATGTCGACGCCTGATGGTAAATCAAGCTTCATTAGTGCATCCACCGTTTGTGGTGTTGGATTCACAATATCGATTAAACGTTTGTGCGTACGCATTTCAAATTGCTCACGTGAATCTTTGTATACGTGAACAGCACGCAATACCGTGTAAACTGATCTTTCAGTTGGCAACGGAATTGGACCTGAAACACTAGCTCCAGAACGTTTAGCCGTTTCAACAATCTTCTCAGCTGACTGATCGATCATTCTGTGATCGTAAGCTTTCAATCTAATACGAATCTTTTGTTTTGCCATTATTTTCCCTCCCTTTTCGCCTATTCTCTAGACAATTCTCCACGAAAATTTTCCTTACACGCGCCATGGCAAAGCGGCCGGGTGTATCGGTAACCTCTCGCTTCATCGCAGTCAAAGACCAACATTCAACATTATACATAATATAAAAGGATTGTGCAACCCTTTTGAAGAAATTACTTTAACTTTTAATCCGTTTACTATACTAACAGCTTTTTATATGATTTGCACGTGATTCGAAGTCGACTTTAAGATTTTATTTCACTCTTATTTACTGAGTTCTTAAAAATACTTTCCAATACACAATGCAAATATTTAAAAACAAAAAATCCCGCCTCAAGGGCGGGATCAAAACAAATTATTTTGTAATTGTTGCTACAACGCCAGCTCCAACTGTACGTCCACCTTCACGGATTGAGAATTTAGTACCTTCTTCAATCGCGATAGGAGAAATAAGTTCAACTGTCATTTCAACGTTATCTCCAGGCATAACCATTTCTACGCCTTCAGGAAGTTGAATGATACCAGTTACGTCAGTTGTACGGAAGTAGAACTGAGGACGGTAGTTTGAGAAGAATGGAGTGTGACGTCCACCCTCTTCTTTTGATAGAACATATACTTCAGATTTGAACTGTGTGTGTGGAGTGATTGTTCCTGGCTTAGCAAGAACTTGTCCACGTTCGATATCTTCACGAGCTACACCACGAAGAAGAGCACCGATGTTGTCGCCAGCTTCTGCATAGTCAAGAAGTTTACGGAACATCTCTACACCAGTTACAGTAGTAGCTTTTGGTTCTTCAGTAAGACCGATGATGTCAACAACATCTCCGACTTTAACTACTCCACGCTCAACGCGTCCAGTTGCTACTGTACCACGACCTGTGATTGAGAATACGTCCTCAACAGGCATCATGAATGGCTTGTCAGTATCACGAGTTGGTGTTGGGATATAGTCATCAACTGCTTGCATAAGTTCAAGGATTTTTTCTTCCCACTCTGGCTCTCCTTCAAGAGCTTTAAGAGCAGATCCTTTGATTACTGGAATATCGTCGCCAGGGAAATCGTAATCAGAAAGAAGTTCACGGATTTCCATTTCAACTAATTCAAGAAGTTCTTCGTCATCTACCATGTCACACTTGTTCATGAAGACAACTAGGTAAGGAACACCTACTTGACGTGAAAGAAGGATGTGCTCACGTGTTTGTGGCATTGGGCCATCAGCAGCAGATACTACTAGGATTCCGCCGTCCATTTGTGCAGCACCAGTGATCATGTTTTTAACATAGTCAGCGTGACCTGGGCAGTCAACGTGTGCATAGTGACGCTTGTCAGTTTCGTACTCAACGTGTGAAGTACTGATCGTGATTCCACGCTCTTTTTCTTCAGGTGCGTTATCAACGTCAGCGTATGACTTTGCTTCTCCACCTTGTGCTTTAGAAAGAACTGTTGCGATTGCAGCAGTCAAAGTTGTTTTACCATGGTCAACGTGACCAATTGTTCCTACGTTTGCGTGCTCCTTGGAGCGGTCGAATTTTTCTTTACCCATTTTAGAGGTCCTCCCTTAATTTAAAAAAGTTAGTTTTTTATAATTTTTATAATATGGAAGCCGAAAGCGTCCTCTCGACTATCCATATCTTACAAGTATTGTTTATAGGAAACAAGGATGAACTTTATTATTCACCTTTGTTTTTCTTAATTACTTCTTCTGCAATAGACTTTGGAAGCTCTTCGTAGTGATCAAACACCATCGAGAATACTCCGCGTCCTTGCGTGTTTGAACGTAGTGATGTTGCATATCCGAACATTTCAGCAAGTGGAACCATTGCACGAACTACTTGTGCATTACCACGAGCTTCCATACCTTCAACACGGCCACGGCGTGATGTAATATCACCCATGATATCGCCCATGTATTCTTCCGGAATGATAACTTCTACTCTCATTGTTGGTTCAAGGATTACAGGCTTACATTTTGATGCAGCATTTTTCAAAGCCATTGACGCAGCGATCTTAAATGCCATTTCGTTGGAGTCAACGTCATGGTAAGATCCGTCAAACAGGCGTGCTTTGACATCGATTAGAGGATATCCAGCTAAAATACCGTTATCTAATGAATCACGAACTCCCGCTTCAACTGCTGGGATGTATTCACGAGGAACAGAACCACCAACAACGTTGTTTACGAATTCGAATCCTTTACCTTCTTCGTTCGGACCAAATTCGATCCATACGTGACCGAATTGTCCACGTCCACCTGATTGGCGTACGAATTTACCTTCGACTTCAGCTGACTCACGGAATGTTTCGCGGTAAGAAACTTGTGGTGCACCCACGTTTGCTTCCACTTTAAATTCACGACGTAGACGGTCGACGATAATATCCAAGTGAAGTTCACCCATACCTGCAATGATTACTTCTCCTGTTTCTTGATCTGTATGCGCACGGAATGTTGGATCTTCTTCTTGTAACTTACCAAGAGCTTGGCCCATTTTATCCTGGTCCGCTTTTGTTTTAGGTTCGATTGCTACAGAGATAACCGGCTCAGGGAATACCATTGATTCAAGAATGATCAATTGCTTCTCATCACATAGTGTATCTCCAGTAGTTGTATCTTTCAAACCAACAGCAGCAGCGATTTCACCCGCGTGTACTTCAGAAATCTCTTCACGGCTGTTTGCGTGCATTTGTAGAATACGTCCTACGCGCTCGCGCTTGCCTTTTGTAGAGTTTGTTACATAAGAACCTGCTTGAAGGACACCTGAATAAATACGGAAGAATGTAAGTTTACCTACATAAGGGTCGGTCATAACTTTAAATGCCAACGCAGAGAATGGTGCTTCATCAGTTGATTCACGCACTTCTTCTTCTTCTGTTTCAGGGTTGAAGCCCATCATTGGTGGTACATCAAGTGGTGATGGTAAGTAGTCTACTACCGCATCTAGTACTAGTTGTACACCTTTGTTTTTGAAAGCAGTACCACAAACAACAGGGTAGAATTCAACTGCCAACGTAGCTTTACGAATAGCCGTTGTGATTTCTTCTGTTGTAAGTTCTTCACCGCCGAGATACTTTTCCATAAGATCTTCATCGAAATCTACAATAGCTTCAATTAGGCTCTCACGGTATTTTTTAGCTAGTTCAAGATGTTCAGCAGGAATTTCTTCCACTGTTACATCTGTTCCTAGATCATTGGGATACATAGTTGCCTTCATTTCGATTAAGTCAATAATTCCTGAGAAGTTATCTTCCGCACCGATTGGCAATTGAATAGGGTGTGCATTCGCTTGTAGGCGGTCACGTAGTGTTCCGACTGAATAAAGGAAGTCAGCACCTGTCTTATCCATTTTGTTTACGAAAACGAGACGTGGAACTTTATAGTTTGTCGCCTGGCGCCAAACTGTCTCTGTTTGTGGTTCAACACCTGATTGTGCATCAAGTACCGCTACAGCTCCATCCAATACGCGAAGTGAACGTTCAACTTCAACTGTGAAGTCTACGTGTCCAGGTGTATCGATGATGTTTACGCGATGACCTTTCCATGCTGCAGTTGTAGCAGCTGAAGTAATCGTGATTCCACGTTCTTGTTCTTGCTCCATCCAGTCCATTTGTGATGCACCTTCGTGCGTTTCACCAATTTTGTGGATTTTACCTGTGTAAAAAAGGATCCGCTCTGTTGTCGTTGTCTTACCAGCGTCAATGTGAGCCATGATACCAATGTTACGAGTATTCTCTAGTGAGAACTCTCTAGCCATTTTGTAATCTCCTTCCGTTTCGGATTACTACTGTTGTTTATCCGACCTTACCAGCGATAGTGAGCGAATGCTCTGTTGGCTTCAGCCATTTTATGCATTTCTTCACGGCGTTTAACAGAAGCACCTGTGTTGTTTGATGCATCAAGAATTTCGTTCGCTAGGCGTTCTTCCATTGTCTTTTCTCCACGTGTACGTGAATAGTTTACAAGGTAACGAAGACCTAAAGTTGAACGACGCTCAGGGCGCACTTCAACCGGCACTTGATAGTTAGCTCCACCAACACGACGAGCACGAACTTCAAGAACTGGCATTACGTTGTTTAAAGCTGCTTCGAATACTTCGATTGGCTCTTGTCCAGAACGTTCTTTAACAATTTCGAACGCTCCATAAAGAATCTTTTGAGAAGTACCTTTTTTACCGTCTACCATCATTTTGTTGATAAGGCGGCTTACAAGCTTGGAATTATAAATCGGATCAGGTAGTACATCACGTTTTGTTACAGGACCTTTACGAGGCATAATTAGTTCCTCCTTTCAATATCGTTAGTTTTGTATTACTTCTTAACTTTAGGCTTTTTAGCTCCATACATCGAACGGCTTTGCATACGGCCAGTAACTCCAGCTGTATCAAGTGCCCCACGTACGATATGGTAACGAACACCCGGTAAGTCTTTTACGCGTCCTCCGCGGATTAGTACCACACTGTGTTCTTGCAAGTTGTGGCCTTCACCTGGAATATATGCGTTTACTTCCAATGTATTAGTTAAACGAACACGAGCGTATTTACGAAGCGCCGAGTTCGGTTTCTTAGGAGTCATAGTACCAACACGTGTACAAACACCTCTTTTTTGTGGTGAGTTCACGTTTGTCATTGACTTTTTAAAGCTGTTATAGCTTTTTCCTAGAGCCGGTGACTTAGAATTCTCCGTCTTCGACTTACGAGGTTTACGGACTAATTGATTAATTGTAGGCATTAGGTTGTTCCTCCTTCCAAGCTTTTTATAATACCACACACCCAGGTGGTTCATTTTTAAGTAAAAACAAAGTTTTTGTGCGTGCACACACAAAAACGGGTGACAGTAACACCAGAGATCTCTGCTTACTGTTATTTTATAATGATGAATTGCTTTACGTCTTGCACTAATTTGAAAGAATATATATTCCTTCCAACAAGTTAACGATCAACAACTATCAACCTTTTGTATATTATCATCTCTAGAACATCTTGTCAACAAATTTAAGAAAATAAACGGGAACGATGTCCCGTTTATTTTTATTCAGCTGTAATTGTTTCTTCTGCTTCATCGTGTTGCATTTTAATCTGGCGGTATCTCTGCATTCCAGTACCTGCAGGGACCAATTTCCCGATAATAACGTTTTCTTTCAGACCTAGCAACTCATCTGTTTTACCTTTGATGGCTGCATCAGTAAGAACTCTTGTTGTCTCCTGGAATGAAGCGGCCGACAAGAAGGACTCTGTCTCAAGTGAAGCTTTTGTAATACCAAGAATTACCGGACGTGAAGTAGCTGGAACTTTTCCTGCTAACAACACTTTTGCATTAGCTTCGGAGAATTGGTGAATATCAAGTAACGAACCTGGAAGAAGATCAGTATCTCCCGCTTCAATTACGCGAACTTTACGAAGCATTTGGCGAACCATTACTTCAACGTGCTTATCTCCAATTTCTACACCTTGCATACGGTAAACTTTTTGAACTTCTTTCAACAGATACTCTTGTACTGTCGAAACGTCTTTTACTACGATTAATTGTTTAGGATCAATAGAACCTTCAGTAATAGTTTGTCCACGCTCAACTACATCTCCAACTTCTACGCTCAAACGCGCGTTGTACAATGTAGGATATTTACGTGTTTCCACTTCACCTTCAATAGTGATCTCTTTCAAACCTTCACGGACTTCATCAATTTCAATAACAGTACCTGCTATTTCAGAAATAACCGCGACACCTTTTGGATTACGAGATTCGAAAATCTCTTGGATACGTGGAAGACCTTGTGTAATATCGTCTCCAGCTACTCCACCTGTATGGAATGTACGCATCGTTAACTGTGTTCCTGGTTCTCCGATAGATTGAGCCGCAATGATTCCCACTGCTTCCCCTACTTCTACCGTTTCTCCAGTAGCTAAGTTGATGCCATAACATTTTTTACATACACCATGTTTTGTATTACACGTAAACGCCGAACGAATCGTTACTTCTTCGATTCCCGCTTGAATTACTGTATTTGCTATATCTGCAGTAATCAATCCGTTTTTCGCAAGAATAACTTCACCCGTTTCCGGATGTTTGATGGTCTTCTTCGTGTGACGACCTTCAATACGCTCGAACAATGTTTCAATCATTTCATTTCCTTCAGTTAACGCAGTGATTGCCAGACCACGGTCTGTTCCGCAATCTTCTTCACGAACGATAACATCTTGCGCTACGTCTACTAGACGACGTGTCAGGTAACCTGAATCGGCAGTCTTCAGTGCTGTATCGGCAAGACCTTTACGCGCACCGTGTGTAGAGATAAAGTATTCAAGTACTGTTAGACCTTCACGGAATGAAGATTTGATCGGAAGTTCGATAATCCGTCCAGCCGGGTTGGCCATCAGTCCACGCATACCAGCAAGCTGTGTAAAGTTTGATGCGTTACCACGGGCTCCAGAGTCACTCATCATGAAGATTGGGTTTTCGATATCTAACGAATCCATCAGCTTATTCTGAATAACATCTTTCGCATGGCTCCAATAAGAGATAACACGGTCATATCGTTCTTCTTCAGTAATTAAACCGCGTCGGAACTGTTGAGTAACTTTGTCTACTTTTTCTTGTGCCTCATGAAGGATTTCAGCTTTATTCGGCAAAACTACGATATCAGAAATACCGATTGTGATTCCTGCACGAGTAGAATATTTAAATCCTAGGTTCTTCATTCTATCCAACATTCTAGATGTTTCTGTAATGTGGAAGCGACGGAAGATCTCCGCGATGATTTCCCCAAGAATCGCTTTTTTGAATGGCGTGATCAATTCTGCTTGTTGCAAGTGTTCCTTAACATTCACTGTGCCGTCGATAAAGTACTTGTCAGGTGTTTCCACTTGTAAGTTTTGATTCGTCGGTTCGTTAATGTACGGGAATGTTTCAGGTAAAATCTCGTTAAAAATAATTTTACCTACTGTTGTTAACAACAGCTGACTGTTTTGCTTGTCCGTAAACGTTGGATTTTTAATACTTCCAGCTTGAACTGCAATACGAGAATGCAAGTGAACGTGTCCTGTTTGGTACGCGATTAACGCTTCATTCGGGTCACTAAACACTGAGCCTTCTCCAGTTGCGTTTTTACGCTCGACTGTTAAGTAGTAGTTTCCAAGAACCATATCCTGTGAAGGAGTTACAACTGGTTTTCCGTCTTTCGGGTTCAAAATGTTTTGGGCAGCTAACATCAGTAAGCGCGCTTCAGCTTGTGCTTCAGCAGATAAAGGTACGTGAACGGCCATTTGGTCACCATCGAAGTCAGCGTTATACGCCGTACAAACAAGTGGATGCAATGTAATAGCGCGTCCTTCTACCAACATCGGTTCGAATGCCTGGATTCCCAGACGGTGAAGTGTTGGTGCTCGGTTAAGAAGTACCGGATGTTCTTTAATGACGTCTTCTAAAACATCCCATACTTCGGAATGAAGACGTTCAATCTTCCGTTTCGCACTCTTAATATTATGTGCCAAGTTACGTTCTACTAATTCTTTCATAACGAACGGCTTAAATAGCTCAATCGCCATTTCCTTAGGTAGACCACATTGATACATTTTCAAGCTAGGACCTACTACGATAACTGAACGACCAGAGTAGTCTACACGTTTACCAAGTAAGTTCTGACGGAAACGTCCTTGCTTCCCTTTCAACATATGAGAAAGAGATTTCAACGGGCGGTTACCTGGACCTGTTACAGGTCTTCCGCGACGGCCGTTGTCTACAAGTGCATCTACTGCTTCTTGAAGCATACGTTTTTCGTTCTGAACGATAATACCAGGTGCCCCTAGATCCAATAGTCGCTTTAGACGATTGTTCCGGTTAATAACCCTGCGATACAGATCATTCAAGTCAGAAGTTGCAAAACGTCCACCGTCAAGCTGTACCATAGGACGCAATTCAGGAGGGATAACAGGAAGCACTTCCAATACCATCCACTCCGGACGATTTCCAGAGTTACGGAATGATTCCACAACTTCCAGGCGTCGGATTGCGCGTGTACGACGTTGACCTTGTACTGTTTTTAATTCTTCCTTCAATGAATCCGTTTCTTTATCCAAATCTATCGCACGGAGTAGTTGCTCGATTGCTTCCGCTCCCATTGCCGCCTGGAATTTAGAACCATACTTCTCACGGTATAGACGGTATTCTTTCTCTGAAAGCAATTGCTTACGCTCAAGCGGTGTATCAGCTGGTTCGACTACTACGTAAGACGCGAAGTAGATAATCTCTTCCAACGCACGAGGTGTCATGTCTAGGATCAAGCCCATACGGCTAGGAATTCCTTTGAAATACCAAATATGTGTGACAGGTGCTGCAAGCTCAATGTGACCCATACGTTCACGACGGACTTTTTGACGCGTTACTTCTACGCCACAACGATCACAAACGACGCCTTTATAGCGAACCCGCTTGTATTTTCCACAGTGACATTCCCAGTCTTTCGTTGGTCCGAAGATTCTTTCACAGAATAATCCGTCCTTCTCTGGCTTTAATGTACGGTAGTTGATAGTTTCAGGTTTTTTTACTTCTCCATATGACCAAGAACGAATCTTGTCCGGTGAAGCAAGGCCAATTTTCATATACTCAAAATTATTAACATCGATCAAGGAGCCAACCTCCCTTTAGTCTAATCGCCATAATGGCTTATCAGGCAATTTAACTTGTAGTAGTGCATTCACGTAAGTTGTTCTTCTTACTGAATAGAATAGAAGAGGGTGCTCGAAGCCCTCTTCTATTTGGTTGTGTTTGTTTTATTTATATTTCAGATCGCTTTCCGCTTTTAGTTTAGGCGATTGGCTGATCTTCTTTCATCAAGTTCAATGCGTCAGTTGGTTGCATGTCTTCTTCGTCGTCAAGATCACGAAGCTCAATTTCCTCAAAGTCTTCCGTCAACATTTTTACGTCTAACCCTAAACTCTGAAGTTCTTTGATTAGTACTTTAAATGATTCTGGTACTCCTGGTTGAGGTACGCTATCACCTTTAACAATCGCTTCGTATGTTTTCACACGGCCTACGACGTCATCGGATTTGACTGTTAAGATTTCTTGCAATGTATAAGCGGCACCATATGCTTCTAGTGCCCATACTTCCATTTCCCCGAAACGCTGTCCACCGAACTGGGCTTTACCGCCAAGTGGTTGCTGCGTAACAAGTGAGTACGGTCCAGTTGAGCGTGCGTGTAACTTGTCATCTACCATGTGGGCTAGTTTGATCAAGTACATAACACCAACTGATACGCGGTTATCAAACGGTTCACCTGAACGACCATCGTATAGCATGGTTTTACCGTCACGGTTCATACCTGCTTCTTCCATTGTAGTCCAAACATCTTCCTCGTTTGCACCATCAAATACAGGAGAAGCTGTGTGAATACCTAAACTACGTGCTGCCATACCAAGGTGCATCTCAAGAACCTGTCCAATATTCATACGTGACGGAACACCAAGTGGGTTCAACATGACATCGATCGGCGTACCATCAGGAAGAAACGGCATTTCTGACTCGGGTAAAATACGTGAAATAACACCCTTGTTACCATGACGTCCTGCCATTTTATCTCCAACAGAGATTTTACGCTTCTGTACAATATACACGCGAACTAACTGGTTAACTCCAGGAGACAGCTCGTCGCCGTCTTCACGGTTAAAGACTTTAACATCTAATACGATTCCGCCTGCTCCGTGAGGTACACGTAATGAAGTATCACGCACTTCACGTGCCTTCTCTCCAAAGATTGCGTGTAGAAGACGTTCTTCCGCAGTCAATTCCGTAACTCCCTTAGGTGTTACTTTACCGACTAAGATATCGCCATCGCGAACTTCTGCACCAATACGGATAATTCCTCTATCGTCCAAGTTGCGCAATGCATCTTCTCCGACGTTTGGAATATCACGCGTGATTTCTTCCGGTCCAAGCTTCGTATCACGTGCTTCTGATTCATATTCTTCAATATGAACAGATGTGAATACATCATCTTTTACTAGACGCTCACTCATGATGATCGCATCCTCGTAGTTATAACCATCCCACGTCATGAAGGCAGTTAGAACGTTACGTCCAAGCGCAAGTTCACCTTGTTCCATTGATGGGCCATCCGCAAGAATATCAAGCGGTTTTACACGGTCGCCGACTTTTACAATCGGACGTTGGTTATAACAAGTTCCCTGGTTCGAACGGATGAACTTAGATAAACGACAAACGACAAGATCACCCTTGACTTCTTTACCGCCCACTTCTTCAATACGACGAATACGAATTTCCTTTGCTTCTACATGCTCGATGATACCATGATATTTAGAAACAACTGCCGCACCCGAATCGCGTGCAGAAATATGCTCCATACCTGTACCAACAAACGGCGCTTCAGGATTTAATAAAGGAACTGCTTGACGTTGCATGTTCGCACCCATCAATGCACGGTTGGAGTCATCATTTTCTAAGAACGGAATACATGCAGTAGCTGCAGATACAACTTGCTTAGGTGAAACGTCCATGTAGTCCATTTGCTCGCGGCGGAATACAGTGTTATCCCCTTGGAAACGACCTACGACACCTTCATTAGTAAATGAACCGTCTTCTTCAAGTAGTGCATTTGCTTGCGCTACTACATAGTTATCTTCAATATCTGCTGTCAGATAATCGATTTGAGATGTAACGCGACCTGTTTCAGGATCTACTTTACGATAAGGAGTTTCAATAAAGCCGAATCGATTCACTTTCGCGAATGTAGATAATGAGTTGATCAGTCCAATATTCGGACCCTCCGGCGTTTCAATCGGACACATACGACCATAGTGAGAGTAGTGAACGTCACGAACTTCCATTCCTGCTCGCTCACGTGTCAAACCACCAGGTCCCAGTGCAGAAAGACGACGCTTATGCGTCAATTCAGCCAATGGATTTGTTTGGTCCATGAACTGAGATAGCTGAGAGCTACCGAAAAACTCTTTAATAGATGCAATAACCGGACGGATATTGATCAGTTGTTGAGGTACGATAGATTGAGTGTCATTGATGGACATTCTTTCTTTAACCACACGCTCCATACGAGAAAGACCGATACGGAATTGGTTTTGAAGTAATTCACCAACAGAACGCAAACGACGGTTACCAAGATGGTCAATATCATCCGTATTTCCTACACCATGTAACAAGTTAAAGAAATAACTGATAGACGCTACAATATCCGCTGGAGTAATATTTTTAATAGACTCGTCTACTTCAGCATTGGAAATGACATTGATGACTTGTTTTTCTTCACTTTTAGGCGCGTAGATCTTCAGTGTTTGGATAACCATTGGTTCTTCCAAAACAGATCCTACATGTTCAATCGACTCAGTATTTATACCTTGAGATAAGAATGGTAGTAATTTATCTAATGTACGACGGTCGATTAGCTGATCTTTTTCCACTAATATTTCTCCAGTTTCCGGATCAACGAGTGTTTCAGCAGCTGTTTGGTTGAACAAACGATTTTGCAAGTGAAGCTTTTTATTCATTTTATAACGACCGACATTCGCTAAATCATAGCGTTTTGGATCGAAGAAGCGTGAATACAAAAGACTTCTTGCGCTATCGAGTGTCGGTGGCTCACCCGGGCGAAGTCGCTCATAGATTTCAAGCATTGCTTTTTCCGAGGTTTCAGTGTTATCTTTCTCTAATGAATTCCGTAAATATTCATTATCACCGATTAGGTCGATAATTTCTTGGTCAGTAGAGAAGCCTAGTGCACGCAATAAAACAGTGATTGGCAATTTACGAGTGCGGTCGATACGGACATGCACAACGTCTTTTGCATCTGTTTCATATTCAAGCCACGCTCCACGGTTCGGAATAACAGTAGCGCCAAATCCACGCTTACCGTTTTTATCCGTCTTATCATTATAGTAAACACTTGGTGAACGAACGAGCTGAGAAACGATAACACGCTCCGCTCCATTAATAATGAATGTTCCGTTTTCTGTCATGAGTGGGAAATCTCCCATGAAAACGTCCTGTTCCTTCACGTCGCCTGTTTCTTGGTTATGAAGACGTACTTTTACACGAAGTGGTGCCGCATATGTCACATCGCGTTCTTTTGATTCGTCTACTGGATATTTCGGTTCACCCAGTTTGTAATCAATAAATTCCAAGGACAAGTTACCTGTGAAATCCTGGATAGGAGAAATATCCCGGAACATTTCACGTAACCCTTCTTCCAAGAACCACTCATAAGACGCCGTTTGAATTTCAATCAAATTCGGCAGATCGAGTACTTCTTTGATTCGCGCGAAACTTCTACGCTGACGATGTTGACCATACTGAACTAAATGACCTGTCAACTCATTCACCCCTCATTAAGACAATATTAGTTTTTGCAAAATCAGAAATTCCGCTGTGACTTCGAAAAAACAAAAAGAAAACGAGTTCCGACGAGAGCTCATTTTCGATTTCACAATCTTTATCCAAACATCAATATACCTTTTCCTCTACTACATCACACAAAAGGGCATACAGCTGCAATATAAATATTTATGCATTTAATAATGCTACTACAAGATATTCATCCTGTCAATCTTTTTTGATACCAAAATAAAGTAGCCCTTTTTCTTGGCAACCGTTTCTACATTACCAAACAAGTTCTTCAAGTAATCCATCGTAGACGGAGCCCCTTGTTTCTTTTGAATGACAACCCATAATTCTCCGCCCGTAGCTAACTTTTCATAAGCTCCATCATAGAAAGAAAAGACTGTTTGCTTCCCCGCTCTAATAGGTGGATTGGTTATAATTGCAGCGAAGTCATTTGATACAACTCGATCAACGCCACTACTTTCATAAACTTTTATATTTGAGATTTGATTCTGTTGAGCGTTTGTTTTTGAAAGAGCTAATGCCCGTTCATTCACATCCACCATATGGATCAGTCTCTCAGGAAAATCCGATGCGATAGACAACGCAATTGGTCCATAACCGCAACCTATTTCCAACAAGTCTCCCCCAATGGATGGTTCTTTAAACGTTTCAGCCAGTAATTTTGACCCTTCATCTATACTCCCTTTGCTAAATACACCAGCATCCGTTGTAAATGAAAAGACTTTGTTACGAATCTCGGCTTTCCACTGCTTGGGCGCACTTGAAACTTGGGGATTTTTCGAGTAATAATGGTCTCCCATACATACACCTCCTGCGTAGAGTTATACTATCTGTATATGAAGAAAAAAGCCCGTCAAATAGACGGGCTTTTCTCAGGGAAGTAGAAATTACTTAACTTCTACAGATGCGCCAACTTCTTCAAGTTTAGCTTTCATTTCTTCTGCTTCTTCTTTAGTTGCTGCTTCTTTAACTGCTTTAGGAGCTTCGTCTACAAGAGCTTTAGCTTCTTTCAAGCCAAGACCAGTGATTTCACGAACAGCTTTGATAACTTTGATCTTCTGATCTCCAGCTGATGCAAGGATTACGTCGAATTCAGTTTGCTCTTCAGCTGCTTCTGCAACTGCTCCAGCTGCTGCAACTGGTGCTGCTGCTGTTACGCCGAATTCTTCTTCGATTGCTTTAACAAGGTCGTTTAGTTCAAGAACTGTCATTTCTTTGATTGCGTCTAAAATTTGTGCGTTAGTCATTTTAAGTTCCTCCTGGAAAGTTGTATTTAACCGGCTAGTTTGTTCCGGTCATAGTCAAAATGCGAAATTAAGCACCTTGCTCTTCTTTTTGTTCTGCAACTGCTTTTGTAGCAAGTGCAAAGTTTCGTACTGGCGCTTGAAGAACGCTGAGTAGCATAGACAATAGACCATCGCGAGAAGGTAGAGTAGCCAATGCTTTCACATCTTCAGCAGTTGCGACGTTTCCTTCGATCACACCTGCTTTAATTTCAAGCTTTTCATTCTTTTTAGCGAAATCATTTAAGATTTTAGCTGGCGCTACTACGTCTTCTGTAGAGAAAGCGATAGCGTTTGGACCTGTAAGGTTTTCGTTCAAGCCTTCTAGTCCTGCAACTACTGTCGCACGACGCACCATAGAGTTTTTATAAACTTTGAACTCGATGCCCGCTTCACGTAATTGTTTACGCAATTCTGTAACTTGCGCAACCGTAAGACCACGGTAATCGACAACTACTACAGATGCTGCTGATTGCAATTTCTCAGCAACTTCTGATACGACTGCTTGTTTAGCTTCTAAAATTTTGCTCATGTTGACACCTCCTGGTAATTAGGGTCACTTATACCGATATAAAAAGCCCTCAACGTCTAAGACATGAGGGCAGAAAAGTCGTCATCTTTTAAAAAGAGCGTCTTGTCCTCGGCAGGAGCATTAAGTGGCAAGCCACACCTGCTGTCTTCGGTACAAATGGTTATCATCATAACAAGCGTAATCTTAGCAGATCACTTTGTGCTTGTCAATTATTTTTTAACAGTAACGCTTGACGGATCTACTTTAACAGCAGGACCCATAGTTGTCGTAACGTTTACTGATTTCATGAATGTTCCTTTTGATGAAGCTGGTTTAGCTTTTTGAATAGTTTCAAAGATCGTCAAGAAGTTTTCTTCCAACTTCTCGTTATCGAAAGATGCTTTTCCGATTGGCGCATGGATAATTCCAGCTTTGTCCGCACGGTATTCAACTTTACCTGCTTTGATTTCTTCAATAGCTTTCGTTACATCAAATGTTACTGTACCAGTTTTCGGGTTCGGCATAAGACCTTTTGGTCCAAGTACGCGACCAATCTTACCAACTTCGCCCATCATGTCAGGTGTAGCAACGATTACGTCGAAATCGAACCAACCTTGTTGAATTTTAGCAATAAGTTCTGCATCGCCTACATAGTCTGCGCCTGCAGCTTCTGCTTCTTTAACTTTTTCACCTTTAGCGAATACTAATACGCGTTGTGTTTTACCAGTACCGTTTGGAAGTACAACTGCCCCACGGATTTGCTGATCGTTTTTACGAGTATCAATACCAAGACGGAAAGCTACTTCAACAGTTGCATCAAAATTAGTAGTACTTGTATTTTTAGCAAGTTCAATTGCTTCTTTCGCAGTGTATGTAGCAGTACGATCTACAAGCTTCGCTGCATCTACGAATTTTTTACCTCTTTTAGCCATCAGAATTTCCTCCTCATTTGTGGTTTTAACGGATTAAACCTCCCACTTAATGAAGGCTGCGAATCACAATCGACCGCAGCCTTCACCTTCAAACCATTACTTTATCGTGAAGAACTACTATCAGTCTTCGATTTTGAATCCCATACTGCGAGCAGTACCTTCGACCATTGCCATCGCCGCTTCAACTGACGCCGCGTTTAAGTCTGGCATCTTTTGTTCTGCGATTTCTCTAACTTTATCACGCTTAACTGTAGCAACTTTGTTTTTATTAGGCTCACCTGAACCCTTTTGAACGTTTGCTGCAACCTTTAGCAATACTGCTGCTGGCGGAGTTTTTGTGATGAATGTAAATGAACGGTCCTCGAATACTGAGATTTCTACTGGAATAATTAGACCAGCTTGATCTGCTGTACGAGCGTTAAATTCTTTACAGAATCCCATGATGTTAACACCTGCTTGACCTAATGCCGGCCCTACTGGTGGTGCTGGATTTGCTTTACCAGCTGGAATTTGCAATTTCACTACTTTAGTAACTTTTTTAGCCACGAGACACACCTCCTTAAGTCCGTGAT
>NZ_JARIEA010000008.1 GCF_029267015.1 Sporosarcina ureae | reverse complement strand
GATCTTTGCAGACCAGTATGCTTCTTTTTCTTTTCTATTCAAATAAATACCTCCCAAAATATGTTCTATGGGAGGAGTATCTCACGAATTATCTTCTATTAGAATGTGTTCACTATTTGACGCTTACTTTTTCACAAATCAACAATCCTAACCCCGTTCCATCCACTTTTGATGACATAAATGGATCACCTATTTTATTAATGATTTCATCGGGGATACCTGGACCGTTATCAGAAACATCAATCGTCACGTGATCAAGATCATCCTTCACGTGAACCGTGATAATTCCAGTTTCCAGAGCCTCAATCGCATTTTTGATTAAATTAATAAATACTTGTCTTACTTTTAATTCATCACCAAAAATAGTCATCTTGGTATTATCTGATTTTACATGTATATCGATCGTTTCCAAATCCAGATCCGATCTCATCTGCATCTTAACCACTTCGATTAACTCCGAAATATTGATCACCTTTTTATTGACTATATGTGTTTCAGCTAAGCATAAAAATTTAGAGGCAATTTGTTCTATTTCTCTTAATCCATTTTTGATCGCATCAAATTGTGCTTGACTCGCTTCACTACGATCATTAGCCATGAGGTCTAACAATTGTAAACGTCCTTGAACAACAGTAAGAGAGGTGCGAAGTTCGTGGGCAATGATGGAAGCTAACTTTCCCGTTATATCTAACTTTTCTCTGCGCGTATCATGGTTTCGTAATTCATTCTCAAACTGCAGTTGTTTTGATATTCCTGTAAAACGAGCAGACTCTTTTTTATATAAATGGGAAGGTAAGAAATTCGTATCCGTCATATGGTATTCATGGGTTTGCAAAAGTTCAATTAAAAGCGAACCAGATAAAGATACACTATCATACGCACATATATTAATGTAATTACCGGTGATATTCGCTACTCTTGAGAAAAAGTCGTCAAAATTTTGTTCGTGTAATGCTATAGAAGGAACAATCGTTTTTTTACTTTGAGGACGCCACGTCACCAACCCCCACCCGCGAAGCATGTTACCTTCTTTCACATGGGGATCAAAGAAGTCATGTAAATCCTTTAAAATGGCTTCAGGGTTAAAACTCTCGTGCGTTTTATAGGCTATGTCGGTATCAACAAAATAGATGTTATCCATTTGCTCTTCCGTGTAACCGATATTTTTGAGGTTTTCTATAACAGAAGCATAACTGGTTGGTCGATCCACATACAGAATGATGTGGTTTTTATCCAGCCCTTCCGCAACATAGGAAGTAGCACGTTCTAAATACTTGTTACGATCTGTATACGTATACACCACATGACCTACTTGTAAGGGATTTACGCCTTTATTTAGTTCTATTTCCCTGTTTTTACCGCTTGTTTTTATCATTTTAACAACCCTCCTAAATAAAATGAATAGTGTGTACTATTATAACATTATATTTACTAAAAGTGATATTAAATTTATAGTTCTTTAGTACAAATAATGCATCGCCTCTAGAAAACATGGACCTGCATTTCAGCCACCCATGTTCCATTGGACGATGGTGAACAATATCTCAACTGCAATAAACCTATACAACTAATTCATTAAATGGTTTACATATTGTACATAAGGGGTATCATAAGCAAACAAAGTTGAAACTACGAAGAAAGTAGGTGCCCCTTATGCTAAATTTATCAAACGCTGCATTACTCGAAGCCTATGAGCGAACAGAGAAAATACGTGTAGAGCCAGCATTTATTGAACTACTAAAAGAAGAAATCAAACGCCGTGGTATATAGATGCCGTGGCGTTTTTTTATTTATGAATAGGTCGAGTGTGTTGAATGAGGCAAGGCGCGTTGTTTTAAGAATAGGCCACTCATTACTTTCATTACATAATAAGAAAAGCTACGATACATAGAGGACTAATGTAGAAAAGAATAGAGGGAGTATCATACGAAATCGTCAATTTGAAATATTGCTGTATTTATTGAAAGTGAAAAAAGTAACCCATAAAGAATTGTCCGAGATGTTTGAAGTGAGTGTCAAAACAATTCAGCGAGATGTGGATAAATTATCTATGATGGGCGTTCCCGTAACTTGTAAACAAGGAAATCAAGGTGGGATCTATATAGAAGAGAGCTACAAATTAACCGAAAGCTTCTTCACGAATGAAGACTTGCAAACGATCACCATTGCATTGTCGATGTACGATAGCATCTCTTCAAACCAAAATAAAGATCAGGTCATGAAAAAACTGGCTCTTATTTCACCGGAGTTGATTGATTTATTGGAGACGGATGCCAATGATTATTTCGTTGTAGATTTTACAGGAGAAAAAATAGATATGAGCGAAAGCGTATATAAGAAAATCAATCATTGCTTGGATGAAGAAGTATTACTGGCCATCACACGCGGTGACGAGCAGATTCTAGTCGCGCCCATTAGTTATGTATTACGGCCGGAAGGGTTATACCTATACGCTTACGACGAGGACTATCTATTGATTGAAATCTCTACAATTAAAAAAGCACAGTGTACGGAAATAGAATTCGAAAGAATATTTATTCCTTACAAAGAAAATACACATATCATGTTCAAATAAGACATTAGGTGTCCTATTGCGGTTGGTATAGTTAATTTCGGAGGGATATCCAATGAAAAATAACTTATATGAAAGCCAATCCATTAATAGACTCATCATGACGTTCTCCATTCCAGCAATCTTTTCTTTACTCATAGAAACGATGACTGCGGTCGTGGACACTTCCTTTGCGGGACACTTAGGTAGCCAAAGCGAAAGCGCATTGACTGCAATGGGGTTATTATCCCCACTGATGGCGGTATTTGTTGCACTTCAAACACTGTTTGCAATTTCCACAGCTATCATGATTTCTACATACTTAGGTCGAAATGACAAAATAAAACTGAATAATTATTTCAAGAGTGGCTTCATCATGACAATCGTCGTCAGCGCCAGTACGTCATTCCTCGTCTACTTATTCATGCACTCTATATTGTCGATGCTTGGTGCCGAGGCGGAAGTATACAAACTGGCGCAAGATTATTTACGTATTATCCTAATCAGTAATATATTCAGTGCGGTCGGGTATACGCTAACAAGTGTCATACGCGCATTCGGAAATCCAAAAGCGGAAGCCATCATCATCGTTTTGTCTGTCGTCATCAACGTCATAAGTAACGCCATCCTGACATTCGGTTTAGAGCTCGGAATGGTCGGGATCGCACTCGGTACACTCATCAGTGAAGTAGTGTGCGCACTGCTGGCTGTCATGTATCTCGTGAAAAACCACAACTGGTTTACATCCAACCCGATTTCGCCAAAAGCATTTATCACCATGTCGTATAACATGTTCAAAATCGGATTTGCCCAAACGACGATTCAACTATTGGCAGGCGTAACAGCATTCATCGTCAATTATCAATTGCTGACAGTAGGCGGCAATGCACATATTGCGATGTGGAATATTGCCAATAAAATGTACACGCTATTGTTGATGCCAATCATTGGTATCACACAAGCCGTTCAAACGATTATTGCGTACTTCAACGGAAAAGGCGATGAAGATAAAAAGCTATTAGTCGTAAAGAAAACCGTACAGTATTGTTTCTTCTACGGAATCGGAATCACAGCGATCGTATTCTTAGTAGGAAAGTATATTCTCGTGCTATTCACAGGGGATCAAGCAATCATCGACTCGGTCATGTCGATCATCCAAGTGATCTTCATCACGTTTCCGATTCTCGGCGTGACGTATACAATCATGACATTGCTTCAAGTGACAGGTAGCGAAATGAAAGCAGTCATGATCGGAGTAACGAGACAAGTCGTTTCTGTCATACCACTCGTCATTATCTTGCCGTACATCTTCGAGAAATATGATATTTTCACAATCAGTCCATCATTCTCAATCTTTTTTGCGATTCCGCTTGCGGATATACTGACTCTTGGGATGGCTTTGTTCTTCTTTAAAAAGGCAAAAAGTGTCTCTAGTGAAGATCACTGATGTTTTCTTCGGAAAGAGAAATTTGCCGTTATTTAATAAAAACCCAACTTTTATAGTGAGGATTTAACATGATGCGGTGAAGTGGAGTGCTTGGAATTAGCACTCAAATGTTTAATTTGTTTCTCAACAAGGAAAATTAGAGAAAAAGGGGGAGAGTCCGATGATGGAACCTGTACTTGCGTATAACAATTGGACATGGGTCCGCATTGACGCAGCCACTCAACAGGAGATTGACGCGTCCCTGGATATCCCACTTGCTAGCAAGCGCTGGGCCATGTCGTTGGACAAACGTCAAAACAGTAATCTAGAAATGGACGGAACTGAAGAGGGAAAGGAATCGATGTGGGGCTCCGTTGTCTATTCCCAGAACGTTGAAATTCGCAGCGAAAAGACCATCCTTCATTATTACCTTACAAAAGATACCCTTCTAACGTCCGGAATCGATACAGCGTTCTTTACAGGTGCTGCCCAACAGCAAGTACTGAAATACATGGACAAAGCAGAGGATGCCATCGAAGGATTCATGGTGCTCATTGGAGAAATTGCGAACGTATTCCTACAAGAAATCGATAGCTTTGAAGACCGGATGCATGATTTACTGTGGAGTGTCAAAGCGAAGAATGATGAGCCAGTCTTTGAACAGATTATGGACAATCAGTTCGAAATTCTAGTTTGGAAAAACCTTATCATTCCGTTCATGGAAATTCAAGAAGCAACAGTGGAAGCATTCGGGGACAACATCATGGAAGGGGATTTCTACAAACGAACGTGTCGGCGTATCCGACGATGCCGCCAGACAATCCGAGAATACAACGAAGAAATAGGCCAACTGGTCGATCTTGAATCGATTATCTCCTCCTATCGAGGCAATGAAATCGTCAAAACATTAACCGTCATCACGATGCTCTTCACACCAGTAGCGGCTTGGGGTGCCTTATGGGGAATGAACTTCAGATTCATGCCGGAACTCGATTGGAAATATGGCTATTTGGGCGCGATTCTCGTCATTGTTCTATCTACGTGGGGGTTATATTACTACTTGCGTAAGAAACATTGGATCGGTAGCGTATTGAACAGCTCGAAGGGGAAGAACTTTTAGTGTGATAGGCAACAAGCTAGTAGGTACCGATCCAAAAGAAAAAAGTGCTATCCTAAAACGGAATAGCACTTTTAATCAGTTAATATTCAAGTATTTATATTTTACGTTATACATACTTCGATTCAATTAATGCCACAATCGCATCGCCCACTTCAATAGTCGAAGCACTACCACCTAAATCCTGTGTCAATGCAGACTTCGTTACCAACAATTCTTCAATCGAATCCAACAACAACTTACCCAAATCTTCAAATCCAAAGAAATCGAACATTTGACTAGCTGACCAAATAGTCGCTAATGGATTCGCAATATGCTGACCTGCAATATCCGGAGCCGATCCATGAATCGGTTCAAACATAGAAGGGTACGTCTTTTCAGGATTAATATTCGCCCCTGCAGCCAGTCCCATTCCTCCAGCTAGTGCAGCGCCTAAATCCGTCAAAATATCCCCGAATAGATTCGACGTAACGACCACTTCAAATCGTGCCGGATCTTTAATCATCAACATCGCAGCCGCATCAACCAGGTAGCTCGCCGTCTCCACATGCGGATACTCTTGACTCACTTCTTCAAATACTTGATCCCAGAAAACCATTGAATAGTTCAATGCATTCGCTTTACTAATACTCGTCAACGTCTTCCCAAGATCTGAAGCTGTCTCAAATGCATACCGAATGATCCGCTCCGTTCCTTTACGAGAGAACACACCCGTCTGCAATACTACTTCCTCCGGCTTACCCTTAAACAGCCAATCACCAGCTCCAGCGTATTCACCTTCACTGTTTTCTCGGATGAACAACATATCAATCGATTCCTTCGTTCCGTTTTCAATAGGACAAGGCGCACCGTTCAACAACTGGATGGGTCGGATATTGACATATTGATCGAACTGTTTGCGAATGATCAATAGTAAATCCCATAACGATATATGGTCAGGCACTCCAGGGAATCCAACCGCGCCTAAATAGATCGCGTCAAATTTCTCGAGTTGCTCCATCCCGTCACTTGCCATCATTTGTCCATGTTCTAAGTAATACTCGCACCCCCATGGGAAGTGGGTGAATTCGAATGAAAGGCGTCCGTCTAGTTCGGCTATGCGTTTCATTACTTTGATACCTTCGTCAATTACTTCTGGGCCGATTCCGTCACCGGAGATTACGGCTATTTTAAAAATTTTCATTTCCTCACTCGTTTCTTTGTATGAATAAATTCTGTTATTAGCGTATCATTTTGAGAGAGGGAAATGAAGGTTAGCGATAACATTAGCGCTGAAGGAGCTAAGCATCTGTATGAAGAATACAAAAAAGTACTGAGTTTCAAATAACAAGTCCTAACTTGCTAGCCGACAGAATTGCGCCATCTAAATGGACGTATTGGAGAGTGTATTAATATGAGTATAGTAGTTATGTTAAAAATAATTACATTATAGTTAATAATTTTCATTTAGAGGTTATAAATTGTACAATTAGCTATATAAGTATATAGAAAGTAGGAATGACATATGGAAGAAGTAATGAAAATTCTAGTTGTTGATGATGAAGATCGTATTCGTCGTCTTCTGAATATGTATTTATCTCGTGAAGGATTCGAAATTGAAGAGGCTAGTAATGGTGAGGAAGGCCTTAAAAAAGCAATAAACGGTCAATTTGATTGCGTACTTCTAGATGTTATGATGCCCGAAAAAGATGGATTAGAAGTCTTAAAGGAACTTCGCGATAAAGAATTTGAAACTCCAATAATAATGTTGACGGCTAAAGGTGAAGAAACAGATCGGTTAAGTGGGTTTGAAATAGGTGCCGATGATTATATTGTTAAACCATTTAGCGTGAGAGAAGTTGTATTAAGGGTAAAGGCTTTACTAAGAAGATCTGATTCGCAAAGTAAGTCAGATGTAAATGCTACAAATAAAAATATCGTAGTATTAACAGATTTAATAATAGATCATGACGCACACCGTGTGACAGCTGAAGGAAGAGATGTTAAATTGACTCCCAAAGAGTATGAATTGCTTTATTTTCTAGCAAAATCACCAGACAAAGTATACGAACGAGAACAGCTATTAAAGGAAGTGTGGCATTACGAGTTCTTTGGTGATTTACGAACAGTAGATACACACGTTAAGCGACTACGTGAAAAGCTAGGAAGTGTTTCAGAGAACGCAGCAAAAATGATTGTAACTGTTTGGGGTGTTGGATATAAACTAAAGGTTTCAAATGACTGAATATATGATCATATATATTAAATTTATTATGGGTAATAAAAATCTAAAATTGTTTTTATATACATGTAGCCAGTAATTTCAATGAAAAATAATACTTATAAAATATAAAATCTACCAGCTTATCCTAATATCACCGGGATAGGTTTTTTGTTTTAGAGAATAATCAAGAATATCAAATTAAAGAAATACTGAAGTTTTCTGTATTTTGCATAAATATAGAAATATAGAAGTTGTAACTAAAAAAATAAACTTTCAGATATGATGTTATCTAGTGAGGGAGGAAGATAAAAGTTGAATTTAGGAATAGTGTTTAAAAAAGCTAGGGCAAATAAAACACAGATAGTTGTAGCGAAAGAACTTAATATAACAGTTGGTGTACTGAGTCATTACGAAAACAATAGATCGATTCCGTCTCTAGAAACTTTTAAGGGGATTTGTAAATACTACGGACTTTCAGCAGATATTCTATTAAATATAAAAGATATTTCTCAAACACCAGATCCGAGAGGTGAGTTACTCGAACATAAGCTAGCGAATATACGGGATCGAATGAAAAAAACACAAAAAGAGATGGCTAGCTTAATCAAAGTCAAAACTAGTATGTGGTCAGAATATGAGAATGGAAAACGTAGCCCTACCATAAAAAAAATTCAAATAATATGTGAAAAGTGTAAAGTGTCTGCTGATTATCTAATAGGAATAAATGTATAGAAGGGAAGTGCTATCATGCATAAGTATGATAGAAATAAGATAGAAAATTATAAAAATATGTTAAAGAGTACAGGTTCATTATCAAGGCTATTCTCAGAAAGTGACATTCCATACTTAGTATCTAGAAGTGTAGAAAATATATATTGTTTAGCCTTTTCAGCAGAAAATTTAGGTCGGTCTGATTGCTCAGCGGATGCAAAGTATGAAGATATAGGTATTGGTTTGAAGACTTTTTTACATGGTAATGGTCGAACGTTACAGAAAATTGCAGAATTCAATAGGAACTCTCATTTGTATCGTGATAAAACGACAAAAGAATTAGTTACTACAATAAGTGAAATGAGAAATGAAAGAATAGCCTTTACTAAAAGAGCACATAATGTTTCCACTATGATTTATCATTGTGTTACAAGGCAACCTGGCAAAGTTAGTATTTATGAAGAGCCTATGGATATGATAGATATCAATAATATAAATGCAATTAAAAAAAACAACAATACGATCACTTTTAATGATCGTAAAAATGAATATAGCTTTAACATAACTAAAAGTACTCTTTATAAACGCTTTATTACACAAAATGCACTTATAGAAGTTAACGTACCTATAATTGAAAATCCCTATCTTGCTTTAGAAAATTTACTACCATCAAGGCATAGTGATACATTAGTTAAAGAATCTAACCCTTTACAACTTGAAGCAGACCATAAATTAGAAGTGCCTAGCGTTATTCTACCATTATTCTCAGACAGGGGGACTAAGCGAAATGTTCCTGAAAGAAGTGGCCTTAATCAATGGAATGCTAAAGGCAGACCCAGAGATCCAAATGAGATCTATATCCCAATACCTAAGTGGATTCACGATGAATTCGAAGACTTTTTCCCGGATCGCGATTCACCATTCCATCTTTGTGTGCCGTCTGGAAAAGTTCTTGATGCGAAAGTGTGCCAGGATGGAAGTAAAGCACTTATGACCAATCCCAATAAAGATTTAGGTAAATGGCTATTAAGAGAAGTTTTGAATCTTCCAGAGAAAAAATTAGTTGATTTCGATATGTTAGAACGGTTAAATATAGATTCAGTTAAAATTGAGAAAAATAGTGATAGTAATTTCTCAATTGATTTTTGTGAAATAGGAACATATGATACATTTAAAATGAAGAATAATTCATTATAAAAACGCCATCCAATTTAAAATGGATGGCGAAGTCTAAATAAGAATGTATTAATAGTCGATTATTTATACGCTCATTTCAACTTTGTCAGTTACTAAATCTACTGTTTTGTATTCAAAAGCATCTAGAGCAAACTTTATATTTTTCGCAATACGATAAACTACTGGTACTACTACAGAATTACCAGCCTGCTTGTACAAATGGGATATAGCTAAGTCTTCTGGAACTTTAAAGTTATTTGGAAACCCTTGAATGTTTAAACATTCTTTAGGAGTCAGTTTTCTGATACCGTGATCCGTGAAAATAAGAGGCACATTATGTCCGCCTGTCCCCATATTTGCAGTAAGTGTAGGACATACACCTGATTTGTTTTCACGTACGTACTTTCTTCTCCATTGATATATTGTTTCTTTACTTACGATATCTTTTTCTAGCTGATCATAGAAAATGCACTTTTCTGGTTTGTAGTAAAAGCGATCATCTACTTTATTTTCGAAATCAATTACATCTGTTAATTTTTTCGTTAAAGGTATTGGGCTAGGGAATTCGAATTTTTCGTAATGTTTTTTTTCGAGAAAAGCTACAATATAAATACGTTCTCTGTTTTGAGGAACATTACCATACTCAGAGCCGTTAAGAATTTTATCTTTTACATGGTAACCATTTGACTCTAAAGCTTCTATTATTACTCGATAAGTATTACCTTTCTCATGACTTACTAAGTTTTTAACGTTTTCTAAGAAAACTACTTTTGGTTTTTTTTCTTGAATTATACGCAACATCTCAAAAAAAAGATTACCTCTATCATCTTCAAACCCTTTTCTGTAGCCGGCTATACTAAAAGCCTGACAAGGAAAGCCTCCTGCAATGACGTCCGTGTCTGGCATGTCAGCAGGTTCTACGTTATGAATATCATCAACATGCAAGTAATGATTATGGTTTAAATTATAAGTAATAGATGCTTTTTCATCAAATTCATTTGCCCATACGATATCAAATCCAGCTTGTTCAAATCCTAATTCAATACCACCAATACCACCAAAGAAACCAGCTAATTTAAACATTATTTCATCCTCCTTTTTAAATAGCGGCGTGCTGCTTTTATTATATAACATAACTATATTAAAAGCGAACATACGCTTCATTATAGTCAGATAATTTGGCGTTTAATAAATAGTTAGATTAAGGTATAGTTAATATTAGTTAATTTGAAGGAGTGGGAGTATTGTTAACAATAAAACAACAAGGTAATCGAACTATCTATACTATTAATAATGCAACGAGATATAATGCTATAGAATCTCTTCCTGACGAAGTAATTAATGAATGCAAAAAATTTGCATTCGACATGTCTTTTGGTAAAGAGGGTGAACATAGGGCTACTAGATCTGGTGGAAAAAACTCCAGAAAGAACGGTGAAATATTTTGTGATGCTTTTAATGGAAAGCTTGGGGAATTCGCTTTTTGGAGATATAGTAGAAAAAGAAACTTAGAACTACCTAGACCTGATTTAGACACTTTTAAATTAGGTAAATGGGATGAAAGTGATTTCGTAAGTGGTAAGTATAATTTAGCAGTTAAAACAACAAAAAGTATTGGTAATCTGTTATTACTTGAAGAAAAAGATTGGGATGAAAAGGGCACATATATTCCAAATAAAAATAAGCCAGGTGCCGGTATTTATCATGCTATTGTATTAGTGAGGTTAGATTCAGATATAACGGCTAGATTCAGATCAGCAAAAAAGTATTTCAATAAAAATGTATCATGGGATGAATTAGAAGAGATATTTGAAGGTTTTTCTTCCGACTATGATATTCCAGGCTATGTAAACCTTAGGAACTTACGTAGAGTTATTCAGCAAGAACACGTAATAAAGCAAGGTGGATATCTAGGAACTAGTAAAACTAAAATGGATGCAACTAATTACTATATTCAAACAGGCAACCTAATGCCTATAGATAATTTGCTACATGCTTTAGTCAACGATAATTAAAAAAATAGGAAAAGCAGCTGCTCTAAGGAGTAAGGCTGCTTTTTAGTATTTAAAAATATCCTGGTCTAAAGCCAAGTGACTTGAACATAAACTCAAGCGCATTCATATTAGATAAATTCTCGACAAACGCTCTAGCGTCTCCTGGACTGTAGAAGGCTAAAGAATCTAGACCGTGTTCTACTTCTCCGCCTCTCGACAAGCATAGATGGAGAAAAGTTAAACCTTCTTTTTTACCATCTACGTTATCTCCTAAGATTAAAATCATACCAGCATCCCCTGTAGGATCAAATATCGTTGCTACGAATTCTTTTTCATCTAGTTTAAATTTCTCTTCATAACCTTCCATAAAATTTAAATACTCACTGATTTCAATGAAGGAAATTGTTTTAATCCATTTATAAATTGTTACTTCAGATTCACCATACTTGCTACTGAAATCCCTCACAGATGTGCCAGATCTGTAAAGTTCGACTATTGTTTGTTTAAATTCCTGGTTATAACGTTTTTTTATTCCGGATACAACCTCTCTATTTATAGGATAGAGAGGTTGTGTCCATACATCTATACTACCACCAGGGTTTAGTGCAATATCTATATATGTATTGTTTAAAGGTTGTAACTTTATTGTGATTTTACTAGTCAGAGAAGCATGTATGATCATATGTAAACATGCTACAATAATTTACATATAGCGATATAATTATAGTGAATATTAGGTTAACTATGTTAATTCGGCAAAATAATTTAATTGATATATTCTAAGTGTTTCACATTAAATTACCAATATTACTTATTGAGTCATAAATGAAGATAGAAGGTGGAAATTAATTGATAATCGATAATATGAAATACTCACAGCTGAAACAGTACATAGAAAATCAATACAATAATCATGGAAGTTGGGAAGTTGTTAGGGATTTTTCGTTTTTATCAGGTGTGTCGGAAGAATTGATTTTCCAAATGATATATTCATCATGCAATTTGAAAAGAGAAGATTTGAATATACAAATATGGAATCAAATAATTGATGAAATGGAGAAAAGGGAAGAAAAGCATAAAGTGCACAAGTTAGGAGTACAAACTTTAAACGACGCTAAAATCCCTGTAGATAAATATTCAGCCTGGCAATTATACAAATCTAGCCTAAATAATAAAGGATTTTCAGACGACTCTATAAAGAGTATTGAGAGTTCCTCTTTTGAAATTTTAAGAAGTCTTACTATGGATTCTAATGAAACAGGTGCTGTTAAAGGTCTAGTTATAGGTAATGTTCAGTCTGGTAAAACAGCGAATATGGCAGCTTTAATGTCTATGGCAGCTGATAACGGGTTTAATTATTTCATAATTTTTTCAGGTGTTATCGAAAACCTGCGCCAACAGACAGCTAACCGTTTATACAGCGATATGAATACAGGTAGTAATAGTAATTTACACTGGCACCAAGTAGATAATCCTTCCTTACGTTCTAAAGCTCCGGAACATAATATAACTAATTTTAATTTGAGTGAAAATGGTAGAGATAGATATTTTACGGTGTGTCTGAAGAATAGCACAAGGCTGAACTCGTTAATAAAGTGGTTGTATGAAGATAAAAATAAAGCTCAGCAATTAAAAATACTCATCATAGATGACGAGGCAGACCAAGCGAGTATTAATACTAGAAAAATTGAAGAAGAAGATCAAACTGTTATTAACAGATTAATCCTTGAACTTGTTAACACGGATCTGGTAAAAGGTATGAATTATATTGCATATACTGCCACACCATATGCCAATATACTGAATGATACAGGCGTTGATACACTATACCCTAAAGACTTTATAACACTTTTGGAACCTTCGGAAGACTATATAGGTCCACAACAGATATTTGGAACAGAAGAGCCGGAAATGAGTCCGCGTATAGATATAATAAGAGACATATCGGATGAAGATGCCGAAATTATACATGAAGCACAAAAGGAAAAACAGGATATACCAGTCACAGATAGCCTTAAGGATGCGATACACTGGTTTATCCTGTCTGTCGCGGCCATGAGAGCAATTGACTATCAAAAGCCAATAACTATGCTAGTTCACACTAGTTTCAGGATTAATGATCACACAAGTATTGCGAGAAATATAGAGGTTTACTTAAGAAGCTTTAAAGGAAATTACAATTTCATACTTCCTCAATTAAAAATAATGTATGAAAATGAAACCTTGGACTTCAAGCGGTCGCATTTTCTTGAAGGGATGAGCGGTTACTCATCTAAAGACGAAGTTCCAGACTATCCGGCATGGGAGGAAGTCGAGCGTCATATCGAAAGAATCTTGCGTCTTGATATAGATGAATTCATCAGTCATATCCCCATAGGTGAGGAAGGGCAACCTAAATATCATAAAGGTTTTCACTTAGTTATCGACAATAGTAGAGCCCAGGCTGATAATCAGATCGTCAGACTAGTCTACCCTAAGAGCAAGACAGCTACAGCCCCTGCATTTATTGTAGTAGGTGGAAACACACTTTCTAGGGGATTGACCTTAGAAGGACTGACTACTACTTACTTTTTACGTACCACAAATCAGGCAGACACATTAATGCAAATGGGTCGTTGGTTCGGATATAGAAAAGGATACGAACTGTTTCCAAGAGTGTGGCTTGATAACAATGCTCTGACAAGGTATGAATTCTTATCACAGATGAATGAAGAACTACGTGATGAAATTATAGGCTTTTCTCGAAGGGGACAAACGCCTTCAGATTATGCTCCTAGGGTGAAAAACTCTGTTGACCATAAATTGATTAGGATAACATCCAGCAACAAAATGCAGTCTGCTGAACCGAGGGAATATGACTTTGCAGGATTTAATTCTCAAACCATTTACTTTGAGAATGATGAAGGCATTTTGAAACATAACTTAGAAAGTACAAAAGAGTTTTTGAACAATCTCCCTGAGCCCGAAGTGAAAAGAAGTAGCATGATTTGGAGAGATATATCTCTGGAAAATGTACAATCTTTTTTGGAAGACTATAAAGTCTGTGAAAATGATATTAAAATGTCAAATCTACCCGCGCTCATTGAGTGGGTTGGGAAAAACTCAAATAAATTAGGTGGTTGGAGTGTTGTTCTATCTGGTTTAGGAGATATTTCAGAAACCAAAAATGATTCGGGCGAATGGAATATCCAGGGATATAATCCTAAGGCAGTCACACGTACAAGGCTAAAAATGAGAAGTAATAAGAAGATTACCAACATAGGGGCTTTAAGAGTTCCTTCTGATTTACTGGTGGACATTGAAGATACATTGACAGCCGAAGAAAAACAGACTTCGAAGATATTAGATGTTCGCTCAATACGAGAAAAGTATGGTTACGGTAATGTGCCTCAACTTGTAATTTATAGAATTGATAAAGGAACTGCAAGGGATCTAATTGTTGATGAAGATGCCAAAAGGGAGCCTCTAAATCTTCCGACTGATGTAATAGGGATTAATGTAATGATCCCTGGACTTTCGAAAGGTGGACAACTTGCTACCTATATATCCGCTAAGATAAATATACCGGAACATGAAGAAGATCATGTAGAGGAGTCCGATGAAAATGCAGATTAAACATGCAATAAATGATGTTCAAAGTATGTCACATGACGGTGGAAAGATATTGCAATCATTGCAAAATAACTATTTACCCTTGATTGATATAGTAGTGAGGGAATCGATTCAGAACAGTCTAGATGCATCAATCAAAGGAGCACACAGTGCAATTGTGGACTTTAAAATTGATAAGTTCAATTCAGAAAAATTAGCGCCTGTATTCCAAGAAATTGATCAGAAACTGGTTGAAATGTATCCGGGTTATCAAGACTTTCTTGCGATTAGTGATAGAAACACATATGGACTGACAGGAAATTATACTTCTGAAGATATGAAAGTTCTAGACAACAGTAACTTCCATAAACTGGTTTTCGGAATTGGGAAAAACCAAAGTCAGGAAGGTGCTGGGGGAAGTTGGGGATATGGAAAAACTAGTTACTTCCGATTGGGAGTTGGAGTTGTAATCTATTATACCCGAATAGAAGAAGAGGGTCAGTATGCAGAAAGATTAATAGCTTCTATAATTGAAGACCCAGCAAAAGGGGAAAGGCTTCTTGAAAATAATGAGCGCGGTATCGCTTGGTGGGGTGAACTTTCAACTGAAAGCGACCGTATTTATCCAATTACAGATCCTGAGAAGATAAAAGAAATACTTCAAATATTTGGCTTGGAGAATTATAAAAAAACGGAGACAGGCACAACAATTATTATTCCATATTTAAATAAGGACGAAAAGGAAGAAGTCGATCAGGACGCCTTGAAGTCCCCGTGGGAAGATAGATATGAGGATGCCATTGCAATGGCAGTACAGAGATGGTATTTTCCGCGTATATGGAACGAACAGTACAGAGAAGTATTCGACAGTACATTTTTGGAATGTAAAGTTAACAATACTGTAATTCATCAAGCTCTTGAGTTCGAGCCAGTCTTTAAGATATACCAGGAATTGTATACATCAGCTTTATTAGGTAAGGCAACAGGGACAAACATAAATATTCAACCTATCAATTTGGGCCGCAATGCATTAAAAAACAGTAAGGAAGAAGTTGGGTTTCTTGCTTTTCGTGAAGTGAGCTATGAGGAAATGGATATGATGCCGCCTAACAACAAACGTTCAGGACTAGAATACTTAGGCGTGAAAGACAAAAATATAATTGAAAGTAGCATGCCAAAAGTAATGGCATATTGCCGGAAGCCAGGTATGGTAATTGAATACAATATCAACGGTACATGGGCTAATGGCAATCTAGCGTTAAAAGAAAACCATATTCTACTAGCCTTTTTTGTACCTAATTCAAATGCCTTGCTAACAGACAACTTTCAAAAAGCTGGTTATAAAAATCTTGAATCCTATTTACGTTCTATTGAAACATCTGACCATGCTAATTGGGAGGATGACGTAAATATAACGATTGTCAAACGGATCAAAGAACGGACTAATCAGGCAATTACCAATGCTTATCAAGATGACAAAGATGCTGAGTATACGTCTGCAACTTCTGGTCTTTCCCGTAAATTCGGTGCAATGTTGCTTCCGCCAAAAAACTTTGGAAAAACATCTACCCGCAAAAAAGACGAAGGTCAAACATCGAATAATTCTGGTATGAGTAAAACAAGAGGTGCTGACATTTCAGTAATACGTTCTAACCCGAAAGATGAAGAAACAGTTGAAGTGGAATTTAAAGCATTTATTAAGAGTAACTCTGTAAACTACGTTTTCCTGCAAGTTTTGACACAGGAACAGAGAATGGATGCAAATGCCTGGTTAAAGGCAATCGGGAGTTCTGTTAACTTTCCATTCTATATCTCAGATCTTCAAGTAAATCAGATAGATGAAGAGATGTTTGGTTTAAAGTACAGTGACATGCCAAGTGAAGGGATTATCTTTAAGCTTAGCAATGACGGTTCAGGTACACTTGAAATAACATCAGAACTGCAGACGGATAGTATTATTGAAGGAATGCTCGTATTAAAAATTTATTCAAATCGTTATATACCAAACGTAGCGATTCGTTCTTTGTAGAAAAGGGGTAAAATTGATGATTCAATCTACCAATCAAATACTCTTATACCGGAAGATTGATTCTGCGATGTCAGAACGGGCAGGTATTGAAGTAGGAGAGCCACACTTTTATTACGAGAGTGCTGGGGGGTTAAAAGAAATAGAACTGGGTCCTGATTTTAATGATGTTTTAACAATCAACGAATTTGATCAAGAATGGACCCCAGTTGAGAATAACTTACTCATAAAGCAGAAATATATATTTAATGATCCTACTGTTTTGTTCGGAGAAGATGGAGTCACAGTGGAAGAGAACCGTATAGGTCTTGCTGTCCATATATACTCTAAAACTTCCAGTATTCAAAAAACAGTAAGCTTCGCCAGTTTCTCTGATAGTCAGAATAGAATTGAATTTCTTTTTGAACATTCTTTTCCTGCTGCCAGTTTGCGGGGGAGTGTTGAGATGGATTTTTTCTTATTTCTAAAAGACAATTTTGAGTGTAAACCTTATCAAGCTGACCAGGTCGGGATGATATTAAGCGAAGGTAACCTATATAGTTTAACAATTGTAGTGGATGGAGAGGGCTCTGCTTTCCCAATAACCGAGTTTAATCAAAAAGACGGCCCATTGTGGCTTCTGGATAAGAATTGGGCAGATGCAACAGAGGATAGTTTTGATAATTCAAATATTAATCTGAAGCTCAATGTAGCACACCCACTTTTTGAACAAATTAAGAGTGGAAAAACCAGAGCAAGCAGATCCTTAATGGGCGATATAATGGTACAAGCCATGTCGATGATCATTCAACAAGTGGTTATTATTGAAGGTAACTCTTTAGACGCTGCAGATGATGCAGTATCTAACAGTATCCTTTCAGTAGTGAACTACTGGGTCATTACATTTGAAGTGGATATATCTACATTATTTACTATCCCAAACTCATTAAGAAGCAGATTTGATTCAGAAATGATGGGAGGCGGTAAACATGATCAAATGGGATAACTTGCAGTATGATGTTAATAAAGCAAACAGAGATTTTGAAAAGCTCACTGTTAAAAGTACATCGGTGGAGCCGGTAGACCTTCCTCCTGAATATCATGAGCTTCGTAGAAAATTAATTCAAGCAAGAGATGAATTATTTGTGGAATACGGCTTCGATAATGCAAACAAACTTGATTACAATTTCGATTTAACATTTGGACTCGAATTATATAATATCCTAGCTGAGGAAGAAAATTTTACAAATAGGGCAGCTACTAATGATGATTTGTGGCGGTATCTATCTATCCGTGTGATACCCGACATAGTACATTCCCGTTGGGGAATGAACGAAGACCATTTTTATAAGATGTCGCGTAGAATCTGGTTGAAAACTATTTGGTGGTATGTCAATCTATCATGGAGAGGGGATACCGAAGAGACATATGAAGTTTTGAAAAACAACTCTACCGACACAATTTTACAGTTAGTAGAACGACCAGGTATTGGATATTATACAGAAATGTACAGAGAATTGCTGCTACAGTATTCTTGGTATGAAGATAAATCAAGAGAAATGTTTCGCCAAGTGCTAAAGTTAAATACTGCCCAACTACTGACTACTTCGCCTGAATTGGTGAAAGGTGGCATAAAAGGCTATGTTTCTACACTTTTTGAAACAGTCAACAAGTAAAGGATGGAATAAAAATGGAGATTTACTATGAAAATTTATATGAGAATATATTTAGTGAGAAAACTAGGGGCTACACACGCTTACGCGTTGTTAGCGGTTATGCTTCTTCTGATTATTTATCTCGCATAATAAGTGAATTTCCTAATTTAGAAATTGAGCTGTATATCGGTATGACATTTCAAGGAGTCTCAAATTCTGATCATTCGGGGTTTAAATCCGTAATGCAGAAGAATGATAATGTAAAGGTCTATTACCAGGTACTAGGGATACCGAATCATATGAAAGTTTATGAATTCAGTAGTGTCACTGAAAAAAAAGTATTTATAGGATCCGCAAATTTCTCGGAGAACGGCTTTTTTAAACATAAAGAAATATTAGCCGAAGTTCTATACTTGCCTGAAATATTATTTGTAGAGCAACAAAGAAACTCTTTATTATGTACAGATCCTAAGATTGATCGTTACATAGATTTTTATGAGAATGAATATAAAGAGTTCGGGGACATGGAAGAAGAAAAACACATCAAATCAGATGCAACAAGAATTGAAAATAAGCATTCGGCAACAAAGAAACGAGAAAGAGCAAGGCATAAATGGGAATTGCTGAGACAGAATATAGACCCCCAATATCACCGTTCTTTTAATATAACTGTCATGTTACCTCCTGAAAATAATCCGCGGTGGGATGATCGAGGAATTAATTCGTGGGTGAACAATAAAACTCCAGTAATAGAACAAACACCTCGTCTATCTTTTTCATTAGTATTCCCACGGGAAGAATTTATTATTTATACAGACGACAATCAAGTTTTGAATGCGAGACTAACAGGAAGATTCAATGGTAACTTGGATATTCTTAATATGAATCTGTATGATTATATAAGGCGTCGTATTGGTTTGTTGGAAAAGAGACCGATCAGTTATCAAGATCTTATGTTATCCGGATACACTACACTTTATTTAACTAGGGTAAATAATAACGAATATATTATGAGCTTTAACAAACAAGACAAATTATTTTAAGAGCGGAGGAATTCAATGTTAAGAATTATAGAGACATTCAGTGGCATTGGAAGTCAAGTACAAGCTCTTAAGAATAGTAACTTGGAACATGAAGTAGTGGCAATAGTTGAATGGGAAATCGGAGCTATGTATGCTTATGACATTATGCATAACGGGTCCCAAAACCTTAAAGATTACAGACATCATACTAAAGAGTCCTTGCTCGATATTCTAAGCAAGTTTGCATTATCTAGCGATGGCAAAGTCGCAATGAGCAACAGAGCACTGAACGCAACACCGACTATACAGCTGAAAGGCATTTTATCTGCTATTGAAAGAAATAACAATTTTGTGGATATTACTAACGTGCATGCTTCAGACCTTCCTGAAGCTGATGTGTTAACATATTCATTTCCGTGTCAGGATTTATCGGTCAGCGGACATTGGCATAATAACACGTCAGGTATTGATCGAGATGCAAATAACAGGTCAACATTGCTTTGGGAGATAGAGAGAATACTCAAAGAGTATACTGAAACAGAAAAAGAATTGCCAAACTTTTTGTTGATGGAGAACGTAAGTAATATTCTTTCCAATAAACACATAGGTAATTTTAATGAGTGGCAAAGTTATTTGGAAAGCTTGGGTTATGTAAACAAGATATATACTTTAAACGCAAGGAACTTTGGTGTACCTCAATCACGAAACCGTACATATTTGGTCAGTGTTCTAGCGAAAAATGTCGAACAAATGGATGAGATAAATGAATATTTCATGGTGAATGACTTAGAGCGAATACCTCTAATCGAAGAACGCATTGCTCCAATAGGGGAGTTTTTGAGGCTTGACTATTCGATTGACAAGTATAAGCAAGAAGCAATTGAAAGTACGCCTGTCTTTACACAATCACGCAAAAAAATATATGAAAATAACATCATCTTAGCAACTGATGACTTATCTAACAACAAACAATTTGCCAGAACAATTACAACTAAACAGGATCGTCATCCAAACTCGGGAATAATAGAATATAAAAATATAGTACTAACAGATATCAATAAGAAATATAGGAATCTGACACCTCGCGAATGCTTTTTATTAATGGGATTCAAAGAAAGTCAGTTTGACTTATTAATAGAGAACAATGCAGACATGGGATTTAACAGAAAAGTGCTATCGCAGTCTAAGTTAATACAATTAGCAGGCAACAGTATTGTAGTTCAAGTTTTAGAGAAAATATTTCTGCAGATAAATGAAATTAATGACAACATATTATCTGTAAGCGGTAAGAGTTGCAATAAAAAAGAGCTAATAGAAACGGCTATTTAATAGTGTGGGATTTTGTGAAAATTTAGTTCAATAATTATAATCTGAAAAAGCAGCCATTCTTAAAGTTAGGCTGCTTTTTGATTTTCAAAAATACCCTGGTCTAATACCGATTGACTTAAACATAAACTCGAGTGCAGACATTTCAGCTATACTATCAATAAAATCCAGGGCTTCTTCTGAAGTGTTAAACGCTAAAGTTTCAAGACCATGTTCCACCTCGCCATCTCTAAATAAGTATAGATGAAGAAAAGTAAGACCCTCATTCTTACCATCTATATTATCTCCTAAAATTAATATCATCTCATTATTACCTGAGGGATGAAATATTGTTGTTACAAATTCTTTTCCATCTAATTTGAGCTTATCTTCATTCCAATTCTCCAAGTGAACTTCTCCTTTTTAAATATAATTCGACAATTAGTAATGCATTCTCTTCATTTATTTAGCTTATTACTGTTAGTTATTTCATAGAAACTCTAAGTAATTTAATCAATCGCTTTATAGAATTATCTATATCGAAAAGATTCACAAAGAAAGTATATACTGTTACTGAATCTTTACCCGAATACCTAATAAGTTCAGGTTTTTCATTAAAGCTATTATTCCACGGATAAATAGTGATCACGCATTCAGCATTATATTTGTAGTGGTAAGCGAACATTTGGTACATATCAGCTTGAGAAATCCCATAATTGGTCGTCGGATCGTTATTAAGTATCTTCCACTTTGTATCGAGTACTACATTTTTATTTTCTTTTTGAATTACTAAATCGGGTCGTAGTGAAAAACGTTTTGGATCATCGAATAAATAGTGAGTTCTATCTTGTGTACGTAAAAAATATTCGTTGTTTGGTAAATTTCTTTTCAATAGAATTGCAATATATGCTTCATATACTATTTCCATTGGAAATAGTAAAGCATACGCAACCGATAATCCTGAAAATGTAGTAAAGCTTTTATTTTGCAAGAAAATCTTACACCACTTTAATATTTGACTATATTCTTTCATATTCCGATCATTTGATATTGTTGAAAAAGCATAGTTTACGTTAGATATGATATCAACGTCATCAAATATATCTAATAACGTTGAAATATCTTTCTTACTTCTTAAATTTTTAGTTTTAGACTTGATATTCAGTAGTGTTGTTTTTAGTAAACGATTTTCTATACGATTTAGATCTAACTTATCGTAAGTAATATAAAATCTTTCACGGTGTACTAAGTTATGTCGAATATGCTGTGGAAAGTCTAAACGTCCTTTGTAGAAGAGTTCATTTCCTTCAAATTTTTCGTAATCCAACTTCAATCCTTTTTTCACTAATGATTGAACTTCATTAATAAACATCTTAATGAATATTTCTAGTAGATTATTTTTAGCTAAATCAAGATTAGTTATATTAAATTTCTTGTAAGGTATATCTGGAAGATATTTTAACATCTCAAGCAATACCCGTTTTGTTTCTTGTTCGGATTGATTTTGTTTATAGGAATAGATTTTGGGTAGTATTTCTATTTCTGTCCCGTTCTTCATTACAAGTAACCCTACATAGTTTTTAAGACGTATTACTTTACCTATCCCTCGTATATTAGAGATAGACATAAAGTGAGCCAACGCTTCTGTATCGTCTATAATGGAAGAACTATCTAGTACAAATTGTTCCAGTAAGTCAAATGTCAGTTCATCTAACTCATGGTACTTATCATTATCTATTTTTTTGTGTCGGGTCAGAATATCAAATTCTTTTACTGTAAAACGTTTTGCAACTTTACTCATATATCTTTTTATAAGCAGCAGGGGTTATAAATGCAGCTTCATTAATTTGATAGATTGTTTTTTCTTCCAAGTCAATTGGAAGTGTAGCACCGAATAACTCAATTTTACTAATTGGCTTTTCCTTAATAAATTGAATATCTGATGTCTTGCCATAGTCTCCTAAAATTAGTTGAATCATTTGGTAGTCCTCATAAAAATATTCTTGCAGCAAAGGAATTATTGAGTTTTTGAAAATGGTTGATAGTTTTTCCATTGTCGGTTCAGACTTTAAGGGCATAAAATAGGCATGACCAATTGTGTGCTCTCGATCATATACAGCTTCAATCCGCAAGTTTATTTTCATTAGCATAGATTTAATATTAATTTCTTCTACGATAATAGAATCTAATAAGTCGGGTGAGGGAAGTAGCTCAATAAAACGGAACCTTCTTCTTAAAGCCGTATCTAGTCGTGCAATTGAACGGTCAGCCGTGTTCATTGTGGCTAAAATAGTTACATTGCTAGGAACACCAAATTCATTTTTAGAATAGGGGAGTTGTAACGTAATTGCTTCAGTTTGACCTATTCTTTTGGATGTTTCAATCAGTGTTATTAGTTCGCCAAAGATCTTGGAAATATTACCTCGATTAATTTCATCAATAATAAATACGTAATTTTTCTTGTTAGGTTGTATTACATCAACAGAACTATTTTTGTGTTTTTCTATTATATGTAATACATCTTCTAGTTTTATTCTATGCAGTTTGTATACTGACATTTGTGTTAATACAGTGTTCTCATTAATTTCATAAATATCTTCTTGAATGTTCTTAAGTAGCCACTTCACATTACGGCTTCTTTTATACTCAGACTTATTTTCAAGCCAACGGTATTCACTTTTTATAACCCCTATAGCATCTATTGTGCGTTCATCTTGAAGTACAAGAACTAAATCACCGATCTTCATTTCATTGATAAATTGGGCGATAACTTTTTTTCCGCCATATTCACTGTAGTTAGTATTATCATCAGGGAGTTCTCCATATCCATCCCAACCAATTCTGATTTGATTTTCTGTAAAACAGTCACTTTTTAAATTCTTATATTTCGAGCCATTTAGAGAAACCTTCCAGATGGAGGGGGACTTTCGAATACCGAGTTTATTATGTTCTTGTATTATTGGGGCAGACGCACGATTACAGAAGTCTTGAAATACACCAGTTTTAATCTCATATGAGATTGATTCACTGTTTCCGATCGTAGCATCCTCTTGCATGACGGGTTTTATTCCTTCGATAAACTCTTCGTAACCATAAGACTGATGGAATGTAATAAAGTCGATTTGTCCATTGTCGCGATAGTTTTCAAAGCGAGCGCGTACTTCCATATAGCTTTTTATTTCAATTTCATTCAATATATCTTCATATGTTTTACCTTCAACTATTGCAACGGCGTAGGCAGTTGTACTATATGTTTTCCCTGTACCAGGTGGTCCGTACAAGATGATATTTTCACCAACAGAATTGAAGGGGGAATTAGGTTTTTGGTTGTAATTGGGAATGTCGTTTTCTTTCATAGTGGTTGTGGTATTTGAAACAGGAGATTTGTAATATCCGGTTTCTTGTTCTTTTAAGAACTCAGAGTACTTTTCCATACCATGATGGAATGATTGATTTCCTGCTGCTATATTTACTTCTTTATAATTAGCTGCAGATTTAATTATTTCTTTTGTCTCTTCAAATAAAATAGAATCTGTAATTTCATATATATTAGGTAAATCTACTTCTAAACCTGTTAATTTGTTTGGTGCTTGTGCTATTGCTGATGTGTATGCTGAAACAGTTGCTTTTTTGTAAGGTGTATTGTTATTACTTATCTGTTTTTCCATCCAACTTTTAAATTTCTCTCTTTGTGTTGTTTGATTCAAGATATAAATCTCCTTTCAATAAATTAAAATTTTATACTCTTTTTTCAAAATACCAATGCAACCGATACTCACAAATCTCCTGCACCCAACCAAACAAAACATCCTCATGCTGCTTCTCAATTTCTATCTGCAGTCCAAACACACCATCCTCAAACACAAACAAACCTTTCGAAGATCCACTCCACTTAGTCATCGGCATCGTAGCAATCAACTTCGCAACCTTATCCTCATCATACTCTCGAAGTAACTGCCCCTGTCTATCCGACAGATCCGCATCACGCCGATAAGGTTTCTCCATCAAGTACCCATGGAAGAAGGGAGCAACTTCACTCGGTGTCACTGGTTTATACCAATCAGATGGTCCTCTAGTTAGCATATACTTCAATAGAATCATTTTATAACTTTTATTCATCAGTGTTTTATTGATTTCAATTAGCAAAACTTTATGTTGAGTCAGTACTTCCTTCTCCAACTCATTTAACTCCTGGGCGTAGTCTAGCAATATCGGATACGTCTTAAACTTCTGCTGAATAGCCCGTGCATCTTCATTCGCTTTTAAATGATACTCAAGATACGTCGGGCGGTGTCCAAGTTCTGCTTTCAAATCAAAATACGCATTGATCAATCGCTGCTGAATCGGTTCATTCTGTTTCATCGCTTCCAGCAAGTCGATGATAGCTGTTTCGAAATGGAATTCGAAATAGCCACTCTCGGTAAATGTTTCGCTGCTGATTTTTGTAGGTAATTCCTTGTTTTCATTAAACACTTCAAACTTCTTCCGCGCATTGCGATAATTCCCGATCAAGTCGATAATCACGCAATGTGACTTACCCGTAGCAATACGCAATCCACGGCCGATCTGCTGAGTGAAGACGGTCAGCGATTCGGTAGGACGAGCGAATAGGAGGGTGTCTACGCTCGGAATATCGACGCCTTCATTGAACAAATCTACAGTAAAAATGATATCGAGTTGGCCTGTTTCTAGTAAGTTTCGTGCATTACTACGCGTATGTCGGTCCGTGTTTCCGTACAAGGCGATTGAGCGGTAGCCTGCGTTGGTGAAGTAATCGCTTAAGTAGATCGCTTGTTTGATGGAAGAACAGAATCCGATCGTTCTCGTTTGTTTGTTTTCGTTCCATGCATCGAGTACTGCTTGTGCGTAGCTGTCTCGCAGTTGTAGGCGTAATAGTTCTTCTTCATCGTACGAGTTATTTCGCCATTTTAATTGACTGTAATCCGTTTCGTCCATCACGCCATAGTAAACGAAAGGAGAGAGCCAGTTTTGTCGGATAGCATCTAGGAAGTGGATCGAAATCGCTTCGTTGCCGTCGCATAGGCTGTAGACGTCTTTGTTGTCGAGTCGGTCGGGTGTTGCGGTTAGACCGAGCAGGAATTCCGGTTTGAAGTAGTCCAGTACGCGTTCGTATGTAGTGGCGGCCGCATGGTGGAATTCGTCCACGACGATTAGATCAAATGCCGTTGGATCGAATTGGTGCAAGTGATATTGTCTCGCGAGTGTCTGGATCGATGCGAAGACGAATTCTGTGTCTGCTTGTCTATGCTGGCCGTTGTAGATTCCACTTGTACGGTTCGGGAAAACCCGTGCGAATGAAGCTTGTGCTTGCGTAAGCAGTTCTTCACGGTGCGCAATAAAGAGTACGCGTTTGTATGATTCCGCAAAGAAAGCCGCTAGATACGTTTTACCGAGTCCAGTTGCGAGTACGACGAGTGCTTTTTCATAGCCGGCTTCGACCGTTTGATTGAGCGCAGTAAGAGCCAGTTCCTGTGCAGGTCGTGGATTTAAGACCGATGATTGATAGGGTGCTGTTGGATCGACGGTACTGCTTTCTTCTTGCTCAGTTGCACCGAATGTCATTTCAATTTCTGTCTTCGATTCCCATACCGAACTAAATGGGAGTTTACGATTCGTTTCATCGTATCGTGTTCTGTACAACTCAATTTGTTCATTGTTGATCGGTACCGTACTGGGAGATAAGAACATCTTCATGAATTCATCCGCAGATGTTTCGAAAATTTCTTCGTCTACTGTCGATGGTGCGTAAAGGTTCCATTCGATTCCTTTTGTCAAAGCGGAGCGCGATAAGTTAGAAGATCCTATGATGACGGTAGAGCTGTTTTTGGATTTGAATAGATATGCTTTAGGATGGAAGGATGTACCGCCACTTTCGATCATGCGAAGTTCAGCAGCAGGTAATCCTTCATGTAATAAGTGCAGTGCATCGGGTTGTGTAATTGATAAATAATCACCCGTCAGTATTTTGATATCCGCGCCACGCATAGAAGCGTCGCGTAAAGCGGGAAGTACTTCATTCACACCAGATTTCATCATGAATGCGGTCATCCAGTAGATCGTATCCGCTTCGGCAGTTAGTCGTTTTAAGTCGCTTAGCAAGTTTTTCGTCAGCAGGCGCAGTTTAGTCATCCGCAACTTCCACCAAATAGATTCTTTCATTGAATCCGCCACGTGCTTTAGCTTTCTGCGCGCGTACAGTTTCCAGTTCCTCGACCGTCACACCATGATAAGTAGCTGCCGCATGGATCAGTTCCAGTAAGTCGGATAGTTCTTCGACAGCATCTTCCGCATTAGTAGCTTCTTCGTACTCTGCCAGTTCCTCGTGCATCTTTTTATTAATTTCCGCTATGTATTGTGAATCATTCAATGTATGCGTTACACATGTTTTTCCGTCGGCTTCGATGATTTCCGGGATCAGGTCGCGGACAAGTTTATTATAGATGGGCATAGGGATCTCTCCTTCAATTCTGTAATTTGCTTTATTCTACCATAATCCTTCGTACGCTGTGATCACTCAAAAGGCTTTACTATCAAAACAATCCAATATCTAGTATTCCTAGTGGCTTTAAATTAAACGGCCGTCTACTACCTGAAAATCATTGACTAGTATGCAAGAATAGTAAATAATGAATAGTAAGCAACTCTATTTGTACAATGTTCGACATGAGTAATAAGAATCATTATAAAGTATGAATTTCCCTTTTTGAATAAGGGATGAGGAGGTGGAACGTATGAATTCGATACTAGACAACCAAGAATACACACAACTAATCGGATCCTTTTCACCTAAGATGATACTATTATCTATTTTAGTTATAGCGTTCGCTTCCTATACCGCACTCGTATTATATGATCGGATGTTGAAACCGAGTTTCTTCAAACGAGAAGTGTGGCTAATATTGGCGACACTCGCTTTATCATTCGGAATTTGGGCCACCCATTTTCTGTCGATAAATTCTTTATTGATTCCAGTTGAAATGCATATTCATTACGGATGGGCATTTATATGTATAGTACCGATCTTTCTTACAGTGATATTTGCGTTTTGGCTCGTGCAAGCCCCGTTGAAAGCTTGTTGGCGACATGCGCTAGCGGCTGCGTCGATTGCTTTTGGTATGAGTTTCATGCATTTTCTTGGCATGAAGGCATTAAAAGTGGATGCGTTAATTATCCACGATTGGAAACTAGTGATTGCTGGAAATATAGTGGGTGGATTGTTTGCGTATGTGGCGCTGAAGGCAATTAGTCATCCCAAACGTACGTCGTCATCGAAATGGCTCGCTACGTTCAGTTTGGCAATGGGGACGCTATCTGCACATTACTTAGGTATTTTTGCTACTTCGTATTATATAGAAGAAGGACAAGCAGTAAGTGAATCGATCATGCATATGCAGATGATGAATACGTTGATCGGTGTGGGCGTTGGGTTATTGCTACTCGGCATGTTATTGACTTCCTATGTCGACGGTTATTTGGATTATTGGCTGAAGTACTTCGACGTGCTGACGAAACTCCCGAATCGACGGAATTGGGAGCGTTGTTTGACGGATGAAGTAGCAGCGGGAGATATTGCCGTTTGGAATTTCCCTGATCTACAGCGCATCAATCAATTATACGGTTATATGGCAGGGGATAAGATTTTACAAGAAATCGGTGAGTTACTGTCGAAATGGAAACCGTCATTTGCGGAACTCTACAGAGTGAGCGGTAATCGCTATCTGTTTTGCGTGCATCAGACAGGTCGTTCGGCAGATTTTTATAAAAACTTGGTCATTATGCAACGTGAGATCGATCAATTGCTACCTATCAAGCGCCAAGAGATGCGGTACGTCTGTGGCTTGGCTAAGGCGGACAAGAATAAGACAGTAAAGACGTTATATAAAGAAGCATTAATGGTCGTTGAACAAGCAACTGCTTCCCATGAGTGGGGATTGCTGACGTTTGATCCCGCGAATCATGGCATGTCATACGAGCAGGATGTTTTGCGTGATATTAACAAAGCGCTTGATGAAAATCATATTTATATTGTCTATCAACCGAAAGTAAGAGGGGACAATGAGGAATTCGTCGGGGTAGAAGCATTGCTTCGCTGGACGCATCCAAAACTTGGAGCCATCCCGCCAGCGACGTTCATTCCCATATTGGAGCAAGATGGCCGTATGGGGGAAGTGACGGACTGGATTGTCCGGGAAGTATGTAGGCAAATTCATAACTGGGATTCACAAGGCGTGCATGTGCCGCAAGTGGCAATTAACATCCCAGGCGAATACGTGACGGAGCCACAATTACTCGATTTATTATGGAAAGAGACCAATGCATACAGATTCGATCCGAGCCGTATTGAACTAGAGATGACGGAAACAAGTACCGCCAAGTCCACCACTCAGGCTATTGCTGCGATGAAACGATTCAGACGCTACGGGTTCTCCATCGCACTCGATGATTTTGGAACAGGCGTGTCTTCTTTGTCCTTTTTACAGCAGATGCCCATTACGACACTGAAAATAGATAAGTCCTTTACAGATGAAGTACCAGCACCAGCGAAAAAGTGTGCTGTACTGAATGCCATCCTTGCGATCGGTTGCTCGATGGATCTTTCTATTGTGATTGAAGGTGTGGAGAAGAAAAAACAAGTGGACTTCTTGCTCGATTTACAACCTAATTTGATCTTTCAAGGATATTACTTCTCCAAGCCTTTAACCGTTCCGCAATTGGAAGAATGGGTGTTGGAGTCCAATAAACAGCGTCTCTGTACGAGTCATCTGTAATTGGCGGTTGCAGTCAATAAGGAACTAGATTTATTTTTATTGTCCTAGATTGCTAGTTTGTTTCTATGGTATACTAGTCCTATCGCACCGACAAGTTATGGAATTTATCGATAAATATACTATGAATAGACCACATTGTCTGAGAGGGTGGAAAAATTTGTCCAAGGATTCAGGGATTTTATTGGAAAGTGGCACAAATGAGCTGGAGATTGTCGGATTTGAGATGCAAGGTAATCGCTACGGCATTAACGTGATCAAAGTAAAAGAGATTATTATGCCATTGAAGATTACACCGATCCCCCACGCGCATTTTGCGGTAGAGGGAATTATTCAGCTACGTGGTGAAGTATTACCTGTCGTCAGTATGGAAAAGATTTTAGGAATGGCGCCATCGGAAAATCCGCAAGATGCCAAGTATATTGTCGCTGCTTTCAATAAACAAACGGTTGTCTTCCGTGTACATAACGTCACACAGATTCACCGTATTTCTTGGAATCAAATTGAGAAACCTTCTGGGATCTATGCCGCAGAAAGCTCTCAAGTCATCGGTGTCATCAAGCTCGATGGCGAAATGTTGCTGTTGCTCGACTTCGAGAAGATCATTTTGGATATTAATCCGGAAGCAGGTATTAACGTGGAGCAAGTGAAGAAGCTTGGAAAACGTGAGCGTTCGGATAAACGTATTTTGATTGCGGAAGATTCACCGCTATTGCGCAAGTTATTGCATGATACGCTAAGTGAAGCCGGCTATGCGAATCTCGACTTTTATGAAAATGGTCAAGACGCGTTCGATTATTTGGAGTCGTTAGTGGCGGATGGCGTAGACGTGAAGAAAGTAGTCCAGTTGGTCATTACGGATATTGAGATGCCGCAAATGGACGGTCATCACTTCACAAAACGTGTGCGTGAAACACCGCAACTATCCGGTCTACCTGTCATTATCTTCTCTTCACTCATCACAGATGATCTGAAGCATAAAGGGGACAGCGTCGGAGCTGACGACCAAGTCAGTAAGCCGGAAATTGCCGAATTGGTATTGAAGATCGATAAGTATATATTGTAAGAATGAGAGACTTCCGTTTTATGCGGGGGTCTTTTTTCGTTCATAGACTAAAAACACGCCACGTACCGATACCGGCAAGTGGCGTGTTAAGTGGGTTGTTTATTTATCGTCGTCCCGTTTCACCTTATCATCGATCGGAACATATTCTCCCTTAAGTCCATCTTTTTTGATGTCGTAGTATTTATCTGCACCTACTCCACCTTCATCGATCATTCTTGAAATACCTTTCGTGCGCATTTCATGTTCCTTCACAATCTTTTTACGGTCGTCATTCTTCATATTCGTTTCCACCTTTCACTAAAATGATGTGACTTTACACACTGATCTACCATTTACTTATTCTTTATTATTTTCATCTTTGGATACTTCTATGATTTCTTCTTGCGGTGACACTTTTTTAATATCATAATACTTATCCGCACCCATCCCGCCTTCATCGATCATCCTGGCGATTTCCTTCGTACGCATTTCATTTGCTTTCACAATTTCTTTTCTGTCGTCTTTAGCCATTTATAATTCCTCCTTTAAATAAAATCTTCTTTTACTCTTTTAGGAAATATAATCTGTGTCTGGACTCTTTATTGAATCTTCTTTCTATTTTACCACAAATGCGTAAAGGAATGGGGAAATATAGGTACTCTACTAGGTGATTTACAGAAAATTTTCATTATGGAAAGACAACTGAATGAAACAAATGGTATATTTAGTGAAAAGAAGGGAGTTGTGCGTGTGAAAAAGCTCTTTTTCCTCGTTTTTGTGCTTAGTAGTCTGTTGGTCGGATGCGGTGAAAATACAGTATCCTATTCGGAAGTAAAGCAGGAGCAAGTCAACGAAAACGTCAAAAGATTTATTCAGAGTGTACAGGGGAGTCAGGATATAGAACGCAACGGAATATATAAATACTATGATGAAGCACATATTCAATACTTATACGTAACGCAGGATTTTCTCACTAACGGAAAAGGTTTTGGTGGGTTAGATATCGAAACAGATAAAGATTCTATGCATGTATATTTGAAGGAAAATGATGAGCCGACAGAAGATACCTATTGGCTATATCGAATTAAATCAAATCGTGAATTTACCTATTCCAAGATCTACAAAAATGGTGAAGAGACCTATTTCGGTACGATTGGCGTATCTGGCGACTAACGACTAAACATTTACTGTCGAAAAAAGGGGAGTGCAAGCAAGTGGTAATGAATATAAATAGAAAAGCGCATATTCCTCATATATATACGAAAAACAATGAAATCTATAAAGTCAGTGATGGATTCGTGCGATTAACTGGATACGAAGAAAGGGATCTTATAGGACGATCACTTGCAGATGTAGACGTATTACTAAAATCTGAACATCAACTATCCATTCAAACCATTCAAGATGAAGCGCGCGTCTATATTTATAACAATGAACTATTGCCGATTGAAGTGACAATCAGCTTCAGAACACTCGATTCCGATGTGAGCGTCTATTACTTTCAGAAGCTAGAAAGTCCTTCATTAGACTTCACGTTAAATAATTTCGGAAGCACCGCAGCCAATAAAAATGGTTCTGTCGCGATTTTTAGCTATCCAGAAAGAATTCTTCTGCAGTATGACGAGAACTATATAAACGTCTTATTGTCGATGAATAGTAATTCCGACAACGTATTAGGTAATCATGCTGTATTTCCAGACGCCATCATGGATGTACTATCCGAAGGCATGTCTCTTCACGAATTTGAAGTGAAGGTTATCGGCGCTGGGGGAAAAGTGACGTATTGGGATATCAATATAAAAATGATTACGGGGGAACGCGATCGTCAGTTTGTTGTAGTTTCTTTTTATGATGTGACGCAGAGGGCTTATAAGAGAAAGTGCTCTGAAAAACGTCATGCAGGGATGGAACTGATTTTGGATAATATTTCAGACGCGGTTACTATTTTGGATAAGGATGGGAACTACGCCTATATAAATAATATGGCCAAAGATTTCCTATCACCCTATCTTCCGTCTCATCTCACGAATTTTGAATCCATGTCTACTAAAATAATCTATGATGCGTATGAATTAAACGATATAAATGGAGAGAGGATTGCGTTTGAAAATACGCCCGATCAGCGCGTGTTACGTGGTGAAAAGTTAAGTAATCACAAAGTCATTGCAACGAGCGAACGGTCTACGAAGTATTTTTCATGTGAAGGCCAACCCCTTTATGATAGGGCAGGAAATATTGAAGGCGCTATTTTGATTTACAAAAACACAGCGCTTGTCCATAAAGTAGTAGAATATCAAGCGCTACGAGAAAACATGGACGTATCTCCCATTTATTATCTGTCCTTTTCTCCAGAAGACTACAAAATCGATTATATTAATCAATACGCATTTCAATTTATTCAGATGCAGCGAAGTGCTATCTCTACAGAACTAGATATTATCGGAAGATCGTTTTTTGATTTCTATAGGGCAGATAATTTACATGACGTGAAAAATGAAATCCACACTTCTATTACAACCAAAATTCCTTTTGTACACAAACATCAAGCCGTGTTGCAAGGAGAGAAAAAGTATACAAAAACTATATTCCACCCGATATTTACGTGTGACAATATTGTAGAGAAAATCGTCGCGGTAGGGTTTGATATAACGGATGAGGAAATCGCAACGGAAAATATGGAGAAACTACTCACAATGCAAGAAGAAATCTTCATTAATATATCCCACGAACTCAAAACACCGTTAAGTGTCATATTCAGTGGTGCACAATTGGTGAACTTGTATTTAGAAAAAAATTCTCTCGAAGAACATAGGGAAGAGCTCTTCCATATCAATAAAGCCACGATCGGAAATTATTATCGACTCATTAAATTGGTCAACAATATTTTGGACATTTCCAAGTTGGAATCGGAAGTGTATGAGTTGAGCACATACAATTATAATATAGTAGAGATTGTTGACGGGATTGTAGACTCGGTATCAGACTATACGATGTCACTAGACATTCAACTCCTCTTTGATCCTGAAGTGGAAGAGGTAATGATGGCATTGGATGTTTATAAATTCGACAGGATTTTACTCAACCTTATTTCAAATGCTATTAAATTCTCTGCAACAGGTAAACAAATACTGGTGAAAGTAGTAATAACCGATCAAAACACTGTAAGAATCTCCGTCACGGATGAGGGGATCGGAATCGCGCAAAAAGACCTGCACGATGTCTTTAAGAAGTTCATCCAAATAAATCGTAATTTTAATCGTCTATCTGAAGGCGCAGGACTTGGTTTACCTTTAGCTAAATCTCTAGCTGAACTGCATGGTGGTACCCTGTACGTTGAAAGTGTTTTAGGTAAGGGGAGTACATTTACTATTGAACTGCCCATCGAGAGTTCCACTACTAACGGAACTATATATGAGCCTACTCATGATATGGATCGGATGGAGAGAGTGAAATATGAATTCTCGGATATATATTTCTAAAAGGGGCATGAAGATATGGATTTGAATACTGGGATTGTAGTTTTAAGAAATTTATTCATGGGTTTATTCATTATTTTATTCGTTGTGGATATTTACTCAAAAAAATCTTATAAAGTTCAATACAATGTGTCCTTAACACTCGGAGTCGTCTTTTCAGCTGTAATCTGGGATTGGCTAATAGGATTCAAAGTTGGGTTTATTGCTCTGTATGTTATTTTTGCTGTAAAAACAATTTTTGACGTTAGAAAAAGAGAAGTAGAGATGAATGCAGATGTATGAACGCAAAAGAGTCCGTTAACGCAATCGGACTCTTTTGCGACAGTCAGGTAGGTAGATGAAGGAGGAGTTTTGTGAAGTACTTGTTGTCCGTACTAGTGGCCATGTTTTCGGGGATGTTGATCTTCTTTGGTCCTATCGGAATATATATCTTATGTGTACTGATCATCGGAGTCATTTTCAGGTCATTCCTATTAATTAATGAAATCCATAAACAAGTCGTACCAGCCGATAGCAATGACAGAGTGAAAGAGGCGTACGAAAGATATATAAAAGAGAGAGACGAAAAAGAAACGGAAAGCTAATCTATGACGTACTTAAACTTTCCGACGCGATCGCTTGATATTGCAATCAGACCGAACTAGCTGAATAAACAAGTGGATTCGTCTGAAGATAAAGGGGATTTATATGAATACAAAACGTAAAAAGAAGGTCTGGGGGATAGGTGCAGGAGTATGTATTGTACTTGTTGTAGCTTTCATATCTTGGTATTATCCGTTATCGACTTTTAGCATTCATCAAAGCTTTACCTATCATCCTAGTTCGGAAACTCATAACAGCAAAACCTACGAAGAAGAGATGGGTCAGTTTAAAGCTGCCTATGAGAAAGATCTAGATAAGGATTTAGAAAGTGATCATCACAACCCTACAGTAAATCGAACTCAATTTATTCTTCCGATTTTTGAACAAGAATGGCTGATCGGTACGGACTCGAAAACAATGGATAAAGACAAACTGGATAGCATGCTTTTCGATGTACAAAATGCAAGAAACACCTTGTTAAACCTTGTGTCTGAAGGAGAGTATTCTAGGGAACAAAGAGTACATCTAGTAGATAGTTTAAATAACTTCCTGAACTTAGAAGAGAGTATTAGATTTATAAAAAACGGAAAGTATTTTTCGAGAAGTGATTTACAAACGATGTTAGGTAATCTACAAGGCAATTTCCGGGCAGTTTTTGATCACTATACTACCGTCTTTTATGATGTATCTCATCAATAAAAGTATGTTTTATAAGCAGCTGCCAGAATACCGCAATAGAGTAAGAATAATGAGTGAGAGAAGGTAACTTGTAAGGGCAATTGAATCTTTACATAACTGAATGGCGTAATTAAAAAAGGAGTGGGAATGTCTTGGCAAATAAAAATGTAAAAATGCTCAAAGTCGGATATCTTTGTTTTTTGTTGCTGCTTACTGGAGTATTATTTGCTGCATGTTCAAACGCTAAGACAGAAGATCAAAACGCGGGTATTGTCGAGAAAGTTCTTAAGCTTCAATTCAACGGACCTGACCAAAAAATTATAGATTTTCTTCAAAATCCTGATTACACAAAGGTCGTAGATGGAAAGGAAGTCAATGATGAGTTCGAACAGTACATCACAGAAGTATACGGAGATTATTTCACAAAAGACTATCTAATCCCATTCTTTCAAACAGCAGGTTTAGTTTATCCGGTTGCGGCAGAACTTTCTGGTTACGAATTAAGTTTGAAAGACACAGTCGTTAAACAATCTGAGAAAGCTTCCAACAGATATACATTCACTGCAACTGTCGGTTATACAAAAGATGGTGAGAAAGAAAAGACGGCAGATGTATCAGGAGTTGTCCTGTTCTCTACTAATGAAAAGGGAAAAATCGGCAAGTTTGAATATGGTGAAGACAATGGGTTGTATAAAGAATTAACTTCAGGTGAATAAAGATTTTTTCTGTAGTCGAGGGCGAAAATGGAGTGAGATTTTGTTGGAATTGAGACACTTTACCCACCCAATGGGCCATTCTGTTACGTAATTAAGGGGGACGAAAATGAGCAATAAATCTACTTTAGCCGTTTTTTTAATTGCAATTCCTATACTGACCGCAGCATTTCTTATCATTAACCCAAATCTATTACTATCGGGCGGCTATGAATTAGCTCTTGATGGATTTGTACTATCAAGAACTTTAGTGATTATTTTCATATTGTATATGCTATTTAAATTAGGTTTGGTTTTAGTTAAGCAATCAGACAAATAGTTTTTTATTAGAATGGTGTATTAACAGAATAAGATTTGAGCTTTAAACGGGCCGAAGTGAACGGTTATCAAAAGGGGATGGATACACTTGAAAAGACCTTTTAGTACCTGGTCAATTGTTTTTATAGTTTTAGGATTAGTGGCATTTGTGGTCAATTGGATGACACCTGAATTAATGGAGCCTGTTGTTCTAGTCGGTTATATCTTTTTAGTAATTGGCATGATCTTTAGTTTTATCGCTTTTCTCAAAAGGGAAAATGGCGTAATGAAAATAATATCATGTGTATCTTTTTTCATCATTTTACTTTGCCTTGTATTGATTGAACCACTTATGTTTGTCTATATACTTACTTGGTTAAAGAACATATTTTAACAAACGGGTACAGTTTAATGAATAAGGACAGGGCTACAATCGGGCCAAATTATTGGAAGAGGAGATTGAAAGAATGAACGATATGAATTTTATGGGGGCAGGAAATTGGATTGGTATGCTCTCAACAATTTTAATCATTACTTGTTTTTATTTTACACTTACATTTTTCCAACATTTAAGACTTAACGATGAACGTGTTGTTAAACAGTCAAAGTTAGCAGCAGTTATTTGTTTAGCACTTGGCTTGCTGTTACCCGTCTTATATGGTTTTTATATGTACAATCAGATGATGCGGTGAAAAATAGGTAATGTGCGACAATCGGATGCTGATTGTGACATAAATTTTATTCCATTAACGGGCCACTTAGTGCAAAAGCGAGATGGCTTTAAGGCTTTAAAAGGAGGCATTTAGATCGTGCTTAAATCACCTGATGACTTTGTGAAATATTTTCCTTGCGACCTAAGGGGTGATATAAAATATTCTTTCGATATAGGTATTGAGGATTGTAAACAGTTTTGTGAGGAAGTTCTTTGTAAGGTATTTAAAGATTCCAATGCTTATCCATTGAATTTTGTAACTGTGGAAGACGAGAATCACTTTGAATTTCTAAAAAAAGAAATCGAAAAATTAAACTTTAGTTTTAAAATAATAAATAATCATCCAGAAGAATTTTATATTTTAATCAAAATAGCAAACGAAGAGGAATTTTTGAAAATCAGTCCATTGATTAACTATTTAGCTTTAGTACAATCATTGTGTTTATTATCAACTTCAAAGAGTAATTTTCATATTGAAGAAGGTGTCCCTAAGTTTTGGTCAAGTTCAAACAACAAAGTTGTCGGTACTTTGAAAGAGAAATCAACCTTCATTTCTTTTGAAAATGCAGGACTAGTCGTATTAGTTGGAACGAATTGTTCAGTGGTAGCAACTCATTTAAAGGAAATTGATAATGAATAGTTAATGCTTAAGACGAAAAGGAATTTTTGTTTGCGAGGATGAAGAAATATTCTACTCTGGAAGCATTTCTTATTGAACTATCGGGTGCGATTGTGGCACAAGTTTTTTTGGCAAATACTTAGTTGATCGGAGTGGAAGTCGGCGACTCTGGGAGGATCAGCGAGAGCCGTAGCGCAGGACGGCTTTTGCGAGTGGAGCGTAGCGAGAAGGAGCACATCTTTGCACTGACAGGTGAAACACCCAGCGAGCGAAGTGAGGGGTGTGGTTCACCGCCCGCCCATAAGACACGCGTCCGGCTGCAACGCAGATCAACGGGTTCCAACAACTATCCCGCAATCTAATTAACGAACGTTGTGTGAATCACATCTACCTTAAGGTTTTAGCATGAATAGAGGTAAAACAAATGAAACTTTTACGAAGATTTAGTATCGCTATACTTTCTGCACTAGTATTTTCTTTAGGTTTGGCTTTTTTTGAATATACATCTTCAATGGAACAGCAAGATGGCGTTAGTACCTTCACTATCAGCGCGCTGTTTGTCCTATACCTCCTTTATTCCTTACCCATATATATAATTGGTGGGATTGTGTACTCGCATTACGTCGATGTCTATTTCGAGAAAATTGTGTTTCGTAATGAAGTCTTAAAATACATCACGTACATCCTCGTATATATAGCAGGTGGGTTATTCATTGTAGGCTTACTTTTACTCATCACGTACCTGATCGACGGAGAAGTCTCGGGATTACTCCTATCCAATATTTTCATACTCGGAATGTTAGCTTCGTTATTATTTTTCCATATTTCATTGCTTGTAAACAAAGTGTTGAAAATAAAAGCAAATGGACCTTTCATGTAATTTTGACTTTTTAATTCGATTAGCTTGATCAATGAAGACGAATGAGGGGATGAAAAATGAAGAACATCAGAAAGCGTTTGCTACTACCACTATCTTTACTCCTTCTATTGACGGGTTGCAGTTCCATTGCGAATCAAAAGAGGGAGGATGCATTTCAATATAAGGGATCACTGATTGGGGATAATAGTGCTGTTATTCATATAATTGAACAACTACCATACGCTGAAAAATTCCATGAGGTTTCGCTTGAAACAAAAACACAGCCGTATGGAATGACCATCATGTATGAAAAAATAGATACGGTAATGACTGAACGTGAATATGAGGAAGCGGCTGTTTACAATGCTAGTTATCTATTTACATTAATTGATAATGCCGAATGGGTTGCCTTTGATTTTGAAGGCCATTCATATAAGATGAGCAGATCGAAGTTAGAAGACTGGTACGGTAAGGAATTACATGACGTTACAAATGAAAATGAGTTGGAAACTTTTATTCAACGTGCGCTTGAGCAAGAGAGCGCTTTACATCAGCTTTTTATAAAATAAGTACGTTCTAGCCGCTTCTAATTAAAGAACAGTCGAAACATTCGACATTATAAGAACAATTTAAATTGCAACAGACACCCACATTTCTATGGTATACTTGCAAAAAAAATCAAGCATATTTGGAGATGGACAACTATGATACGATTTGAAAATGATTATACGGAAGGCGCTCATGAGCGAATTCTGAAACGATTGATTGAGACGAATGAAGAACAAACTCCTGGATACGGTATGGATGAACACTGTGAAAAGGCTAGAGGATTTATTCGGAAAGAGTGTGAAGCACCAGAAGCAGATGTCCACTTTTTAGTAGGGGGAACTCAAACCAATACGACGATCATCGCTTCGATTTTGCGTCCATATCAAGGCGCTATCGCTGCGGAGAGTGGCCATATCGCTACACATGAAACGGGTGCCATTGAAGCTACAGGACATAAAGTGCTTACGTTACCGAGTGAAGACGGGAAGATTACAGCTGATCAAGTGAAGGAATTAGTCGATGCTCATTGGCGGGATGCAAGTCCTGAGCATTCTGTGCAACCAGGTCTCGTCTACATTTCGAACCCTACAGAAAACGGAACGACTTACACAAAAGCTGAATTGGAAGCTCTGAATAAAGTGTGTGAGGCATGTCAGTTGCCACTCATAATCGACGGGGCTAGATTAGGGTACGGTTTGGCGTCGCCAGATAACGATATCACGCTGGCGGATTATGCACGATTATGTGACGTATTCTATATTGGCGGAACGAAAATCGGTGCCATGTTTGGCGAAGCGGTTGTCATCATAAATGAGTCACTAAAAAAAGATTTCCGCTATTTGATCAAGCAAAGAGGTGGCTTGTTGGCTAAAGGACGACTTTTAGGTATCCAGTTCGAAACATTGTTTGAAGATGGTTTGTACTATGAAGTTTCAAAACATGCTGTGGATATGGCGTTGATCCTTCGCCAAGCATTTGTGGAAAATGGATTTGCCTTACGCTATGACTCCACAACGAATCAGCAATTCCCGATTTTGCCGGAGTATGTCATTGCGGAATTAAGCAATAACTATTCATTCTCTCACTGGGAAAAGGTAGATGCGAGACATAGCGCGGTTAGATTTTGTACAAGCTGGGCTACGAAGAAAGAACATGTAGAGATGTTCGTCAACGACTTACATCGTGTATGTATTAGATCATAAATCGTTTCGTGATGATCTATACAATTAATTGATGTATCATCCGTTTCGGTTTATAGTGAACTTACAACATTATACGTTCCGCTTCCGTTAAGGGGAGTAGCTATTACAGTAATGGTCGTCAATACAGGATATACATCCTCGGCCTTACTGGCAACTCACGTTGTTTGCGAGACCTTACCAATTATTTGGTGAGGTCTCTTTTAGTTGTAACAGAGACATCAAAGCCACTAATTGGTCTTGATGTCTCTTTTTTATTTTTGAAAACTACTGGAGGTCATATATTGAGTATGTATCAAGAACTTGTAGATTCGATCATTATAAATAATAAAAATCGTCTACTGGACTATAATTCTTCTTTGCAGCTAGTCGGAACAGGAAGAAGTGCATTTGTTTTTAGGTTGATATCTTCCAATAAAGCCATTAAAGTGTTCTTTCCAGATTCTACGTACATCGCGAAAGAAGAAGCTGTAGTGTATCAATCACTTACAAGTATTCGCTATTTCCCTTGTATTTATGAAACAGGAGCGAATTATGTAGTGATGGATTATATTGAAGGGGATACACTTTTTGATTGTATGACGAAAGGGCGAGTCATTACAGACGCTCATATTAAAGAAATTGATTATGCATTATCGCTAGCATCCAATACAGGGTTAAATCCTTCTGATATTCATTTGCGCAATATATTTATTACACCGGATGATCAAGTGAAGCTGATCGATGTGGCGCGGTATAGACAGAAGAAGGACTGCAGACAGTGGAGCAATCTAAAAAAAGCCCATCGCCAATTTTATCGAAAACGTTTCTTTTGGAAGAAAGTCCCGAGCGCGTTCTTGAATGCTGTGGCGTTCTTGTATAAAAGGGGACTCATACCATCGTATCGGTTATGAAGAATGTCGTGGAAAAAATAAGAAGGGACCGAATTCACAATGGATTCGGTCCCTTCTTATTTTAATATGTAACCCAGCTTAATCCCGTAGTTCCTTCGCCTGCATGTACGGCCACACAAACACTCAGTGAAACGACTTGAACGTGTACAGATGGAAATTCCTTCAGTAGCTCATTCTTCCATATTTCAGCGTCATGTTCATTGTGGCAATGAATAACTGCTACTTCCGGTACAGAACCTGTTTCCATATCGGCACGGAGTAGGGAAGTGACATGTTTCTTTGCTCGCTTCATGGACCGAACTTTTTCTGTCATCACGGCTTTCCCGTTCTCGAAACTGATCAGGACTTTAATGTTCAGTAAATTACTTAAGAATGCCTGTGTCCCAGAAACGCGTCCACTTTTATGCAATTGGCCAAGACCACCCGGAATAAAGGACAACTTCGAGTGACAAGCCATAGCGTTAAGGGTTGCGACCACTTCTTCAGGTTCTTTGCCGTCTGCGAACAATTCATTGCCAACTTCAATCATCTTAACCATCGGAAATGAACCAATTTTTGAATCGATAGGATACACAGGGAAGTCTGTCATGTTCGCAGCCGCTCGAGCAGTTTCAAACGTTCCAGAAAGTCCGCTAGACAAGTGCACAGCGACCGCAAAGTCATATCCATCAGCCTGTAGTCTTTCATATAATGAAGTCATCTCACCGATTGCAGGTTGAGAGGTTTTTGGAGAAAATTTTGCTGCACGTAATTTATCGTAAAACGCGTCCTTCGTAATATCGACGGACTCTTTATAACAGACATCGGAAAAAACTACACCCAGTGGCAGAATATATACATCATATTTTTGGATGAATGCATCATCCAGTTGTGCAGCGGTATCTGTAATCCAAGCTATTTTCTGCAATAAATGTTTCTCCTCTATACTAATGTGATTTTGAAACGTACATGACCTATTCATAATCTACACTACTGCATAGTAACGTCCTAGTGACAGTTGTCATATCTTGTCGAATTATTGTGGTTGCAGTCATAAATTGAACATATGTATAGAGAGGAAAACGAATAGTAGTGTAGGAATTAACGGAGAGTCGTACAGAAGTGGTTTGTGGATCGTGTCATTTACCATCTGTCAGGTAATAACGGGTTCGGTACATGGGAAGAAAACGTTAAAGGGAACAAAGTATTTCATGTTAAAATAGATTAAAAGAAGGCGTTTTTTAAAAAATGGGAAGTTGAGTTTGCTGCTGAACATGACGATATTGTTGTTGAAAGATTTAAGAGTGTAGGAGACGTAGAAGGAAAAGAAGCTTTAGAATATTTGTTTGATAATTTTTAAGATTAAACAATCAGGGTGCGTTTATGGAATAATGTTTGAAGCGCTCATTTAGTGGATCTTCGTTACAGCCGGCGACTCCGGGAGGTTCACCGCCCGCCCATAGGACACGCGTCAGGCTACAGCGCAGATCAACGGGTTAAACAGCTAATCTTTCTAGGGGCATTAACGGCAGAAGGTTTGTGCTTTAATCAGGACGTGTTGAAAACCAGTCAACTAACAGGTGAGTATATTCATTTCGAATATACTTATTTTTTTGGATTTACTTTGGGTCTAAAACATATAAAACTTTTAAGTGTTTTTTGTAACGTAATTGAATTCTAGGAGTTATATAAGTATAAGGGGTGAAAAGAGGTGGACTTTGAGGAAATCTATCACGAATACTTTCAAGAAGTTTTTTTGTTTATTAGATCATTATGTCACGATGAAAGGATAGCTGAAGAAATTACGCAAGAGGCATTTTTTAAAGCGTTAAAATCACTTGAAAAGTTTGATGGTTCTAAAGATGTTCGAGCATGGCTTTTTACAATTGCCAAGAATACATATTTCTCGCACTACAAAAAAATGAAAAGACAAGGAAACCTAGACTTAATAGAAGAACCAATGATGGAAGTACAATTTGTAAAGCATTTGATGAATGAGGATGATGCTTTTACTGTTCATCAGTTCATCCACTCGATGAATGAACCTTATAAGGAAGTATTTTCACTACGCACTTTTGGCGAATTACCCTTTGAAAAGATAGGAAAACTCTTTGGAAAAAGTGCGGGATGGGCAAGAGTAACCTTTTATAGAGCAAGGAAGCAAATTTTAGAGTATATGGAGGATATGAATTATGAACGAGATTAAATGCACAATCATTCAGGATGTTTTACCTCTTTATATTGATGAAGTTGTTAGTCATGATACAAAAGAGATGGTAGACGAGCATTTACGGCATTGTCATATATGTCAACAGGAATATGAGTCAATGAAACAAAGTCTTTATCTTCCAGTAGAAAAACCCTCCCCGCTTTTTAATACTATCAGCAAGAAGTTTCGTAAGAAAAAAGTGGTGATTTCAATTGTATCCGTTTTAGTAACGGCAATTATTTTAACGGGAGCGTTTTCTTATGTTTTCCATTACAAAACGGTTATTCCATACTCAAAAAATCTAATTAAAATTGAAACACATGATGACAATCAATTGGTTTCCCATTACTTTGGTGAAAGTTATGCTAGCTTTAACGGAACACATCCTTTGCCGCTTGAAATCGATGGAGAGAAAAAGAATGTGAGTTTTATTTACTATACAAAAACAATTGCCGATTCGCCTACAAGAAAACTTATTAATAATGAAAACAGTCATAATGAACAAGAATATACTTTTAACCTTCCCGAAAGTGAAAAAATTGATGCTGTGTATTATGTAGATTTTGATGTAGAAAAAATTGCTAGAAAAGATTCTTGGGATTCTCTATTAAAACGCGCAGTATTGATATGGGAGAAATAACGAATTCTTCAACAAATTATTTAAGTTGAAGAATGCTATTTTATTATCAAAGCGCGATTGCTTAATAAGCGATTGCGTCTATTCGCAATCGGTCCAAATAATTAAAAAAGGGCAAAATAATGTATAGTTAAATTACCAAAAATTCAGATTAACAATAAGGGGGAGAACTTTTTGAAACTAAAATCTAGGATAATTTTTTAGTGAATTGATTTTACCCGAAGATACGCCAGAATTTGTTGAAGTAAGTGACTTTCAGCAAATTGATTGGGATAAAAAAGCTGTGAAATTCGGTGATATTAACAATATTATTGGGAATGAAAATAAATCAGGTGTTATAGGTGCTGATATGCCAAGTTTAGGCGTTCAAAAGTGGATGTGGCACCTTTGGGGAATTAAGAATCTCGAGGCAACTAAACTAACGGTTGTTGGTCTTCACAGAGAGACGGGAACTGTCCATCAACCGAATCCGTTAGTCAGGCAAAGCGATCTTTATTCTTCAGCTTCAGGCGTTAATTTCACACTAGAAGGTTTATAAAACTGATCTACTAAGTTATAAATAGTGATCAGTTCATAGAGAACGACAAACTCGGGTGGGAATTGGCTTGGATGTCTCTCCTCACTAGTTGTGATTTCCTTATTGTCATCCCAGAAAAGGTCGGTAACATTTTTTAATTGTGACTCATGCTTCTTCGGGTTGTAATCAATGGAATGCTTCAAGTCGTTCGCAAGCTCGGTTACAGCGTGCATAATCCGATCGCGTTCTGCCGACGTCCAGGAAATGTGCTGTTCCGGTATGTTCAATAAAGTACCCAAATGATATTCGAGATTATGTAAAAACAACAACTGCTTTTCAGCCATGAGTAGATCTTTTTCTTTCCCTCTAACCCACGGATACAATTTCGATTCATTGCGTTGAAAATGAATCAATGTTTCCGTTTTCCTGATTTCCTTCGTAAGTTGCTTGGTCGTCTCTAGCTCATCTCGACGGTTTGTGTGCACGTCATATAAAATCGTTCGGAATGTCCGTTCCAAAATAGTTCCTGCTCGCTCACTAATGCGTTGGATGTTTTCTACAATATCTCTCCTGTAGTTTGGTGGAAAGACCAACATATTTACTATGGTGGACACAAGCAAACCAATAGTAGTTGTACCAAGTCGAATGAAAAAGGCGAATAAGTAGTTGCTGTGGATGACTTCGACCATGGCGACCGCGGTCAATGTGGCAACGAGTAGGCCAGCATGCAAGTTTAATCGGTAACAGACTAAAATAGTGGCAACCGCTGCTAATGTATAGGTAATCGGGGAATTCCCGAAGAGCGTGATAAAGAGTACAGCAAATGCGGAACCGATAGCGGAAGCCGGAAATCGTACGAGCCCTTTTTTGATGGAATCACTAACGGTCGGCTCAATTGTAACGATGGCTGTGATGACCGCAAATACTGGTGGCCAATTAAACCATTCACAAATAATAGCTGTCAAAAAGATCGCTATGCCTGTTTTTACTATTCGACTGCCGTTAAAATGAAAGGATCGCATACCGTTATAACCTCCTGTTTCTACTGCGTATATCTAGTACTGTAGTACATTATATCATCCCCTACCATCGGAACGTACGAGCGCTATTTATCGCTTGAATATACCTACACAGATTTTTATGTGGCGAATACTATGCTGTAACAAGGAATAGATTGCTAATAAGGTGTCACACGATTACTTCATTATCCTGTTCGTAATTTGAGTACTCAATACGTTGGAAAATAAGGGAAGGGGCGTGTGTAATGAGTATCCTTTTATATTTAATAATTGGCGGTGTCATTGGCTGGTTTGCTAGTCTGATCATCGGCAAAAGTGTCCCAGGCGGTATCGTTGGCAATATTATTACAGGGATCATAGGTGCGTGGATCGGCGGGAGCTTATTCGGCAGCTGGGGACCGCGCTTAGGAGAATTTTATGTTGTACCTTCTATTGTAGGGGCCCTGATTTTTGTCATTGTTGTCAGTTACATTATGAAGGCGGCGCGGAAACGACGATAACTAGATAGGTAAGGGGTTCCTACATTGTCAATATGACGAGAGGAAGCCCTTTTTTCTTTGGTTGAAATACATAAAACGATGAGAGCTAAATGTATTATTCCACTTGCGTATATAAGCATATCCTTATATGGTAGTAGAGAAGTGGAGGGATAGACTATGAATACACCTGATACGGTTGATCTACAACGCGCATCACGACTATTAAAATTGCTAGGAGACCCCACACGGTTGACGATGATGAAATTACTCAAGTCACATGAATGCTGTGTTTGTGAATTTGTTGCGATTTTTAAAATGAGTCAGCCAGCTATTAGTCAGCACTTACGTAAACTTCGAGATATTGAGTTGGTTAAAGAAGAACGTAGAGGTCAATGGATTTTTTTCTCGATCAATGAACATCATGAAGATTACCCGTTTATTCAAAGCATCCTTGAACATCTTCCAGAACAGAATGAATCTATCGCTGAATTGGAAGCACAAGGGCTTCGAATTTGTTGTGAATAAGGAGGAGAAAGTACGTTGGCTATAACTGCATCATTGATTTTCATCATCACACTTATTTTTGTCATTTGGCAGCCTAGAAACTTCTCGATCGGATGGTCTGCCTGTATTGGCGCGATCATCGCATTGTTAGTTGGGGTAGTGAACTTCCAAGATGTTATGGATGTAACTGGGATTGTATGGAATGCTACGCTTGCTTTCATCGCGATCATCATTATTTCATTAATCTTAGATGAAATTGGTTTTTTCGAGTGGTCGGCTCTACATATGGCTAGATTAGCCAAAGGCAGCGGTATTCGCATGTTTATTTATGTCAGTCTGCTAGGTGCAGTCGTTGCTGCTCTGTTTGCAAACGATGGGGCGGCCCTAATATTAACGCCCATTGTACTATCGATGGTACGAAATTTGAATTTCAATGAAAAAATGATTTTTCCATTTATTATGGCCAGCGGTTTTATCGCTGACACTACTTCTTTACCGTTGGTTGTAAGTAACTTAGTGAATATTGTTTCAGCAGACTTTTTTGATATTGGATTTGTTGAATACGCAACTAGAATGATCGTTCCGAATTTATTTGCATTAGTTGCCAGTATATTAGTGTTGTTGTTATTCTTCCGTAAAAGTATTCCGAAAGACTATGATGTATCAGATTTAAAAACACCGAAAGATGCGATCAAAGACCTCAAGTTGTTTCGACTTGCTTGGGTAATTTTAGGTGTATTACTTATAGGATATTTCTCAAGTGGGTTTACGGGATTGCCTGTATCTATTATTGCGGGGCTTACGGCGATATTTTTTATGGCTATGGCGCAAAAAAGTCCAGCCGTTCATACGAAACAAGTGCTTAAAGGTGCACCTTGGGCGATCGTATTCTTCTCTGTCGGGATGTATGTTGTGGTATACGGATTGCGTAATGTCGGTCTAACGGGTGTATTGGCGGATGTCATTCAAACTGCAGCTGATCAAGGACTCTTTGTCGCAACGATTTCAATGGGCTTTATTGCAGCGATCCTGTCATCACTTATGAATAATATGCCTACGGTCATGATTAACGCGTTAGCCATATCGGACACAACTACGACAGGTCCCATTCGCGAAGCGTTGATTTACGCGAATATTATTGGATCGGATTTAGGTCCCAAAATCACACCAATCGGTTCATTGGCCACCTTATTATGGTTGCACGTACTGTCTCAAAAAGGCGTGAAGATCTCTTGGGGTAGCTATTTTAAGATTGGTATTATATTAACAGTCCCTACACTTCTGATAACACTAATCGGACTGTATCTATGGCTGTCAATTATACAATAAGAAGGAGATATCATTATGTCGAAAAAAATACTTTATTTCTTATGTACAGGCAACTCATGCCGTAGTCAAATGGCTGAAGGATGGGGCAAAGAGTATCTAGGGGAAGAATGGCAAGTGCTTAGTGCTGGAATTGAAGCGCATGGCGTGAATCCAAATGCAGTAAAAGCTATGAATGAAGTCGGCATCGACATATCGAACCAAACTTCGGATATCATCGATCCACAAATCTTAAACAAAGCAGATTTTATCGTCACTCTTTGTGGGGATGCCGCTGACAAGTGTCCGATGACACCACCTCATGTCAAACGGAATCATTGGGGGTTTGACGACCCTGCAAAAGCACAAGGAACAGATGAAGAAAAATGGGAATTCTTCCAGCGTGTGCGCGATGAAATAGGTGCAAGAATTGCCGATTTTTCTAAAACAGGTCAATAAATAGCAGACGCTGTAGATGCCTAACCGGGGCTATCCATTGACATGTGAAGCGCTCCTTTTACATATTGTCTTGTCTTGCAAATAGAATAATCTGATAATTTGTGAGATAATCAGATAAATGAAAAGGGGGGGTTCGTCATGGATAGTCGATTTCCGATTGGGGAATTACAGGTTCCGGGTCATGTCACGTTGGAAGATATTCAAAAGTGGTTACAAGAAATTGATACCTACACTACTCGATTAAGAGAAATTGTAGATTCATTGAATGAGGAAGAGTTACACAAAACGTATCGCGAAGGAAGCTGGAACATTCGCCAACTCGTCCATCACATTGCAGACTCACAGTTAAACATGTACCAACGTCTGAAGCTAGCGTTAACAGACGATAATCCGACAGCGCCACCTTTCAATCAAGACAAATGGGCAGTGCAACCGGATACTGAACTGCCTGTTGAACCTTCTATTAAGATGCTTGAAGGGATCAATGAACGCATCGTAGCACTTGGGAATAGTTTGTCGGAAGATCAACTGACTCGGACATTTATCCACGCAGTCAATGGCGAAGTATCAGTAGCGAAAAAGGTAGCCAAGTTGGCTTGGCATGAAGAGCATCATTTGGCACATATTAAACTCGCACTCCAAAACGGATAAATCAGATGGGCTTATCGAACGTAGATAAGCCCTTTTTTAATGGATAAAGCTGTTAGATTAGTCATCTGTAAAATGGTAAACTAGAGGATATTCATATAGGGGGAAATGGCGATGAAAAAACTAGTGGTGCTGTTGGCTTGGCTCATTGGAAGTATTCTGTTTGGCATAGCGACTAAGCTGCTAGATTCCGTCCCGTTTTTCGGAGACGTCTTCACGCGGATGGGCATTTGGGTATTGATTGCCACGGCGATTGCTGCATATAGTAAAACGGTGGTTCGTGCAGCCGTTCATACATTTTTGTTCTTTTTGGGCATGCTAATCGGCTATTATATGTACTCCGCCCATTTATTCGGTGTGTATTCGACGATTGATATGAAGTACTGGGGCGCTGTAGCGGCCTTTACGCCATTTCTTGCGGTGGTCGTCTGGTATGCGAAAAATGGTAGGTGTTTGGCTAGTTTTTTACCCGCGTTACCAATGGGATTGATGTTAAGTCTCTCACTAGGAATCGGATTTTTTTATTTGCATGTGAATTACTTAGAAGAATTTATTATGTACATTATTTTGTGTGCGATTTTCTACCGAAACTTTAAACAACTAACTATGGTGATTATTCTTTCCGTTATGGTCACAGGTGTAATTGAATTGACGCCATTGTATTGGTTCTTTATATTTTGATTTATACTACTTTACGGACCCTTTCCTATCTATGAAGAGGGTCTTTTATTGTAGATCTGCAATCATTCAAAGTTGAATCTCCTATTTTAATCAACTCCACACCAAGTCATCTGTTCAAAATGAAAATAACCTCATTTTAGAATTGACTGAATTATGATAAAATGAATAAATGGAGGTTTACTGATGTTGAAGGTTGTGGTGATATTTCTGCTGGTCGACTTGGCTGAAATCGGCGGAGGTTATTTAGTTTAGCAATGGTTGAGCGAAGGTAAATCCGCGTTGTTCGAATTATTCGGCGGTATTGCCTTAATTTTATATGGTGTAGTAGTCACATTCCAAACTATTTGTGCCACTGCCAAAGGAACCATTATGACGGTTATATCGGAATAATGAATTGAATAGCCTAAGACCAAAACGCACCTATTAGCTAGCAGGTGCATTTTGTGTCGTTTCATTCGCGTGCGCATGATCAGTAGAGGTAGATGTATAGAGCGCTCGCGTCCGAACTATGAGCGAATCTACGGCCTCATAGAGCGGATAAACACCTCAATAGAGCGAATAAACACCCCCATAGAGCGAATAAACCCCTCCTTAGAGCGCATAAACACTCTCATAGAGCGAATAAACCCTCCCATAGAGCGGATAAACCCTCTCATAGAGCGAATAAACCCTCCAATAGAGCGAATAAACCCTCCAATAGAGCGGATAAACACCTCAATAGAGCGGATAAACACCCCCATAGAGCGGATAAACACCTCCATAGAGCGTATCCACCCAACTAAACAAAAAACTAACCATCTACAAAGCACTCTGAAGGAGGCCTTCGATAGAAATACTTTAACCATCCACTATTTTACGGTAACTTTTCCCGCATAATCTGCTAGAATACACATAAAGGGAGTGAGAGTCGTGAAGATTGTTATTGCACCTGATGCATTTAAGGGCAGTTTGAGTGCGGAGGAAGCGGCCGACGCTCTATCTAATGGAGTGAAAAAAGTGTTTCCAGACGCAGAGGTCGTACGGTTACCTGTTGCAGACGGAGGGGAAGGGACGCTGGATGCGCTGATTTCGTCAACTGGTGGGACCATCCACACGGTGTCTGTGCAAGATCCGCTTGGAAGAGTGATCGATGCACATCTGGGAGTGCTTGGAGACGGCGAGACAGCGGTTATTGAAATGGCTCAAGCATCGGGATTGATGTTGCTTGCGAAAAAAGAACTCAATCCGATGAAAGCGTCTACATACGGTACGGGTCAATTGATTCGTCATGCGCTCGATCGAGGATATCGTAAATTGATCATCGGGCTTGGGGGCAGCGCGACGAATGATGGAGGTACAGGTCTGCTTGAAGCTCTCGGAGTGAAATTTAAAGCGGCTGGATGGCCGTTAGAAATGAATGGCTCCACGCTTTCTGTATTCGACGAAATTGATAGTTCAAAACTGGATAAGCGGTTGCTGGAGGCAGACATTCGCATTGCGTCTGACGTGGAGAATCCGTTGATCGGAGAACAAGGAGCGTCGGTGGTTTTCGGTCCGCAAAAAGGAGCCGATCCGGAAATGGTCTTGGATTTAGATGAAGGGTTGGAGCATTTTGCGGATGAGACTGAAAGAGTGACAGGTGTACGTTTGCATGAACTGCACGGAGCGGGCGCAGCAGGGGGAAGTGCAGGCGCGTTAATTGCCTATTGTGGCGCAAGTCTGGAAAGTGGAATCAGTGTCGTGCTTGAAGCGATAGATTTTGCACACCATCTATCTTCTGCGGATCTTATTCTGACAGGTGAAGGAAAGACGGATCGGCAAACGCTTGCCGGCAAAGCATTAATGGGTATCGCGAAGCTTGCGAAAGCAGAGGGGGTTCCGGTCCTCGTCATTTCAGGGACTATTGATGAAGCGGCACGTACGGAGTTGCTCGGATGGTTCTCTGAATTGCATGCATTGGATGACGGAGAGAAGTTATTGGCTGAGTTGATGTCTAACGCAGCAAATTTATTGGAGAATAAAGCAACTGTAGTTTTGCAGAGTAGAAACTAGTTATTTTATTATGCAAGGCATAGTAAGCAAGCGAGTAGGGTATAGAATACACAAGGAGGTGGTCAGATGTTTCAAAATGCGATCGACTGGCTTGTAGGGCCGGCGAATAATTTCATTTGGACATATGTTTTAATCGGACTTTTATTGGCAGCGGGTTTATATTTCACGATTCGAACGAAATTTGTACAAGTACGCTTATTTCGTGAGATGTTCCGTCTAATTGTAGAGAAGAAAGATAGTAATGACGGGGTATCGCCATTTCAGGCATTCACAATCAGTGCCGCGTCACGCGTAGGGACAGGTAACGTAGCAGGGGTTGCCCTAGCGATCGGAATCGGTGGACCCGGTGCAGTATTTTGGATGTGGGTTATTGCTTTAATCGGTATGGCAACTGCATTCATTGAAAGTACATTGGCACAAGTGTATAAAGTGAAAGATGGCGATACCTTCCGCGGAGGGCCAGCATATTACATGGAAAAAGCACTCGGTTGGCGGAAACTTGGTATCGTGTTCGCGATTTTATTGACGATGTGTTTTGGATTTATCTTTAACGCAGTGCAATCGAACACAATCAGTCAATCGTTCACAGACGTATTTGGCATTCCACATTGGGCTGTAGGAGTAGGGCTAATTGTCCTGACTGCAGTGATCGTCTTTGGCGGTGTGCAGCGTATTGTTAAAGTAACGCAGACAATCGTCCCTGTAATGGCAACATTTTATATTATCGTGGCCTTGTATATTGTGATATTGAACATTACAGAAGTTCCAGCGATGATCGCATTAATTATTGAGCACGCATTCGGTATTAAAGAAATCATGGGTGGCGGAATCGGTATGGCTATGATGCAAGGTGTACGCCGAGGTCTCTTCTCCAATGAAGCAGGTATGGGTAGTGTGCCAAACGCAGCAGCGACAGCAAACGTATCGCACCCTGCAAAACAAGGACTCGTACAATCATTAGGCGTATTTTTCGATACCATCATCATCTGTTCAGCAACTGCCTTCATTATCTTACTTGGCGGCTTGTACCAATCAGGCGAAACAAATGGTATCTTATTGACACAAGCGTCCATGGAAGTACACGTAGGCGCATGGGCACCATACTTCATCGCCGTAGCGATCATGTTCTTCGCTTTCAGTTCCATCATCGGTAACTACTACTATGGAGAAACGAACATAGAATTCATCAACGCCAACGTCATGTGGAAACGAATCTATCAAGTGCTCGTACTCGCAATGGTCTTTTTCGGAGCCGTTGCAAAAGTACAAATAGTCTGGGACATGGCAGACCTATTCATGGGACTAATGGCCATTATCAACTTAGTCGTCATTCTACTCCTAGGCAAAATCGCCTTCAAAGTACTCGACGACTTCACCAAACAACGAAAAGCCGGTAGAAACCCCGTCTTCAAATCAGCTAGCATCCCTGGCCTAAAAGGCGCAGAATGTTGGGAAGAAACAGCTGAAAGAGCAGAAGATCGTTTGTGATATTGAGAGGTAATATTGGGCTTTTAAAGTTTTGAACTTTGGCCTTACGTTCTTTAGACTTTGAACTGGTACTGAAAATACAGTGAAGTTTCTAGGTGGTCTACGTTAGAAAGTAGGATTGTAGCGGAAGCAGGGGGCGACTCCGGAAAGCGTCCCCCTGCTGAAGCGGAAATCCCTTCTCCACACTAATTTCACAATCTATTTAAAAACATTCACACAAACAATTTAGTCAAGAAGTAAAAAGTTTGATATACTATAAAATACTGAATAAGAAAAATCGAATCGTAGTTCAGAAGAAGGATTCTGAACATCGGTTCGATTTTTGTTTTGCATGTTCGAACACAACATGTTAGGGTTATATATGAATCAACACACTATATATAGTGTGTAACAGTAATTAGATGAATTGGTACCCACCACGTTTAAAAGGGAATCCGCCACGAACGGAGCTGCCCCCGCAACTGAGGGCACGGACGACTATCTTATGAAAACCACTGCTTCGGCGGGAAGGAAAGATGGAAGAACGATGTGCCAGCCAGTAGACCTGCCAGTCATCTCAGCAAAACATTCTTCGGGGTTGGAGAGTGAAAGCACAAAGCAGTCTTTTTTCAGTCTGCCTAAAACTTTCCGCTATCTACTACACGTCAATCGACGACTCCCGATTATATCGGGAGTTTTTTTATTTAGTACATAACCGAATTAATTAACTAAAGGGAGCGGATATAATGGCTATTATTCAAGAATCTGTGGGACTTAATTTATTGATGGAAAACTTACAACAGGAATTCGGCAAGAAACAAATCGAACCGTTGATCGAAGCGAGTGAGAAATTCCAGGAGCGTCACCCAGCGAGCTCAGCAACTGAGTGGACGAACGCAATGGTACTAGAGTCTTTAAGCCGTATTGATGAAGCGAATGCGTATTGGACGTTTGTAGCAGCGCGTATTTATTTATTCGACGTCTATGCAAAGCAAAAAGCATTGCGTGGAGCGGATGTCTATACCGATTTTGCGAAAAATGTAGAACGCTTGGTGGAACAAGGTTTATATACACCCATTCTGACAGAGAAATATAGCCAGGACGAGCTTCAGGAAATCGGTAAGCTACTTGATCCTTCTCGTGACCTATTATTCACATATATCGGTTTGAAAACATTGGTAGACCGCTATGTAACGGTAAACTTTAAGAAACAGTCCGTGGAGCTTCCGCAAGAGCGCTGGTTGATCATCGCGATGACGTTAATGCAGGACGAAACAGTAGACCGCATTCATAAAGTGAGCGAAGCGTATTGGGCGATGAGCAACTTGTACATGACAGTAGCGACGCCTACATTGTCGAACGCAGGTAAAATGCACGGTCAGCTATCAAGCTGTTTTATCGATACAGTCGATGATTCACTGCAAGGGATCTACAACAGCAACACGGATATCGCGAACTTGTCGAAATTCGGTGGCGGTATCGGTGTCTATATGGGGAAAGTTCGTTCTCGCGGTGCATCGATTCGTGGATTCGAAGGGGCGTCAAGCGGTGTTCTTCCTTGGATCAAACAGCTGAACAACACAGCAGTCAGTGTCGATCAACTCGGTCAACGTCAAGGTGCCGTAGCCGTTTATCTCGACGTATGGCATCAAGATATCTTCACATTCCTCGATCTCAAGCTCAATAACGGGGATGACCGTTTACGCGCACATGACATTTTCACAGGCGTATGCTTGCCGGACTTGTTCATGGAAAAAGTTGAGTCCCGTGAAGACTGGCATTTATTCGACCCACATGAAGTCCGCACGAAAATGGGCTATTCATTGGAAGATTTCTATGATGAAACAAAAGGACAAGGTACATTCCGCGAGAAGTATGAAGAATGTGTCCGCAATGAAGATCTATCAAGAGAGACGGTTTCAGCGATTGAAATCATGAAACGGATCCTACGTAGCCAGCTGGAGACGGGAACGCCATTCATGTTCTACCGCGATGAAGTAAACCGAATGAACCCGAATAAGCATGAAGGTATGATTTATTCTAGTAATTTATGTTCAGAAATACTCCAAAATATGTCAGCGTCTACACATGAATCGGTTACACTCGAAGATGATATGGTCGTCACACGCACAAAACCAGGCGATTTCGTTGTATGTAATCTGTCATCAATCAACCTTGGAAAAGCTGTTACAGCAGACGTGCTAGACCGTTTGATCAACATTCAAGTACGCATGCTCGACAACGTCATCGATCAAAACCAAATCCCGGTTGTACAAGCGCAACGCACAAATGCACGCTACCGTGGAATTGGACTCGGCACATTCGGCTGGCACCATTTACTCGCATTGAAAAACATTCAGTGGGAGTCAGAGGAAGCGGTGAATTTCGCAGACGAGTTATATGAAAATATCGCGTATTTGACAATTAAAGCTTCAATGGAATTATCAAAAGAAAAAGGTGCGTATCCACTGTTTGATGGTTCCGATTGGCAAACAGGCGAATACTTCGAGCAACGTGAATACGATTCCAATAAATGGCGTGAACTGCGCATGGACGTGGCAATGAACGGTATGCGTAACGGCTACTTGATGGCAGTTGCACCGAACAGCTCGACATCGGTTATCGCAGGCTCAACAGCATCCATCGACCCAGTGTTCAAGCCGTTCTATCATGAAGAGAAGAAAGACTATAAATTACCGGTTATTGCACCGGATCTAGATCACAATACGTATGACATTTACCGTCGTTCTGCTTACATCGTCGATCAGCGCTGGTCTATTAAACAAAATGCCGCGCGTCAGCAGCACATCGATCAGTCGATTTCATTCAACATCTATGTACCGAACTCCATCCGAGCATCTGTGATTTTGGACTTGCACTTGCAGGCATGGAAATCGGGAATGAAAACAACGTACTATATGCGTTCAACCGCAGCAGAGATTGAGGAGTGCGAGTGGTGTCATTCTTAATCGCCTATGCATCCTGGAGCGGCAACACACAGGAAGTAGCGGAATTGATTACGGAAAATCTACTACGTGAAGGCGTCGAAGTCGATACTTATCGTATTGGCATTGGCGTCATCCCAAATGTTAAAGAATACGACGCGTTGTGCATCGGTTCATTCACATGGGAAAAAGGGGCAACGCCGGATGAAGTCAAAGATTTCGTGGCGGACGTCGGCTATAAACCGGAGCTCGTCTACGTCTTTGGCACAGGGGATACCCAGTTTGGCGGCGATGATCTATTTTGCAAAGCAACAGACAAGCTAGCGAAATTTTATCATTCCCCATTTGAACCATTGAAGATCGAACAAAGCCCGCGCGGCATGCAAGAACAAACTGTTACGAATTGGACGAAAGGAGTGCTCGAACATTGGAGACACTTACACGAGTAAAAGTACTGAATCCTGCAAACCCGAATAAGGCAACAGCTATTTTCGGTGGGGAAGCAAGCGGCATCCTGAACTGGAACGACATCGCGCACCCTCATTTCTATACACTACGTCAGCGAATCCGAGCTCTTTTCTGGACAGCGAATGAAGTGGACATGACACAAGACGTCAAGCAGTTCTCAAGCCTGACAAAAGAAGAGCAATCCGCATTCCTAAAAATTATCGGTCTACTGGCTACACTTGATGGTCCACAAACCGTCATTGCAATGAAAATCGCAGACTTCACAACGGATCCTTCCGTCAAATCGATTCTAGCGACAATTGCAGACCAAGAAAGCGAACATAATCACAGCTACGCGTACGTACTTTCATCTGTCACGAACTTGGACAAGCAAATGGAAGCCTTCGAAATGGGACGTACAGACGAAGTATTAATGAAGCGGAACGAACGAATTGTAGATGTCTACAATGAATTTGCGGAGAACCCAACAATCGAAACGGTTCTAAAAGCGATGGTCTACACGACGTTATTAGAAGGTCTATTCTTCTACAGTGGCTTCGCGTTCTTCTATAACTTGGCGCGCCACCAGAAAATGGTCGGCACATCGACGATGATTTCGTACATCAACCGTGACGAACTGCAACATGGTAAGGCAATCAGCGATATCTTCCGCGCAGCATTAGCTGAAAATCCAGAGTACAACACAGACGAATTCACGGAATGGATTTATGACCAATTCCGCCACTCCGTCGAACAAGAAGTCATCTGGAGCCGCTACGTATTAGCAGGTATCGATGGCCTGGAGCTAGAGGAGATGGAAGGTTACATCAAGTATCGCGCAAACAAAATGTTGCGCATGCTCGGTTTGAGCGAGATCTACCCAGAGTTCACGGACAATCCAATGAAGTGGATCCGCGCGTACGTCGATAACTTCGACGATACGAAAACGGATTTCTTCGAACAAACTAGCCGTCAATACGTGAAGACTAGTGATTTGAATGGTTTTGATGATTTGTAATAGGTAAGGAGGAGGGGGACCCGTGATGGGTTCCTCTTTTTTTGACTAGGGTAGGGGAAGGCATCGTGGGTCAACTCGTGTTGTTTTTCGAAAGGAAGTCGTTTCTGAAATGCTCAATGAACGTGGCTGAGTGCTCTATCAGGCAACTTAAGCGCTCTATGCCGGTGCGTGACCGCTCTATCAGCCGTGTTATTCGCTCTAAGCCGCCCCGCGAACGCTCTATCGGGCATGCTATCCGCTCTAAGCCACCCCAGCCACCCCAACCTTCAAACTCCAATAAAAATCCACACAAAAAACCGAGCGGGTTTACCCCGCTCGGTCTCTTCACAACTATAAAATTACTTTTGAGCTTCTGCAGTCTTGTGCATAGTCTTGTTTTTCGCAAGATTCACGTGCCAAGATAGAGCTTCTTCCAAGATGTGTGGAGTTTGTCCGCCAACTTGTTCAACGGCTCTGTTGTAATAATCGCGTAGCTCGTCCTTGAAATCAGGGTGAGCACAGTTCTCGATCAACAACTCCGCTTTTTGTCTTGGAGCTAAGCCGCGAAGATCCGCGTAACCTTGTTCCGTAACAATTACGTCTACATCATGCTCCGTGTGGTCTACGTGAGAAGAGAAAGGTACGATTGATGACACGTCTCCGCCTTTTGCGTAAGACTTCGTAACGAAAATCGCGATGCGCGCGTTACGAGCGAAGTCACCAGATCCACCGATACCATTCATCATGCGTGTACCGCTAACGTGTGTAGAGTTAACGTTTCCGTAGATGTCTAGCTCAAGCGCTGTGTTGAATGAAATAATACCCAAACGACGGATTACTTCCGGGTGGTTGGAGATTTCCTGTGGACGGAATACCAACTTGTCGCGGTATTTACTGATGTCGTCTTGGAAGCTGTCCAAACGTTTTTTAGAAAGAGTCAATGAAGTAGCAGAAGCGAATTTCACTACGCCGTCATCGATCAAGTCGAAGATTGCGTCTTGAAGTACTTCGGAATATACTTCGATATCTTTAAACTCAGAAGTTCTCATACCGTCAAGTACTGCGTTTGCAACTGAACCAACACCTGATTGAAGTGGCATTAGCGTTTCATCCATGCGACCTAATTTGATCTCGTCACGGAAGAAGTTTAACAAGTTGTTGGCAATTTCTTGTGTCTCTTCGTCTGGAGGAACGATAGGGGATGGAATATCACCTTTCTCCGTAAGAACGATTCCGACAACCTTTGCAGGATCTACTTTGATTCCTGGTGTACCGATTTTATCTGTTGCACTATATATAGGGATTTCTTTACGTTGGTTTTGAGCATCTGGAATATAAATGTCATGCAAGCCTTCAAACTCCATAGGTGCATTCACGTTCAATTCGATGATGACATGCTTCGCTTCTTGAACGAAAATCGGAGAGTTACCAACAGAGCCAGTCGGGATGATATATCCTTCTTCTGTGATAGCAGCTGCTTCGATGATCGCATAGTCAACAGGTCCAATTACGCCTTGACGAATCCATTCAGATGTATGAGAAAGGTGCTGATCGATGTAGAAAGAATCACCTGAGTTGATTTTACCACGCATTGCTGGGTTGCCTTGATAGGGAACGCGCAAATTGATAATGTCTGCGTTTGCCATCAATTCATCAACGTTTGGGCCCATGGAAGCGCCAGTGAAAACGTTTACTTTGAAGTCTTCAGTCTTGCCTCTTTCTGCCAATGCCAATGGAACCGCTTTTGCGTCTCCAGACAAAGTAAATCCACTCAGACCTAGAGACATTCCATCCTCGATCCAAGATGCTGCTTCTTCTGCTGTAACAATCTTGTCTTTCAGTGCTTCACAACGAAGTACCTTGTTTAATTCGTTTGCCACGGTATCATCCACCTTACCTTTCAATTTGTATATAATTCTATCATTTATATAAATAAAATCAACACAATATTATGAGAACTATACTGATTTATCCACTTATTCAATAAAAACACTTGAATTGATGAAAGATTACAAAAACCATGCAATGCGTGGAATAGGCGATAGCTGAGAGTTTTCCCTTACGTAGAAATGTCAAAAGAACATTGTTATGGAGAGAATAGGGAATTCCCCGATAGAAACCTACTAAAAAACACGTATACTTATATAATATAAAGGAATTTTATGAGAATTAGGTAAAAGCTCACATGTTATACAAAAAAGAATAGGGAATACCCTTAGTTTGAATTCAGATTACTTAGTTTATTTCAGGGTATGAAGATTAGTAGGTCTACTACATGTACTCTACATTCTGAGAAGGAGTGGAAATGTTCGATGAAAAAGAGATTCGGATTGAATTATTTTAAACCCGTAGAAAGTTTTTCTGGAAATTGGTCAGTATTGGAAGAGAAAAATCGTGATTGGGAGAACATGTACCGTCAACGTTGGTCGCATGACAAAGTAGTGCGCACGACGCACGGCGTAAACTGTACAGGCTCATGTAGCTGGAAAGTTTTCGTCAAAAACGGCATTATCACATGGGAAAATCAGCAAATCGATTATCCTTCTTGCGGTCCAGATATGCCGGAATTTGAACCCCGTGGATGTCCACGTGGCGCATCGTTTTCTTGGTATGAATACAGTCCATTACGCGTGAAGTATCCTTATATAAGAGGGAAACTGTGGCGTATGTGGAACGAAGCTTTGCAGGAAACGAAAGATCCTGTGAAAGCATGGACATCAATCGTCGAAGATCCCGCTAAGTCCAATGAATACAAGAAAGCGCGCGGCAAAGGCGGTCACGTTCGAATTCATTGGCGTGATGCGACGATGCTGATCGCAGCTCAACTCATCTATACGGTACAAAAATACGGTCCGGATCGCGTAGCTGGATTTACACCGATCCCTGCTATGTCGATGGTCAGTTATGCATCGGGCGCACGTTTCATTTCATTGCTCGGTGGCGAAATGCTCAGTTTCTATGACTGGTACGCAGATCTTCCACCATCTTCACCACAAATTTGGGGTGAGCAGACGGATGTTCCGGAATCAAGTGACTGGTTTAACGCAGGCTACATTATTATGTGGGGCTCGAACGTTCCGCTTACCCGTACACCGGATGCACACTTCATGACAGAAGTTCGTTATAAAGGAACGAAAGTCGTTTCCGTCGCGCCGGATTATGCGGAAAGCGTAACGCACGCAGACGACTGGATCGCAGCGAACCCGGGAACAGATGCAGCGGTTGCTCAAGCGATGACCCATGTTATTCTAGATGAATTCTATCAAAAACGTAAAGAACCGACATTTATAAACTACGCCAAACAGTACACGGACATGCCGTTCTTGATTTTATTAGATCCGCATGAAGATTCCTATAAAGCAGGACGTTTCTTGCGTGCAAGTGATCTTGGACAGCAGTCGCCACACGCAGAGTGGAAACCCGTGTTATTTGATGAAGCGAAAGATGAAATTATAGTTCCGAACGGCACAATGGGGCAGCGCTGGGAAGAAGACGTCAAGTGGAATCTGCAGCTGGAAAATGCAGATGGCACCCGCGTTGAGCCTGCGTTATCCATTGAAAAACACGCAGAGAAATGGCAAGAAATTCATTTCCCTTACTTTGATAACCGAGGAAACGGCACATTCAAGCGCCCAATCCCTGCGATGAAAGTTCAATTCGCAGACGGCACAGAGCGTTTAGTTGCGACAACATACGATGTCATGCTGAGTCAGTACGGCGTCAATCGAATCGACAGTGAGCTAGAAGCGACAGGCTATGACGACGTGACTTCTATCTATACGCCGGCTTGGCAAGAAGCGATCACGAACGTTAAACCTGAACTCGTTACACAAATCGCAATGGAATTCGCACAAAACGCCATCGACACAGGTGGTCGTTCCATGATCATCATGGGAGCGGGAATCAATCACTGGTTCAACAGTGACACGATCTACCGCGCGATTCTTAACCTTGTAACGTTGACGGCTTCACAAGGAGTCAACGGCGGAGGCTGGGCGCATTACGTAGGACAAGAGAAATGTCGTCCGATTGAAGGCTGGAGCACGATTGCCTTTGCGAAAGACTGGCAAGGTCCGCCACGTCTGCAAAACGCGACTTCATTCTTCTACTTTGCGACCGATCAATGGAAATACGAAGAAGCGGGTACGGATACACTCATGTCACCGCTCGGTGGAGAAGCACGTTACCAGCATCCGGCAGACTATAATGTACTCGCAGCACGTCTCGGCTGGTTGCCATCGTATCCACAGTTCAATAAAAACAGCTTAATGCTTGTGGAAGAAGCGGCGAAGCTTGGCAAGACCGATACAAAAGAAGTTGTTTCACATGTTGTAGACCAGTTGAAATCAGGCGAACTACAATTTGCGGCAGAAGATCCAGGCGCACCAGAAAACTTCCCGCGTTCCCTATTTGTCTGGCGTTCGAACTTGATCTCCAGTTCTGCAAAAGGGCAGGAATACTTCATGCGACACTTACTCGGTGCTTCAGACGGCTTGCTTGCAACGCCGAATGAAGATATGAAACCGAAAGAAATGGTTTGGCGCGATGACGTAGAAGGAAAGCTGGATTTACTCGTAGCACTCGATTTCCGTATGACGGCGACACCGCTTTATGCAGACATCGTGTTACCAGCTGCTACTTGGTACGAGAAAGTCGATCTGTCATCAACAGACATGCACCCATTCGTCCATCCGTTCAATCCAGCAGTCAATCCATTATGGGAATCAAAATCGGATTGGGATATTTACCGCGAAATCGCGAAAACATTCTCGACACTTGCGGAAACGCATTTGCCGGGCGTCTACAAAGACTTGGTCACATCGCCGTTAGCACATGACTCCGTTCAGGAAATTGCGCAGCCGATGGGCGAAGTGCATGACTGGAGTAAAGGTGAAATTGAAGCGATCCCTGGTAAGACGATGCCAGGCATGACGATTGTCGAGCGTGACTTCACAAAAATCTATGATAAATACATTACCCTCGGACCGCTATTATCCACAGGGAAAACCGGCGCACACGGCGTCAGCTTCTCGGTAGCTGATGAGTACGAAATGATGAAAGGGATCAACGGTGTATATGACGACGATACCGTAAAAGACGGTTTGCCGAAATTGTACACAGCGAAACACGCAGCAGAAGCGATGTTGACACTGTCTTCCGCAACGAACGGCCGTGTATCGCAAAAAGCGTTTGAAGCGGCAGAGCACGATACGGGCATGGAACTGAAAGATATCTCGGCAGACCGTGCTGCGGAGCGATTCACATTCGCAAGTATTACTGCGCAACCGCGTGAAGTCATTCCAACGCCAGTCTTTAGTGGTTCCAATAAACTCGGTCGACGCTACTCGCCATTTACAACGAATATCGAACGACTTGTACCATTCCGTACATTGACGGGCAGACAGCATTTCTACGTCGATCACGAATTATTCCTTGGATTCGGCGAAGCATTGCCAGTCTATAAACCAACACTTCCGCCATTCGTCTTTGCGGATCGGGATGCAGAAGTGAAAGGTGGACAAGATGCACTCGTCCTTCGTTACTTAACACCGCACGGTAAGTGGAATATCCACTCGACGTACCAAGACAATCAGCATATGCTGACTTTGTTCCGCGGAGGTCCGACTGTCTGGCTATCGAATCTCGATGCAGAAGAACACGGAATCGACGACAATGCGTGGCTTGAAGTGTATAACCGAAACGGCGTTGTCAATGCACGTGCCGTCGTCAGTCACAGAATGCCTAAAGGTACGATGTTCATGTACCATGCACAGGATAAGCATATTCAGATGCCTGGCTCGGAAATTACCGAGCAACGCGGAGGAAGCCATAATGCACCGACGCGAATTCACATGAAGCCGACTCAAATGGTAGGCGGCTACGCACAGCTCAGTTATGGATTCAACTACTACGGACCGATCGGTAATCAACGTGATGTCTACGTCGCAGTCCGTAAGATGAAGGAGGTCAACTGGCTTGAAAATTAAAGCACAGGTTGCAATGGTGATGAACTTAGACAAGTGTATTGGGTGTCATACGTGTAGTGTGACGTGTAAAACGACATGGACGAACCGCGAAGGCGCCGAGTATATGTGGTTCAATAACGTAGAAACAAAACCGGGGATCGGCTACCCGAAACGTTGGGAAGACCAGGAACTCTATAAGGGTGGCTGGCAGTTGCGAAAAGGAAAGCTTGAACTGAAATCAGGTTCAAAGCTTTCGAAAATCGCACTAGGGAAGATCTTCTACAACCCGGATATGCCCGAAATGAAAGATTACTATGAGCCTTGGACATACGACTATGAAAAGTTAACATCTGCACCGGATCGTGAACATACGCCAGTTGCGCGTGCCAAGTCCGTCATCACGGGCGAATACATGGATCCGGAGTGGGGCCCGAACTGGGAAGATCAGTTAGCAGGCGCTCATATCACGGGACCAACTGACCCGAATATCGAGAAAATTGAAGAAGAAATCAAATTTAACTTTGAACAAGCATTCATGATGTACTTGCCGCGACTATGCGAACACTGCTTGAATCCGAGTTGTGTAGCATCTTGTCCTTCAGGTGCCATGTACAAGCGTGACGAGGACGGAATCGTTCTTGTCGATCAGGATGCCTGTCGTGGATGGCGTTACTGTATGACCGGTTGTCCGTACAAGAAAGTTTACTTCAACTGGAAAACGAATAAAGCAGAGAAATGTACATTCTGTTTCCCACGGGTGGAATCTGGGTTACCAACAGTCTGTTCGGAAACATGTACAGGCCGAATCCGTTATTTGGGTGTTTTGCTTTACGACGCAGACCGCGTACAGGAAGCAGCATCTACACCGGATCCAAAAGATTTATACCAAGCGCAGTGTGATTTGTTCTTAGATCCACATGATCCCGAAATTATCGAGCAAGCAATCAACGATGGCATTTCTGAGGATTGGATTGACGCAGCACAGAACTCACCTGTTTATAAGTTAGCGATCGAGTACAAGTTAGCATTCCCGTTGCACCCGGAATATCGGACGTTGCCAATGGTATGGTATGTACCACCGCTTAGCCCGATCATGAACTACTTTGAAGGGAAAGACTCTATCAAAAATCCGGACATGATTTTCCCGGCTATTGAAGAAATGCGAATTCCGCTTCAGTATTTGGCGAATATGCTAACGGCTGGAGATGTAGATATTGTCAAAGGAGGTTTGCAACGTATGGCGATGATGCGTTCATACATGCGTGCAGTTTCTTCCGGCAAAGACTTCGACGAATCTAAACTAGAACGCGTTGGATTGACTGCCAAACAGACAAAGCAAATGTATCGTTTGCTGGCCATTGCGAAATATGAAGATCGTTTTGTGATTCCGACTTCACATAAAGAGAGTCAGATGAACGTGTACCGTTCCCAAGGTTCTGCAGGATATGACGGCATGGGTACGTATGGTGAACAAGCACCTGCCCAAAATCCGTATTCCTCATTCTCCGTAATGGGTTCGGACGGAGGTTGTGACGGTTGCGGTCCTGTAACACCAGGAGCGGCTCCAGTGAAAACAGGCAAGCAAATCTATGAAGAGAATTTCTATGGGGGGATCTGGCGTGATTAATCTTGATCTCTTATATGAAAAGAAGCATATCTTCGGCTTTTTCTCCCATCAACTGAACTACCCGGAAAAGCTAACATTCCATCCAGATATGTGGAATGAGTATGTCACAGAAGATGCTGCAGGTTACGAGGACCTGCAGCTCTACTGGGAGACAATGCAAACGTACAGTTTGGATGAAATACAAGAGATGTACACGTACACATTCGATTTCCAAAAAGACGCTACGCTGTTTATGACTTATGTGAAATTTGCAGACTCGAAAGAGCGCGGTCAGACGCTGGCGCAATTAAAAGTGTTATACGAAATGTTCGGGCTCGAAATGCCGGATGAAGAACTATCTGACTTGCTTCCGTTAATGTGTGAATTTATTTATGCAGCTGAATGGAAGGGAGATCCGCGAGCGCAACAGAGCTTCACGATGTTGCTTGCGGTCATCGAGGACGGTTCGTATTTCTTGATGAAAGCACTTGAGAAGTATGAAAGTCCGTGGCTTCATTTGATCCGTGCACTGCGTGAAACATGTAAATCATGTATTCAACGGGAGGTTTCCGCTAATGACTAGTCAATTTTTGTGGGTCATTTTTCCTTACATCTGTATCGCAGTATTTATTGTAGGACATATTTTCCGCTATAAGAACGACCAATTCGGCTGGACCGCGAAGTCGAGCGAGTTCATCGAGAAGAAGCAATTAATGATTGGTAGCTTACTGTTCCATATCGGAATCTTCCCCGTCATTTTAGGGCATGTGGCGGGACTTGGGATTCCAAAAGAATGGACACGCGCAATGGGAATCAGTGACCATATGTACCATATTGGTGCTGTATGGGGTGGCGGATTCTTTGGAGTCGTGACGTTCGTTGGAATGATTATTTTAACATCCCGTCGTTTCACGATAAAAAACGTACGCAAGCTATCTTCTAGATCGGATTTAATCGTCAACTCGTTGTTGCTGTTCATCGTATTTCTTGGTGTCTACAGCTCATTGATCACGAACACGATGACGCCGGGATTTGATTACCGTGATACGATTTCGGTCTGGTTCAGGTCCTTACTGATATTCCAACCGGAAGCCGCGTTCATGGCGTCTGTTCCGATTATGTTTAAGCTTCATGTTTTGACAGGGTTCCTTATTTTCGCGATGTGGCCATTCACGCGCCTTGTGCACGTTTGGAGTGTGCCGTTGAATTATGTGGGCAGAAGTTATATTCTATATAGAAAACATCAGCCGACCAAACAGTCACCTCGTTAAGCGAATGATGAATAATAGGAGATCATATCTATGACGGGACAACCAAAGAGTAATTTCCAACTGGCGATCGACGAATTGAAAGAAACGCTTCATGCCGATTTCGTTGCTCTCGCGTTAGTGGATTTACAAAAGAACCACCACGAATTAAAGTGGCGATATGTCACGGGGAATATAAGTTTACGCTATCGTAGAATTGTTCTTCATTCAGGTAAAGGTATAGCAGGGAGCGTTTTCAAAACAGGTAAGCCTCTGAGAATCGAAAATGTGGAGACGTCCGTAAAGTATCAGGATTTATATAACTATCCCATAATCGTATTTGAAAAGCTGAAGAGTTTTGGCGCGATTCCTTTGTTTCAGGAGGATCATGTGCAAGGTGTACTTCTGATCGGCTACCGTGAAGTGAATCGGTTGACGGCTGAAAAGTTTGAGGAGTTTAAGCGGATAGTAGGACCTCAATTCGGACCGTTTCACATGAAGGAGCGATTGAAAGATGACTATATTGAACAATGACGAGCTAACCACTATGCTTCACAAATTATACGACCGCACGACGGAAGCAATGTTCTTTTTCGGCGCACGCGGTGAAATGTTGTCAATGAACGAAGCGGCGAAAAGCATTATGGAGCCAGCTATCTATAGCAAAATGCAACGGGGCGAAGCAGATGCGATGTGTCTTACATGTCGGGGGTTTACAAGTGAAGACGAGCAGATGACATGTGTCTCGTGCTTCATGGAAAAACCACAGCAGACACTATCTTCATTCCAGCTGTATTTGGAGACGAAAGATGTAGGGTTACAACCGTATAGTGCGACGTATCAAATACTTGATAGAGAGCAAGAAATTTCTGTACTAATGCTGCGTAATTTGACACGTCAAACGCAAACGTCAGAAGTTCTCCATCAAAAATTGCGCATGCAACAAGTGATTTTAGCGCAGGAAAATGAACGCAAACGAATTTCACGCGAGTTACACGACAGTGTGGCGCAAGAAATGCTCAGTACGCTTGTCGACTTACGTGTACTGAAATACATGGGCATGAACGACAAAGCCCTTGATAAGTTGCGGCATACAGAAGGCTCATTAATGCGTTTACTCGATGAGATTCGTCATCTATCCGTTGAACTGCGACCTGCTGTACTCGATGACTTCGGATTGGAAGCAGCTTTTCGGACGCACATGAAGAATTTAGAGAAGAATTATGGACTATATATTCACCTAGAATCAAATTTGAAGAAAAGCCGCTATGACGGTGCGATTGAAACCGTTGCTTACCGTATTGGCCAAGAAGCGATTTTGAATGCCATGAAATATGCGCAAGTAGAAGATGTCTTTTTGTATTTGGATGAAGTTGATAATCAGCTGCAAATAAAAGTCTGCGATGAAGGGGTTGGCTTCGACGTCAATGACTTTTCACCGCAAGGCACGGGCCTCGGCTTATATGGCATGAGGGAACGAGTAGAACTAGTAGGCGGTGGTTTGACGATTATTTCCAGTCAGCAAGACGGCACGACAGTTCAGGCAACTATTCCATTGAAGAGGGAGAGAGCAACGAGTGAAAATCATAATAGCTGATGATCATGCAGTCGTCCGCACAGGTTTCATGCATATATTGAATTTCCAGGAGGATATGGAAGTTGTAGCAACAGCTGCAGATGGATTGGAAGCGTATGAACTGGTTGCTAAACATAGACCGGATATTATTTTACTGGATCTAAGCATGCCTCCTGGCCAAAGTGGATTAATTGCGACAGGCAAAATTCATGAAGACTTCCCTGAAACGAAAATTGTTATTTTGACGATGTATGATGACGAGGAGTATATGTTTCATGTATTGAAAAATGGGGCGGCGGGCTATATTTTAAAAAATGCCCCCGATGAAGAATTATTACATGCCATTCGTGAAGTGTATGATGGCGGCACGTATGTCCATCCATCGATGGCTACTTCGCTCGTGCGCGAGTTTGTGACAAAAGGGCCGAAAGAGGCAGATGAAGATGATCCGTTCAAGATTTTATCTAAACGTGAAATCGAGATTTTGCCACTTGTCGCAAAAGGGTACGGCAATAAGGAGATTGCAGAAATGCTTTATATTTCCGTCAAAACTGTAGAAGCGCATAAAGCGAAAATGATGGACAAGCTGCAATTGAAGAGTCGTCCTGAACTCGTCGAATATGCGTTACGCAAGAAGTTTTTAAGTTTCTAACGATTGAGGTGAAGGATGATGGTCAATACAGGACTTACGCATACGCTACCTGCACTCCGCGTGCTTGAAAATGAACATCGCTTCCTAACGACTTTGATGGAGGAGTGGCATGCGATTGTACTGGACTTCGAGAATGAAAGATTCACGCGTGACGAAGGTCTAGAAGCGCTTAAACGATTGCGTGTGTTAGTCGTCGAATTCATTGATCCGCTGAAGAATCATACGGAAAAAGAAGAAGAATTCCTATTTCCGATGCTTGCGAAATATGTAGGCAGTGATCAAGGACCGGTTCAAGCGGTGCAAGAAGAACATGACGAAATCGATGCGTTTATCGGACATTTTCTTCATCATACAAGAGGCGATCTATCGGAATTTACACTCGCTATGATGCAGGATGTCGTAAAAGATGCAGGCGAAGCGTTTGAAGTCATCATGATTCATTTTGTAAAAGAAGAAAACGTCATTTTCCCGATGGTATTATCGGTGTTACTTGCAAAAGAGCAAGATCAATTATTCGATCAATTATATACATCGATTCTACCGGAATAATAAAAGTAAAACCTTATAAAAGAGTAAGTGGGTAGTTTTGCAACTAACTTTAGATTGGATGGATTCCTATGACACAAAAGATTCAGTTGCCTTTGCAAACAGCAAATCTAGTTGTCGGCTTCATGGTGTGGGTTCTAATATCTTCCTTGCTGCCATTTATCAGCGAAGATATTAATATTCCACCAGAGCGTGTGGCCATCATCACAGCAATCCCTGTAGTACTCGGTTCCATATTGCGGATACCGCTCGGCTACTACGCCAACGTCTATGGCGCGCGTATGATGTTTTTCATCAGTTTCATCGTCTTGCTATTTCCTGTCTACTACATAAGTGAAACATCAACAGTGACAGGACTTTTGATCGGCGGAACGTTACTTGGGATAGGGGGAGCGATTTTCTCTGTTGGTGTTACGTCGCTACCGAAGTACTATCCTAAGGAAAAGCACGGACTCGTCAATGGTATTTACGGGATGGGGAACATCGGAACAGCGATCACGACGTTTTCAGCACCGGTCCTCGCGATGAAGTTCGGCTGGTCCATGACCGTCAAAATGTATTTGATTTTATTACTTGCGTTCATCGCGTTGAATTTCTTCTTCGGTGACCGTAAGGAAGTACGAGTGAAAGCACCGATTGTCGAACAGATTAAAGGTGTCTATAAGAACGAGAAATTATGGTTCTTCTCGTTGTTCTATTTCATCACATTCGGTTCATTCGTTGCGTTTACGGTGTTCTTGCCAAGTTTCCTCGTCAATTACTTTGAGCTAGATAAGGTAGACGCGGGACTTCGAACAGCCGGTTTCATCGTCGTTGCGACGTTGTTACGCCCTGTCGGTGGTTGGTTAGGTGATAAATTCCAACCGTTATTCTTATTGATGGGTTGCTTCGCAGGTTTGACGATTTCATCTATCGTACTGGCATTTTCACCAGGTATCGGACTGTACACAGTCGGTAGTATTATGATTGCGGCAGCTGCAGGTCTCGGGAATGGTGTCATCTTTAAACTAGTCCCGATGTATTTCAGTAAGCAAGCAGGTACTGTGAACGGAATAGTATCAATGATGGGTGGTCTTGGTGGATTTTTCCCTCCATTACTACTCGCAACTATTTTCTCGATGACAGGTTCGTATTCAATTGGCTTCATGGCATTTTCGCAAGTATCGTTAGTCAGTCTCGTATTGGCTTTCTGGCTTTACTACATGGATCGTACAAGCTTGTCTAAAGAAGTATTTGATTCAACAGGACAAGGGATTCTCGTGACCAATTCAAAGGGACTTATAGTTTCGGTCAATCCGGCATTTACGAAACTAACAGGGTATAGTGAAGAGGAAGTGCTTGGTCAAAGTCCGAATATCTTAAGCTCAGGCAGACACGACCGAGAATACTACGACGACATGTGGCGCACGATTGATCAACAAGGTGAATGGCAAGGTGAGATTTGGAATAAGAAAAAGAACGGTGAAGAGTACTTAGAGTTCCTATCTATCAGTTCTGTAAAAGATGGAACAGGCGACGTCGTTCGCTACGTTGGTTCGTTCAGCGATATTAGTCCAGAAGCAAGCGTAGGCAATCGGTCATAACCGGTTGCCTCGCTTCTCGTTTTAATGAAAGGAAGTAGATCCAGTGGAAAATCGATATTCGAGGCAAACGTTATTTCAACCAATTGGCATGTCGGGACAGAGACAACTAGCAGACGCACATGCAGTCATCATAGGCTGTGGCGCGCTTGGCTCTTCCATTTCGGAGACGCTTGTACGTGCGGGAATTGGAAAAGTTACACTTGCGGATCGTGATTATGTCGAAGCGTCGAATTTGCAGAGACAACAATTATTTGTTGAAGCAGATGCGAAAAACAGTGTACCAAAAGTGGTCGCGGCAAAGCGACGTTTGCATGCTATTCGTGAAGATGTGGAGATTATAACGTTGCTCGATCATATCGATGGACCGTTGCTCGAAGAAATCGCGGTAGGCGCGGATATTTTACTCGATGCAACCGATAATTTCGAGACGCGTTTGTTGATCAATGACGTCGCATGGAAACTGAATATCCCTTGGGTCTACGGTGCAGTCGTCAGCAGTTCAGGCAGCGTCTTTCCTTTCATTCCAAGCAAGACACCGTGTTTCCGCTGTTTGCTACCGGTCATGCCAGCGGTCAATGAAACATGTGATACAGTAGGGGTAATTGCGCCCGCTGTACAGATTTCGGCTGCACATCAAAGTGCGGAAGCGATGAAATGGCTGACGGGGAATGAGTCGGCTATGCGCACGAAACTTCTGCATTTTGATGTGTGGAACAATACATCAGTTGAAGCGGGAATCAGTCGGATGAAAAAACCGCAATGCGAGACATGCGGGGATCATCCAACGTATCCGGCACTGCATCAAGCAGCCGGTACACAGTATGCCGTACTATGCGGACGTGATACGGTACAAATCATACCGGACGCGGGACGTCAGCTGACGGTGGCAAACGGTGTGAAAGTCGCGAAGCAGTTAGGATCCACGTTCCGAGAGACACCATTCTTCGTGGAGTTTCAGGCGGAAGGGTACCGTTGTATTTTATTCGGCAATGGCAGACTGTTGATTCACGGATTGAAAGATATGCGAGAAGGACGAAAAATCTATCATTCATTATTCGGCTAGGGGGAATGGGAAATGGAAGAGGCTCATTTGCCGCAGAAGGCGCGTAATCAATCGATTGCAGTCGCAGTATTGACGATCAGTGATACGCGGACGAAAGCGGATGACAAGAGTGGTAAAGTGATTTGCGAAAAGTTGGTGGAAGCTGGACATACTGTGAAAGCGTATGAAATTTGTCCGGATGAAGCGGAGCGTATCGTAGAGCGGTTATCCGTTTGGTCGTCCGATTCATCGATTCAAGCCATGATCTTCACGGGCGGCACGGGCATTGGCGCACGGGACATTACGATAGAGACCGTGTCACCTTATTTCACGAAGCCATTGGACGGGTTCGGTGAGTTGTTCCGATTTTTAAGTTATACCGAAGACGTAGGATCGAAAGCGTTACTCAGTCGTGCGACGGCTGGGGGAATCGGCTTGCAGGCGGTGTTTTTATTGCCGGGCTCTTCAAAGGCAGTGACGCTTGCGATGGATAAGTTAATTATTCCCGAGTTGCCACATATCGTGCATGAATTGGAGAAGCACTTGGAGGCTTGATAGAGCGTTTGGCGTGTTAGATAGAGCGGATGCGTGGCTTGATAGAGCGTTTGGCGTGTTAGATAGAGCGGATACGTGGCCTGATAGAGCACTCATCGCGCCACATAGAGCGGAAACGCGGCCTGATAGAGCACTCATCGCGCGGCATAGAGCGGAAACGCGGCCTGATAGAGCACTCAACGTGCCACATAGAGCGGAAACGCGGCCTGATAGAGCACTCATCGCACCACATAGAGCGTTCACGCGACTTGATAGAGCACTCAACGTGCCGCATAGAGCGGAAACGCAGCCAGATAGAGCACTCAAGCCACATCATTGAGCACAACCACTCTCCAACACGCCCAACTCAATCAAAAAAACGCACGGAATTTACTCCGTGCGTTGGTAATCACCATTTTTTCCACCAGACTTATGCTGCAGCATCGTCGGTCCGATGACCATATCCTTGCCAGCGGCTTTACACATATCATAAATGGTCAATGCAGCGGCGGAAGCGGCAGTCAAAGCTTCCATTTCGACGCCGGTGACGCCTTTTGTTTTGACTTCGGCTTGAATAAGCACATTATAGTGGGAAGATTCTTTATCGATATCCCAATCGAATCTAACATCCACGCCCGTTAAGGGAAGGGGATGGCACATGGGGATGATGTTGGACGTGTTTTTTGCGGCCATAATGGCGGCGACTTGCGCAACTGCGAAGACGTCTCCTTTTTTATTCGTACCATGGGTGATTTGCTCGTGAATCGATGCGTTAACCATAATTGATGATGTAGCAATCGCCGTACGTAATGTAGTTTCTTTCTCGGACACGTCGACCATTTTGGCGCGGCCTTGTTCGTTGAAGTGAGTAAGTTCGGACATGTTGATCATCCTTTCATTTCGTTTCATTGTACTCATTAGTATACCAAAAGAAAGTAGGAGATGTACGTGGTAGAAATTCGAAAACCTATTCAAGTGGCGGAAGCTGTAGAACGAGTGATGAACAATGTACATAAGTTGGGGACGGAGACCTTGCCGTTAGAAGATACATATGGACGTGTGTTGGCCGCGCCCATCATAGCAAAACACGACGTACCGCCTTTTGATCGCTCGCCGTATGATGGTTTTGCGATTCGTGCGGAAGATTCAGCAGGAGCATCAGGTACTGATCGCAAAGCATTTCACGTCATCGGAGAAATCGGTGCGGGACATGTGGCGGATCGTCCACTTGAGCGTGGTGAGTCGTTCCGTATTATGACAGGTGCTCTCATTCCTGAACAAGCAGACGCAGTCGTAATGCTTGAGCAAACGGTAGAGAATGAGGGAGGTTTTACGCTGCGCAAGCCGTTTGAAACGGGCGAGAATATTTCACGTCAAGGTGAAGATATGAGACAAGGTGAGACGCTGATCGAAGCAGGAACGATTATTCACCCAGGAACGATTGCGTTGCTTGCGACGTTTGGCTATGCCGAAGTATGCGTCGCGAAACGTCCAATTGCCGGAGTGCTCTCGACGGGTACGGAATTGCTGCGTGTTACGGATGAACTGGAACCTGGCAAGATCCGCAATTCGAACGGACCGATGATCAATGCGCAGTTGACGCGGATAGGGATTGATTATAAATCATATGGCATGATGGAAGATGACTTAAGTGCATGTACTGAAATCGTCAAGAAAGCGCTGGAAGAAACGGACCTCCTCATTACGACGGGGGGCGTGTCAGTTGGGGATTATGATTACTTGCCAAAAATATATGAAAGTCTCGGGGCAGAAGTGTTGTTCAATAAAGTGGCAATGCGACCGGGAAGCGTGACGACGGTGGCAGTGCTTGGGAATAAACTATTGTTTGGCCTGTCCGGCAATCCTTCCGCATGCTTCACTGGATTTGAGCTGTTTACGCGTCCGGCTATCTTATCAATGATGGGCTGCACAGCGCCTTACATGCCACGCATTCAAGCGAAACTGGGAGATGATTTCAAGAAAGCCAATCCATTCACTCGTTTCGTTCGTGCAAGCTGGTCGATGACGAATGAAGGAATCATTGCCACGCCCGCTGGTTTCAATAAATCTAGCGCCGTGTCTTCGATCGCGCGTGGTAACTGCATCATCGTTTTACCAAGTGGGACTCGCGGCTTTGAAAAAGGCATGTCGGTGGATGTATTGCTGCTAGGAACGGAGCAAGGCGCGGAGTGTTGGGAACTGTGAAGACGCTACACGTTGTTGGCTTCAAGAACAGCGGAAAAACGACGCTTGTTTCCCATTGGATTACCGTGCTCAATCGCGCTGGTTTCGAAGTGGCCGTACTAAAACATCATGGCCATGGAGGCACACCAGAACTACCTCCAGCACATACGGACACGATGCAATTTCTTGATTCTGGAGCTGTCTCCACCCTTGTCGCTGGCGGCGATATGATACAATTGATACAAAATAAAGAACATTCATTTGAACAACTAAAGGCATTGGCTGCGTTAGGTGAGCCGGATGTTTTATTAATAGAAGGCTATAAAAAAGAAGCTGGTGAGAAAGTGGTGCTCATCCGAAATGAAGAGGAACGGGAAGAGTTGGAATCGTTGCCTGGAATCATTCGGACGGTGAAAACAGCTGAGTTGTTCGAAGATATCACACGACTCGACGACTGGTTGCAACAATGGGTGGAGGCGAGAGAATGAAACGTTATGAAATCATAGACACGCCGATTGACGTGCAGAAATACAGTGATCTAGTTTTGCATCCTGCAGCGGGCGCCGTGACGGTGTTCACGGGACATGTACGTGAATGGACGCACGGTGTTCGCACATTATACCTCGCGTACGAAGCCTATGTACCGATGGCGGAAAAGAAGCTGGCGGAAATCGGTTCGGAGATGGAAGCGAAGTGGCCGGGAGTTCAAGTCGCTATGGCGCATCGAATCGGTGAGCTGAAGATTTCCGATATTGCTGTAGTTATAGCTGTTTCGTCTCCGCATCGTAGGGAAGCTTATGAAGCGAATGAATACGCGATTGAACGCATCAAGGAAGTCGTGCCGATCTGGAAGAAGGAAATCTGGGAAGACGGTGAAGAATGGATCGGTGCACAGAAGAAATATCCGAAGAAAGGAAGCGAATCACAATGATTACAGTTCATTACTTTGCTAGATTACGTGAGTTGACAGGTAAAGGGGAAGAGTCTTTGGATCGTGCACCTTTGACGGTGGAAGAATTGCTTAACTGGGCAGAAGAAACGTATCCGGGATTTGGTAAAGAGACCATCCATGTCGCGGTGAATGAAGAATACGCTTTGAAAGAAGATGTTATTCAATCAGGAGATGTCTGCGCGTTCATTCCACCAGTGAGTGGCGGATGAAAACGGTAGGAATTCTACTGGCAGGCGGAAAGTCTAGACGTTTCGGTTCACCGAAAGCATTCGCGACGCATGAAGGCCACGAGTTCTATCATTATTCGCTCGATGCGTTACGTCCATTTTGTGATGAAATCGTGGTAGTAGCGCGATCGGAATTTGTGAGGTGTTTTCCGGATACGGTTCACGTTACGACGGATCTCGAAACATTTGCAGGGATGGGACCGCTGGCAGGCATTTTATCCGCGATGGATAAGGTGGAAGCAGACCGATACGTCGTGCTGCCATGTGACATGCCGTTTATCGTGGCCGGTGTGATAGGAAAGTTGCTTGAATTACACGTAGGGGATATTTCTGCAGTCACAGTCGACGGGAAACGACATCCGCTCGTTTCAATTTGGAGTGCGAATGTGAAAACGTCGATCAGACAAGCGTTACTAGACGATAACCGTCGTGTAATGCATGTCCAGTCGCAACATGAAGGTCAGTGGATTGAAGGAGCCTTATTGACGGATACTCCAGAAATTGCTTTTAAAAATGTCAACACGCCATGTGAACTGGAAAGGGGATGAAGAAGATGAATGCCATTGTAGATCAACTCGGACGACCGATCCGTGATTTGCGTATTTCCGTGACGGACCGTTGTAATTTTCGTTGCACATATTGCATGCCAAAAGAGATCTTCGGGGATGACTTTTTATTCCTTGCGAAGAATGAATTATTGTCATTTGAAGAATTGGAACGTTTGGCTCGGATTTTTGCGAAGCTAGGTGTGAAGAAACTTCGATTGACGGGCGGGGAACCGCTAATGCGCCGGAATTTACCCGAGTTGATACAGAAGCTTCACGACATCGAAGGGATCGAAGACATCGGACTTACAACGAACGCAGTACTGCTCGGTCAATATGCGCAACCGCTTTATGACGCGGGATTGCGCCGGCTAAACATCAGTTTGGATGCACTTGACCCAGAACTGTTCGGGCAGATCAATGGCCGTGGCATTTCACCTGATCTCGTTCTCAAAAACATTCAAAAAGCGCAGGACATCGGCTTCACGATCAAAGTAAATATGGTTGTACAAAAAGGCGTTAATGAAAGTGAAATCCTCCCGATGGCTAAATATTTTAAAGAACGCAATATTACGTTGCGCTACATCGAGTTCATGGACGTCGGAAATGACAATGGCTGGAGCTTTGAAAAAGTGGTCACGAAGAAAGAAATTTACGACATGCTGGCTGCTGAATTCGATATGGAGCCTGCAGAAGAAGACTATTATGGCGAAGTGGCAAAACGCTATCGCTATACAGGAACAGATGCACAAGTTGGATTCATCACATCGGTTTCAGAGTCGTTTTGCTCCACTTGTACACGTTCTCGTCTATCGTCTGAAGGGAAATTGTATACGTGTCTGTTCGCATCAGACGGCTTTGATCTACGGGAATTAATTCGCTCAGGTAAAACAGATGAGGAATTGTTTGAAGAGATCGCGAACGTCTGGAGAGGTCGTAAAGATCGCTACTCTGACGAACGTACGGAACAGACTGTGAAGAACCGCAAGAAGATCAATATGAACTATATCGGTGGTTAAAGGAGCGTTGTCCATGAAACCAGTAGTATATATTTGCCGCGAGATGCCAGAAGACGTAGTTGCGCCTGTTCGTGAAAAGTACGACGTGCGAATGTGGGAGTCAACGAGCGAACCGGTACCGCGGGACGTGTTGTTGAAAGAAGTGGCTGACGTAGACGCGCTGTGGGTCGTCATTTCCGATCAAATCGATAAAGAAGTGTTTGACGCGGCACCGAAATTGAAACTGATCGTCAACATGGCGGTCGGATATAATCATATCGATGTACAAGAGGCGCAGGCGCGCGATATTATCGTGACGAATACGCCAGACGTACTGACTGAAACGACTGCAGATTTGGCTTTTGCATTACTCATGGCGACGGGCCGCGATTTAATTGGAGCAGAAAACACGTTGCGTGAAGGACGATGGACATCATGGGAGCCTCTAGGTTTCACAGGTATGGATATTCACGGTGCCACTCTCGGTATCGTCGGTATGGGCCGGATCGGTGAAGCGGTGATGCGACGCGCGAAAGGTTTCGATATGGACGTGCTCTATCATAATCGTACCCGTAAGTCTGAAGTGGAGGATATGTACGGCTGTCGCTATGCCGAGCTTCCAGATTTGCTGGCGTCTTCTGATTACGTGTTAATTTTGGTGCCGTATAGTGAAGAGACGAAGGGGATGATTGGTGAGCAAGAGCTGTCTCTGATGAAGGAGACTGGGATTTTGATTAATGTGGCGCGCGGCGGGATTGTGGATGAAGATGCATTGTTTGATGCGCTCCGCACGAAGAAGATTCATGCGGCAGGGCTAGATGTGTTTGAGACGGAGCCTGTTCCGCTCGACCATCCGTTGTTGACGTTGCCAAACTTGACGGTGTTACCGCATATTGGAAGTGCAACAGTGAAGACGCGCAAGGCAATGATGAAGTTGAACGTGGATGCATTGCTTGCGTTTGCGCTAGGGGAAGAGCCTAATCATCAGGTTCGTGGTTAGTAGTGATGTGTAGTGATTCCCCCATAATAGACAAATAAAAACGTCTTCCAACACCGAAGTGGTTTCAATAACATAATTTGTTTACAACTAGAAACCACTCAACCTAATCCTCAACAACTGAAAAAGAGACTAGCAAAGCCATGGTTGCGGACTTTGCTAGTCTCTTTTTTGGTTTCATTGAGATTTGTGGATGAACGACCAAATCGCCGCGGATAGTTCGATTACTTGTAGCTGCAGTTCGGAGCCTTCGAAGGCTTGGCGGAATGAGCGAACGACGGATTCTAGTAAATAGAGTCGCGGGTGGTCAGATGATAACTCGTCCAATAGAAATTGGCTGTAAAGCATTCTTTGATGTTCTTCTTCGGATAACTTTTCGATGAACTTTTGCAAACTCTCGATTAGCACTTCGCGTGTCATCGGATAGAACTCTGCGGCTGTTAACATGTCTTCTAGCAAGCTCTGTGACAGGAAGTGTGCGTCACGTTTTACGATGTCCGGCACGAGGACTTCCATTCGTTGCATGACGAACTCTACTAGTTTCATCGTATCGATTTGCTCTGTAGTGGAACTTTTCCAGACGTTGAGCGCATGTTGGATGAAGCCGAAGAGTAACGATGCGCAATCATAAGAGTACGGTTTTACTTCCTCGCCGTAGACGTTGACTAAACGTTTCGCAATCCATGCGAGTTCTCGAAAATGCATCTGTTTGACGAATTGACGTAGCTCGTCATCAGGCGAATGAACAATCGTTTCAAATAACGGAAGCAAATTTTGTTGTCGGTTCATCGTCAAACGAATTTCAATTTGTGCAGAAAGTAGGGTAGGGTCTGCTAAATCCTTGCCGATCGCCAGCTCGTTTCTTCGTAAGTAACTTATATAATAAGCATCGCGCAATATCGCCATGAGACATTCATTTTTTGAAGAGAAATAATTATAGAACGTTCCCTTTGAAATTTGTGCTGCATCCAAAATATCTTGGATGGATGTCGCGTGAAAGCCTTTGTCGATGAATAGTTTTTTTGTTATAAGCAATACATGTTTTTTTCGGTCGTTCATAGATAATCACCTGTATGTTTGGATTTGTTTTATACTGTGTGTATACTACATATATTATTCTTAAAACATTGTTATATCAAGCTTTTGAATCTATAGGAATTTATTAGTTGTAATAAATGAACTGGCGGTATAAAATATAAACCTGACATATTTTCACGTGTTATAGGAGGGTAAAATGGTAGAATCATTAGAAATTAAAAAAATGCATGAGAAGCCACCTTATGGCATCATTGCAATTTTGTTCATTGGTGCGTTTGTTGCGATCTTAAATAATACTTTACTGAATATCGCATTGCCGGTCATTATGGAAGAGTTTTCGATTACTCCATCAGCTGTTCAGTGGCTGACGACGGGGTATATGCTAGTTAACGGGATTATGATTCCAGCCAGTGCGTTTTTCATTCAGAAGTTTACCAATAGAAGAATCTTCATTACAGCGATGGTGCTCTTTTCGTTAGGAACGTTTATCGCCATCATTGCGCCGACATTCTCTTTACTAGTCGTCGCGCGTATGATCCAAGCATCCGGTTCCGCATTGATGATGCCGTTGTTAATGAATGTTATGTTAACAGCTTTCCCGATCGAAAAACGGGGAGCGGCACTAGGTATGTTCGGTCTGGTAATGTTTACAGCACCCGCTATCGGACCGACATTGTCCGGCTGGGTAGTCGAGAATTATTCATGGCGGACGTTGTTTGAAATCGTTTTGCCGATTTCATTGTTGACACTAGTCCTTGCTATCGTCAAGCTGAAGAATATTACGCCGAACCGCGATGTCCGCATCAACTTTTTCTCGTTGGTATTGTCGACAATCGGTTTCGGTGGCCTGCTATACGGCTTTAGTTCAGCGGGTGAAAAAGGTTGGGGTTCTCCAATTGTCTATGGCACGATCGCGCTCGGAACGATAGGGCTTGTATTGTTTATACTAAGACAATTACGTATGAAAGAACCAATGCTCGATTTTCGAATTTACAAGTACCCGATGTTTGCACTCGCTTCCGTCGTATCGATGGTGCTGTCTGTAGCGATGTTCTCGGGGATGATTTTGACACCGTTGTACGTGCAAAATGTCCGTGGTATTTCACCACTGGATGCAGGACTGCTCATGTTACCAGGTGCTGTTTTAATGGGGATCATGTCGCCAATCACAGGTCGTTTATTCGATAAATATGGCCCGCGTGTCCTCGTCTACACAGGGTTGATCATTTCTGTAATCGGAACGTATTTATTAAGTCAACTGCAGATGGATACAGGCTATTATTATTTAATGGCGGTGTATACATTCCGGATGTTCGGCTTGTCGATGGTAATGATGCCGGTTATGACAAACGGAATGAACTCGTTACCGATGATCTCAAATCCACATGGTACGGCAATGAATAACACTTTGCAGCAAGTATCTGGTGCGATTGGTTCGGCCTTGTTATTGACACTCATGACCAAACGGTTGGATGTGTCAGCAGCTAACCAAGTGAAGGATTTGGCTGCATCTGGCGTCGATGTATCTACTATGAAAGAAGAGATTGGACGTCTGGCGATGCTGGACGGCGTCAATCACGCGTTCTTCATCTCGACAGTTATTACATTGGTCGCGTTGATACTATCGTTATTCATTAAACGGGTCATGCCACCGACTTCACCAGCTATTGGCGAAGTGAAGGAACAGTCTGAAAAGTAAAATAAGGAGTTTCGCGTGCTACTATGCATGCGGAGCTTCTTTTTAGTATGGTATAGTAAAAAGAAAAGGTTGTGTTCGATGTGATAGGGAATAAAGAAAAATGCCCATGCGGAAGCGGGGAAATCGTAGAGAACTGCTGTGGCAAGACAGATGTGCCGGGCACAAATCAAATACAAGCAGAGCTTAAGCAAATACTGAATAGCTACTATGAAACTACATTATCTCCTTCAGAGATTAAAACACTTGAAGGCTTATTAAAAGAGTGGGGAGGACGTCTTGGTGAGTGGATGGAAGAAGAGGAACTCGTGACGAATGTCAGTGATTATTACTTCTTCATCGTCCGTAAAGATCTATGGAGACGTCATCTAGTAAAAGCATTGAATCGCACACAAAATAGAGCAGTACGAGCTATCTTGAAGAGCTGGCAGAATGCGTTCGTTACGTTTGCAGAAGTATCGAAGGCAGATAAAGAAGTCTACCATATGAAAGAGATTCTTGGGACTGGCGAGTATTTATTGGCAAGGGAAGCAGGCGAACCAGAAGACGTGCGGGCTGTCATTGCGATTGTCCTAGAAGAGATGCGCAATGACGAGCGTTGGGTCATGCCGATTTCTGCCATCGCGGTGAATGAGCATATGAGTACCGAACTAAAAGCACGTGTGCAGGAAATAGCGGAAACGAGCGAAGAAAAAAATAGCTTCGATTTTTTCAAAAAGCATCTCGTGGATATTTATGAAGTCGTTTGCAAACTCGACGTTCAGACATTATCAGATGTAGTCGAGCAGAACTTCACGCCATTACAACGTGAAGTAGTAGAAATACTGGATGCTAAACTCGAAAAGGAAGAGCTGTATCCAGGTGCGTATGAAATGTTGCTGTCCTTGATGGCCTACTACTTTACCGATCAAGATCCGAAATTCCGTAAGCCGGAAGTACTCGCGGCAGCGGCGTTCCAATTGGCTGTCGATACGAACATGATCCCGAATACGTATACACAAGCGGAAGTCGGAAAAATGTTCGACGTATCCGTATCTTCTTTCCGTAAGCATACAGATATTTTGCTAGAGAAAATTGAAGATCTTGAAAAAATGATGGCAGAAAGACAGACAGAAGTTCCGTATCATATTGGTACTAATCCTCTTCCGTCCGAGCAAATGAACTGGCAAGTGCATATGTTGACGCAAAAGCATGACTTCGATTCGTTTGAAGAAGCACAGGCATATATTCAAGAAGCCATTCAGCAACCATTTGAGCCGGAAAACCAGCAGCAAGAAGCGCAAATGCTTTGTTATATGGCATATAACGCAGAAACGGTAGAACAGCGACGTGACTTTGCAGAAGGGGCATATGGCGCAGATCCGACGAATGTCGATGCGTTGTTGCTTCAGACAGAGTTGACGGATTCGAAGGACGAGCAGGATAAGTTCTTCAAGCAAGCTATTTTCTCTGGAGAAAAGCAGTTCGACGGTCGTGCGGAAGATGCGTGGAAGTTTGCACCGAATCGTCCGTATTTGCGCAGCCTCATGCTGTACGGTGTATGGTTGTATGAGCAAGGCCGTTTTGCGGAGGCGAGTGAGATGTTTATACGTCTGCTGTCGCTTGACCTCTTTGACCATCAAGGTGCGCGGTACTTGGCGATTTCTTCTTTGATTCATCAAGGCGAGATTGATCAGGCGACACGATTGTTGGAGGCGACGGTAGAAGTTTCTGAAGGCGATGCGGCGTATTGGTACTTGTCTTGGTTGGTGGAGATGGAGCGTGCGCAAGGTGAGTCTTCGGAGCGTGCTTTAGAGTTGTTTGCGAAGGCGGAGCAGTTGAATCCACATGTGAGTAAGTTGATGGAGATGGCTGTGGAGAAGATGAGTTATCCGAAGAGTGCGGCGCTTACGCCGGGTAGTCATGAGGAAGCGCATTATATTTGGTATTTGTTGTAATGAATGTTGGCCGTCATGGCGAGTTGGAGTTTCCGACTTGCTGTGGCGGTTTTTTTTGCATTGGTGAATGGGAAGGCACCGTTGATCTGCGTTTTAGGCGGACGCTTTCCCGCGGGAGTCGCCGCCTAAAACGCAGATCAACTAGTTTGCCCTTCTATTTTAGTGATATGTAAAGATCTCCAGCTACATATAAAACGAAGGCGTCTCTAATCAGTAGGCTTGTTGCGGGAGCCATCTGCAGGCGCTGAAGTGGGGGGAGTACCGTTTCTTACTTTGATTAAACCGTTTAAATCTTGGGAATATACCTTGTATTAGAGGAATAGGATGATATATTGTCGAACAATTCTAATAGGGACAACTTACGAAAACTATATGGAGTAGAGAGGAGTAGTTTTGATGAAGCTGACTAATTATATCGATGGTGTTTGGCAAGGGGAGGCGGCTCGTTATACGGCTGTGCTTAATCCGGCGAATGGGGAAGAGTTGGCACAGGTGCCTTTGTCTACGGAGGAAGAGGTAGGTCAGGCGGTTGTGGCAGCGAAGAAGGCGCAGAAGAAATGGGCTTTGGTGCCGGCACCTAAGCGTGCGGATTATCTCTATGAAATCGGCCGCATGATGAAAGATAAAAAAGAACATCTTGCACGCGTGCTGACGAAGGAAATGGGTAAAGTAATAGAAGAGGCGCGTGGTGAAGTGCAAGAGGGAATCGATATGGCGTTCTACATGGCAGGAGAAGGGCGTCGTTTGTTTGGTGAAACGGTACCGTCCGAGCTGCAGGATAAGTTCGCGATGAGTGTTCGTGCACCGATTGGCGTGGTGGGTCTGATTACACCGTGGAATTTCCCCATTGCGATTGCGACGTGGAAGTCGTTCCCGGCGATTGTGGCGGGCAATACATTCATCTGGAAACCGGCGACGGAAACTCCACTAATGGCGTATGAAATGGCGTTGATATTCGAAGAAGCTGGTTTGCCGCATGGTGTGGCGAATATCGTCTTTGGTTCAGGCTCAGACGTCGGTACAGCACTGATTGAACATCCCGACGTTCGCGTGATTTCGTTTACTGGCTCGACGGAAACAGGTCGACATGTTGCGGAGTTGGGCGGTCGTCACTTGAAGAAAGTATCGCTTGAAATGGGTGGCAAGAACGCGGTCATCGTATTGGAAGATGCAGATATCGAGCTCGCGGTGGAAGGAATTTTATGGAGCGCATTTGGAACGGCGGGGCAACGTTGCACAGCTTGCAGTCGAGTTATTGTTCATCAAGATGTCAAAGAAGAGTTGCAGAAACGTCTGATCGAGAGTATGAAAGATTTGACGATGGGTGATGGACTGGATGAAACGGTAAAAGTGGGTCCTGTCATCAATGAAAAGGCACTTGAGAAAATTCAAAGTTATATTAAAATCGGCAAAGAAGAAGGTGCAAATCTCGTAGCTGGCGGAAATGTGCTGAATGAAGGTAAATTCGCTAGCGGACAGTATTTCGAACCGACGTTATTTGTAGATGTCGCATGGGACAGCCGATTGGCACAGGAAGAAATCTTCGGACCAGTTGTTTCGTTGATTACGATCAGCAGTCTGGATGAAGCGATCGAAGTGAATAACAGCGTAGCTTATGGCTTATCCAGTTCTATTTTCTCGCAAGATGTCAATAAAGTATTCCGTGCACAACGCGATCTGGACACCGGCATTGTCTATATTAACGCAGGCACGACAGGCGCAGAAATTCATCTGCCATTTGGCGGAACGAAGGGTACGGGGAACGGTCATCGAGACTCTGGTGTGGCGGCATTGGACGTCTTTACGGAATGGAAGAGCATTTATATCGATTACAGCGGCAAGTTGCAGCGCGCGCAAATCGATACGGAATGAACTCACAGGAAGAAGGGATGAGCAAATGAGAGTTGTCGTATTAGGTGCAGGATTAATGGGAAAAGAAGTAGTTCGTGATTTAGTCAAGCAGGACGAAGTGAAGAAAGTGTATCTTGCAGATCGTGCCATTCGGCAAGCGGAAGATTTTGCAGAAGAACTAATGAATGAAAAGCTCGATATTTTATTGCTCGATGCGACGAATGAAGAGCAACTCAGTGATGTCATCGGGCTTGGGGATATTGTCGTCAATGCACTGTTTTATACGTTCAATGAATCGGTTGCTCGCTGCGCTGTAGAACGGGGCGTACACGTTGTGGACTTAGGTGGACATATCGGTGGAGCAACGGAAAAAGTTCTCGCGCTAAGTGAACAGGCTGCCGCGAAAGGTGTGACGCTCATTCCTGACCTCGGCGTGGCACCGGGTATGATTAATATTCTTGCGGGTTACGGCGCGTCTTTATTGGATGAAACGAAATCGATCAAACTCTATGTAGGCGGTGTTCCGGTCAAACCCGAACCACCCTTAAATTATAATGTCGTGTTTTCATTGGAAGGATTATTCGATCATTACACGGATACGTCCCGCGTTATGCGAAATGGTGAAGTGAAGGAACTGCCTTCATTATCGGAAATCGAAACGCTTGAATTCGATCGCTATGGCGAAATGGAAGCCTTCCATACATCAGGCGGTACGTCGACCATGCTCGAGTCATTTCCTACTATCGAAACGCTAGAGTACAAGACGATTCGTTACCCAGGTCATGCTGACAAGGTTCAAGTACTAGTCGATCTCGGCTTACTATCTAGGGAATCCACAATCCGAGTAGATGGTAGACCGCTACGTGTGCGCGACGTCATGCTCGCTCATTTGACGCCACAATTACGTCTTGGAGAAAAATCGGACGCTGTATTGCTTCGCGTCATAGTTAGCGGAATCAAAGATCAACAACCGCATACGGTAACGTTCAATATGATTACCGAAAAAGATCAGAATACCAATGAAACGGCCATGGCGCTAGCTACAGCGAACACGATCTCTGTCGTCGCGCAAATGATTGGCAATGGGGTTATTACGCAAAGAGGCGCTTATCCACCGGAAAAAATCGTGCCGGGAAAACTGTATATCGAAGAAATGAAGAAACGCGGAGTTGTCATCGACGTACAACAGACCTAATACAGTATATACTGGTAGTAAAGCGTGGATTTAGATCTCAACAGACCATCTCCTCGTATTACTAAGGAGTGAAGTGAAAATGCATGAACAAACATTAAATACCTCTCAGATGGGACTACAGCATTTGGCAACGAATCGTCGGACGTTGAATAGACTATTCAAATTCGTACTGGTGGATTTCGGCTTTCTCGACCATATTCCGTTTCCGATTATGCGTAAGGCATTAAAGAAGAAGATTCTACATGCGGTCTATTTGACAGATGGCATCAACGTCTACGGCTACGCAATCTATCAAAAAATCCCGAAGTACGGTGGGATACACGTGCTGTACTTGGCAATTGCGCCCGAATTCCGTTCGTACGGGTTAGGCAGCGTGATGCTTCGCCGTTTGGACGCGTTATCGCCGGAAGGCATTTTACTCGAAGTAGAAGATCCGGACTTGTCCCAAAATGAAGAACAATTATCTATTCGCACTCGCCGTATCGCGTTTTACGAACGCAATGGATTAACGCTCGACCAAACAATCAAATTGACGAATTTCAAGCATCCATTATTATTGATGACTAGTGTCAAGTTGCCGGAGCTGAATGAGCGCAAGTTCCGGAAGTTTTATCGACAGTTGTACAACCGAGTATACCGTGTACCTGTCGGGCAAATTGCAGTAAACGCTTGGATTGAAAAAGCATAGTTTCATTGTAAAGGAGGACACGAAGATGGACTTTACATTTACAGATGAACAGAAAATGTTGCGACAAACGGCAAGACAGTTCGTGGACGCGGAAATCATGCCACACATTGCAAAATGGGATGCACAAGGAAGCTTTGACGAGGCAATTTGGAAACGACTTGCAGATCTAGGGTTCATGGGCGTCTGTGTACCGGAAAAGTACGGTGGCAGCGGCATGGATTATAATGCTTTGGCGATACTATGCGAAGAACTCGAACGTGGAGACACAGCTTTTCGAACGGCAGTTTCCGTACACATCGGCTTAAATTGTATGACACTGATGCAATGGGGAACGGAAGAACAGAAGCAAAAGTACCTGGTGCCGCAAGCGAAAGGCGAAAAAATTGGCGCATTCGGATTGACGGAACCGGGCGCTGGCTCGGATGTTTCCGCGATTCAGACGACGGCAGTTCGTAACGGCGATGACTATATATTGAATGGCCAGAAAACATGGATTTCACTTTGTGATTCGGCAGACAACTTCCTCGTTTTCGCTTATACGAATAAATCGAAAAAGCACCACGGCATTAGCGCGTTTATTGTAGAGCGTACACTGCCTGGGTTTTCATCGAAAGCGATCAAAGGGAAATACGGTATTCGTGCAGGTAACACCGGTGAGTTGTTCTTTGAAGACGTTCGTGTACCTGCCGCGAATTTGCTTGGCGAAGAAGGCGAAGGGTTCAAGATTGCGATGGCGGCACTTGATAACGGTCGCTTTACGGTTGCGGCTGGCGCTGTCGGATTATTGTATGCCTGCCTCGAATCCAGTGTAGAGTATGCAACGACGCGTGAGACATTCGGCAAGAAGATAGGAGAACATCAGCTTGTGCAACAGATGCTTGCGAAGATGGAAGCGGGTTATCAGATGAGCCGGCTTCTTGTATATCGTGCAGGTGAGCTGAAGAATCAAGGAGTTCGTAATACGCGGGAAACGTCGCTTGCGAAGTGGCAAGCTTGTGATTTTGCCAATCAAGCAGCCGATGATGCAGTGCAGATTCATGGGGCGTATGGGTATTCGGATGAGTATCCGGTGGCGCGTTATTTGCGTAATTCAAAGGCGCCTGTTATTTATGAGGGGACGCGGGAGATTCATACGTTGATGCAGGCGGGGTATGTGCTTGGCGAGCGTAGTGATAAGAAGTTGAATCGCATGTTGCCGAAGTGGCCGTTTGAGGAATGAATGCATAGCAAAGAGACGATCTCATATAGGGATCGTCTTTTTTGCTGTGTGAGTGGGAGAAGGGAGAGAGGCCTTCCAGGCGGACGCTTTCCCATGTGCGTGGCTTGAGCCTCCTCGACACCAGGTTGCGTAGCTTGTGTTTGCCCTTGTACTTGCTCATCGATTTTCTCGTATTTGTCTTTACTCACGTAAGGACCCTCCTTTAGTTATCATTATCGAAAGTATTCCCCTATTGTTACCCTACAAACCTGTGATATTCATTGGGAAAACGATTCCGAATGAACTTTTGCGTGTTATAATGAAGTCATTAACTATCCTATAACAGCCAAGGAGCGTGTCTTCATGAATTTTCAACCTTCCAAAAAAATGTCCATTTTCTCACCAGCTATTTTTGGTGATCTGAAAGCAGCCGCTGAAGAGAAGAAAGCAACAGGTGCACAAGTCGTCGATCTAAGTCTTGGGAGTCCTGATCTTCCACCTGACGAACGTGTACGTAAAGCATTGTCCGAACAAAGCGCGCTTGCCTCTTCTTACGGTTATACACTCGGAGGGACGAAGCGATTCCATGAAGCGGTCGCGAATTATTATAAACGACGCACCGGTGTCGTCATTAATCCCGATACGGAAGTTCTTCAGACGATGGGTTCTCAAGAGGGTCTTGTCCACTTGCCGTTCGCATTTTGCGATGAAGGAGATTATGTTCTGACAACGAATCCTGCCTACGTCGCGTATGACGCGGGAATTAAATTAGCAGGTGCAGTGCCGTATTACATGCCATTACTTGCAGAAAACGGCTTCTTACCTGATTTGAATGAAGTCCCAGAAGACGTGCTGAAAAAGACGAAACTTCTCATCTTGAACTTACCCGGAAATCCAGTACCCGCTATGCCAAGCGAAGCCTTTTTCGAAGCAGTCGTAGCGTTCGCGAAGAAATACGGAATCATCGTACTGCATGACGCAGCCTACTCGGAGTACTATTTCACGGGCGACCGTCCCGCAAGTTTCCTCACAACACCAGGCGCAATGGAGGTCGGTATGGAAATCAATTCACTATCAAAAAGCTTCAGCTTGGCTGGTGCACGGATCGCGTACTTCGTCGGAAATGCAGAAATGATCAAAGTCATTCGCGAACTAAAATCCAATCTCGACTATGGAACATTCGGACCGATTCAAGAAGCCGCCATTGTTGCGCTGGATAACGGTGAAGAAATTACGGATCGCCTACGCGCTGAGTTTTCGAAACGTCACCATGCCTTAATGGACGGACTCGCATCTTTAGGCTGGGAAACGACACCGTCTGAAGGGGGAATGTTCGTCTGGGCGAAGTATCCATACGACATGAATGACAAAGAATTTGTCTTTGAAGTCATTAAACAAGCAGGCGTCGTGATGGTGCCTGGCAGCATCTTCGGCACAGCAGGGCATGGCTTTGTCCGACTCGCTCTCGTGCAGAAAGTCGAATTGATCGAGCAAGCGATTGAACAGCTTAGGGGATTATCGATTGTCAGTAACTAAACAAAAGCGAGGGAGAGTGGATTTCTACTCTCTCTTTTTTTATTGAAAAATAATTGGGTCACTATTCATTCGACAATCCGTCAGCAACGAAAAAGGTGAAGGCGATCGACAATGAAAGAAGTTATAGAATTTAAAAATAAAGTGTAACGAAATCAAAAGTTTTCGGTCTACTTTAGTACACATCAAAACTAAAGGAGATGAAAACTATGAATACAGGCAGATGGCTTGTTGTACTTGGTACAGCGGGAACGATCGGTATCTTAGTGCTGATCAGTTTCCTATTCTGGCCGAAAGTCGGAATTACATCCACAAAGTCTGTGCTTGCGGGCCAGTCGCTGAATATCTATTTTACTGACCCTGTGAAAAAGAGCATGGATGCTTCGCAGTTTCATGTGACGAAAAGCAATAAGAAAACCCAAGCTGAGCTTTCGTACGGAAATGGCAATACCTCATTACAAATAGGTGAACTACAACCAGGAAACTATACATTGCATATTCCATCGAATAGTTTTGGTATATGGAAGCGAGCAGAGGATAAGGTGCTTTCTTTCACCGTTCTAGAATCAATGCAACCTGTAAGCTCCATTAAAGAAATCGAAAACTTCTTCGAGCGGATAGAGCCGCAAGGAAAGAGTGAAATCATGATGGAATCTTCCACGGAAGATAAAGCTTCTTCAGCATCTGGTGGCGGTCCCGATTATTCACAGACCAATCAACAAGTAGCAGGGGTAGATGAGGCGGACCAAGTCAAAACAGATGGTGACTACCTTTACGAAGTCTTAAACGGAGAAGGGCTGATCATCACAAATATCCGCGATCCAAAAGACATGGTCCATGCTAGCAAGGTAGATTTCACGGATGGATTCTATGCAAACGAACTGTACGTCGATCAAGACAAAGTCGTACTAATCGGTGGTCAAAATCTAAATGCCCCAACATCCAATATGGATTCAAAAATGACGGAAGATCGTATGATGCCGATGCAACAACTATCCGTCATTCGTGTGTATGATGTCACGGACCGAACAAGTCCGAAACTTATTCGTGAAACAGGGGCAGAAGGTTACGTAATCGGTACGCGTAAAATTGGTCCATACGTTTACATGATTACAAATAATCAACCATTCCTTTGGTACGATCATCCAGTACCGGCAGAAGATCAGTTATTGCCGAAAGTCTATGATTCAGCAGTCGAACAAAAAGTCCAATCGCTAGCACTTGATAAAATCTCCATTTTGCCAGGCGCGATGGAACCTTCTTACTCGATCATCACAACACTTGATATCGAATCAGGGGAAAAGGGTGGAGTGAATACGAAAGCGTATCTTGGAAGTGGCGAACAACTTTACATGTCAGCAGATCACCTCTATCTGACGTCTACAAACTACCAAGACCAACATCAAAATACTAGCGAAGTATTCAAATTCGGTTTGGATAAAACGCAAGTGAATTTCCTTCAAACCGCTCAATTAAAAGGTACCATCTTAAATCAATTTTCGATGGATGAACACAACGGCTATTTCCGAACCGTCACAACAGAAGGTAATCTATGGGATGAACGTAATAAAGCGAAAAACCATTTGTTCATTCTCGACGAAAATATGAAGCAAGTCGGATCAGTCGAAAATCTGGCGGTCAATGAACGCATCTATTCCGCACGGTTCCTTGGTGATAAGGCGTATATGGTCACATTCCGTGAAACCGATCCGCTGTTTGTCATGGATGTAGAAGATCCGAATAATCCCAAAGTGCTTGGCGAATTGAAGATTCCAGGATTCAGTAATTATTTACACCCGCTTGACGAAGGGCATTTGATAGGCTTCGGCTATGAAACAATTGCGAAGAAAAATCCACAAGGTGGCGAGCCGATCATCCAAACGGGTGGTATGAAAATCTCTTTGTTTGACGTAACCAATTTCGCGAACCCGAAAGAAACTGACACTGAAATCATCGGTGGACAGGGAACGTATTCATCGGTACAAGATGACCATCATGCATTGTTCATCCATCCGTCGCGTAGCTTGTTCGGTTTCCCGGTCAGCATCTATCAACAATCTGAACGTGATGGAGGCGTCGTAGATTTGCAAAGTTCAGGCGCAATGATTTACGAAATCACAGTAGAAAGAGGCATCGTCCAAGCAGCTGATTTGACGCAGCGCATGACAAATGACTATATGGACTGGGAAAAAGAAATCCGCCGCTTGTTATATAGCGGAGATACCGTTTACACGATTGCTCCAAATGAAGTTAGAAGTTACGCGTTGAACGGATTTGCACCGCTGGATACACTAGCGAAGTAAATGCTAACTGATCTTAACTCGTTGATGGGAATACCGACTCTATGCAGCTTAGTCGGTATTCCTTTTTTATTGGACTTTTCGATACATAACGTTAATGGCTATAACTGTTATAAGAAGAGACGTTAGTTCAAGTAAGTAGCGCAATAGATTATCTACTATAATTAAACTTTAAATCTTACTTGACGAATAGGGATTAAGGGGATAGAGTATAGTTTATAAGAAATACAATAATAATATACAAAAAGAGGGGATAGAATGATGAATACTTTTTTACTTATTGTGAACATTGCGGGCCTATTGTTGCTCGTCGGTCTATTATATAGAATGAATCGCAAAAAGGTCTCATTTTCAAAACGCGTTTTTACGGGGCTTGGGCTCGGGATTGGATACGGACTTATTTTACATTTTGCATACGGGACAGAGTCAGAGATCCTCAAGCAATCGATGCCGTGGTTTAACTTAATCGGAACCGGCTATGTTAAATTACTGCAAATGATTGTTATGCCACTAGTTTTTATTTCCATCTTAGCGGCCTTTACGAAAGTAACCATCGGAAAAAACTTTGGAAAAATGGCAGGTACGATTTTAGGTATGCTCGTCGGTACAACCGCGATTGCTGCGATTGTAGGGATTTCAGTTACGCTTCTATTTGGACTGGACGCTTCTGAAATTGTGTCAGGGGAAGCAGAAGCGGCACGTGGGCTTTCTATGGAAGAAAACCTCGAAACTGTAGCCGATCTCTCGCTACCTGAGAAGCTCATTGATTTATTACCTGCTAATCCTTTCCTAGATTTCACAGGGGCACGTCCAACTTCAACCATTGGGGTCGTTATTTTTGCAGCATTCCTTGGGTTTGCTTACTTAGCGATTACAAGAAGAGATGAAGAAAATGCGGTCACGGTGAAAAAAGGAATTGACGCGATTTATGCCTTGATCATGGGTGTTGTACGAATCGTTCTACGTTTGACGCCATATGGTATTTTGGCGATTATCGCGCGAACCGTAGCGACGTCCGACTTTATGGCCATCTACAGTCTCGGCAAGTTTGTCCTTGCTTCTTATGTTGCCTTAATAGTGATGTTCGGCATTCACTTGCTCATTATTACATTATCGGGATTAAATCCAGTGACATATGTGAAAAAAGCAGGAGAAGCATTAATATTTGCCTTCACATCACGCTCAAGTGCAGGTACATTACCGTTAACGATTCATGCACAAACAAACCGTTTAGGTGTACCTGAAGGGATCGCAAACTTTTCTGGTTCGTTTGGTTTATCCATCGGGCAAAATGGCTGTGCAGGAATTTACCCAGCGATGCTCGCTGTCATGATTGCTCCATCAGTAGGTCAAAACCCACTTGAACCAATGTTTTTATTGACATTGATCGCAGTTGTTGCGATTAGCTCATTTGGTGTAGCTGGCGTTGGCGGAGGCGCAACATTTGCTGCAATTCTTGTCTTGTCGGCACTAAATCTTCCTGTCGCACTTGCGGGGTTATTGATTTCAGTTGAACCATTAATCGACATGGGCCGAACTGCTGTAAACGTTAGTGGTTCAATGACAGCCGGTGTCACTACAGCCCGCGTAACTGGTGAACTTGACAAAGATATGTATAATGAATCACTTGAAAAACAAACAGTAGAAGCTTAATTTTTAAGAAATCCCGTAGAAGACAGCTTTGTCTCCTACGGGATTTTTTACGCGAACGAACATCCAATTAAAGCATCAAGTGGCACTAGATAGAACGCTATTAAATCTATTTAAGTAATTTGGATATTTCTGCTATAGTAATAGGAAAGTAAGAGTAGGCTTATAATTTTGTAATAGGGCCATTTTGAGGAATGAAAGAGGTGTAGTAATGAAAAACTTTATTGAGTTTTTAGAAAAACTAGAACGTAATAAAATTTATTATACTTTAGACAAAACTAGAGAAGAATATGTAAGGGTTGATATTTCAGTTCCTGGCGAAAGATGGGAAGTTGAGTTTGCTGCTGAAGATGGCGATATTATTGTTGAGCGATTTAAGAGTGTAGGAGACGTGGAAGGAAAAGAAGCTTTAGAATATTTGTTTGATAACTTTTAAGATTAAATAATCGGGCGCAATTCTGGAATAAGGATTATGCCATTAAAGGGTCAGATTATTTAAGAGGCGAGAATAATACAAGTGAAAAAGTGCTTATATATCTCTTTTGTTTTAATTTACCTAATTCATTTGACGAACATCACATTGTTTAAAGGTGAATGGAACGGTATCGCAATGTGGCTTAGTACAGGTTTATTTATAGATGGTACTTCATATTATTTATTTAATTATAAAACTACATCTAAAAAAAGCGCACCATAATACCTTTATTATTCTGACGGGAGATAAAAGCGATGATTACAAAAGCACTTTTAAGAGGTGGGATACCATTCGTTATTATGAGTGGCATTGCATTATCGTTATATTATCAAGGAAAGTATTTAGATGCTAAAGGGACATTTATAGCTAGTTTTATCGCCTTTTTTGTAGGAGCTGCAACGGTTATTTATAACATCGATCATTGGAGTTTTGCCAGGAAAAGTGGTGTCCATTTTTTAATTATGCTGGTAACTGTTTATCCAATACTTTTGGTAAGTGGCTGGTTTGAAGTTACCTCTGTATGGGACGCTTTGAAGATTTTTCTCTTTTTTATTTTGGTTGGCTTAGTTATATGGAGTGTCATGTCTGCATTAGCCAAAATCTTTTCATGGTAATAATAAATAGGTATCCATTATCGGGCGCGTTAATGGCAAATCGTTATGTAAGAAACGAGTGAGGTTGAGGGGAGGAGTAGCCATTTTTGGTTACTCCTTTTATAATAGATAAAACAGACGAAAGTGGTGAGAGTCATGCTATCTGAAGAAATAAAAAAAGAAGTTGTAGACTTGCTAAATGAACGAGTAAATCCGTCATTTATTTTATTATTTGGATCTCATGGAAAAGGTACTGCTAGAGAAGACAGTGATATTGATTTGGGTTATTATGCAGTTGATTTACTTTCATCATATGAACGTTTTATATTAGCGGGTGAACTAGCACAAGTTGCTAAAAGGGAAGTCGATTTAGTCAATATTCGAGAAGTAGATACAGTATTTGCTATGCAAATTTTTTCAACAGGTAAGTTACTTTCTTGCCGTGATGAAAATGAGTTTATAAAACAGCGAATGAAGGCTTTTAGTATGTACATTAACCTTAACCAGCAACGAGCAGAAGTATTACAAAGCATTCGGGAAAGAGGGAGTGTATTCGGCGATGAATGATGTGATTTTAAATAAAGTGACAACCATCGAACGTTGTGTGAATCGAGTTCATGAAGTATATGATCAGAATGTAGATAATCTAAAAGATTTTACTAAGCAAGATAGCATTATTTTAAATATTCAGCGTGCTTGTGAAGCTAGTATCGATTTGGCAATGCATATCGTCAGTGAAAAGAAGTTAGGCATACCAAAAGCAAGTCGTGATGCATTTAAGATGTTGCAAGAAGCTACTATTATTGATGAATCATTAGCTAGCACACTAATGAATATGGTAGGTTTTAGGAATATTGCTGTACATGATTATCAATCAATAGATTTAGAGATTTTGGAAGCAATTGTAGAAAAGCATATTAACGACTTTAAAGACTATACGAAAATCGTCTTACGTGTTCTTTAGGAAGGTAAGTCAGTTAATAAAGTCACTTGG
>NZ_JARIEA010000010.1 GCF_029267015.1 Sporosarcina ureae | reverse complement strand
TCGATTAGCTCGAGTTTCATTTGCTGGCATCAATTAAGATACTCATTTTGTTTGTGTCACTGGCAAGCCAGGCACAAACTATATTTCGTTAACGTTTTGCTGTTCAGTTTTCAAGGTTCGTGTTTGTCGCTTCCTGTAAAAGCAACTTCTCTAATATAACTCATCTTGCATTCATCCGTCAAGTCTTTTTTAAAAATCTTTTTTTGGATGTTTTGTCGGCGTTGTTAGAACGTTTCTCCCAAGCGACATTTACTATAATAACATGGTGCTAAAGAATATGTCAACAACTATTTCAAAAAAATTATAGAGCGATCGAAGAACCGCTCTACGACAGTTACCGAGCCCTTATAATACGGTACTCTCTGTGGAATAGCAAATCATTTTTAGACGGTACTGGTGTGATTTCAATTAAATGCTTATCCACTAAGTATTCAATAAAGAATTCTAAATCCGATGAATACAACGCCAACTCGTCTTGTTCATGCAATTGCTGGATAGTCCAAGATTCTCTCTCGCTCATAATATCCAATAAATGTGTCGCTGCTTCTCTTGTGTAGTTATGGATAAAGAACTCACTTGCCAAGAACACTAAATCTAGACGTTTCTCTAATTCTTCTTCACTTCCAATTAGCTCTTCGTATAACTTAAAAACAGCTGGATCTATTTTCTTCATTTGCGCCCACACAGTATTTTCAGGTAAGACGTTATGTTTAACAGCAACGAACCTAGCTAAGTTATGCAGTGTATTGATCGCGAATAGATAGGAATCCATGTATTGTTTTCTTTCGAAATGAATTTTCCCTTCATTATAAGCGCGAATCATTTTAGCCATTTCCATCCCCATTTTAATCCCTCTACCGAATAACGGTTCTTCAGATAAACGCTGTTTCAGCTGTTCCCCATATTCATCTCGATCAAAATATAACTTGCCAAGGACTAACCAATCAATGATTTTCTTGTTGGTTCCCACGAGTAACCAGTGTGTTAGTTGGCGCTCGCTAATGATATGCATGGCTGCTTTACGCTTGCCATTTGTATAATGTTTTGTCTGAATCGGTATTTCATTATTTGAAGTGATGATGAATAAGATTTCATCGAATGTATCCGTAATCGGATCATCTTCTCTTTGATTGCCAATGAGGAGGACACTTAACGTCTCAGGCAAGCTCGCTCTCTCTTGGTATACTGGCCGTAGCATTTGTTCCACTTTCTCGCCTCCCAGTTTTCTATAGATAGTCTCGAATACTCTATTTCGACGGATTTCACATAAAATCCTTTAATTTGAAGGGAGTTTGTACTGCAATTAAATAATAATATGATATATTAGGTGAGGATAGCGTTAGGAGGAAACTTGAGATGAAGCCTTACAAAAATAAAATAAATCGTATTCGATCATTTGCCTTGTCACTAATTTTCATCGGAGTCGTCATTATGTACATCGGAATATTCTTCCGTTCCAATGAAGTGGTTATGTTGGTCTTTATGTTCTTAGGCATGGTTGCAATTATCGGTAGTACAGTGGTGTATGCGTGGATCGGCACCCTTTCTACACGGGCTGTACGAGTTCAGTGTCCAAATTGCGGCAAGCATACAAAAGTGCTTGGACGAGTTGATATGTGCGGACATTGCCGCGAGCCGTTGACACTCGATCCCAATCTTGAAGGTAAAGAATTCGACATCGCGTATAATAAAAAAGTAAAGCAAGAAAAATAATACAAAATAAAAGAGTGTAACCCTTTTGGGCTACACTCTTTTATTTTGCTTCGTTCTGTTGCACTGCTGCACATTCAGGACAAGTTCCATACACTTCTAAACGATGTGAGTTCACTTGGAATCCTGTCACATGCGCTGCAAGACGTTCTACTTCTTCCAAACCAGGATGATGGAAATCTACAATCTTTCCACAATCATCACAAATAATATGGTAATGGTCATGTGTTACGAAATCAAAACGACTTGACGAATCTCCGTATGTCAACTCTTTCACTAATCCAGAGCTTTGAAATACACGCAAGTTGTTATAAACTGTCGCCACACTCATATTGGGAAAATCCGATTCTAGTGCTTTATAGATTTCATCAGCAGTCGGATGTGAATGGGATGTGATTAAATACTCAAGAATCGCATGTCGTTGCGGAGTGATTCTCACACCACTTTCTTTCAATGTCACTAACGCATCTTTTAAGAATACTCCAGGCATCGTAATGCACCTCACTTCATAAGAATTACTTCTTTATAATCATTATAATTAGTGTACTCAATTATGAGGTGTATTGTCAACATTTCTGCCGAATATGCTATATTAATAACCTTTTGCTAAATCAACTTGGTTGATAAGATCCTTTTCCCCCGCCACCCACTTATCAAGATTAGTATCCATAATATCAAGTGAACGTTTGATATATTGATCGGAAAGACTGGACATATGAGGAGATACCGTACAGTTGGGCAAATCCCAAAACGGATGATCTTCAGGCAACGGCTCTGTTTCAAAGACATCAAGTACTGCATGACGAATTTCATTTTGTTGCAAGGCATCCAACACATACTGCTCTTTCACTGCGTCTCCCCTACCTACATTCATAAAGACTGCTGTCTCTTTCATGGCACGGAAATGCTCTGGCTGATAAATCCATCTTGTTTGAGGCGTACTTGGCAAGATAGAGATGACATAATCCGCTTCTGGTAATTTCTCAAGTATTTCTTGGAATGAAATCGTCTCATCCATTGAAGGATTTGAGTGACCCGAACGATTACAGCCAATCGTGCGGACATGGAACGCCTGCAATAAGCGCCCTATTTCTCCACCAATTGCACCAGTTCCTACTATTATAGCGGTGGAATGATTCACTTCACCAGGCAAAGAATCTAGCTTCCATTCTTTTTTATCTTCTCTTTTATAGATACCTGGCAATCCACGTTCTAAGGATAGTAAATGTGCCAATACTGATTCGGCTAGCGGCATTTTATGAACACCATGCGAATTCGTAACTAAAATATCGCGCTCTTGAAGTGCTTCAATTGGTAATGTATCGACTCCAACCGCTGCCACCATGACCCATTTCAACGCGGTAGCTTTTTCCACATGTTCTGATTTTAAATCTCCACCATCTGTCACGATTACTTCTATATCTTCCAATGAAGCATCATCAATATTTGTAGTATATATAAACACGACATCGGGGTACTTCTTTTTTAATTGCTCTTTAAATGTAGTTTTAATCTTAAATGTGAAGAGCACCTTCATGTGACGACCTCCTATTTTGTCAGTTGCTCAAGTGTCGCAAGTGCATTTGCTACATGATCTTTCACTCGAACTTTTCGCCATTCTTTTACTACGGTACCTGTTGGATCAATCAAAAATGTGGAGCGTTCTATGCCCATATATTCCTTGCCGAAATTCTTCTTTAGTTTCCAAACCCCATACTGATCAGCTACCGCATGGTCTTCATCTACTAGTAGAGAGAACGGCAAGCTATGCTTTGTAATAAACTTCTGGTGAGATACCGCATGATCCGGACTGACGCCCAGCACTACAGCATTCAATCCTTCAAAGTCTGCGTGCGCATCACGAAAATCACATGCCTCCGTCGTGCAACCAGGCGTTGAATCTTTCGGATAAAAATACAGAACTACATAGCTTTTTCCTTTATACTGATCTAATGAAACCATTTCACCATTTTCATTCGCTAACGAGAATAGTGGTGCTTGTTTTCCTTCTAAATTTTCCATTTAAAATCCTCCTCTAATATATATAAACGAATAGTATACATACTCTCTCCACACTTATCGTATCGGAAGTATTTGAATTTTACAATTTACCTATACTTCACTCTGAAGGTAGAGACTTCACTTCGATTAATGCTAAAATGGATAACGTATAAATGATTTGGAGGAATTACTAATGAACCGAAAAAATTCAGAAGCAATCTACGCAGAAGCATGTGAACATATTGTGGGAGGCGTGAACAGCCCTGCCCGAGCATACGGAGCAGTTGGCGGAGGAGCGCCTACTGTTATGGAACGAGCAGAAGGCGCTTATTTTTATGATGTTGATGGGAATCGATATATTGACTACTTGGGAGCATATGGTCCAATCATTACAGGACATGCGCACCCGCATATTACAAAAGCGATCACAAAAGCGGCGGAAACAGGTGTGCTTTACGGAACACCCACACGCCACGAAGTACAATTCGCAAAAATGTTAAAAGAAGCAATTCCGGGAATGGACAAAGTTCGTTTCGTTAACTCCGGTACAGAGGCTGTCATGACCACCATTCGTGTAGCAAGAGCGTTTACTGGACGTACGAAAATTATGAAGTTCGCAGGATGCTATCACGGTCACTCCGATCTTGTATTAGTAGCTGCTGGATCAGGTCCCGCTACATTAGGCACACCAGATTCCGCGGGCGTACCTTCTTCTATCGCGAAAGAGGTCATCACAATTCCGTTCAATGATCCCGAAAGCTTTAAAGAAGCGATGAAACAATGGGGCGATGAACTTGCTTGTATTCTAATCGAACCGATTGTCGGGAACTTTGGAATCGTCGAGCCAAATGAAGGGTTCTTGGAACTTGTTCATGAGTTAGCTAAAGAACAAGGCGTTCTGACTGTCTATGATGAGGTCATTACAGCATTCCGTTTCCATTACGGTGCGGCACAAACATTACTCGGTCTTCAACCGGATTTAACAGCATTCGGAAAGATTATCGGCGGCGGCTTACCAATTGGCGCTTATGGCGGTAAAAAAGAAATCATGGAACAAGTTGCTCCACTTGGCCCGGCTTATCAAGCTGGAACAATGGCTGGAAATCCTGCATCTATGCTTTCGGGAATCGCTTGTCTGGAAGTGCTTCAAGAACCAGGCATTTATGAAGAGATGGATCGCTTAGGCGGTTTACTTGAAGAGGGCATTCTGAAATTGGCTAAAAAACACAGTATCCAATTGACGATCAACCGTCTCGGAGGCGCACTTACATTATTTTTCACAGACGTCAAAGTGGAAAACTACAAGCAAGCTGAAGCAACAGACGGTGAAATCTTCGGTCGTTTCTTTAAAGAAATGCTGAAAAACGGCATCAACTTGGCACCATCTAAGTATGAAGCATGGTTCTTAACTTCCGCTCATACTGAATCAGATATAAACGAAACACTCGAAGCAGTAGATCGCGCATTTAAAGCACTTTAAAATAGAACAATTGACCGTTTTATGCGTATATTGTAAAGTAAGCATAAAAGAGCTTTTAGGAAAGGAATTACCCAATGAAACTTGGTGCCCGCGTCTTTAAGACGGGTATTGCGATTGTATTTGCTCTGTTTCTCGCAAATTTATTAGAATTACCTACAGCAGTGTTCGCAGGTATTGCAGCTATTTTCGCAATCCAACCCTCTATTTACAGATCATACTTAACAATAGTAGAACAATTGCAAGGTAATTTAATTGGTGCCACTATAGCAGTCTTATTCACTCTCATCTTTGGACCTCAACTTATAATAGTCGGTTTGGCAGCTGTCATCGTTATGACTATTATGTTAAAACTGGGTCTCGAAAAGTCTATGTCACTTGCACTCGTTACAATGATTGCAGTGATGGAGGTTAAAGATGATGCCTTCCTAACATTTGCCCTTCTTCGTGTAGGTACCATTTTGGTAGGGGTACTAGCGGCATTCATTGTGAATCTAGTGTTCATGCCACCGAAATATGAAACGAAACTGTTTCAGGCGATTCATCAGGCACAGGATGAAATTATTCGTTGGACGCGTCTAGCTGGTCGTCAAGTGTCAGAACACACGGCTATGAAGAAATCGTTGAGTAAGTTAAAGGAACGTCTGATACAAATTGATCAGCTGTACTTATTATTTAAAGAAGAGCGCAGCTATTTCAAGAAAACTACTGCCGCAAAAGCGAGACGGCTTGTTGTCTATCGACAATTGATCGGTACAACTAGGAGTAGTTATGATGTTCTCAAAAGGATGCATATGTATGAAAATGAACTCATCAATCTTCCAGAGCATTTCCGTATGATGATTCAGGAGCGTCTAGAGTCATTACTCGTCTATCATGAACAGCTTCATCTGAAATTTGTTGGTAAGCTAAAAGCGGATTTTGACGAGGATGAAACACATAGCGAGTTTATGCAACGACAAGAAGTGATGAATATTTTCGTGAAGGAAATTGCGATTACTAATGAAGAAGAAGAATTTTCTTCTTATCATTTACTTCACGTCCTGTCGTCCATCTTGAATTACGAAGAACAGCTAGAACATCTAGATACGCTGATCACTTCTTATCAATCACGATATGAAGACGAAGAGAATGTTTTAGAAGATGAATTTTATTAACAAAACGGCACAAGACTTTTAGAGTCTTGTGCCGTTTTTGTTTGTACCAATTATTGAAGTTCATTGATTCAGATTGTTCGTTACAGAACACACGCTGATTGACTTGAGCCTTCCATTTATCCACCAAGTTCTTGGCGATTGTATAAACCAGCATATGTACCGTCTAGTTTCATCAATTCCTGGTGGGTACCTGATTCTTTTAAGTCTCCGTGGTCTATTACATAAATACAATCCGCATGTGTAATTGTAGATAGTCGATGGGCGACAATTAGTGTAGTGCGATCGTGCGCTAAGCGTTCCAATGAATCTTGGATGAGCGCTTCACTTTCTAAATCCAAGGCAGACGTTGCTTCATCCAAAATGAGCAATGCCGGGTTTTTCAAGAAGACGCGGGCAATGGAAATTCGTTGCTTCTGTCCACCTGACAACTTCACGCCGCGCTCTCCTACCCTGGTATCATATCCTTCACTCAATGTTTCAATAAAGTCATGCGCATTTGCGGCTTTTGCTGCAGCGATGACTTCTTCATCCGTAGCATCTGGCTTCCCCATCAAAATATTACTTTTGACAGAATCACTGAACAGAATCGAATCTTGAAGTACCATACCGATCTGATCACGAAGCGATTTAACCTTTACGTCGCGTATGTCATGGCCGTCGATGCGAATAGCACCAGACGTCACGTCATAAAATCGCGGGATCAAACTGATAATAGTTGATTTCCCGCCACCACTCATACCAACAAGTGCAGCTGTTTCACCAGGACGGATCTTCAAGCTAATATTTTTCAGTACTTCATCTTCTTCATATGCAAAGCTGACGCGATCAAACTCGATATCCCCAGCAATCGATGGTAACTCTTTTGCATTCTCTTTATCAATAACATCATATTTTTCATTCATCAAGTCTAACACTCTGTCCATCGAAGCGAATGACTGCGTCAATGATGTGGATGAATTAACTAAACGACGTAAAGGTGAATATAATCTTTCGATAAATGCGATGAACGCGACCATTGTTCCTACAGATAATGAACCATTGATTACTTGGTAACCTGCATAGCCTATGACGAGAAGTGGTGCGACATCAGTAATCGTATTGACGACCGCAAAAGCTTTTGCATTCCAACGTGTGTGTTCGATTGCACGCTCTAGGAATTTACCATTCACTTCATCAAAACGTTCTTGCTCTTTGTCTTCTATCGCAAAACTTTTGATAATACTAACACCCGCCACGCGCTCATGTAGATAACTTTGTACATCCGCAAGTGCCTGCGAACGTTTACGTGTCAACTGGCGTAATTTGCCGAAGAAGTGCTTGACGCTAAATGCGTAAAATGGGAATGCCAATAATGTTACCAGTGTCAGTTGCACATCAAGTGTCAGCATAATTGCTATAGCGATTATAATAGTAGCCAAGTCGAGCCAGACATTCATCAAGCCGATCATGACAAAGTTTTTCGTTTGCTCCACGTCATTGATGACTCTCGAGATTACTTCACCTGCACGTGTGTTCGAATAGAATCGTAAACCAAGCCTCTGTAAATGACTATACAGTGATTTACGGATATCAAATAATATTTTATTACTGACTAGCTGTGCATAGTATTGACGATAATATTCAACAGGTGGACGGATTAAGAAGAACACGATGATCGTGCCGCCAAGCCAATAAAATAATTGCTTCGTCTTTTCTGGATCACTCATCGTCGGCGAACCGATGATGTTATCGATGACGATTTTAATTAATAAAGGTAGAAATAAAGGAATAGCAAATTTTACGACCCCAATGAGAACAGTGAAGACAATTTGCCAATTATAAGGCTTTACAAATTGAAGATAACGTTTAATACTCTCACTCATTTTGTTCCTCCTACTAAAAAAACCTGACTTGCACGAGTGCAAGCAGGTCTAGCTTTGTTCTTCTTGGATTTGCTTATAAAATTCATAACGCGAAGTCCAGACATCAATGAAATCAGGAGCAAAAGGACCTTTTCTCTGTTTGATCCAACCAAGGAGTTTCGTTAAGTTATCCTGCAAGATTTGATCGATGACTTCCGGATAATTCATTTGACGTTTATGATCTGCATATTCGTCTTCATCCAGAATCAAGTAACTCATGTCAGGAAATACTTTTACGTCCAAGTCATAATCGATATACTTTAAGGACTTTTCATCATAAACGAACGGTGAACTTATGTTGACATAATAGTACACACCGTCTTCACGTAACATACAAATGATATTGAACCAGTTTTCCGCATGAAAATAGCAGATGGATGGTTCACGTGTCAGCCATGTGCGGCCATCCGATTCTGTCACAAGGGTACGTTCATTTCCACCAATGATGATATTCCGTGTACCTTTTAATACAAGTGTCTCTTGCCAGACACGATGAATTTTGCCGTTATGTTTGTAGCTGTGTATCTGTATTGTATCTCCTTCTTTTGGAATTGCCATTTTCTCTACCACCTTTGAGCCTTGCCGCTCTTGCTATCTGTCTATTATACCAACTGCTTTCCCAAATTTAAAACGATTCAACCATCTATTTTGTAATTGGTTGAATTAACTAGGTCCACAGCACGTTTATTCACGCAAGAAAACCGGTAGAAATGGCTTATGTTAGCCATTTCTACCGGTTCTTGATGTACATGCTTAGTTTGAACCTTTATATTGGTTCGCACGTGCTCCAGAAGCTTTTTGCTTGTTAGCTTCTGCTTTGTTGATCTCTTGCTTCACTTGATTGACATCTGTTTCAGATCCGAATTCCTCATTCATAGAGGATTGCATCGCGGATGAAGAAGACTGCATGTTCATCGCAGATTGCGCGTTTTGCTGACGAACTTGATTAACGTCCGTCTCGGAAGCGAACTCTTCATTCATCGGTTGTTGCATTGCAGATTGCGCATTTTGTTTCTTCACTTGGTTTGCATCTGTCATAGATGGATCTTGTTGTGCATTACGCTTTGGTTGCTTAGGCATAGATTATTCACCTCCGTAATCACTATGATGTCCAATAGCTTAGACTTTTATTCAAAGTGAATAAAGAAGTTTTTACCATTCCAGCAACTCAATAATTTTCAGCACAGGTTTTGATTTTGGTAGTGCTTCTACTTCTTGTTTCGTGAAAAACTGTAAATCATCTTCCGCATGTTCGCTCTCTAATTGTGCACGATATACATGGATGTCCCAAGTGATATGAGAGAATACATGTTGAACTCGCGGTAGCTCTTTCATGTTTTTTAATTTCAAGCCATTCTCTTTTTCAAAATCTTCGACTGTAGAAGTTTCCGTAAGTTCAAACATGGGAAATTCCCATAGGCTTGCAAGCAATCCCGTGCTTGGACGTTTCTGTAACAGCCAATTCCCCTCTTCATTTTGAATCGCAAATGCAGCGAGGGAAACATGCTTCATTTTTTGTTTTTTTATCTTGATTGGCAGTTGTTGTTGTTTTCCTTCTTCAAATGCGATGCAATATTCCCTAACAGGACATAATAAACAATGAGGGTTCGGTGTACATATCGTCGCACCGAGTTCCATAAGTGCCTGGTTGAAAGAAGATGGATCTTCTTCCGAAATTAATTCCATCACGGCTTGTTCAAACAACTTTTTATTACGGGGCAACGCAATATCTTCTTCAATCAACAAAATTCTCGACAACACCCGCATAACATTTCCGTCTACTGCATGTTCAGGTACTCCATAGGCAATACTCAAGATAGCGCCTGCTGTATACGGCCCTACTCCTTTTAACGTAGATATTTCTTTGCGATTGTTCGGAACTTTCCCGCCATATGTTTCAACGACTTCTCTCACACCCGACTGCAAATTACGTACCCTGGAATAATAGCCAAGCCCTTCCCACATTTTCAAAATATCTTCTTCGGGAGCAGCTGACAGGTCTTGCATAGTTGGAAATTTCTCGATGAAACGCTCATAATACGGAATGACGGTATCTACTCGTGTTTGTTGCAACATGACTTCCGAAACCCAAATATAATATGGATTATCGGTTCTCCTCCAAGGCAAGTCTCGTTTTTCGGCTTTATACCAAGTCAATAATGCATCTTGGAATGCTTTCTTTTGTTCAATGATTTGCATATGGACCTCGTTTCTTCATGTAAATGCTTTTAGTTATAATAATAAAGGGTATATAATTATAAGTAGTATATAACTCTTTCAGTAAAGGAGTGATAATTTGGATACAGGCACACATATTGCAATGGGTGTTGCGATTAGTGGATTGGCCCTTGCCGACTCAGTCGTAGCAACTGAACCTGCCACTATGGGCGCTGTTTTTGCTGGTATTATGGTTGGTTCACTCATTCCCGATATAGATACGGTTCTGAAACTTAGAAACAACGCAGTTTATTTAACTAACCACCGAGGCATTACACATTCGGTTCCAGCGGTTATGCTGTGGCCGTTGCTGATCTCCATACTGTTGACCTTCATTGTGCCGGGAGCTATTTTCCTTCATGTATGGGCATGGACATTCTTAGCGGTATTCACGCATGTTTTTGTGGATATTTTCAACTCGTATGGTACTCAAGCTCTTCGGCCATTTTCGCAAAAATGGGTAGCCATAGGGGTGATCAATACATTTGATCCAATTATTTTTGGACTTCATGTAGTGGCAATCCTGGCATGGGTGTTCGGTACAGACCCTGTTTTCACAATGTCTATTTTGTATATCGTCTTATTCTTCTATTACCTATTGCGCTTTGCGGTAAAGAGCGCAGTGAAAAATGCTGTAAGGAAGACGATTCCGAATGCTACGGATATATTCACTGCACCTACGATGAACTTCTTTCAGTGGCGAATTGCTGCAACGACAGAGGTTAATCATTATGTAGGACGAGCATACGGACGTTCCATTACGATTTACGAACGATTCGAACGTGAAACTATGCCGATGTCACCTCAAGTTGAAGCGGCATTAGAAGATCCGAACATGCAAGCGTTCACTTCGTTTTCGCCTCTCTATCGTTGGTCAATTTCAGAGGAAGCCGATATTTACGAAGTTCGTTTGATAGATCTACGTTACCGAAGCAAAGGTTACTATCCATTCGTAGCGGTAGCACATGTCAATGAAGATTTAGAAGTAGTGAATTCCTATACTGGATGGATTTTCTCAGAGGAAAAGCTACGTAAAAAACTTAATTTTGCCCCTAATAATTAAAGAACGTTCGTGCATTACGCACGAGCGCTCTTTTTTGTTTATTTTCCGCTTTTTATATTTTTCAACATCGCAAGCGGCAATGCCTCTTCAGCTTTATCTCCGCCTAAGCGATACCCCCATGCGAATAGACCTTTTAGATAATCTACTTGAAAGAACACACCATCGTCTCCTTCAATACGGTACATTTCACCAGGCTTAATGGTAGCAGGATCCACAAGATATGATTGCACTAGAACCGCTTTTCTTTGATGAACAGCATATTCACTGAGCATCCCCATCTGTTCCGCTTTACGCGCTTTCTCCATCAACTTACCGATTTCGCTACGCAGTTCGTTTTCATTCATGTCACTATAATGTTTTTCAGTATCCATCTTCTTCATTCCTTTTCTGTTCAATAAATTGATCGATTTGACCGAGTGGAATACCTTTTTGATACATCGATTGCTTCACACGTTGTCTAAGGTCGGATCCTGAGTATTTACTTTGGTAGCGTCTCCATGCTTTCTCACCGAATGCAGACGTAATGTCGGACCATTCTTCTTCATCCCGCTCGATTGTTAAATTGCTGAGAACTTCTGAAATTTGCTGATAAGAAAAACCTTTTCTAGCTAATGTGTTTTGTATTTTTTGCTTAACTTGTGCTGGCGGCTGTGAACTATTCGATCGCATCGTTTTTTCAGCCAGTTTCATAGCATTAGCCATTTGATCTTCCATTGTATATTCCTCCAATGCTTGAGTTTGCAGTTCTTTGGGTATACCTTTTTTATAGAGAGATTGCTGAATAGCTCTCGGACCTTTTAACGTACTATTTTTTTCCGTGCGTACAAGTGCTTCCGAAAATGCTTCATCATTCAAAAAGCCAAGTCGCTTTAATTTGACGATAGCTTCTAGAACAACCGCTTCTCCGTATTCTTTTTCAAGTAATTTCTTTTTAACTTCCATTTCACTTCGCATTCGGAACGATAAAAAATGCAAAGCACGGTTAAATGCTTTTTCAATTTGGTCTGAATAAACAATCTCGTCCGTGGACCAATCGTCCAATTCCATGCCTTTCGTGAGTTCAAATTTCACTAGGACGGTTTCATGGACACTAAATGCATATTGATCATCAAGAAAAATATTATAACGTTCGCTATCTCGTTTTTGTTGTGATATTTTGGTAATAAGCGGCACGTTTCCATCACCTACTTTGTCTAAGTATACCGCTTCTTGCGGTGGTGGTCAGCAATAGTGTACTAATTTTTAAGAGAATGGAGGGAAACCATTATGAGAGTGGTTATTACAGGTGGAACTGGATTCATTGGCAGTATCTTAACTGAGAAGTTAAAGCTAAAGGGTCATGAAGTAATTATTTTAACGCGCAAGCCTTCATCACAACATAATGATGTTCATTATGTTCAATGGTTGACAGATCATGCTTCCCCTGAAAATGAATTAGGGCACGTAGATGCATTTGTTAACTTAGCAGGCGTGTCAATTGATGATGGTCGTTGGTCGGAAGAGCGAAAAAAGCAGATTCACGATAGTCGAATAACAGCTACGCAAGAAGTATTGCGTATTATGCGTACGCTTCCTAAGAAACCGCATGTTTTAGTGAATGCAAGTGCTATTGGGATTTATCCTACATCGCTCACTGCTGAGTATACTGAAGATTCTACTGAAATCGGGGACGATTTTCTCGCACAAACCGTACATGACTGGGAAAATCTCGCAGGGCAAGCGAAAGAATTAGGTGTTCGTACTGTATATACTCGTTTCGGTATTGTGCTTGGTAAAAATGGTGGTGCACTTCCACTTATTAAACTTCCTTATCAATTATTTGCTGGGGGTAAAATTGGTTCGGGCAATCAATGGTTCTCATGGGTGCATGTTGAAGACGTGGCCAACGCCATCCTCTTTTCCATAGAGAATCATGATGTTGAAGGTCCCGTTAACGTAGTGGCACCAAGTCCGATGCATATGAACGCTTTCGGGAAAACAATCGGTAAAGTCTTGCATCGTCCACACTGGTTCCCAGTACCAAGCTTTGCAATGGAAGTTGCATTAGGTGAAAAAAGTATCGTCGTCTTGCAAGGACAGCATGTACTACCGAAAAAGCTGTTGGCTCATGGGTTTACGTTCGATTACCCTTCATTACGACCAGCACTTGAAAATTTACTAAAATGATATCTAATGTTTGTTGAGACGTTTTCACGTTTTGACAAACATTTTTTCTTTTTATTACATACAAAGAGTCGTTTGGTACATGCTTAGTAAAAAGGAGTGATGCTTAATGACTCAACATCTGACAGGATTTTTACTGGCATCTTGTTTACTGATCGTTGGCGTTGTGATGAATCCCTTCACCGTTCAGGCTGAAGCTTTTCATTGGGGATTTAAGAAGGCGACTGAGGGAGTTCCCCCTTCAGCAGGAGCAGAATTGGATAAATTGCTTGATGATTACGGTGCAATCTATAAAGGGAAGGACGATAAAAAAGTTGTGTATCTAACGTTCGATAACGGATATGAGAACGGATATACGGAAAGCATTTTAGATACACTAAAAAAAGAGAAAGCACCCGCCACATTTTTCTTGACTGGGCATTATGTAAAAAGTGCAAGTGATTTAGTAAAGCGTATGGTAAAGGATGGTCACGGCATTGGAAACCATTCATATGATCACCCGAACATGGCCAATATAACCGAACAACAGATGGAAGATGAGTGGAAGAGGTTAGATGAAATTGTATACGCTACTACTGGTTTAAAGAGAACGATCTACGCAAGGCCACCAGAGGGTACATTCAATGCGAAGCTACTACAAAAAGGAAACGAACTGGGATATAGACATATTTTTTGGTCTGTTGCCTTCATTGACTGGCACCGCGACCAGCGAAAAGGAAAAGCGTATGCCTATAACGAATTGATGAATCAACTACACCCAGGTGCTGTCATTCTCATGCATACCGTAGCAGCTGATAATGCAGAGGCTCTCCCCGATTTCATTCGAGATGCTAAGAAGCAGGGCTATGAATTCCATTCCTTAGATCAATTAGTGAAGGAATATGAAAAAGGAAATAAAATCACACAATAAATGAGAGACCTTATCTGTTTGTTCACTGCCAACAGATAAGGTCTCTAATTATTTGATTCATCTTCAATTTGCATGTTTATATTCGTAGTTATCCAACTTATTTCACCGCTGTTGGACTGTTACGGATCCCCTCCTTCGTTGTTATGTGTCTAGGATTCGATTCGTGTCTATAACTACGACCTCCTTTTCTTTTGATTAGACTTACTATAACAACTATTCAGTCAATTGTAAAGTATTTTAATGAAATTCTTACTATTTTCTTTATAATTTGTTGTTTGCGGTATGCACAACAAAATCAGATTGAAAAAAACAGTGTTTTCGTATACGATATCAATGATAGAAAGAGGTGTACGTATGGATAACTCACAAAACAACGAACAAGTCTTCGAACTGAAGAATCGATTCAATCAATTCATTGAAACATTAGAAGCGATTGAACCTGAACACACGGACCTCCAAGATATAGATCGTCTAATCATGCTACTTGATGAATTAGAAGAACAGATGGATAGTTCGAAAAAATAATATACACTAACGGGGGATTTTGAGATGTACATAGAGACAATTGAGAAGAGTATTTATGAACTAGTTTGTGAAACGTCCACAAACTTGCCAAAAGACGTTAGACGCGCCATCCTTTCCGCAAAGGAAAAAGAAAATAAAGGAACAAGCGCTGCTATGAGTTTGGATACGATCGCAAATAATATCAATATGGCTGATGATAAACTATCTCCAATTTGTCAGGATACAGGCCTTCCTACATTCAAGATCAAAACACCAATCGGCGTAAACCAACTGGAAATCAAAGCAGCAATTGTACGCGCGTTGGAGTTAGCTACGGAAAAAGGAAAGCTCCGTCCAAATGCTGTAGATTCATTGACTGGTGAAAATAGCGGCAATAACTTAGGTATTGGCTTACCTGTTGTAAAGTTTGAACAATGGGAAGAAGATTACATAGAAGCAAAATTAATCTTAAAAGGTGGTGGATGTGAAAACAAAAACATCCAGTATAGCCTCCCTACTGAATTAGAAGGTCTTGGTCGTGCAGGACGCGATTTAGACGGTATTCGCAAATGCATCCTTCATTCGGTTTACCAGGCACAAGGACAAGGTTGTTCTGCTGGATTTATCGGTGTCGGAATCGGTGGCGACCGTTCATCTGGATATGACTTGGCGAAAGAACAACTTTTCCGCGATGTAACGGACGTTAATCCAGTTCCTGAACTTGCGCAGTTGGAAGAGTACGTATTAGAAAAAGCCAATCTTCTTGGAATCGGGACAATGGGCTTCGGCGGCGAAGCTACATTATTAGGATGTAAAATCGGCGTTATGCACCGCATTCCCGCAAGCTTCTACGTATCTGTAGCGTATAACTGCTGGGCGTATCGCCGTATGGCAGTGAACATTAATGCAACAACTGGTGAAATCATGGATTGGCACTATAATGAAGGCGAGAAAATTGCATTCGAACAGCCAGCTGAAGAAGCAAAATCCACTGCACGTATCGTACACTTGCAAGCGCCCATTTCAGAAGAAGACGTTCGCGACCTTCACGTTGGCGATGTGGTGAAAATTTCTGGCCGTATGTACACAGGCCGTGACGCAATCCACAAGCACTTAATGGACAATGACGCACCAGTTGATTTGAATGGACAAGTCATCTATCACTGTGGGCCAGTTGTTCTAAAGAACGATGAAGGTAAGTATGAGATCAAAGCTGCAGGACCTACGACTTCTATGCGTGAAGAACCGTACCAAGGTGATATCATGAAGAAGTTCGGCATCCGCGCGGTGATTGGTAAAGGCGGAATGGGACCTAAAACACTTGCGGCTCTTAAAGAGCACGGTGGGGTGTACTTGAATGGGATCGGTGGCGCAGCGCAGTATTATGCTGACTGTATTAAAGAGGTCGAAGGCGTCGACTTATTGGAGTTCGGTATTCCAGAAGCGCTATGGCATTTACGCGTGGAGGACTTCACTGCAGTCGTAACGATGGACTCGCACGGTAACAGCTTACATGCTGATATTGACAAGTCTTCGTTAGAAAAGCTTTCTCAGTTCAAAGAAAAAGTATTTAACTAATAAGCAAGCAGCGAATGAGAACCATCATTCGCTGCTTTTTTTATGGAGAATGGAAAGGTGTTCTGATAAGTACGAAGGGATTGGAGCTCCAGCTGGGGACGCTTTCCGGGGGAGCAATCTTGAGCCGCTTCCCTCGCTTACGCTCAGTCCAGGGTCTCAAGATCACTCTGATTCCCCAGGAGTCGCCCCAGCTTCCGCTTCAATCCTATTTATATGGTGGATAGACTTAGAACATTCATTGGCTGAAGTGTGTTAATTGTATTTGTCTTTAAACTTAATTAGATTCAAGTTCAAATGCTTAACAGATCACAAACCTAACTTCAATGCACAACAATAAGTACCCCCTACTTATACTGCAGGGATTGGAGCGAGAGCCGTAACAAAGGACGGCTTTTGCGGCAATAGCGAAGCGTTGGGAGCACATTTACACACTAGAAATCCCATTTCCAACACTAATGTCAGCTTCTAAGTTTATATCTTTTAACCCAATTTGCATTAATTAGCCATTTAAGTAACACTTCTCATTGAGAAATGATATACTGTAGATAATAACTATTACAACTTCATATTCATTCTATTTTAATGCCCGAAAAGTCGATTCTACTACTGTAGAGTCGACTTTACTGCTTTAATAAGAACTTTGAAATTGAAACTCATTATCAATTAGGAGGAGATTACATGACAGCACTTGCAAAAGAACAATCTGAACAGACGATTGACTGGTCTGCACGTCTTGAGCTGATTGCGGCTATATTATCTGGAATCATCATTCTTGCAGCATGGATTTTAGGAAAAAACGGTACAGAGTCCTTTTCGGTAACGCTGTATATTATAGCGTTTTTGATTGGTGGTTACGCTAAAGCAAAAGAAGGTATTGAAGAAACAATAAAAAATAAGGAACTGAATGTCGAGATGCTCATGATTTTTGCAGCGATCGGTTCAGGAATTATCGGATACTGGGCTGAAGGTGCAATCTTGATCTTCATCTTCGCAATTAGCGGTGCACTAGAAACCTATACACTTAATAAAAGCCATAATGAAATCTCTTCTTTGATGGAATTGCAACCTGAAGAAGCTTGGTTGATCCTTGAAGACGGCAGCGAGAAAAAAGTATCTACAGATTCTCTATCTATTGGATCTGTATTGCTAGTTAAACCTGGTGAACGAATTCCGGTTGATGGTGAAATCTTGAGCGGCATCACTTCGATCGACATGTCAGCTATCAACGGAGAATCTATACCTGTGACGAAGCAGGAAAATGATGAATTATTTGCAGGTACAGTCAATATTAGTGGTGCGATCCGCATGACAATGACCAAACCAAGTTCTGAAACATTATTCCAAAAGATTATTACGATGGTGCAAAACGCACAAAGTGAGAAGTCTCCTTCTCAACAATTTATCGAGCGCTTTGAAGGATCTTACGTAAAGATTGTACTCGCAGCAGTTGTCATCATGATGTTCCTCCCCCACTTCTTATTTAACTGGGACTGGACTACATCCTTCTACCGTGCGATCGTCTTGCTAGTAGTCGCCTCTCCTTGTGCTTTAATGGCTTCCATTATGCCTGCAACATTAGCGGCTGTTTCTAATGGAGCTAGAAAAGGGGTATTATTTAAAGGCGGAGTCCATTTAGAACACTTAAGTACCTTGCAAGCATTTGCTTTTGATAAAACAGGTACTTTGACGAATGGTAAACCTATTGTGATGGATTTCATCGTTCGTGAAGGTGCAGACATGAAAGAGACGCTTGCTTTGTTTGCAGGTGCGGAATCGCTGTCCAATCATCCATTGGCAAAAGCTATCATTAATTACGCTGCAGAGCATGGTGTAGAACCTGAACGTAATCTTCATATTGAAGACGTTCCTGGATTTGGTATAAAAGCAGAAACCGATCAAGGGGACATTCTAATCGGTAAACCGAAATTTGTTGGCGAAGAGCTAGTGGAAGAATTTCAAAACAATGTGGCAGTATCACTTGCGAATGAAGGAAAAACGGTCATCTTTATGAGAGATGAACAAGGAATTGTAGCACTAGCAGCTTTACAAGATACATTACGAAAAGAAGCCATTTCTGCGATTAAATCGTTGCAGTCTTTAGGTCTTCATACAGTCATGTTGACTGGGGATAATGAAAAGACTGCACAAGCCATCGCAAGCGAAGTAGGTGTGGATTCCTACGTAGCAGAATGTCTACCTGAGGAGAAAGTGGTTCAGCTTAAGCAACTATTGAAGAAATACGATATGGTCGGCATGGTAGGAGATGGAATCAATGACGCTCCTGCTCTAGCTACCGCCACTTCCGGTATTGCGATGGGTGAAGGTACAGATGTGGCACTCGAGACAGCTGATGTTGTACTCATGCAAAACGACTTGAATCGCTTATCATACGCTATTAAGCTTTCACGAAAAATGCAACGAATCGTTAAACAAAATGTATTCTTCTCGATAGCGGTCATCTCGATCCTCATTATCGCAAACTTCATGCAAGTAGTGGATCTACCTCTTGGTGTCATTGGACACGAAGGAAGTACGATATTGGTTATATTAAATGGTTTACGGATGCTTAATAAAATATAATAGAAAAAGTGAAGAAAGGAATCCCTTTCTTCACTTTTTTGTTTATACAATTTGTTGGTTATGTTCTTGACGATTTTTCACGACTGAATTGATTGTACCTCCGAGTATCAAAATGATAGCTGACAGGTATAACCACATGATTAATACGATAATTCCAGCGATACTCCCGTACGTATTGGCATAGCTTCCGAAATTACTAATATAGAACGAGAATCCTAGTGACGTAATAATCCATCCTATTGTTGCAAAGATAGCCCCTGGAAGTATTCCTTTAAAATGCAACTTCACACTCGGCACTAGCCAGTATAGTAAAGAGAATACTGCAAAGATCAGGAATGGTGGAATGAGGAATCGTATCAAGTTCCACACAGTCAGGAACGTTTCTTCCAACCCTAAGAATGTAAAGATTACTTGCCCGATTGGTTGACCAAATATAGGTAGCACTAATGCGATGATTACCGTCGCCACTAACATAATAGTAAACGCAATCGACAATCCTTTAGAAACGATAAAGTTTCTATCATCTTCTACTTCATACGCATCATTCAATCCTTTTGTTACTGCGCCCATACCTTTAGACGCCGACCAGATTGTAGCCAAGATTCCGACTGACAGTAATCCTCCACTTTTATTATCTAGTACCTCAGAAAGCGTCCCTTCAATTAGAGAAGCTGTACTTTCCGGGGCGTACTCACGGATAAACAAAAAGATTTGGCTTTGGTCTAACTGTAAGTAAGGCAATAATGTAAAAAGAAAGATTAGTAGTGGAAATAACGATAATAGGAAAAAGAAGGCCAACTGCGAACCAGCTGCTGAAATATCCAATTCTTTCACTCGGATAATCAATTGTTTAAAAAAGCCGCTCGTAGTCGTCGGATCAAAATCATCTTCTTCTCCATCTTTTACATCATTAATAAATCCTTTTACCTTTTCTCTCTTGGACTCATCTTCATCGTCAGAATCTGAAAAAGGGGCACTTTTTTGTCTATCCAACTGATGTGTCCCCCTTTCATTTACTGATTCTACTGCTATTGATTCTCTAATGGTATTACGTTTTTTTTTTGGACCACTGGAGGCAATGAAGCATCTGCTTGCGCAGAAACAGATGATGCAGCCGTTGCATCGTCCTCAATGATTTGTTCATACTCTGATTTTGATTCAGAGATCGCTTCTTTTGTATCCGCAAACATTTCTTTCACTTGCGGAGTCAAGGTCTTGATTTCATCGACCTGTGATTTGATGTAATTCACATCACCTTTCACTTGATCAACAAGAGTTTGTACTTTTTCTTTTTTCTGTTGGAACTCATTTTTTACGATGTCAGGATTTTCTTTGTAATACAATACTTTTTCATATGACGATCTTGCAGTAGTGACCGTATGTTGTCTTGTTGCTCTGTCTAACATACTCACCGCAGCTCCAATTAATGCGCCGCCTAATACATATCTTCCAAATTTACTAGAACCCATACATGTTTCGCCTCCTTATTCACGATTACGTCTCACTTCATTATACCCACACTACAAGTTACCAAACAATCTTTGTTCCACTTTATTTAAAAAAAGCTTGACGAACGGTTCTATTTTTTGGATTATTAACAATAACATATACTATCAGAATTGATTGAGAGGGGTTGATTTCAGCAACTGTGGAAATGATAAAAATATCATAGAGAAATTGGAGGGGATGAAATGGAGAACATCGAAAAGTTTTTGACCACTGCGTCCGATTATATTTGGGGACCCCCGTTATTGATTTTATTAATTGGTACCGGTATTTATTTAACAATGCGTTTGACATTCATTCAATTACGTTTACTGCCCTATTCTTTGAAACAAGTATTTTCACGGAAACATGATAAACAAGCTGACGGGGATATTTCTCAGTTCCAGGCATTAATGACCGCGATGGCCGCCACTGTAGGTGTTGGTAATATTGTCGGTGTGGCATCTGCCGTCGTAGCAGGTGGACCAGGTGCTATCTTCTGGATGTGGCTAGCCGGTTTCTTCGGTATGGCGACAAAATACAGTGAAGCAATTCTAGCTGTTAAGTATCGCGTTAAAGATTCCAACGGCTTAATGGCTGGTGGGCCGATGTACTATCTTGAGCATGGTTTAAAACAAAAATGGCTCGGTGTACTATTTGCGATATTCGGCGCTTTGGCTGCTTTCGGGATTGGTAATGGAACACAATCAAAGGCAGTTGCAGATGTAATGAATAGCACTTTTGAAGTACCCCACTACATCACAGGAATTGCTCTATTGGTATTCGGAGCTCTTGTCATCCTTGGCGGAATCAAATCTATCGGTCGTGTAACGGCATTTTTCGTACCGATCATGGCATTATTTTATTTCATTGCCGGAGCGATCGTTATGGTTTTGAATATTGAACAAGTTCCAGCGGCATTCGGCTTGATTTTCACGGATGCATTTACAGGTCAGGCAGTTGCCGGCGGTGCAATCGGTACAGTCATCCGATTTGGTGTGGCGCGCGGACTCTTCTCTAACGAAGCAGGTTTAGGTTCAGCACCCATCGCTGCAGCAGCTGCACGTACAGACATGCCCGGGCGTCAGGCACTTGTATCGATGACGCAAGTATTATTCGATACATTAATCATTTGTTCGATTACAGGTGTTACTATTGTTATGAGTAATCAATGGCAAGATAAGTCAATTGATGCGGGTGCTTTGACAGCCCAAGCATTTGGCTCTTTCCTCGGTAGTACAGGTCCCATTTTAGTCTCAATTGGACTAGTATTCTTTGCTACTTCCACTATTTTGGGGTGGAGTTATTACGGCGAGAAATGTTTCCAGTATCTATTCCCTAATCGTGTTGCTGTACTCGCATACCGTGTAGTATTTGTTGCATTTATTTATGTGGGAGCCACTGCATCACTCGATCTAGTATGGATCTTAGCTGATGTATTAAACGGATTAATGGCGATTCCAAACTTAATTGGTTTGCTAGGCTTGTCCGGAGTAGTTATTATGGAAACTAGAAGGTTCAAGAAGAAAATTGACGAAGAGCGTGAGGAAGCGCGCAAGTAACACTTTACAGTTCAGTTGACAGCTTACCACTTTCATGAAATGATAGTTTCCATTAGAAGAAAGGCGGTACGAACATGGATCTATCTACAAAATCACCAGAGAATATCTCATACATGATTGAAAAAATTAAAGAAAAGCTTCGCATGGTAAATGTGGATGCAATGAAGTCCGAAAACTTCAGCACGGAACAATATGAGGACTTGTATTACATGTATACTACGGTTATGAAGCGTGACAACATCACACCAAATGAAATGCAGGCAATCGCGGCAGAACTTGGTTCTATGCGCAAATAAAAATCGACTCCACAAACGTGGAGTCGATTTTTATTGCGGTTTGACCGGTGTGCCGTCTTTTAAGACTAGTGGCTGAATGAGTACTTCTACTCTACGGTTTTTACTGCGGTTTTCTATCGTGTCATTCGGAACAATTGGCTTATATTCTCCATATCCTTTTGCGCTGAATAGATTCGGATCAACTTCATTGTCCTGCACAATGATTTTCAGGAACTCTACAGCACGCATAACGCTTAGTTCCCAGTTTGATGAGTACTGCGCGTTATTGATGGGAATATCGTCTGTATGACCCGTGATGACCACTTGGCGTGGCCTATCAAGTGTCAGCAACTGAGAAATATCATTAGCCAGTCTCTTATACTCTGGATTGATTGTCGCTTGCCCCGATTTAAACAACACACTGTCGCGAATCGTCAGCAATAAGCCTTCATTCGTCATTTTGGTGTCAAACTGATTTTCTAGCTCGTTTACAGCAATGTATTCGTCTAAATCGTCCTGCGTTTCGCCCAAGGATTGCTGATCTTCCATATAAGAGGAATTTTCATCCAACTCTCCTACCGAATCATCAGGGACTGGGGTGGTCGTTGGCGCGCTTTCACTCATGATTCCGCTGCCACTTTCGAATATTTCACTGAACACTTTTGAGACTTCTGCAAATCGCCCTTCATCTACTGAACTAGTAGCGAATAATACGATGAATAATGCCAGTAATAATGTCAGTAGATCGGCATAAGGCAAAAGCCAGGATTCGTTGATATGTTCTATTTCATGTTTCTTTTTCTTACGCTTCTTCGCCAACTTTACCAGCTCCTTCGCCGCCGTCAATAGCTAGCTTCTTCCGGTCCTCGACAGAGAGATAAGATGCTAACTTTTGTTCGATGACACGCGGTGCCTCTCCTTCCAATACGGAAAGAATTCCTTCGATTACCATGGTCCTCTGGCGGACTTCTTCTTTTGATTTACGTACAAGTTTATTGGAAAACGGATGCCATAAAACGTATCCTGTGAAAATACCAAGCAATGTCGCAATAAATGCAGCAGAAATCGCATGTCCTAACGCATCAATATTATTCATATCTTTTAGTGCGGCAATCAGACCTACAACAGCTCCTAAAACTCCTAATGTAGGGGCATATGTACCGGCTTGCGAGAAGATGAGCGCACCAACAGAATGTCGCTCTTGCATAGCCTCTACTTCTTCGCTTAATACATCACGAATATAATCGGCGTTTTGTCCGTCAATTGCCAAACCTAATCCATTCTTTAAAAACGGGTCATCAATTTCATCTGTTTTCGCTTCCAAAGCAAGCAATCCTTCACGACGTGCAATATCAGCCCAAGAAGAGAATAGACGAATCAACTCTCCATCTGATGCAAGCTTTTGTTGAGTGAAAATGATTTTAAATAATTTAGGTATTTTTTTTAATTCATTCATTGGAAACGCGATGACAACGGCGGCAATCGTTCCTGCTATGATGATCAGGATTGCAGCCGGGTTTAGTAACGCATCAGGGGTTACTCCTTTGAGTGTCATCCCAACAAGTAGAGCAGCAAATCCTAATACCAAACCTACAATTGTGGATAAATCCATGTATAAAGCCTCCAAATACTACATTCTTCTTATTATTTCGGTTGTTTTATGACGTTGTTTAGGGCAAACAGTCGACTATTCTTATGGATCTAAGAGTATTTTATACTATCCGTATTGCTTTATCGTTGCGAATTGTAATCTCCGCTTGTTAGAATTGTCACAATACGTAAAAAGGAGATGTCATGATGAATCAATTTCCAGATCAACTTTCTAATTATGCCGACTTAGCTGTAAAGGTGGGTGTAAATATTCAACAGGACCAATATCTATTCATCAGCGCTTCTACAGAAACTACTTCATTTGTTCGATTAATTGTTGAAAAAGCGTATGAAGCAGGCGCAAGACAAGTTTTCGTAGACTGGGTAGACGATGTCGTTACACGTCTACGTTATGAAAAAGCACCTGCAGATTCGTTTTCCGAGTTTCCTTCATGGAAACAAATGGAACGTGAACAGCTTGCCGAAAAAGGCGCTGCGTTTATGTCGATCGTATCGCAAGACCCAGACTTACTAAATGGTATTGAGTCTAGCAGAATACGCGATAATCAAAAAGCTTCCAGTACAGCTCTTAGTAAGTTTAGACAAGCTATGCAAGCAGATAAGTTTAGCTGGACAGTAATTGCTGCACCGTCAACCGCATGGGCAGCAAAAATCTTCCCTGAACTACCTACGGAAGAACAAGTACCTGCTCTCTGGAATTCCATTTTGCGTGCTGTAAGAGCCGATCAACACGATCCAGTGCAGGAGTGGAAAAAGCATAATGAAAACCTACATGAAAAAGTAGATTACTTGAATGGTAAACATTACCGCAAACTCCATTATACAGCTCCAGGCACTGATTTAACAATAGAATTACCGGAAAAGCACTTATGGTGTGGAGCTGGTAGTGTTAACCAGGCTGGACATGAATTCATGGCAAACATGCCGACTGAAGAAGTCTTTACCGCGCCCTTAAAAACAGGTGTAAACGGTTCTGTTACAAGTACCAAACCACTGAGCTATGCGGGTACAATTATCGATGGTTTCACTATCCAATTCAAGGATGGTAAAATTACAAGCGTTTCCGCTGATCAAGGTGAAGAAATACTGAAGCAACTTGTCGACACCGATGAAGGCTCACAATTCCTTGGTGAAGTGGCATTAGTACCACATGACTCACCCATTTCTAATTCAAATGTTTTATTCTACAATACTTTATTCGATGAAAACGCTTCAAATCACTTAGCAATCGGTAGCGCGTACGCATTTTGTCTAGACGGCGGAAAAGAAATGGATTCCGAACAACTACAAGCCAATGGATTGAATCAAAGCTTGACACATGTGGACTTCATGATCGGATCTGAAAAGATGGATATTGATGGAATTCTCGAGGACGGAACAGTTGAACCTGTCTTCCGTAACGGTAATTGGGCATTCTAAAATCTGTCACTTCTCATTCAAAGTTTGCAGAAGCACTTAATATTCATCCGGATATCGTGTATAATGTATAAGAAGACATAATATATTTTGGAAAGAGGGGCTTTCAAATGGGCTTAATGTATACAACAGTTATCGGCTACATGGTCGTTCTTGGACTTGCATCATTGTTTACGATGCACTTCTTGTCTGGATCATTGGATTCAAATGACTCAATTACAGTTGATCCAAAACCTGAAGGCAGAAACTAATTTGCTTCTATTCCAGTCTTAACGGATATGGATTTTATGATTAGAGTTGCCACAAACGGTAACTCTTTTCTTTTTTTACAGACTACATATAAACCGTCCAGGAGGGTTACTACAATGACATCATTATCTGAAATTATGAATTACAACAAGACGTTCGTCGAAGATAAAAAGTACGAGGAGTTCTCTACTACAAAATTCCCTAATAAACGGATTGTCATACTTACATGTATGGATACTAGATTGATCGAACTTCTTCCTAAAGCGATGAACTTAAAAAATGGCGATGCTAAAATTATTAAAAGTGCTGGCGCGATAATCACGTCTCCTTTTGGCGGTCTAATGCGAAGTGTGTTAGTAGCAGTTTATGAATTACAGGCAGATGAAGTCTATGTAGTCGGACACCATGACTGCGGTATGAGTTCTATTAATACGGATCACATTATTGGGCACATGATTGAACGCGGTGTGGATCCGACCATGTTCAAAACATTGAAGTATTCAGGAATTGACATGGAGAAATGGTTACACGGTTTTAGTGACGTAACAGAGAGCGTAAAACAGAGTGTAGACGCGATCCGTAACCACCCTCTTATCCCAACTGATGTAA
>NZ_JARIEA010000029.1 GCF_029267015.1 Sporosarcina ureae | reverse complement strand
AAATACAACGAACGTCTTGAAAAAGAGTATCCAGAACATAACATTGATATCCAAGCGCGTAAAAGTGGAGAAACCTTTGTGCAGGAAACGAAAGAAGTTAAATAATGATTGTAGACATGCCGTCCTGTCAAAGGGATGGCTTTTTTCTTTACTAAGCAATGGCATACCTTTAAAACATGAGTCTGTTTGTCAGAAAAGAATGATTGCTATACAATTAGTGTATCTATAGACCAGAGAGTAGGAAGTTCATTGGGGAAAAAGGCAGCAATTATACATTCAGCTATAGAAGTGTTTCAAGAGCAAGGCATAGAAAAGACCAAGATTTCAGATATCGTTAAACGTGCGGGGATTGCGCAAGGAACGTTTTATTTGTACTTTCCATCAAAGTTATCTCTTATGCCTGCAATTGCTGAAGTGATGGTAGCGAAGACAATTGAAATCGTAAAAGATACGGTTGATAACGATGCATCGTATCCAAAACAATTTGAACAAATGGTTGATGCAATTTATGAAGTAAATAGAGAATACTACGAGATTTTAGCGGTTATTTATTCAGGTTTAGCTTCTACAGAACATATCCGTGAATGGGAATCCGTTTATGCACCATTCTACGAGTGGGTCAGTGAAAAACTCGAAGCTGCTAAAAAAGAAGGGGCAATTCGTCAGTCTATTAAACCAGATCGTACAGCTAAATTAATAATAGGCCTCGTTGAATCAACAGCAGAGCAAGTCTTCCTTTACGCGCAGCATGATGAAAATGAGGCGAATCGGCAAAAGGAAGAAGTTCTTGAATTCTTAGCATATGCATTACATTTTCAGAATGTAGAAGGTTAACATAGTAAAATGTTAATCTTTATGGTAAAATGAATGACAGTCAGTCACATGAGTGATGTAAAAAATAAGTAGGAGCGAATGATATGAACAAAGCCTGGTTTTATGTAGCATTAACTAGTTTTTTTGAATTAGTATGGATTTTTGGATTTAACACAGCAACCCACTGGTGGCACTGGATTATCATAGTAGGGTTTATATTTGTGGACTTTCATTACTTAACGAAAGCATGCGAAGGTTTACCGACCGGAACCGTCTATGCGGTATTCGCTGGAATCGGTACAGTCGGTACATCTTTAATGGATGTCATGTTCTTCGGTGAACATATTAGTATAGGAAAGATTTTTTTCATCTTCATTCTAGTATTGGGTGTTGCAGGATTGAAGATAGCGGATGGACAAGATGAAAAGAAAGCGCTGAAGGGAGTGAAAGGCGATGGGTTGGATTCTAGTATTATTGGCAGCACTAAGTGAGTTTGCCGGTGTGATAGGGCTGAAGAAATTCAGTGAAAATAAAACATTGGCGAATGGATTGTTATATTACGGAGGATTCGGTATCGCATTCTTCTTTTTATATAACTCCTTTAAGTTTTTGCAAGTCAGTACAGCGTATGCCGTGTGGATTGGTATAGGTACAGCGGGTGCGGTGCTCATCAACATGCTGTTCTTCGGGGAATCGAAGAGTACAGGTAGAGTAGTCAGTCTACTCCTGATTGTGTTTGGTGTAGTCGGGCTTAAAGCTTTATCATAAAATATGCCCCTTCTATAGAAGAAGAGCAATTTATAAAATAAAAAATGGACGTGCCTGATTGTAATGGGCATGTCCATTTTATTGTATCCGAAAGATCAGCTACTGAGTTTCATCGATTCTAAGGCACGTTTCCGTATCTCACGTTCTAACATTTGGATGAACTCCTGATTCAGTTGATACTTTTGAGCCTGCTGATATGAATAGAGCAACAATTGATCCGATAAATGTAGCACAGTAGAACCGCCTCCCTTTGGATGAATAGAATCTAATCAGTGTGCATACTTCCCTCTAGATGTTATCTATTACTTTACCAAAGGTTCTTTGAAAGAACAAGCGTTCGAATTGTCCACAGTAGGCGTGAGTAAGCTGTGGGTAATGTGTGAATTGTTTACAGAAACTGCTAAGATACGCGGTGGATAATGTGCATAGAGTTATAAACAAAAAGTAATTGTCGAAAGATGTCGAGCGAAACTTGCCGAGGAACTATATGTTTTCTTTCAAATCATTAATAAATCAACTGTCTTGTGAATAGCATGAATAGATTCACAACTCATAGTAAAAGTACAAGCCTGGTTTTCATTTGTAAATAATAGAAATCAATTTGTATATCTTTTCTTTAATGAAAGAAGCAAAATAAAAACAAAAATATTTAGCTATATTTCGATATGCAATATATCGCGTTACAATGCATTTGTAAGCGTATTCAGAGGTTTTAAATTAGTCACAATTAACGAAAAACTTTAAAAATACGGTTGACCTTTGTACGCATACAAGATATGATTACAGCAATCTAGTTCGCAGCTGTGAAAGTATTCACTAGTTGTTCAGAATATTCAACTGAATGAAATTAATGTAATTAGCAATTGATTCGTTCAATTAGTATAGGAGAGATTGCAAATGAGAAGTGACATGATTAAAAAAGGGATCGATCGCGCACCACATCGTAGTTTACTTTACGCAGCGGGCGTTAAAACGAAAGATATGCACAAACCATTTATAGGAGTGTGTAACTCATATATAGATATTATTCCGGGACATATGCATTTAAATAAATTCGCGGAAGTAGTAAAAGAAGCAATCTGGGAGGCAGGCGGGGTACCGTTCGAGTTCAATACAATTGGTGTTGATGACGGAATCGCAATGGGCCACATTGGTATGCGCTACTCATTGCCAAGCCGAGAGCTGATTGCCGACGCAGCTGAAACGGTCATTAACGCACACTGGTTTGACGGAGTCTTCTATATACCTAACTGTGACAAAATCACACCGGGTATGCTGATGGCAGCTGTTAGAACAAACGTCCCTTCAGTATTTGTTTCTGGTGGACCGATGGAAGCGGGGGTTTCCGCAACGGGCGATGTTCTTTCATTAACTTCAGTATTTGAAGGTGTAGGAGCTTACAAGAGCGGTAAGATGTCAGCAGAAACATTACTCGACATCGAACAGAATGCTTGTCCTTCATGTGGGTCATGTTCAGGAATGTTTACGGCAAACTCTATGAACTCACTAATGGAAATGCTAGGAATGGCTCTTCCAGGAAATGCGACAATTCTTGCTACATCTGACGCTCGCCATACACTGATCAAAGATGCGGCTAAACATTTAATGAATTGTATTGAAAATGATATTAAACCACGTGACATTATTACAAAAGAAACAATCGACGATGCATTTGCACTTGATATGGCAATGGGAGGTTCGACAAATACAGTTCTCCATACATTAGCTATCGCTCACGAAGCGGAAATTGATTACAATATTGAAGATGTAAACGATGTAGCTAAACGAGTACCGTACTTATCGAAAATCATGCCAGCATCCGATTATTCAATGGATGATGTTCAACAAGCTGGCGGTGTCAGCGCAATTATCAATGAATTATGTAAAATTGATGGAGCGATGCATAATAAACGTAAGACGATTACTGGCAAGACAATTGAAGAAGATGTCGCTGGATATGAGATCACAAATACAGATGTCATTCGAACGAAAGATAATCCGCATAGTCCAGTAGGCGGCCTGTCCATTCTATTTGGTAACATCGCTCCTGAAGGTTCCGTCATTAAAGTCGGAGCAGTGGATCCTTCAATAAAGGAATTTAGGGGAGAAGCAATTGTCTTTGATTCACAAGAAGCAGCGCAAGAGAATATTGACAATGACACAGTTAAAGCAGGCCACGTAGTCGTGATTCGATATGAAGGCCCTAAAGGTGGACCTGGTATGCCAGAAATGTTAGCACCTACTTCCGCAATTATGGGGAAAGGTCTTGGTAAAGAAGTTGCGTTGATTACTGACGGTCGTTTCTCCGGAGCGTCTCGAGGTATTTCTATAGGTCACATCTCACCAGAAGCAGCATCGGGCGGACCCATTGCACTTGTAGAGAACGGTGATATCATCGAAATCGATTTGACAAAACGTACGATCGAACTGATGGTATCTGATGAAGTTCTTGCAGAGCGACGAAATGCACTAAAACCATTTGAACTTAAAATCAAAAAAGGCTATCTTGCAAGATATGCCCATCTCGTCACTTCAGCCAGTACAGGTGGAGTCATGAAAATTTAATATATAAAACGTTGATGAGGTTAAAGTAGATAGAAACTGTATTCACAGAGAGCCGGCGGTGCTGCGAGCCGGCAATACAACTATTTGCGACATCCCCTCGGAGTGGATTGCTTAAAGGTATACCGACTAGGCAATCCCGGGCTCGATAATCGGGCTCGTTAGCAATGAAAAGGTACGGCTTAGGCATACTTTTTCATAAGGTGACAATTGTCACGAACTAGGGTGGTACCATGAAAGCTTTTTCATCCCTATGTAAAGAGATCAGATTCTTTGCGTGGGATGAAAAGGCTTTTTTTTAGAGAGAAAAGTCACTGGCCAATATATATAGTTGAAAATTGTAAGGAGGAGTTCAGTATGAGTGCTGAAGTACAAGAAAAACAGACTGCATCTACTATGCCAAAGGAACAAGCCGTAAATAAACCTACAGATGGTTCTGCCATCTTGATTCAATCGCTTAAAGAACAGAACGTAGAAATAATCTTTGGATATCCTGGAGGGGCAGTTCTCCCAATTTATGATGCGCTATATAACGACCCGATCCCACACGTATTAGCACGTCACGAACAAGGTGCAATCCATGCAGCAGAAGGATATGCAAGAGTATCCGGAAAAACTGGGGTCGTCATTGCCACATCAGGCCCTGGCGCGACGAACTTAGTAACGGGTATTACAGATGCCATGATGGACTCTCTTCCATTAGTAGTTATTACAGGTCAAGTAGCAAGTACAGTTATTGGATCGGATGCTTTCCAGGAAGCGGATATCATTGGAATCACTCAACCTATTACAAAACATAACTATCAAGTGCAAAGTGTTGCTGACATTCCACGTATTATGCGTGAAGCATTCCACATTGCCTCTACCGGAAGACCAGGACCAGTCGTAGTCGACGTACCGAAAAATATCGCAACAGATCTCTTTGTACCTGTAGAAAAAGAAGATAAAGAAGTGAATCTGCCCGGTTATCAGCCAACTACTACACCGAATTATCTGCAAATTCAAAAAGCTTCAAAGGCCATCTCGGGAGCGAAAAAGCCGATGATCCTTGCAGGCGCAGGTGTACTTCATGCAGGTGGAACGGCTGAGCTGAAGAAACTTGTCGAAACGCATCGTATTCCTGTCGTTAATACATTACTCGGCTTGGGTACAATTCATGGAGAACATGAGTTATTCTACGGAATGGCCGGAATGCACGGAACGGCAACTGCCAACTATGCACTAAGCGAATGTGATTTATTGCTCAATGTCGGTGCACGTTTTGATGACCGTCTAACAGGAAACTTGGATGCATTCTTGCCGAATGCACGAGTCATTCATGTAGACATTGATCCAGCTGAAATTGGTAAAAACGTAGTGACCGAAATCCCAATTGTATCTGACGCGAAAGAAGCGTTAACAGCATTGCTGAAAGCAGATTTCAAATCACCGGATACAGTAGAGTGGGTAAGCTATTTGAATGGTTTAGCAGACCAATATCCGCTTTGGTATCAAACGGATGAGGAAGCTTTATTACCACAACAAGCACTTGAGATCATACATCGTATCACAAATGGTGATGCGATCGTCACGACAGATGTTGGCCAGCACCAAATGTGGACCGCTCAATATTATCGTTTCAATAATCCAGATAACTGGGTAACGTCAGGCGGATTAGGAACAATGGGCTTTGGTTTCCCAGCAGCAATCGGCGCACAATTGGCAAGACCGAAAGATCGTGTAATTGCGGTAGTTGGGGATGCTGGTTTCCAAATGACTGCACAAGAGCTTTCACTTCTTCAGGAAATGCGTATTCCGGTGAAAGTTATCATCTTGAATAACGGTGCACTTGGTATGGTACGTCAATGGCAAGAGACATTCTATGAAGAACGTTACTCACAGTCGCTAGTACCCGTACAACCTGATTTCATTAAATTGGCGGAAGCATATGACCTGAAAGGGTATCGCATTCACAATTTAGAAGAAGCAGAAAAAGTATTTACAGAAGCATTATTATCTGATGAGCCGGTCTTGATTGATTGCCGTGTGAAACAACGTGAAAACGTCTATCCGATGGTTGCTCCAGGTAAAGGATTACAAGACATGATTGGAGTGAGTCCTCAGTGAAACGAATTATTACAGTAACAGTAATTAATCAGAGCGGAGTATTAAACCGTGTAACGGGACTGCTGATGAAGCGTCAATTCAATATTGAAAGTATTACCGTAGGGGCTACTGAACAACCAAATAGATCCAAGATGACATTTCAAGTTCATGTAGAAGATGAAAACAAAATTGAACAACTTGTAAAACAGCTGCAAAAGCAGATTGATGTTATTACAGTGAAAGATATAACAGACAAAGCAATCGTGTTACGTGAGTTAGCGCTAGTAAAGGTGATCTCACCACCACAGATTCGCTCTGAGATGAACAGCATCGTTGAACCTTTCCGTCCGACAATTGTCGACTCCGGAAAGAATGTAGTAACGTACCAAGTAACGGGTGACCCAGACAAAATCGAAGCATTTATCGATTTGCTGAAACCATATGGCATCAAAGAATTAACACGAACTGGCGCAACCGGCTTTGCCCGCGATATGCAAAAGGTTCAAGCACCACAGCTATCGATTTTAAAACAGTAAAACACACACACTTAGGGGGAAATTAAAATGACAAAAATGTATTATAACCAGGATATCAATGAAGGACTATTAGAAGGTAAAACAGTTGCAATTATCGGATACGGTTCACAAGGTCACGCACACGCTCGTAACTTGAAAGATTCAGGATTTAACGTAGTAGTAGGAGTTCGTGCTGGTAAATCATTCGACCAAGCAAAATCAGACGGTCTTGAAGCACTATCTGTTAAAGAAGCTTCTGAAAAAGCAGACTTGATCATGATCTTACTTCCTGATGAAAATCAAAAAGCGGTATATGAAGCAGAGATCGAACCAGCTCTTGCTAAAGGAAAATCATTAGTATTTGCTCACGGTTTCAACGTACACTTCGGTGAAATCAAACCACCTGCTGATGTAGATGTATTCCTAGTAGCTCCAAAAGGACCAGGACACCTTGTACGTAGAACATTCGAAGCTGGCGGCGGAGTACCTGCACTATTCGCAGTGTATCAAGACGTATCTGGCCAAGCTAAAGACGTAGCTCTTGCATATGCAAAAGGTATCGGTTCGGCTCGTGGTGGCGTTTTGGAAACAACATTCGAGGAAGAAACAGTTACGGATCTATTCGGAGAGCAAGCAGTACTATGTGGTGGCTTAACTTCACTAGTTAAAGCTGGATTCGAAACTCTAGTTGAAGCTGGATACCAGCCTGAACTTGCTTATTTCGAAACATTGCACGAAACGAAACTAATCGTTGACTTGATGTATGAAGGCGGAATGGCTGGAATGCGTTACTCAATCTCTGACACTGCAGAGTGGGGCGACTTTGTTTCTGGACCACGCGTAATCGATGCAGATACAAAAGCTCGTATGAAAGATATTCTTACTGACATCCAATCAGGTAAATTCGCAAAAGAATGGATCGAAGAGAACGAAAACGGACGTCCTAAGTTCAATGCAATCGAAGAAGCAGAATCTAAGCACCAAATTGAAGAAGTTGGACAGAAGCTTCGTTCTATGATGCCATTCATCAGCGAAGGAGCTAAATCAAAAGAGGAAGAAGTGGTAGCGAGTGAGAAAAATTGATATTTTCGATACAACTCTTCGCGACGGTGAGCAATCTGCGGGTATTAATCTAAATACAGTAGAAAAATTAGAGATCGCTCGTCAGCTTGAAAAACTTGGGGTAGCCGTTATTGAAGCAGGATTTCCTGCTTCATCCCCAGGTGATTTCGAAGCCGTTCGACGCATTGCCGATACAGTGAAAAACTCAACTGTTACAGGACTTGCTAGGGCGATGAAGAAAGACATTGATATATCATGGGAAGCATTACGCGGTGGTGTAAATCCACATATTCACGTGTTCTTGGCGACATCACCGATCCATATGGAGTATAAGCTAAAGAAATCTCCAGACCAGGTAGTCGAAATTGCAGCAGATACGGTTAAATATGCTAAACAATTTTTCCCTCTCGTTCAATGGTCTGCAGAAGATGCATTCCGTTCCGATAAGGAATTCCTCGTACGTATTATCAATAAAGTAATTGAAGCAGGGGCGACAACGATTAATGTTCCAGACACTGTAGGCTATGCAACTCCTGCAGAATACGGTGCTCTATTCAAGTACTTGAAAGAGAATGTTACAGGTATAGAAAAAGTTAAGCTTTCAGCTCATTGTCATGATGATCTTGGAATGGCTGTTGCAAACTCTATAGCAGCAGTTGAGAACGGTGCCGATCAAGTAGAATGTACGATTAACGGTATTGGAGAGCGTGCAGGCAATGCGGCATTAGAAGAAATTGCCGTCGCTATGCATATTCGTAAAGACTTCTACAACATGGAAACCGGAATTAACTTAAAAGAGATTAAAAAAGCTAGTCAGCTTGTTAGCCGATTGACGGGAGTAGTCATCCAGCCAAACAAAGCAGTCGTCGGAAAGAATGCATTCGCCCATGAATCTGGTATTCACCAGGATGGCATGTTGAAAAACCGAGAGACATACGAAATCATCACACCTGAATTAATTGGTGAAACAGATATGCCGTTAGCGTTAGGTAAACACTCGGGACGTGCCGCGTTTAAAGATCGGGCTATTACAATGGGGTTTGAATTAACGGATCACCAATTGAATGAGGCGTTTGATGACTTCAAAAAGTTAGCAGACCGTAAAAAGGAAATCACGGAAGATGATTTGTTTGTTCTGTTTACTGGCCAGCAATTGTCCGACACCGATACACCGATTTACGAATTGCATAATGTTCAAGTGCAATATGGAACGAATAATATTCCGACAGCTACCGTGACAGCCACTGTGCCAAGCGGAGAAACAGTTACTGTGGCAACAACGGGTGCAGGTTCTGTTGAATCGATCTTCAATGCACTGGAATTAGCTATTAAAGGTGAAGTACTCATTCTGGATTATCGTGTAACATCGATCGGTAAAGGCCGCGATGCACTGGGAGAGGCAGTAGTCAACTTAAGACATAACGGACTCGAGCTTACGGGCCGAGACGTAGCGCAAGACGTGTTAGAAGCGTCTGCAAAAGCTTATTTGAATGCTATCAATCGTCAACTAGTTCGCGAACAATTGCGGAAAGAAGAGTTATTGAAATAGGCAACATACATTAAAGGGATAAAGTATTCGATCGAGTGATACGAGATTGATCAAGGAGGAGAAGTTCTATGGAAAAGAAAGTAGCAGTATTACCCGGTGACGGCATAGGACCTGAGGTAGTAGCAGAGGCAGTCAGAGTATTGGAAGTGATCGGTAGACGTTTTAATCATACATTCCATACAGAATATGGATTAATTGGTGGAGCGGCGATTGATGAAAAGAATAATCCACTTCCCAAAGAGACAATAGAGTTATGTGAGTCAAGCGACGCCATTCTTCTAGGAGCAGTAGGGGGTCCTAAATGGGATCAGAATCCTTCTGAATTACGGCCGGAAAAAGGGTTGCTTGCGATACGTAAACATTTTGATCTATTTGCAAACCTTCGTCCTGTTGCAGCTGTACCTTCTTTGATCCAGGCTTCTCCTTTAAAAGAAGACATCATCAAAGAGGTCGATATGATGATCGTTCGGGAATTAACTGGAGGTCTTTACTTCGGTAAACCGAGTCATCATACAGATCAATCAGCTGTTGATACGCTTGTATATACGCGCAAGGAGATCGAACGTATTGTCGACAAAGGTTTTGAGTTAGCTCGCCTGCGTAAAGGCAAAGTAACTTCTGTGGACAAAGCGAATGTGCTTGAATCCAGTAAGCTTTGGAGAAAGATTGTAGAAGAGAAGAAAGCACAGTATCCAGATGTAGAGGTAGAACATCAGTTAGTAGATTCTGCAGCAATGAAATTAATAACGAATCCAGCACATTTTGATGTAATCGTTACTGAAAACATGTTTGGAGATATCTTAAGTGATGAAGCTTCTGTCATTACAGGATCACTTGGGTTACTACCTTCAGCGAGTGTGCGTTCAGACGGTTTAGGTTTGTATGAGCCAGTTCATGGTTCAGCACCGGATGTAGCAGGTCAGGGAATCGCAAATCCAGCAGCAACAATTCTTTCAGTTGCTATGATGCTAAAGTATTCATTTGGATTGGAAACGGAAGCAACTGCGATTGAAAAGGCTGTTAATACAGTATTTGAAGAAGGTCACTTCACAGCAGATTTAGCTGGTAAAGATCAACGTTCATTAACGACAAAAGAGTGGACAGATAAGATTGTAGACGAGTTGGATCTTCAGTTCGTTTCCAATAGTATCATGTACTCGTATATTTAATAAAATACCGCTGTCTTAGTCTCGACATGCACATAAAGGGCATACCGAAACTGGTGCGCCCTTTATGTATAGCTAGAGAAAAGATTGACGAGTTGAATCACACGCCGCATATTACTATTGGCAATTGCTTGGAAGGGGAAACAATTATGGCTAAAACAATTATTGAGAAGATATGGGATCAGCATATTGTGTATGAAGAAGAGGGAAAACCGGATCTATTATATATTGATCTTCACTTGATTCATGAAGTGACATCACCGCAAGCGTTTGAAGGTTTACGTCTAGCGAACCGTAAAGTGCGTCGTCCGGATCTTTGCTTTGCAACTATGGATCATAATGTTCCGACAAAGAATTTGCCGATCATCAACGATCCTATTGCTAAAAAACAAATTACTACACTTGAAAAGAACTGTGAAGAGTTCGGCGTTCAATTGGCGGATATGCAGCATCCAGATCAAGGTATCGTGCATATAATCGGTCCTGAGCTTGGATTGACACAGCCGGGAAAAACAATTGTTTGTGGTGACAGCCATACTTCTACACACGGAGCATTCGGAGCTATAGCGTTCGGTATCGGGACAAGCGAAGTAGAGCACGTGTTATCTACCCAAACGCTTTGGCAAGGTAAACCGAAGACCATGGAGATCCGTGTAACAGGAGAAATTGGATTTGGTGTAACAGCTAAAGATATCATTCTTGCAATCATTGCGAAGTTTGGAATTGGTGTCGGTACTGGACATATCGTCGAGTATACAGGAGAAGCGATTCGCGCACTTACAATGGAAGAGCGTATGACAATTTGCAATATGTCCATTGAAGCAGGAGCAAAAGCGGGTTTGATTGGACCTGACGAAACAACAATTGATTATTTGCGCGGACGTCGCTATGCACCTCAAGGCGAAGAGTTCGAAGTAGCAGCAGAGCGTTGGCTTGCATTGAATACTGATGAAGGTGCGGAATATGATCAAGTACTTGAAATCCACGCAGATGAAATTGAACCATTCGTAACGTGGGGGACTAATCCATCCATGGGATCGGGTATCTCAGCTACTATCCCTACAACTGCAGATTATGCATCTGAAACAGATAAATCGGCACTTCGTAACGCGATGGAGTATATGGGACTTGAAGAAGGTATGGCGTTGACTGATATTGAAATTCAGCACGCATTCATCGGTTCATGTACGAATGCACGTCTTAGCGATTTGGAAGCTGCAGCGAACGTGGTAAAAGGTAAACACGTTCATCCTACAGTGACTGCGATTGTCGTGCCAGGTTCACGTACGGTGAAGAAACAGGCGGAAGATATCGGTTTGGATAAGATTTTCATAGAGGCTGGTTTTGAGTGGAGAGAGTCTGGGTGCAGTATGTGTCTAGCTATGAATGATGACGTAGTGCCAGCTGGGGAACGCTGTGCATCTACATCTAACCGAAACTTTGAAGGACGCCAAGGTGCAGGCTCACGTACACATCTAGTCAGCCCGTCCATGGCTGCAGCAGCTGCTCTACACGGACATTTCGTAGATGTTCGTAAAGTTGAAGCAACTGTGCAAAATTGAGGAGGGTATTTACATGGAACCAATTAATAAAATAGAGAGTGTACTCACTCCATTAGATAAAAATAACGTAGATACAGATCAGATTATTTCCAAAGAATTCTTGAAGCGTATTGAACGTACTGGATTCGGAAAATATCTATTTTACCACTGGCGTTTTAATGCAGATGGTACGAAAAACGAAGAGTTCGTATTGAATGACCCTCGTTATGATGGTTCGACTATCTTGGTTGCACATGAAAACTTTGGTTGTGGATCATCTCGTGAACACGCCCCATGGGCAATTTTAGATTATGGATTCCGTGTAGTGATTGCACCGAGTTTCGCGGATATCTTCCATAGTAACTGTTTCAAGAATGGAATTTTGCCTATCAAGCTATCGGTGGCAGAAATTGAAGAGTTTTTGCGTAAAGGCCAAGAAGCACCGTATAAATTGACAGTGAGCCTAGAAGATCAAACTGTAGCAGGCGAAGACGGTTCTGTTTACAGCTTTGACGTTGACCCATACTACAAAAAGATGTTGTTGAACGGTTGGGATGAGATTTCTCTGACATTCCAATATGAAGATAAAATTGCAGAGTACGAACAAAAACATGCATAACCTAAAACGGTTCATCGCTTATTTAGCGTGAACCGTTTACTTTTAGTTCTTGTTGAAATAATTATTAAATTATATTTAATAAGTTGAAACTTTTTCTGTTATTCTCCGTCTGTACGGTGCGGTTACGAGAAAGTATACAGACCTAAGGAATATTACCGCCGTAAAGAATGGAACCTTCTTCCTTTACAATGAAAGACCAAATGAAATAGCGGTTATGCTATAATTGTCGAAGGTAACTACATACTAAAATGAATAAAACACAGAGTGGAGTTGATTTCAAAGATGTTAAGCGCTTCAAAAAAGAATGTATTCGCTATTTTTAATTCTTTTCTTATCGCATCGTTAGTTTGTCTCATTGCACTACCAGTAAGCGCCAAAGCAGAAACGGTAAACCAGCGTTTCTCTGACGTAAGTAATGATTTCTGGGCAAAGGATGAAGTAACACAACTAGTAGAAGAAGAAATTATTAACGGTTACCAGGATTTACAGTTCCGTCCAGGAATTAGCATTAAACGTGGACAGGCGGCAAACTTGCTGACCGTCGCCTTAGAATTACCCGAGGCTCCCTACCAGCCGATATTTAAGGACGTCAGCGCAAAGTCTTCGAACTTGCGTGGTGCAATGTCTACTTATGAAGCGGGTATATTTAAAGGGAAACCCGATGGTAACTTTGGTGTGAGCGATGAATTAACACGTGAACAAATGGCGAGTGTGTTAGTCAATGCTTTTAAATTAAAAGATACAGGTGAAACAGTACGCTTCACGGATGAGAATAAAATAAGTGAATCTCACAGATACGGCGTAAAAGTACTTATGCAGCACGGTATTACGACAGGTAAAGAGGACGGATCATTTGCTCCGAAACTCCCCGTTAATCGTGGTTCATTCGCTGTATTCCTACATAGAGCAATGATTCAAGCAGGACTGCTCGAAAAACAGCAACCGATTGTTTTCAATAAAACACAGACAATGGGTAAATTCGATCCTATTCGATTTAATCAATTTATTACGGAAGTTCCGTTGACAGAAGAGGGACAGACATTCTTACGTTCCAATCACTTCTTATCTTTAGCGGCCAAGCGAGTGAAAGCACATGGACATGCGACGGATCAGATTTATGTTTATGGAGTCAGTGAGAGAAAAAACACAAGAGTTACTGTAACAAAACGTGAGTTGCCAAATGGTGACTACTTTACATTTGTTGAGTTGAGAAATCCGGATCGACTGCCGATTCGCGTCGATTTGGTACGGATTGACGGGAATATCAAAACGAATAAAATAGAGCGTTTTGATAAATTTCCTATGAAAAAAGATGTGGATGATACATTTGGTTTTGATATTGCAACTTCTCCTGTCGGTGTCCTTGAAACAATTTCACAGCAGGGAACAGGTCAGCAAATGATTTCGAAAACATATCGTTCGCGCGAACTCGAGCTGAAGTATAGTAGTGGCGCAGTTAGCCACACACGTGAATTGCAGGACGAGAAGGAATCTTACAGTAATATTCTGATGGGCGATACCCGAGTATCGGTATTTGAGTTGAACTCTAGAGGGTATGATGTAGTGGATCAATGGATTCTTTCATCCGATAAGAAGCTTTTCTCTTCAAATGAAAGATTAGATGCATGGCTTCGTGAATCGATTACCAACTATAAAAAGCGTAATAAATGGTATACAGCAGAAGGTCCTTACAACAAGATGGCGACTACCATTGAACCGATGCCGGCTTCGGGTCGCGGATATGGACGCAATTTACTTTTGGTAAAAGAAGATCGTGTCATGTTGTTATACAACCAAACGAAAGAACGTTATTATGAAGATGTTTTGCATAACTCCTTTACAAACTTAGCCGTTTTCAGAGGAAGCAAGCCTTATTGGGAAACAGAAGTAACGAGTACGTATTTGAAGAATTTATATAACTTCACAGCACCATTCGTTGATACGCGTTTCAATGAACAGATTGCATTATTCCTTTATAATGGCGGTAACGCATTCAATCATAAAGATTACAACGACGGTTTACGTAACTATGCAAACTTGCTCGTACAGCAACATAGAAAAGGCAATGTGAACTTCTTGTCTCCAACTGCCTATTATATTCCGGATTACTTCCCGGCAAAATCACAAGTGAAGACCCATACGTCTATGAACCATTTACTTGGCGGCATGAACATTCTCTTGTTGGCATTCCAAGAGTTCAATGATCCAGTATATTTGGAAAATGCCAGTGCAATCGAAAAAGCCATTCGCTTTGAAGAGAAGAACTGGACTCGTTCTAACGGTGACATCTGGTATAAACGTGCACCGAATGGTCAGTTTTCAGGCACAGATTATGTTCATTTGACGTTGGAAGACTTGATTCATTCTTATGAAAAATGGTCACAAATTGATAAATCAAAAGCTAAAGTATTCGAGCGCATGATTAAGTCGAAAGCGGGCTATTTGAATAGTACGAAGCAAGGATATACTACGAAGATTAAAGAAGGCTTGAAACGAATCAATATGTCTAACTTGCTACCAGCAGGTAAAGAGTACACTGACGCATTATAATGAAGCAAACACCATCTCCTTTAATTCAGGAGGTGGTATTTTTATGTAGTAATTAAGCAAGGTCGATTAACGTCACTATCAACTATACAAACAACTTAGCTCATAGAAAAACCACCATGTCCTAAACTCCAGGAGATGGTGGTTTCGCTGATTATTTAGTTTACAAGAGTTGCTAAATCTGAACGGATCCAGCCGTATGGTTCATTGGTTTGTGTGCTTGGGTTGATGTCCATGTGCACTTTGTACCAAACAAAGCCGTCTGCACCGGTTGTACGATCTGTCACTACTAGTGGGTAGCCGAATGCTGCTAGATTACCTGGATGTTTAGGCTTATAAGAGAATAGAATATTATTCTTATTAGCTGCATCTGGGCTTGTCCGGATATTAACTGCTGTATTGCCTGTATATGAAATCACAGCCAATTGTGCTTGGTTCGCATCTTTGTTGCCTAGGAACTGATCGATGCGCCACATATGACCTGCGATCTTACTACCCCAGAAAGGATCGGATGCATACTTCATATTAAATCCGACTGCCTTGTTGCCGGGAGCTGCGCCATTTGCATAAGCACCGAGTGGATTCGCATAGTTTAAGTTGATGTAGCGAGTAATGAATGCATCGACACTTCTTGTTGGATTACCATAGACTTCGCCTTTATCAGGTGAAGAGTCGAAAACGCGGATACCGAAAATATTGTTTTTCTGCTGTGCGTTGCCGCTCATCCCGTAATCACTTTCATGAATCGCTGTCGCTAATATGAACATTGCATTGACGTTATGCTTTTTCTCCATCTGTTTCACATACGTTCCAAGTCCGATTAATTTCGACTTCGAAGTAGCATTTTTATAGCGGGCAATACCTGTTTTTTGTCTAGCAAGTAATGCATTGGAGATGAAACGATCCAGTTCCTGTCCAGTGTAAGTGGAGGGTTGGCGTACCGATTGGAATTGGAAGTACGGATAATACGTAATAGTCGTTGCACCGTTTAATTCTGTAAAGTGGACACCGTCGTTACTCGTATACGTTTGTCCTTTTTTCATTGTCGGAGAAGCAGGGCCTACTGTATACTCTGCGTAACTCCCTTTATATTGTTTTGTCTTACTATCGTATGTACGATAATAAGGTTGGTGAATGAGTAAGCCGTCATTTGTTACTTTGTACTGACTTGCGCCTGTAGATAGTTGAGAAGGAATTAGGTCGATTTCTGCGTGCTTCGCATAATATGTATAGCCACCTACTTCTACTACTACACGTTCTGGGCTACTGCCTACATAATCCAGTTCATAACCTTTCTGGACATATGTGACTTCATTTTTTAATGAAGTGTCGCTATATAGTGACGTATACTGCTTAGGGTTTTCCGAAGCAAACGCCTGACCTGACTTCATCTTAATAATTTTATTATTAACGGAAATCGTCTGAACGATAGAAGAAGCGTTATACGCCGCCAACGCATCTTCAAATGTGATGTAGGACTCATCCGTGACATTCAGTTGACTATTGGAAATCGAACTGACTTTATGCACTTTAGGATTTTCCGTACCGCCAACGTTTGTAGGAGGGCGAGTACTACCTTTTCCGTCAGCGACTGCGAACATCCGGAATAGAAAAGCAGAAGCATGTGCAATCGTTGCGTTACTTGTTGGTTTGAAATATCCTTGATCACCTCGTATGATATTCAATGAAGAAGCTGCTGATACAGCGGGTACGAAGTTCGATGAAATTTTCTTGCTGTCTTTAAATTGAACCGTAGTAGATTTGATTGGAATTTCTAGGAAACGAAATGCCTTAAAAATCATTCCGGCCATTTGTTGACGTGTAATCTGCTGATTCGCTTTGAATGAACCGTCAGGATAGCCAGCTAAAATTCCAGCACCTGCAGCATTTTGAATCTCAATTGTACGGGAGTGGTCTGCTTTCAAGTCATTAAAGGTATAGCGTGTCGAAGTAGGTAATTCCAACGAACGTGCGAGATAGGAAGCGAATTCCCCTCGTGTAACCGCTCGATTTGGATAGACATTCCCTTTTGAGTCCTTTTGGATTACGCCTTTATCTACCCAAAATGTCAGCTCTTGCTGCATCTGATGACCTGAGAAGTCATTTGCACTCGCTACCGGTGTGAAGACAGGAGAAGCTACCAAGAGCAATAGTGTCAGTAATGTTATCAAACGTTTCAAATCAAAACCTCCTATATAAATCTCCTACTATTGTAGCAGAAAGTACTATAATAGGTAAGCATCATTTGGTATATTAATAGACTATTATTACACTAGACTTCTATAAAGTGACAGAAGTATATAGACAGATCGCAGCAGAAATACGGAATAAAGTGCGTATATACCTGCTTAATTTAAATTGCTAAATATAGCAATAAGCGACAATCTATAATTATTCGAAAAGATGCAACGAATGCTTTCACTATTCCGTCCTAGATAGTGATATAATGCAACAAGGAACTAGCAAGCGTAGAAAGGGTTTTATAGACTAATGAATATATGGAAACAGCGATTGGAAAAACAATCCACAAGTACAATATTGGTTGCAGTAGCTGTGATGCTCATTGCATTATTGCTGCCTTCAAAAATAGCATTGCTCGGCACGACCTTATTTTTTGTCTTATTTTCGATTATTAAACCACAGCAGAGTATTCTGTTTCTGGTCATCTATGTGAATATCCGACCTTTTTTGCTGGAAGTGAACAGCGGCCTGAAGTTAATAGGGGATTTAGTAATCTTTGTCGTATTTGCATGGACATTGTTCCACTACAGACATAATATTCGTTCTCTATTTACATTCAAATGGTTTGAATGGTCTTATTTCGCTTTTATTTTATTTGGCTCAATCATAGGATTCTTACATGATGTCACAACAACATCCATCATTTTCCAAGTTCGTACGTTTTTGATTATGTATTTGCTTTACTATACGATTTCAAGAATGAATCTGACGAACAAGTGGTTACAGCAGCTTGCATGGGTGACGGTCTGGTTGAACATTATCATGTCGCTTCATGGTTTAGTAGAAAAACTGTCTTTGCGTCAGTTACTGCTACCGGAAGAATGGAAGTATAAAGTTTTATCTGCAACAAACGCTGTGCGTATTTACGGATTGACGGGCAATCCGAACTCTTTGGCCTTATCCTTATTCTTCGGACTCATTGCGGTCGTCTATTTGCAACACGTTTATCAGCAGAATAAATACAAATGGACATTCCGTGTATTACTCGTATTGTTCTTTGGTATTCTAGTTCTTACCTATTCAAGGGGGACTTGGATTTCGGCAGTTATGTTTGGCGTCGTATTCATTCTTATGACGAGAAAATGGTATCTATTGAAACGACTAGTAATTGCCGGAGTTGCATCTATTATTTTAATTTATTATCCAGTAAACTTGGCTGTTCAATATATCCAAGAGTTAGGTGTGGAAGTAGAACAGAAGCCTGACGGTGCAGGAAGTATCGGTGGGCGCTTCGGAGAGACATTTGATGAAAAGAACTTGGCACTCATGACAGAGAGTGGACGTTTCTTCTATATCCGTAAAGGATTTGAGATCTTTGGTGATCATCCTATAACGGGAACAGGATTTGGATCGTTCGGAGGTTCCGCCACGTTATCTTACGGTTCACCGATTTATGATCACTATGGCATTAGCTCGGATATATACGGTGGGAAGTACTTCTATTCCGATAACCAGTATATTCAAGTGATTGCGGAGACTGGTGTGATTGGCGTATTGATTTTCGCGGTCTTCTTGCTTAGCATGTTGTGGTTCTTCTGGAAATCACGCCATACGAATTTCGGTGTGTTGATGATTGCACTGTGGTTCTCGACCGGTGTTTCTGGAATGTATTATAATATTTGGGAACTTAAAATGTACACGTTGTTTTACTTTATCTTGCTTGGCGCATTTGTTGCGTTTAGTAAGCATCAGCAAGATACATCAAAACCTACGAATGGATAATCCATTTGTAGGTTTTTTCTTTTGGGTTGAGTAATTGGAGGGGGCGTTGATCTGCGTTCCGGTTATGGTATCATTTATAATTCAAGCCTAGAGGGGTGAGGTGATCATAGAATCACGTTGAGCGCTCTATGTTGTCCGGCGACCGCTCATAGAATTGGCGTAACTGCTCTATACTGGTGGCTGACCGCTCATAGAGACGTGTTAATCGCTCTATCACGCCGTGCAGCCGCTCATAGACACCAAACGAATTTACCAAAAGTCATCTTTAATTTGCAAATTCCCCCTTTCTTTCTACCTTTTTCGTCCAAACGGTACATGAAAACATAGGCATTATTTGATAGACTAGAGATTGATAAAGAGTAGAAAAGGTGGAGTTGTGTTATCGGACAAAATACTTTGCTGTCTCGCACGAAGCGGAATGTAGTCATTACCGCTATGTCGGCAGCTATGCTAATCTCGTTGCCATTTTCAGCGGCAGCCAGCACAAAGGTCGTTTCTAGTTACCCTGTGTCTTCTGGTGTTACATATTCTCACTATACATATTCAGCAAGCAGTCACATCAATCACATCGGCGTTGATTTAAATGATCCATTCACGAAATTGAAGATGGGCCTTCCTTCGCCTATTTCGAAGACAGCTCCTACATTAACTTTGGCGAATCGTGATTCGAAAGAAGGGCATAGAGTAGTAGGGGCAGTAAATACTTCGTTCTTCGATATGAAAACTGGTGTGCCAATGTATTTGCTATCTGAAGGCAATGAAATTGTAAACGGTGGTGTCATCTCGAGTTCGAACTCTTACTATGTCAGCCAACCGATTGCATTTGGCGTGACGAAAGATGGCCTTTCGGAAATTGATTACTTCAATTTAGGAGTCGAAGTCGGCGTTCATGGCAGTGTTTTTCAAATGACAGGTCTTAACCGTGAACGACAAGCCGATGAAACGATGATCTTCACACCGCAGCATGTGAAAAACACGACAGGTTCGAATGAATACGGAATTGAATTGGTCGTTGAAACGAATGAACCGATTACGTCTACACATTATGGCCAGCAAGTGCAAGGTAACGTTGTGAAGGTACGTGGCTATGGAGATAAGAACCCTATCACGATTCCAAAGAATGGCTTTGTTGTTTCCATTCACGGCAAAAAAGGTTTGGAGCGCTTTAAATCAGTGACTGTCGGGGATTCTCTTTCATTGAAACTATCAATTGATGATAAATGGAAAGACTCCGAATTCATGATGGCGAGTGGTCCGATGCTTGTTAAAGACGGAAAACGTCATATCACAATGGATACAAATAATGCGCGAGCTACAGCGAAGACAGCAAGAACCGCTATTGCTATTAGTAAAGACAAAAAGCAAGTTCAAATGGTGACGGTTGATTCGAGAGCTGGATACAGTAACGGCATGTCGTTAACACAATTCGCCGATTATTTAGTTTCACAAGGTTATGATCGTGCGTTGAACTTTGATGGTGGCGGATCAACTACGATGGGAATTCGCAATTATGGTAGTAACCAAGTAGTATTGGCTAATCGTACATCCAATTCCTCTCAACGTAGCACTTCAGCTATTCTTGAAGCGGTAAGTACTGCACCAACAGGGCAACCAGCCTATGTAAGTGTATCTCGCCCTCAAATGGGAGAAATGCTAGTAGGCGCAACTGCTGATTTGAAAATTAATCACGTATTGGATGCATATTATAATCCGTTAGTACCGAACGCTTCCCAGTTGAAAACAACATCTGCAAAGGGAACTGTTGAAGGGACGGGTCTAACGTATAAAGCTATTCAACCAGGAGTAGACCGCATGAGCGTCAATTATGGATTAGCTGAACAATCCTTCCCGATTACAGTTGTTGATCAGCCAGCGAGACTTGAAGTGAAAGCTTCGGCGACAAGCGTCAAGCCGAACGAGAAAATTACCTTTACAGCTACTCCGACAGACGCATCTGGTAAACCGATCATTTATCAGCCAGAACAATTAACGTGGAGTGTTGCAGGGAATATTGGATCGATCACTACTTCCGGAACGTTTGCGGCAACAAAAGCTGGAAAAGGACAAGTTCAAGCGACTCTCGGTAAGAAAGTGATTTCTGTACCCATTGAAGTGAAGTCAACTGAAGCTCCACCTGTCGTTGATCCACCGACACCCGTACCACCAATTGTAGAAAATCCAAGTACTGAGTTATTTAAAGATGTGCCATTGTCTTATGCGTACGCAACTGAAATCTACTTCTTACGCGATCGCGGTATAATTAATGGAGATACGGACGGGACATTCAACCCTGGTAATACGTTATCAAGAGAGCATGCGGCAGTCATTTTAAGTCGAGCTTTCAATTTACCACCCGTTGAACAAGCACGTAGAGAGTTCAGTGATGTTCCCAAAACACATCGTTATTACAATGAAATCAGTGCGATTGCGAATGCCAATATTGTAGGCGGTCATTCCGATGGGACGTTTAATCCGACAGGACAGCTGACTCGTTCACAAATGGCCATGATTTTAGTGAAAGCTTATAAGTTAGAAGGGGAGTCTGCACAGAAATTCATTGACGTATCTCCGCAACACGGTGCATACAAGCAGATTCATATTCTAGCTAATCATGGAATTACAACTGGAAATGAAAAAGGCGAGTTCATGCCTGGTAAACCAGTCAACCGTGCACAATTTAGTGCGTTCCTCTATAGAAGTATAGCGAAGTAATTATAGAAGCCTTTCAATCGTTGCATGTCAACGGATTGAAAGGCTTCCTTGTCTTTTAAATACAATAAAAAAGGCTACTCTGCTATACTTGAAACAAATGACCTGTAGAGGATGGTTGAAATTGAGAATAGGAATAGTAGGAAACTATGGAAACGACAACAATGGCGATGAGGCCATTTTATTAAGCATTATATCGCAAGTCACATCCACTTTTAACGTGCCGAGTGATGTGATTACCGTATTCAGCAATAATCCTGAGCAAACAGCGAAACGCTATCAAGTGATGAGCGCACCTTTGTATTATAGAAAAGGAAGCTCAGTGAAAACATTTGGCGCAACGTATCTTAAAAATAAAAAGATCGTTAAAACATTTGACTTACTCATTATCGGCGGTGGCGGTATTCTGATGGATCTGTATAAAACAGAAGCCCCATTATACGGCTCTTATGCGATGATGGCGAAAAATTCTGGCGTTCCTTACGTTGTGTACGGCTGTGGAGCAGGACCTCTCAATAGCGAATTAGGTAAATGGTTTATTCGTTTTATGAGCAAGCATGCAAACAGTATTTCGGTAAGAGATCCTGAATCAGCAGAACTACTGAAATCAATTGGTGTGAAAAAATCTGTTGAAGTAATAGGGGATCCAGCATTTTCCTTAAAACAACAACGCAAAGAAACATCCGACAAGCCATTGAAAATTGGCGTAACAGCTGTCCCATATTACCACGCGGGCTACTGGCCGGAGAGTAAAGAAGAAATTTACCAACAGTATATAGAAGGAATGGCAAGAAACTTGGACGAATTAGCAGCGCAGCAACCCGTCGAGATCACATTCTTTGCCACCAAATTCCCTCAGGATGCCGATGTAACAAAAGATATTCAAGCTCTAATGAAAAAAGCGGAACAAACAACCATTATCGACCACAATCTTTTACCGAAAGACTTATTAGAAATTACAGCCGAACAAGACATATTAATCGGTACAAGACTACACTCCCTGATTTTGGCGACGTGTACATCAACACCTATCATCGCTGTCGGCTATCACCACAAAGTAACAGACTTCATGAAACTAGCAGATCTAACGGAAGTATCCATTCCAATTGGCGAAATGCATAAAGCAGACAACCACTTCTCCAAAGCCTTCGAATCTCTGGCTACAGACTGGAAAGAAACATGCGCCAAAACAGAAAAACTTTCTACTTCTTTATATGAAGAAGCAATGAAAGGCACAAAACAATTTACTGCAGCTATAAAAAAGAACAAATAAAAAAACTGGAGACCAATCCTGCATTAAAAGGATTGGTCTCCAGTTTTTTTGAAGAACGTTCTATCGATAGAAAAATACACTAGTTGATCGTAAGTGCAAGGCGGCGACTCCCGGAGGATCAGCGTGCGCTTTGAGACCCCGCAGAAAGCGTCCGCCTGGAACGTCGATCAACGGTGCCATCCCATTCACTCTATCTGTTTTACTTAAACTAACTAATGCTTAAAACCCTAAAAGCGCACGAACCTCATTCAAATACGTCTGACTAACCGGCAGCTCCGTACCATCTATTAGCTTAATCACAAGATTGGAAGAGAAGTCCCGCGAAATCTTCTCGATACAATTCATATTAATAATATACGAACGATGAATCCTCAAAAAACACCTAGGCAGACGAAGATGCAAATCCTTCAACGTAAAGCTGATATTATAACTCTCACCTGCAGTGTAAAACCACGTCTTCTTATGCAAACTCTCTATATAACTAACTTGATCTAAAGGAATAGGGAACCACTCATCATTTTTCTTGCCTGTTAAGAACTGTAACTGATCCTTCTTTAGTACATGGAAGTTAGGCGGTAGAATAATGATTAACGCTCCTTTATCGCCTTGTACATCAATAGGATAACCAATACCGAAGTACGATGTACCATATAGAGTGTTGTCCATGACTACTTCCACTTTGCGTTGCTCATTGATGGTGATTTCAGCAATACTGCCTGTTTGAATGTGCTGACCTTCTTTTAAATGAATATCATGCATGCCTGGAACGTAGTAGATATAGTGATCAGAAACCGCGATCGCTATAGAGGCGTCTTTTGGCACCCAGTCCTCTAATAAAGCAGCGTATTGATTGAGAATATTTTTTGGGATAGCGGTATTTGACATATTTTTCATATAAACCCCTTTTTATATAGTTAATTTCCAATGTATGCCCTTTCATCCATTCTACCATTCTTTCATCCATGAAAAAAGCCTTTTTGTCGAAATGAACTGACAATTCCGACGCACTGTTATATAGTAATAACTAACGAAGGAAGCTGTTATGAAACAGACTGTAACAGTTACCAGTCGAAAAACCTGGAAGGTGTGAAGTTATAATGTCAACTAGACAAGAACAAATTGCACAATTAGAGAAAAGCTGGGCCGAGGATAGCCGTTGGAAAGGAATCAAACGTAACTACTCTGCTGAGGATGTAGTTAAACTAAGAGGTTCACTTCTAATTCAAAATACACTAGCTGAAAAGGGTGCTGCTCGCCTTTGGGAATCTCTTCATGAAGAAGATTTCATTAATGCACTAGGTGCACTAACGGGTAACCAAGCAGTTCAACAAGTAAAAGCTGGTCTACAAGCAATCTACCTAAGCGGATGGCAAGTTGCTGCTGATGCAAACCTTGCAGGACAAATGTATCCTGACCAAAGTTTATATCCAGCAAACTCTGTACCTGCAGTTGTTAAGCGCATCAACCAAGCACTTCAACGTGCTGACCAGATCGACCATGCAGAAGGCCGTGAAGACGGATTTAACTGGTTCGCTCCAATCGTTGCTGACATGGAAGCAGGTTTCGGTGGTCCATTGAACGTCTTTGAATTGATGAAAGGCATGATCGAAGCTGGAGCTGCTGGTGTTCACTTGGAAGACCAATTAGCATCAGAAAAGAAATGTGGACACTTGGGTGGTAAAGTACTTCTACCAACTCAAAACGCAGTTCGTAACCTAACAGCTGCACGTCTAGCTGCTGACGTACTTGGTGTTGATACAGTAATCATCGCTCGTACTGACGCTGACGCTGCTGACATGGTAACTAGCGACATCGATCCAATCGACGCTCCATTCATCACTGGAGAGCGCACGAACGAAGGATTCTTCAAAACTACTCCAGGTATCAAACAAGCAATCGCACGCGGACTTGCTTATGCTGAATACGCTGACCTAGTTTGGTGTGAAACTTCTCACCCATCACTTGAAGAAGCTCAAGAATTCGCTGATGCAATTCACGCGAAATTCCCTGAAAAAATGCTTGCGTATAACTGTTCACCATCATTCAACTGGAAAGCGAATCTTGATCAAGAAACAATCGCGAAGTACCAGGTTGAACTTGGTAAGATGGGTTACAAGTTCCAGTTCGTAACACTTGCTGGTTTCCACTCACTAAACCACAGCATGTTCGAATTGGCTCACGGTTACAAAACTCGCGGAATGGCTGCTTACTCAGAGCTTCAGCAAGCTGAGTTTGAAAACGAAGCAAAAGGATATACTGCTACTCGTCACCAACGTGAAGTTGGAACAGGTTACTTTGACGAAGTTACACAGGTTATCTCTGAAGGCCAATCTTCAACAACTGCTATGTCTGGTTCAACTGAAACAGCACAGTTCTAATTGTACGAATGGTTTACCGAATGTGACTTTTGGGAGAAAGTCTCATTCGTTGAAGCAAAGGGGTATTAATATGATAACGGGGTCACAACATCTTCCAGTAGATGAAGTGAAAGGTGGGAGGGAATTGGGTGTATATCCAATTCCCTCTTTTTCTTTTGTTTGAAAAATTTAGATAGTTTGTATAGTATTAAGGCGACGTACTTCATTAAGAGGAGGAATAATATGATGAGAAATAAAGAAATGTTGTTAATTCCTGGACCGACTCCGGTAGTAGATTCTATTTATGATGCGATGGCAAGTGAAACGTGGTCACATACGGATCCGCGTTTCGTGAAAATCTATAAACATACTATTGATCAGACAAGAGAGATATTCAACACAGACGGAGAAGTATTCGTAGTTGCCGGTTCTGGAACGATCGGAATGGAAATGGCGATTGTCAATACGGTGGCAGAAGGTGAAAAACTTCTCGTCGTGAGCCAAGGATACTTTGGAGATCGTTTCATCAAACTGGGACAAGCGTTTGGAATTCAAGTCGATGTATTACAATCTGAATGGGGGCAGCAAGTATCTCCTGAAGAGATCGACAAAAAGTTATCTGAAGGCAACTATAAAGCTGTTACTTTGACACACGCGGACACTTCAACAGGCGTGAAGATTGATTTGGAATCCGTTGTACCTGTGATTAAGAAGCACGACGCTCTTGTCATTGTAGATGGTGTTTGTGCAACGACTGCGATGGACGAAGATATGAGTAAAGAATATGGCGGAGCAGGTAACACGATTGATATCGTATTGACTGGATCGCAGAAAGCTATTGGTGTGCCACCCGGCATTGCATTGGTCGCATTTAATCAAAAAGCTTTGGATGCACGCGCCGCTATGAAACGTGTGCAAGCATACTACTGCGATATTTATAATTGGCTACCTGTCATGCACGATCCATCGAAATATTTCGCAACGCCTGCAGTCAACTTAATCTATGCGCTAGAAGAAGGTTTGCGTATCGTATTGGAAGAGGGAATAGATGCACGCATTGCCCGACATAAAGCGTTCGGGCGCGCTGTACGACAGAGTCTAGCAGTCTACGGAATGAATGCAATCGCTTCAGAAGAAGTAGCGGCACCAACGCTGAGCTGCATTTTGTATCCTGAAGGTATCGATGACGCGAAGTTCCGTGCGGCAATGGCGGAGAAAGGGACGGTTCTATCCGGCTCACTCGCTCACTTAGCAGGGAAGGCATTCCGTATCGGACATATGGGGAATACTACGGCGGATATGTTGGAGAAAGCTGTTATGCAAATAGGTGAGACGCTGAGCGAAATGGGACGTGAAGTGGATATTTCTAAAGCGCAAGAAGTTTTCGCCAAAGAGATTAGTCAGCTGACTGTATAATATAATGATCCGTTATGAGAGGTTTGCTTCTTATAACGGTCTTTTTTTGTCTTAGTAAGTAGGGGAGACAGGAAGTGTGTAGGGTGGTTCGGGTAGTTGTTTTTACTCGTTGTTGAAGTGCTGTCGCATTACGTTTCTGTTAAGAGTGCGTAAGAAGCGGCAGTGGGTTGTAATTCTTGCACGTGCATTTTCTGTTTCCTGTTTGAGCAGGAGGTTGTGGTTTAGCTGCCTATGTAAGTGGAGAGTTCATTGTCCTCACTTCGGCGCTGGTGGATGGCTTTCGCGCTGAGCCATAGACAGGAAGTTCGCCTGTCTTTGTCTCAGCGCTACGCCTACCACAGCAGGCGCCTTCGTTAGATCGTGTGTAGGGCAGTTCCTACACTACCTTCGCAAGAAATACATAATAGATATCACGATGTCACTGATCTTTTACCTATTAGAACCCTAACCGAAATAAACACCACTCAGTAGCGCAGGCACAACTGCGGGGTAGGCCGTGGCCCTGAGACAACTGGCAGCACCACCGCCAGCTGGCTCAGGGCTGTAGGCAATCCCCCACGTGCCTGCGCGAGTCCAGAAAGCAGACACTCACTAACTTGAGTGCCTAACCACGCGTCGAGCAACGTCCCCAACAGAAATTAACAAAGTCGCGCAACCGCATAGTCGTTCCACCAACCGCACTTCTAAGTCGGATACTATATGCACTTTCTCAGTTTACTAGTTTCATGAAAACCGCAAACTAAAAAATGACCACACAACCGGCATTCATTCCATAAAAAACCTCCTAGAACATATCTAGGAGGGGAGAGACATTATTGTTTGCTGTAATACTGGTATAAACCTGTGTAGATGGCATCAGCATAAATATTCAAATACTGCTCGCTAGTCAACTTCGCATAGTCCTGAGAGTTTGTAATAAAGCCTAACTCTACAAGCACAGCTGCTACGTTATTATTCTTGATTACATAAAAACCTTTATTCTTCACGCCGCGATCAGACATATTGGCTTTTTGCACAATATTACGCTGAATGAATGAAGCCAAATCACGGCTTTCTGTTGCGTTTATGTTGGAAGAAGAATCATAGAAAACTTCTGTTCCTTTTGCTGCAAAGCCAGCAGAGTTCACATGAATCGCGACGAAAGCTTCTGCATAATTCTTCTTAGCGAAATCTGTACGTGCTTGCAATGAATAATACGTATCATTCGAACGCGTCATCAATACTTTGGCTCCCGCATTCTTTAACTTAGCTTCCACTTTCTTGGATACATTCAAAGTGATAGCCTTTTCTGTCTGACCATTCTTGCTAGTACCTGGGTCATGTCCGCCGTGCCCTGCATCAACAACGATGATGCGGTCTTTCAGTGGGTTACCTGTTTGATTCAATAACTTCAAATACGTCTTGTGTACATAACCTGTTGTACTGCCTGTGCGGATCTTTGCCCAGTAACCAGACGTAGACAGGACTTCTACTTTCTGACCGGCTTGTAGCTTACCAACAGTTGGTGCACTGGAATTACCTGCAGAACGCATATTTAAATTATTTACCGTTACTTTACCCATTGTTTTCGCAACAGGCGTTGGAGTCGGTTTTGGTGTTGTGACAGGTGGTGTTGGAGTCGGTTTATTTGGTGTCGCATCATTTATATTAGTAGTCGTGAAATATTCATGAATATATCCTTCTACTCCGTTAATATTTACTTTCAGCCATGTAGTTGTACTGCCAATTACTTCTACCAATGTACCGTTAGGCAACACGTGGATAATAGCAGAAGACTCGGAAGGTGCACTGCGCACGTTCAGTGGATCTGTATCATCACCAGTTGCTACGCGTACATACTTTACGCTAGATTGCTGGTCAGGAGTTTTAACAGTCAATGCAAATTGCTTGTCCATTGCGCGTGCAACGAATAATGCAAATTGCTTACGTGTTAACTTATTGTTTGGCAAGAACTTCTTGTTGTCGCCTTGTGTAATACCTGCATAATACAAACCGTTGATACGATCAGCGTATTTGTGGCTTTTTACGTCATCCATGCCCAAAGGTTTTTGGCTCGTGACTTTTTCGGATAAATTGAACGCTACAGACATAGCATAGGCCATCTCATCGCGTTTAATTTCTTCGTTCGGTTTAAAGTTATTTGCGTCAGTATTAGGGAAGAATCCTTTTTGAAGCGCGATATTAGCAAACTTGTATTGTTCACTAGAAGGCTTCAAACCATTGACCTCCATATTTTTCAACTGTGTATCTTGTGTTCCAGTTGCGATGACAAGCATTTTGGCAACATGTGAACGTCGTAAATTGTCTTGCGGATTAAATTTAGGAGTTTGATTAATAATACCTTTTTCCGCTATGTAATGAACTTCTTTGAAATATTCACTGTTAGTGGGGACGTCGGAAAACTTAAAGCTTGCCAATGACTGGAGAGGTGAGAGAGCTAAGATGGTGAGCAGCAACAGTCCAACTGTTGCCCATTTAAATTGTTTCATGAGATCCTCCTCGAATATATTATTTGTTACTAGACTCATAGGTTCATTTTACCAGTAAAGAAAAATGATTACTAGATGTTTTTGTCATGGTTCGTAAAATAGTAATATCTCTTGAATGATTCTTCATTACTACTCATGGATAGTTAATACGTAGGGGGCATATATGTGAATTCAGAGAAAACCGAATGCTCTAGTTAGAACATTCGGTAGGGGGAGTTAATTATTGATACGGTCGATGAATTTATGTAGTTGTCCAACTGATACTTTATCTGTCAAACCAAACGTTCCATCTCCATAACCAGTTGTAATTTCATTGTAGAATAAGATGTTAATGTATTCTGTTGCCCAGTGACCGTTCGGAACATCAGAGAAGTTCGCGATAGCAGAGTGTCTAAGTTCAAATGCTTCGACTAAAACTTTTGCTAGTTGAGCACGAGTCAATTCTTTATTCGGATTAAACTTCCCTGCGTCGCCTGTGAAAATCTTCGCCTCAGCTACTGCAGCAATTGCTTTATAATGTTTATTGGATTCATCGACGTCATCGAATGTGACGTTAGCTGTTGTCATGTCGAGATCTAATTTCTCAGCCAATACTTGTGCTACTTCTGCACGTGATGCATAAACGATTTCTTTAACGGGTGCAGCAGCAGCAACTTGTGATTCTTCTTTAGTTACATTATCACTAAAGTCTGCTACACGACGAGCACCGATGTAACGGCTTTTCCAGTAGTATGGGTCGTCCAGTGATGATACCATTACGCCTTTACTTACAGAAGCGTGGATAAAGTTATTAGAACCTGAGTAGATTCCTACGTGTGATACACCGCGACCTGATGTATTGAAGAATACCAGATCTCCAACTTCTAGATTGCTTTTGGAAACGGAAGTTCCAATAGCCATTTGTTGGCCAGTCGTTCTTGGGATAGAAAGACCTTCTTTATTGAAAACGTATTGTGTGAATCCTGAACAATCAAAAGCGGTTGGAGTTGTCCCACCTAATCGGTAAGGTGTTCCCATATATTTTTTCGAGGTATTAATTAATGATGTTGGTGAGTTTGCGGAAGCAAATTCTGGCACGAATGAAAAGAATAGTAGACTTGCCATAACTAGAGTTAATAGACGTTTCATGCTGATCTCAAATTCCCCTTTCGCACAATCACTGTTGCGCTTTGTAATCTAGGAATATATTAGCACTTATAAACGTGTTATTTATTACATTTATATTACAAGAGAATTACATGCCGACATATGAATGAAATGTTAGTACAAACGCCTAGTGAGTTATTTTAATGGTCTAAACAAATGAAATAATCAGTTAATGGTGAATGCAACAATATATTAGCGCGGTATGTGGTATAATCATCAACATATAAAAAAGCTAACTTGTATATGACAGTATGCAATAAAGGATGAGTTATTAGTGACTAAAGTAGTAGTATTCAGCAATATGTATCCTTCCGCAGAGCATCCTACCTATGGAATCTTTGTTAAAAACCAAGTGGAGCAATTAAAAAGTAATGGAGTAGATGTTCAAGTCATCGCCATTCATGATCCGGGTAAAGGAAAGATCGGAAAAATAATCAACTATCTATCATGGGGAATGCGATCCCTTCTATATGTAATACAACATAAAAATACAATTAACATCACGCATGCACATTACGCATTTCCTACTGGAATGGTTTCATTAATTGCAAAGAAATTATGTAAAATCCCTTATGTTGTCACAGTTCACGGTGGAGATTTGGATAAAATGGCTAAGAAGAGTGCGAGAATCGCAAATTTCACTAAAAGTATTTTGCAAGAATCCTCAGCCGTTATTACAGTAGGGGAGAAGTTGCGAAGTGATGTGATCAATGACTATGGCATTTCACCAGACAAAGTGGAAGTCATGAGCATGGGGGTCGATACGAGTATCTTTAAACCGATGGGTCAGGAAGAAGTTCGGCTTCTATTAGATGTACCGTTGAATGAACGTGTAATACTGTTTGTTGGGAACGTCATCGAAGCGAAGGGTGTTGTGGAATTAATAGATGCATTTGAGAAATTGCAAGAAACAAAGAATGATCTCCTTCTATATATAGTAGGTTCACAAAAGGACCAGCGCTTCGCGACGGAAGTGAAAAATAAAGTTATCCATAATGCGGATATCCGTTTTAAAAAACCAGTAAGTCAAACTGAGCTGGCGAAATGGATGTCAGCTGCAGATATCCTTGTACTACCGTCCTATCACGAAGGTTTTGGATTGGTAGCACTCGAAGCTCTTGCGTCAGGAGCCAAAGTCGTCGCAACAAATGTGGGCGGTCTTCCTTATTTATTGAAAGATGATGTGGGAACTCTCGTTGAACCGCGTAATGCGCAAGCTTTAGCTGCTGGACTCGAAGAAGCACTTGCAAATGAAGTGACAAGAGAGCAGCATGAAGTTACGCAACAAGTGATTCAGCAACATTCTTCAAAAGTAATCGTCAAGAGATTGAACGATATCTATGAACAGAATGGAAAGGGACCTTACAAATGAGTAAATTATTTAAGATCATCGGTGGGGTTGCCATTATCAATATTTTGGCAAGACTATTCGGCTTCGGTCGAGAAGTCGTCATCGGCAGACAGTATGGTACGTCTACAGTGGCGGACGCCATTGCGACAGCCTATACTATTCCGAACTTTATTTATCTAGTGCTAGGTGGAGCATTGACGACTGCATTTATATCAGTTTATCATTCCTCTAAGATGGACAAGCCGTTATTTGTCCGCAAGGCGTTTACGACGGTTGTGTTAAGCGCAACGCTTGTCACGGTAGTTATTATCGCATTGACGAATCCGATTTTGCACCTGTTCTTCAAAGAATTAAATGAAGAAGACTATACATTGGTACGAAATCTCTTCCTCTGGATGATGCCGTCTTCCATCGTGCTGGTCATGTCCACTTGGATGAGCGGGTTATTGAACATCAATGATCGCTTCCAGTTATCGAGTTTAGCGATCTTATTATATAACGCGACGTTCGTCAGTATAGGTTTTGCATTGACGAAATGGCTTGGGCCAGAATCGTACGGTGTAGGAGCGATGGTGAGTGCGGTTTTGATGGGGTTGTTCCTTTACTGGGGAATCAAACGTGCAGACTTGTCTTCACTGAAGCCTTCATTCGGCATGCCTACGGATATTAAAAGAATGTGGTGGCTGGCATTACCTATTTTATTCGGCGGCGCATCACTGCAGTTTTATTTCGTCATTCATCGGATTGCGGCAGGTGGACTAGGCGAAGGTGCGATTTCATCCATTAACTATGCATCCAAACTAACAGGCTTCCCACAAGCAATCCTCATGACGGCTGTTACAACGGTTATTTATCCCATGCTCGCAAAGAAAGAAGGCGAAGGGGATACGGATATGATTAAGAAGCTCTACAAAAAAGGTATGCTGTACATGGTCGTGCTGCTAGTACCTACTACCGTGTTCTGCTATATCTTTGCCGAGCCATTGATCCAGTTAGTATTCGGCTTCGATGAAAAATCCATCATTCTAACGGTGCCGGTGTTTAAAGTATTTGCTCTGTCGATGTTCTTCTTGGCAGCCAATACTTACATCACTCGTTTCTACTATGCAAAGGGCAACTCCATTATGCCGATTATCTTTAGTTTGATTAGTGTGTTCGGTATTAATATTGGGATCATCTATGCATTCGTCGATCAGATCGGCGCACAGGCCATTGCCTACGGTACGGTCATTAGTGCCGCGGTCAATTTCTTGTTGCTTGCAGGCTATGCTCGATTTAAATGGAAATTGTAATAACAGGAAAAGCTTCCGCTCAGTAAATTGAGAGGAAGCTTTTTGTGGTTTTATGGATTGTGTTTCCGTGAGAATCGACATAGGATGGTGGTTCTTTCACGTGCTTTTGCTGTTTCGTGTTTGGTCACAGGATTGTTGTTTAACTGGTAATGTAAGTGGAAAGTCCATTGCACCCACTACGGCGCTGGCGGATGGCTCATCGCTACGCCTACCACAGCAGTCGCCTTTGTTGAATCTTGTGTAGATCAGTATTTAGACTTCTTTCTCATGAAATATATATAGTAGATAGAACCACAACCAAAGTAAATAGTACTTAGTAGCACAGGCACAACTGCGGGGTAGGCCGTGGCCATGAGACATCTGGCAGCCCTACCGCCAGCTGGCTCATGGCTGGAGGCAATCCCCCACGTGCCTGTGCGAGTCCAGAAAGCAGACACGCACTAACTTCAGTACCCAATAACCAGTCGAGCAACGGCCCAACCATCCCAACGCTACAGCATAAAGAAGTTATCTTCACCGATTTTTTCATACAAGCCACTTCGTTTGAATAGGCTCACTTTCTCAGGAGGTACTCTTTTGAAGATTAGGCGCTTGTTCTGTCGCTTCGCTTCGTCGAGCATGGCAGAAAGGGCTGCTTCGCCTGTTGCATCAATAGCTGTTAGATTTTTCATGTCTAAAATGATCGTCTTCTGCCCAAGATTCAATAGTTCAGGATATCGATCCTCGAAATGTTTCGCTGTACCGAAGAACAAGGGACCAGAGATTTTAAACTTGATCAGCTCGGATTCATTTCCGGTAGACAACTTGAACTTTTCGACGTCGGTCAGTTTACTCTTTTTAATATCCAACGAGCCACTCATCTTACGTAAGAACGACAGGGCAGCGAGTAAAATACCGACTTCGACTGCGATCGTTAGATTCACGAATATCGTCAACAAGAAAGTCGTCAGTAGCACAATTGAATCCCCTGAGCGTAATGAAGCGATCTGGACGAAGGCTTTACGTGAACTCATATTCCATGCGACAAACATCAAAATTGGCGCCATTGCGGCTAGCGGTATATAAGATGCGTAAGGTGCAAATAGTAATAAGAATGCTAATACAAATAAACTTTGCACGACGCCTGATATCGGACTGACTGCCCCTGAGCCGATATTTGTGGCGGTACGAGCGATGGCGCCCGTAGCTGGGATTCCACCGAATAACGGCGTAATGATATTCGCTATACCTTGGCCGAATAATTCTTTCTTGGAATCATGCTTAGGAACTTTGCTTTTCATTCCATCTGCAACGACTGCGGAGAGCAAGGACTCAATCGCACCGAGTGCAGCAATGATTAAAGCGGGTTGCCATAAATTCACCAGTTTAGTAAATGTAATCTCGGGAAAATGAAAACTAGGTAAATGTTGCGGAATGCCGCCGTATGCTGTACCGATCGTTTCCACTTTACCTGGGAAAAACCATATCGAGCAGATCGTAGGAACTAGCAATGCAATGAGTAGCAATGGAACCTTAGGAGCGATCTTCGGTAAAATGAAGATAACGGCCAAACCAATTACGGCAGTCAAGATACTAAAGGTGTTGATGGTATGAAAATTATGAGCGATTTCTATCATGCTTTCATGGAAGAACTCTTTTTTCTCAACACCTGTTAATCCAAAGAAGTTTTGGAATTGGCCGGTGAATATAATGACCGCTATTCCAGCGGTGAATCCTATCGTCACTGATCGTGGCACGAAATGAATAAGATTACTGACACCGAGAAAGCTCATAATGACAAGAAGAATACCTGCGAGAAATCCAGCGATTAAAAGATCTTCGTAACCATATTGCAGTACAATAGCTAGTAATATGGGAATGAATGCACCTGTAGGGCCTGCAATTTGGTAACGTGAACCACCTAACAAGGCGACTAGAAGACCTGCGATAATCGTAGTATACAGTCCGTATTCAGGTTTTACACCGGAAGCAATAGCAAAAGCCATCCCAAGCGGAATGGCCACAATACCAACAGTAATCCCTGCAATTAGATCCTGCCGGAAGCCCGCTGCATTATAATGAAGATAACGTTGATCTTTGAACATAATTGTTCACTTCTTCCATTTGTAGAGTATATATACATCTTCTATTATACCGTATGCACAGAGGCTATACAAGGTGTGCATAAAGTGAAAGCGTTAGAAACAACTAATGCCAGATAAAGATATTGACAATCCGAATAATTGAACAGAATATAGTTTAGTGTTAAACTATATGATAGTAACAACAATAAAGGAGAGATATAGTATGGGCAGATTACAAGACAAAGTAGCATTCATTACAGGTGGAGCATCTGGTATGGGTGAAATGATGGTAAAGCAATTCACAACAGAAGGTGCGAAAGTAATTGCAGCTGACATCAATACAGCAGCACTCGAAGAAAAGTGGGGCGGTCAGGACAATATTTTCACTATCAAATTGAATGTAACTGAAGATGCAGAGTGGGAAGACGCAATGAAAAAAGCAGTCGATCACTTCGGTAAAATTGATATTCTTGTGAATAATGCTGGTATCTCAACTGAAAAAACTGTGGATCAGATCACGATTGAAGATTGGCGCAGACTTTCAGACATCAACAGCTTCGGTACATTCTTAGGTATGAAGCATGCTTCGAAATATATGACAGAAGCGAAAAAAGGTTCAATCGTTAATATTTCTTCATATACAGCTTTAATTGGCATGGGCTTGAATCCATACTCTGCTTCTAAAGGTGCAGTACGTGCGATCTCTAAAGCGGCGGCAGCGGAATATGGACATGCAGGTATCCGTGTGAACACAGTATTCCCAGGGGTTATCCAAACACCAATGGTTGCGAATCTTGAAGATTCTAAAGCACAGTTAGAAATGTTGATTAAAATGACTCCATTGCAACGTTTGGGTCAACCGGAAGATGTGGGGAATGCAGTATTATTCTTGGCATCGGATGAAGCATCTTATATTACAGGTGCTGAGCTTGTAATTGATGGCGGATATTCTGCACGATAATTAATTAAATACAAAAAACGGGTTGTCCTACAAGTCATTATGACTTACAAGACAACCCGTTTTTCATTGATTATTTCACATCTATAAAGCGTTTAAAGCCCATGAAGTGTGAGCTCCAATAAGAAGAATCTAATGAAGCAATTTCAATTTCTTTTGTACCCGCATGAATGAATTTATTGTCTCCAAGGTAAATACCGATATGTGAGATACCTGGTCGATATGTATTTTCAAAGAATAATAAATCGCCTACTACCGGATCTTTGATGAATATTGAACGGTTAAAGAAACCGATTGTATCTAGTCTAGGTACTTTCACGCCTGCTTGGTTGAATGCATAATAGATGAACCCACTGCAATCGAATCCTGCTGGAGTAACGCCTGCCCATACATAAGGTGTTCCTAGTAATGGTTGCGTAAGATCTACTAACTTTTTGCCAAGAGCTTGGTTAGTAGTAGGTAAACTTGGCTTAACTACAGGTGAGTTTGGCTTAACCACAGGGGCGCTTGGTTGAACTACAGGTTTGATTGACGAAAGGGAACCATGTAATGAATTAGTAGAAGAAACAGCTTTTGATGTGTTTACTTTATTTTCTACTACTAGTTTCTGTTTAACTTTGATATCATTAGAAGTAAGAGAATTCAGACGTTTCAGCTCGGTTACCGTAATCTTGTACTGATTGGAAATCTTGTAAAGAGTTTCTCCAGGTTGCACGATATGCGTTTTTGATGCAGCGGCCACGCTACCAACTGATATGCTTGTTGCAAGCATAAGAGAGGCGATCGCGGTGAGGGCAAATTTCTTCATTTCGGCGTATCTCCTTTAAGTATAATAGATTTGGTACTTTGTACTGCTGAGTATTATTCTTATATTAATGCTATAAACCTATCATACAATACTCTTCTGGATATTAAACGTATCTTTAGACTTATTTTTTGGTGATTATTTAATAGATTAATAGAATTAACGGATATGTAAGTACTATAAAATGAAGTTCTAATATAAAGTTAACAGTATAATAGAACTGTTTTTGTTTGCTTAAAGTTCTGCGTATCCAATAAAAAAAGCCCGTGAAAAATCCGTAATTATACGGATTTCTCAGGGCTATTCTATTGTTTAAGAACGTCCGATTGGCCAGTCAAATGGAATGGATCCAGGAGGAGAGTGCTTAATGATATCGATCATTGGTATCGTATACGCGAATAAAATCAATGCGATCGTAATACCAATCCACAAATACCAGTTCTCCAAAATCTTTGGTGTCTTTTCTGCATCTATTTCTTCTTCAGCGATTGGGTATTCTTCATAACCACGTGGTGCGAAGAATGCTAATTGGATGAAGATGTAGAACATTAATAGGATACCTATGAATAGAATCGTTCCACCGACAGCTTGCCACATTTGATAACTAATCCATGTTGCAACTTGATCTCCACCTGCGTACTCAGAGAATGCTGAACGACGAGGTCCACCTATCAAGCCTTGAATATGCATAGATCCTGACATGATTGTCATACCGATTACCCAAATGAATGTCTGAATAATTCCTAGTTTATTCAATTTAGGAGTCAAGCGGCGACCCGTCAAGTGAGGGATCAACCAGTACGCAATACCGAAGAACGTCAAGATAACTGTTGTTGCCACTGTTAAATGGAAGTGACCTGTAATCCAAATCGTGTTGTGTACAAGAGAGTTTACTTGGTGAGAAGCGTTGATGATACCGCCTGCTCCACCCGGGATGAATGCTACCATACCAACGAATGGCGCTAAGAAACGAACATCTTTCCAAGGAAGCTTTTTGAACCAGCCAAATAAGGATTTGTGACCTTTTCTTCTTCCTGTGATTTCAAATGTAGCGAATAAAGAGAATGCAGTCATCAATGAAGGGATGACAACCATGAATGTTAAGACTACTTGAATGAACTTCCAAGTGGGATCAATACCTGGTTCAGTCAATTGGTGGTGGAATCCGACTGGAATCGAAAACATCAACAATAGAATGAATGCAAGTCTTGCAAGTGAATCACTAAATAGCTTTCCGCCGATGATTTTCGGGATAATTGCGTACCAAGCCATATAAGCAGGTAATAACCAGAAATAAACTAGCGGGTGACCGAAATACCAGAATAATGTACGTGTCAATAATACGTTGACTGTTGCTACATAACCTAGAGACCAAGGTAAAATCAATACAATAACTGAGTACGCTACACCAAGAGTCGCAACGAACCACATAATCATGTTAATAACGACCATGAATGCAAGTAAAGGAGATTTTTCACCTTTATGAGCTTTCTTCCATACATATAATTGACGGAAGTTCGTGAACGCAGCAATCCAACTTCCTACTATAACTAAAGTCAGCCCAATGTAGAAAATAGGGTGTGCACGAAGTGGTGTATAGAATGTATACAACACAGAAGCTTGACCAGTTAAGATCATCCAAGCAGATAATACAGTACCAACCAACATGACCCAGAATGAAATCCAGCCCCACATTAATTGTTTGTCAGAGATCCCGACTGTTTTTCCCATAAGAGAAAACTGGAAACCGACGATGAAGAATGTTGTTAAAACCAGGCCGAGAATGACACCGTGCGTTGTTAAAATTGTGTAATAATCGATATTGAACGGTAATTTGTATTTACCTGATCGAACTAATGTCTGCAGTAGTCCCATTAATCCACCGACTAAAAGAGATACGAAAGTGACGTGCATGAAAGCCATATACAATCTGGATTCTTTTTTCGAGAAGTTAAATATCTGCATGGTTTAGTACACCTCCACTGTGCCGAACATCAGATGGTGTCCGATGCCGCAATATTCGTTACAGACGACCGTGAATTCGCCGCCATTTTTCATAACCGATTCGTAGCGACTGATATGTCCCGGCTCGACCATCATATTAACGTTTGTGCCCGCCACTTGGAATCCGTGGACAACGTCTTTACTTGTTACTTGGAATAGCACGGTGGAACCTTTTGGTACGCGGATCGTCTTAGTAGCTGTTCCGTCTTCCTCTTTACCGAAGTCGTAGTTAAATGCGGAAGCGACGATATTCACAACATATTTACCGTCAGCAACTTCTGTCAAACCAAGGTTCTCGGGTTGGAATGATTCGTTAGCTTCGACATTTTGTGGATCGATCGTTTCAATGTGACTTTGTGGATGTGTTCCTTTCCAGAACGCTGCAAAGCCGATAATGAGTAAGAATAATAACAATGATGCTAGACCGAATACAAGCCATACTTTTTCATACTTATGCAAGTGCATAGTGTTTCCTCCTTAAGTGCTAGTTATTATCTGGATATGAATAAACCGTAAGCGCCAAACCACATGACAAGAATAATGATACCTAAGATTAAAACCATGATTAATGTACCCTTTAAATTTGCCTCTTCTTTTGGTGGATTTGTAGAAGATACTTTTTTCTTGCTCAATACAGCCACCTCCTTGTCTTAAATTAATTCGTACTCTAATAATAATCCTAGAGAAGGAATAAAGAATTAGGGAAATCCCTATGAATAGGAAATAAGGTTTAATGTTCACAATATGTTCAATCACTTAACATGTATTTGACATACACATTTCATTGTTTTTGTGATTCGAATTGTAATGAAGAAACTAACGAAATAGTCCGTCAGTTGCATGGGGATGTAAAGGTGTAACAATGAGTACAACAGGGAATGCTATGTGAGTAAAAATGGTATTTATTGTTGACCATATGTGAAATTGAAATTACAATATAATAAGGTAAAACCTAGGAAGCCGGTGTGAGAAATGGAAAACATTAAGTGGATTAAAGTTGAAAGTCCTGAAGAAGGCGCGAAGAAAGTATTTACATTGATTTCTGAAGAACTTCAAAATGATAGATTGCATGTGCTTGGACTAGCTACAGGCAGCACCATGATCCCGGTCTATAATGAATGGACAAATTCAACGCTAGACTTTTCAAACGTAACAGCGTTTAACTTAGATGAATACGTTGGCATCGCAGCTGACAATCCAAATAGTTATGCATACTTTATGAACGAGCATTTATTCAGCAAAAAGCCGTTCAAGGAAACGCATATTCCAAACGGGATGGCAGAAGATTTGGATGAAGAATGTAAAGAGTATGAAAATCAATTAAACGCCCACCCATTAGATATTCAGCTTCTCGGAGTAGGGGAGAATGGTCATATCGCATTTAACGAACCAGGAACTCCGTTTGATTCTGTAACACATGTTGCGACATTGACGGATTCGACGCTTGGCGTAAACAGTCAGTATTTCGAAAATGACGACAAAATCCCGAATATCGCATTAACGATGGGTATTTCATCTATTACGAATTCGAAGAAGCTGATCATGATCGCGTTTGGTGAGAAAAAACGTGCGGCTATGGAGATGTTGAAAGCAGGCGAAGTAACAGCGGAGTGGCCGATTACGAAGTTGTTGCGCCATGATGATGTTGTCGTGATCACGGATTTACAGATTGATTGAGTAGTAAAGTTTTCTATTAAGGCTATTTCGAAGTTGCAAGACGACTTCGAGATAGCCTTTTTTTGTTTGGACAGAGTAAGTAGGAAGTGACGGTGGGTAGTGGTTTTGCGAGGGCTTTTCTTTTCTGTGTTCTGTGCGGAGGTAGCGGTTTGACTGGCAAAGTAAGTGGGGCGGTCATTGGCCCCACTTCGGCGGTGGTGGATGGCTTCCGCAATGAGCCAGACAGGAAGAGCACCTGGCTGTCTCATTGCTACGCCTACCACTGGCAGCCGCCT
>NZ_JARIEA010000017.1 GCF_029267015.1 Sporosarcina ureae | reverse complement strand
CGTAACTGCTCTTCCGAAGACGCGCTAACTTCCTCACATGCCGCTGCCGTCTCTTGCGACGTAGCCGACATCGTTTGAATCGTCATCGCCACCTCATCTTTATGCGTCGCGACCAATCGAATTTCATTGGACACGGTATGGATCGACTCTTGCATCGTGTCCATAAGAGAAGATAACTCTCCGAACGTATTCTCCGTATCACCTACAACGACGCCTTGGTCGCGGAATGTGTTGATCGTTTCCTGCATTTGTTGCGACACGATCTGTGATTCTTTTTGTAACTCTTCTATTGTTACTTTGACATCGTCTGTTGCACGTGCCGATTGTTCTGCAAGTGTGCGAACTTCTTCAGCTACGACGGCGAATCCTTTGCCGTGTTCTCCTGCTCTAGCCGCTTCAATGCTTGCGTTAAGCGCTAAAAGATTCGTTTGCTTGGAAATGTTCATGATCGTTTCCATGACACTGCCGATTGCTTGTACTTTACCGCCAAGTGAATGAATGTCGCTTGACATCTCTTCTAGTTTTTCGCTCGTTGTCGTAAACGAAGACTTCAGTACGCCCATTTGTTGTTGGCCGTTATCGTTTTGGATGCCGGTTTGCGTGGCAATGTCCAGCATCGCTTCTGCTTTTTCGCGAATTTCATTGATTTCCTGACCGAGGAGCTCCGTACGCTCTGTCGCAGTCTCGGAATCTTCCGCGGATTGTGCAGCACCTTGCGCAATTTCACCGACTGCCATGGCGACTTCGTTACTTGCGGCACTTGTTTCTTCAGATACTGCACTCAAACTTTCTGAGTTCGACCGGACGTTATCCGCTGATGCTTGGACGACGCTGATAATGTCGTTCATGTTTTGCACCATATGATTGAAATCACGGCTCAGTTCACCGATTTCATCTGTGCTTTGATTGTCTGACCGGACTGTTAGGTCTCCGCCTGACACTTGCGCCATCAAATCTTTGACTGTATCAAGTGGCTTTAGTAAACGGCTAATCGTAATGAATAGACCGAAGAATGTGAGAATTAATGTAATCAACGCAATAATTAGCATGGAGTTGCGCAATGAATGTGCCATCGCATTTAGCTTGCGTTCTTCGTAGACTGCACCGACCTTCCAATTAAACTCGGGAATGGTCGTATAAATATTGCGCTTGTCGATACCTTGATCATCGGTGTATTCGATGACGCCACTGTCCGCATCATACATTTTTTTGAAATGTGCTTCGTTTGTTACATCCGTTCCTGATTTGGAAGGGTGAACGATAGCCAGTCCTTGATCATCGAGCAATACGGGATAGCCGTTAAATCCGATGTCGCGGCTCGCTATTTCGTCTGTTAATGCGCTCAGTTCAATATCCATTCCAAGAGCACCGACAAACGTACCGTTGATGAGAATAGCTTTGGAAGCAGTAATGACAAACTGATTGGTTGTATCATCCAAATACGGCTCCGTCCATTGAACTTCATCGGGATGCTCTTTAGCTAATTGATACCAGTTTCGCGTCGTCGGATCATAATCCGTTAAATCATCATCCGGCCTAATTACAGTATATTTGGACGTCAATGAATAATAAACAGCATCTGCACTTGAGTACATAGACAAGAAAGTTTGTAAACGATCCTCTATTTCTGTGACAGTTACCTCTTTTCCATTTTCTCCAGTAAATTCTGTTATAGTATCAGTCGTTGCCAACAACGCTAGTCCTTGTTCGTACTTGTCCATAAAGTGATATATTCCGAAACCCATTTCACTAATAATGGCATTACTTGAATCAATGGCGTTGGCCATGGACTGTTTCTTCGCTTGATCATTGGTCATCCATGTCATTAAGGCGATACCTAAAATGAATAAAATGATAGCGGTTAAAATAATCTTCGTTTTTATTGACCGTAACACGTGGTGTTCAGCTCCTTCTTAGATGTGTGATGCTATATTGTACCTAACTTGTTATCGGCTACATTTCCTATGTATTGATTGTTTTATAAAGAAAAAAGAAGAAACCTGTCGAAAAATCGACAGGTTTCATTTGAAAGGCTTATAGGCAAGCGGCGCCTACAATAATGAGTAAGATAAATAATACGACAATCAATGCGAATCCGCCACCGTAAGAACCGCATGAGCCGTATGATCCACCAGACCCACCAGTATCACAACCAGATCCACCGTAACCGCCACCACCGTGTCCATATCCACCGAATCCAAACATGTCTCCACCTCCATTTTTTAAGTAATTAACAGCCGTAACCCATAAATCCTGCACCGACAATGATCAATAAGATAAACAGAACAACGATCATTGAAAAGCCGAAGCCACCATCATAACCGCCACCGTACCCAGATCCTTTAACTGATTCTCCCATATTGATTTCACCTCCAAATGTGGAACTACCCTTATTCTATGCAGAGATTCTCAGAGTGCCTTGGCTTTTATAAAAAAATCCGCCAATCCTTTAAAAAGGAGAGGCGGATCTTGTTAGATTTTGAATCGTTCTACGGCATCACTAAGGTCTTCGCTCAATTGCGTCAAGGCTTCAGCCGCTTCTGCAACGGAGCCAATCGCGTGGAGCTGTTCATCTGAAGAAGCACTTACTTCTTCACAAGCTGCTGCAGATTGTTCTGTAGTCGACAATAACACTTGAATTTGCTCAGATACATCGTTTTTATGGACGTCCATTTCTTGAAGTGCTGTAGTGACTTGATTAATTCGAGATTGCATATCACCGATGAAACTAGAAATTCTTTCGAAAATTCCTTCTGTATCTGTCACGACTGTACTCTGACGCTCGAATGTATCGCGTGTACTAGCCATTTGTTCGATTACATGTTGCGTCCCGTTTTGCAGTTCATGAATTGTCGAACGCACTTGTTCCGCTGAACGTGCTGATTGTTCGGCAAGTTGGCGCACTTCGTCTGCTACGACTGCGAAGCCTTTACCATGTTCACCGGCTCTGGCTGCTTCAATACTTGCATTTAACGCGAGTAAATTGGTTTGAGAAGAGATGGCGGTAATCGCGTCGATGACGGAACTGATCGCCTTCACTTTATCTTCCAAAGAGCCAATCATGCCGCCCATTTGCTGTAAGTCTTGATTCCAGTTATTGAATGAAGAGCTTAAAATACTCATTTGCGCTCGGCCATCCGTATTGAAAGAAACAGCTTCCGTTGCCAGGCCTGCCATCTCACTAGCAGTTGTATTGGCAAAATGAATTTGTTGATTCAATAAATCCGCACGTGTCGTGACAGTTTCCGCATTTTCAGCGGACTTCACAACACCTCGAGTAATTTCCGCCAAAGCACTAGCAATTTCTTCGCTTGTCGCATTCGTTTCTTCTGATACCGCACTCAAGTTTTGTGAACTCGCCAGTACATTGGAAGCGGAATGCGTCACGGTCGTAATCAATCCGTTCATTTGGTCAAGCATCTTATCGAAGCCTTTGCTTAAGTCTCCAATTTCATCGTTAGAATGAATGTTGGCGCGGACCGTTAGATCACCATCTGCCACTTGTTGCACCGTATCTTGCAGTCGGAAAATCGGTTTCAATACGCGACTGATGAAAATGAAAAGAATGATTGCAAGTATAGCGAGTGTGACGATGGCCGCCACGATCATCACATTGCGTAAGCCGGCTGCAAGGGATTGCATGTTTTTCTGGTCATAGATTACACCAAGCTTCCAGTCGAAATTCGGAATCGTCGTGAACATATCGACTTTATTCACTCCGTCTTGCTCGAATGTGTGATGTCCTGCCGCTTCTTTATACATTTTGGCTACATACGCTCGATCCATGACATTTTCTCCAATGAGCGACGGGTGGGCGATAGCCGTCCCTTCAGAATCGAGAATGAATGCGTACCCGCCATGGGGAATATTCGTTGCGGAAATGTCTTTAGACATCGTCGACAATTGAATATCGATTCCAGCTACACCGACGAATTCATTTCCATTCATGACAGCTTTTGAAGCACTAATAACGAAGTTGCCCGTTGCTTCATCAATGTAAGGCTTGGTCCAATGTACTACTTCCGTGTCTGCTACTGCTTTTTGATACCATTCCCGTGGAGTGGGATCGAAGCCTGTCAAATCCACGTAAGGACGAATTATCGTTTCTTTTGTCGCGAAGGACAGATAGGTACTTGAAACGTCTGGATAAGTATCCAATGTATTACTGAGTGCTTTGACAACCGCGGCTTCACCGGTCGTGCCAGTTGCGTTCGTGTAGTCCGTTGAATCCGTCAGCAACTCAAGTCCTTTGCTGTATTGACGCAAATCCGCTTCAATGGATTCGCTCATTTCGGAAAGTAGCGTACTGCTTGATTCGATGATGTTTTTCTCTGTCCGTTCCTTCACTAACCAGCTACTAATTCCAGTCATTGTCAGGACGCCTCCAGCAACTAGTACGAGGACAAGAAGGATCATTTTCGTTTTGATGGAATGAAACATGGATGTATGCTCCTTTACTCTTATAGATTGTTCTTATCATACATTACTTTTGACTGTTCCAATAGTCTAAATTTCATAACATTAAAAATTTTATTGAATGGTAGACAGATAAAGTAAAAAAGAGGCAAGAACGTAAAGAAGAATATGCCATGCTGTACTTAACATCCCGTAATTGAATCCGATACTATAAGTAACGATTGTTCGATTAAAGACGGGGGGTACGAGTATGGTCAGCCGAATTGGCGACGGCCCCGCAACGCAACCAGTGAAATCATCTTATGAGAGTGGGTCCGTTGAAAGCAAAATAGTAGTGGCAAACATTCAACCCATGGGTCAGCCAGCAGAACAGGCGACACCAGAACAGAAAGCGGAGTTGTCCAAGAGTGAAGCGAAAAAATTAACGGAGGGCATGAACAAATTCCTCGATAGTGTCAATGTTCAGTTACGCTTCAAATTTCATGAGAAACTAAATGAATATTACGTAACGATCATCGACCCAGAAACAGAAGAAGTAGTTCGTGAAATACCGCCAAAGAAATTGCTCGACATACACGCAGCCATGAAAGACTTCATTGGATTGCTAATCGATAAAAAAATTTAACAAAAAAGGTGTGAAGTACGATGAGAATCGGTGGATTGGCATCGGGAATCGATACAGAATCAATCATTAGAGACATGATGAAAGCACATCGAATCCCACTTGATAAAATTACGCAAAAGAAACAATATACGCAGTGGCAACTAGACGACTATCGTTCCACGAACCGCGACTTGAGAAAATCGAGTGACAAACTGTTTGATACGGTCATGAAGCAAAGTACGTATATGCAGAAAAATGTCAGTGTTTCGGATGAGAAGGCGGTTAGTATAACGGCTAAGGGGTCTACTTCTGATTTTTCTGGGACGATTGAGGTAAAGCGATTGGCAACGCAGGCCACCTTACAGAGTGGTGTACTTAAAGATAATGGAGATGTAAAAATTAGTGGTGAAGATATACAGAACAAGTCACTTGCACAATTAGGTCTATTCACAGGTGACGATGATCAAACATTGAACGTCAAAGTACCAGGAAGTACTGATGCAACCCCACTTACGATTAAGTCTACTGACAAACTCAGTGATGTTTTAAAGCAAATTAACGAAAAGACTGGAGCAAGTGCTTTTTTTGATTCAGAATCAGGAAAAATTGCTATAAGTTCTAAAAATAGTGGTGAGGGTGCTATCGAAATTGATAGTACTGGAGATTTAGCGCAAAAACTTAGATTAATTCCAGCTACTGTCACTGACCCTAACATACCTGTTGATCCAGACGTAACTATTGATCAAGACATTCCTAGATCCACTTTAGGAATGGATGCCAAGTTTACGTTTAATGGTCTCGAAACTACTCGTTCATCTAACACATTTACTATCAATGGATTTGAAGTTTCACTTAAACAGAAGACAGATTCACCAGTTTCCTTCAGTTCTTCTACTAATACCGAAAAGGTTTTTGATTCAGTAGTGGAGTTCGTCAATGATTATAATGAAATGATTGAAAAACTAAACAGTAAGATTAAAGAAAAAGAATTTAAATCATTTCATCCTCTTTCTGCCGAAGAAAAATCGGATATGAAAGAAAAGGAAATTGAGCTTTGGGAAGAAAAAGCGAAGAGCGGTACAATGAAGGGCGATCCGGCAATTTCCTCCATGTTAAATAATTTACGTTCAATAATGACTACAACGGTAAACACTACAGATAAAAATGGTAAGAGTGTTGGTGAAGATGGAAAACCAATCACAATCAGCCTGAAAGATCTAGGTATCGAGACTTCTAAAAACTATTTGGATAATGGTAAATTAACTATAAATGAAGATAAACTACGCGCCAAAATTTCTGAAAACCCAAACGCCGTCTACGATTTAATCGGCGGGAAAGATAAGGGTATTGCTCAAAAGTATCGTACTGAACTACAAGACGCACAAAAGAAAATCACAGTAAAAGCAGGTAGTTCGACTGCTGTCAACGATACATTTGCTCTCGGTCGCTCCATGAAAAACATGGACAAACAAATCGAGCGCTTTGAAACGAAGCTACAGATGATGGAAAGTCGTTACTATAAGCAGTTTAACGCGATGGAGCAAGCGATCCAGCGTGCGAATTCCCAATCTGCGGCGCTAATGAGTTCACTTGGCGGCGGCATGTAACGCAACTTTGCTAGAAAAAGGAGATTGACATAAATGGCTACTAACAACCCTTATGCAGCATATCAGACGAATACGGTGACGACTTCTACGCCTGGCGAGTTGACGTTAATGCTTTATAACGGATGTCTAAAATTTATTCAGCAAGGCAAGATGGAGCTGGCTAAAGGCAATCTGGAACAAAAGAATATTGCAATTCAAAAAGCACAGGCGATCGTAACTGAATTAATGCTGACGTTGGATACATCTTATGAAGTATCTAAAAACATGCTCGTCTTGTATGAGTTCGTCAACAGCCGCCTAATTGATGGGAATATCCAAAACGATCCGGCGATGTTTGAAGAAGCTGCGGGCATCATTACGGAATTCCGCGACACGTGGAAGCAGGTTATCCAAATTAATCGATCGAAGCAATATTCGAACGTGAGTGAGATATGATCCGACCCGCAATGACGATGTGGCATGAGCGTTCTCTTCTATTGATTTCGCTTGTGAAAGAAAACGATGAAGAAAAGCGTGATGAAGTTATTGAGAAAATCGAGAAAGTTCTCGATGAACGTGATTTGCTGCAGTCACAGATTACTCAACCTTTTACAGCGGAAGAAGACGAATTTGGAGCGGAATTAATTCGCCTGGAACAAGAAGTGCAGACTAGTCTTCATCACTTCACCAATGAGATTCGTACGAATATTTCACAATCACAAGCCAAAAAAGAAAACATGAATAACTATGTGAATCCATATGGTAAAATGTCTCAAGATGGTGCTTATTTCGATTCGAAGCACTAATAACCGGAAGAGAGCGATCTCTTTCGGCTTTTTACATAGTGAAATTTAAATGAGGGGAAACGTCCTATGCGCTATAATCGCCACGACTACTTTCGGTATCCATTTGATCCATACATACCCGCAACATTCCGTATACAATTAAATAATGAGCAAAAAAGCTTGTCTAACGAAGGACAATGCGAAATTGTGGACATCAGTACAGGTGGCGTGAAATTTGTCACTAATTTGGATTTACCTGTGCGTTCGGAAATTTTAGCACTGCAATTGGCGTTCACGATTTTTAAGCACCCGTTTGAAATTTTAGGAAACGTAGCTTGGAAAAAACAAACCGAATACGGATTTGAATATGGATTCGAGTTTGGTGAAGATCAAAAAGTCGATACGCTTATCACGGAAGAATTAAAAAATCATGCTCGAAAAGTGAAAGAAACCGAGTGAAATCAACTTAAATCAGAAGTTTCTTTACAATTCTGCATTATTCTTAAGTTTTGAGAAGGTATTTAAGGGTACTATGAAGAAGTAAGGTAGTGAGGGTTTAAATAAAGGAGGAGTTCATATGTTAGACTTCAATATTCGCGGTGAAAACGTCGAGGTAACTCCGGCGATCAGAGAGTACGTTGAAAAGAAAGTTGAAAAATTGGAGCGTTATTTTTCAGAAGGTGTAAACGCTACAGCAAATGTTAACTTGAAAGTTTATAGTGATAAACAAACAAAAGTGGAAATTACAATTCCGATGAAGAATTTGACACTTCGCGCTGAGGAGCGTCACAACGATATGTATGCAGCTGTTGATTTAATCGTCGACAAGCTAGAGCGTCAAATTCGTAAATATAAAACACGAGTTAATCGTAAGTCACGTGAGCGCGAAGGCGTAGCCGCTTTCTTCCAGTCAACTGATAACAATAGTACTGCAGTAGAGCTAGAGGACGATAATGAGTTCGACGTAGTACGCACGAAGCAGTTTGATTTGAAGCCAATGGATCAAGAGGAAGCGATTCTTCAAATGAACATGCTAGGCCACAATTTCTTCATCTTCACGGATGCAGATTCTGATGGCACACATATTGTGTATAAGCGTAAAGATGGCAAATACGGCCTAATCGAAACAAACTAATAAGCAACCCAAAAAGTCCAGCCTCGGCTGGGCTTTTTTGTTTGTGAACTTGGTTAAGTTCTTGAGTTCTTTAAGTTCAAAAGCAAGGGCTTAGGAAAGGTGAGGGAGTTTGTGAGTGGTTCGGGATGGAAGCTACAGCTGCCGGACGCTTTCCCATGGGCCCGCGGTGAGCCAACTAGTCACTGCGTTCCTTTAGTTGTCTCACCTGATCGGGCTGATCCATCGGGAGTCGCCGTCAGCTTCCGCTTCAATCCTACCTTAATAATGGAAGTACTTATATCACTTTTGGGAGATGGTGTGTGAATTATTGTTGGGATTAAACTTATTTAAGTACAAATTCGAGTGCTTATGAATAGTTAGTTACTTAGTGAGTACGAGTGGATTGAAGCTCCAACTACCAGCTTCCGCTCATAGAATCTGTTTAAGCGCTCATAGAACACATTGTGCGCTCTATTACACGCACAATCCGCTCTATCAGACGCCACGAGTGCTCATAGATTCATCTAAGTGATCATAGAACCTTGATAACCGCTCATAGCCTCGAAAACTCAACATTAATCACAACCATAACTTCAATGCACAACAAAAAGCATCAACCCCTTGTATTGCAAGGGATTGGAGCGAAGGAGGGGCGACTCTGGGTGGTTCACCGCCCGCCCTCCAGAAAGCGTCCCCTCCGAAGCGCAAATCCCCACCCCAACACTAAGTCTACCCTCGCCAAGGCAAACTTAGGAAAAATGATACAGCGCACTATTTGCACCTAGCTTTTTACAATGCTAAAATGGAGTGTGACTCAAAAATCTTGAACGAAAACTATGGACCAGACGAAGAACTTACAACTGGCAGGCGCGTCCTGCTAATTGATGAAGCTATGAGGATGTGACAATAAATGCTTGGCGTATTGAATAAAATGTTCGACCCAAACAAACGTGACCTAAAACGACTCGAGAAAATTGCCGACCAAGTAGAACTATTGGCTGACGATATGGAAAAACTGTCCGACGAACAACTGACAGCGAAAACAGACGAATTCAAAGAACGCTACCAACAAGGCGAGACAATCGAAGACTTGCAGCCTGAAGCGTTTGCTGTCGTGCGTGAGGCTTCCCGCCGCGTACTAGGACTCTACCCATTCCGTGTGCAAATCATGGGTGCAGCGGCCCTTAACGAAGGCAATATCGCAGAGATGAAGACCGGTGAAGGTAAGACATTGACTTCAGTACTTGCGGTGTATTTAAATGCCCTGACGTCTAAAGGCGTTCACGTCGTAACTGTCAACGAATACTTGGCAAGTCGTGACGCAGAAGAAATGGGACAGTTGTATTCATTCCTTGGCATGAACGTAGGATTGAACTTGAACAGTATGAGTAAAGAAGAAAAACGTGAGGCGTATGAAGCCGATGTAACGTACAGCACGAATAACGAACTCGGTTTTGACTACTTGCGTGACAATATGGTGCTTTACAATGAACATAAAGTGCAACGCCCGCTTCATTTCGCCGTAATTGACGAAGTCGACTCCATCTTAGTCGATGAAGCACGTACGCCGTTAATCATTTCCGGTCAAGCAGCGAAAGCGCAGGAGCTGTACCGCTTGGCGAACCGGTTTGTAATTACGTTGAAAAAAGAAGAAGATTATTCATTCGATGAATCGACGAAAGGCGTTGTGTTGACGGAGCAAGGTATTGAAGCAGCTGAGAAAGCGTTCAGTATCGATAACTTATTCGATCTGCAACACGTGACGCTAAACCACGCGATCAACCAGTCATTGAAAGCGCATGTTAGTATGCATAATGACGTAGACTATGTAGTAGAAGAAGGCGAAGTAGTCATCGTTGACTCCTTCACTGGACGTTTGATGAAAGGCCGTCGTTATAGTGACGGGTTACACCAAGCGATTGAAGCGAAAGAAGGACTTGAAGTTCAGAACGAGTCGATGACACTTGCGACGATTACGTTCCAGAACTATTTCCGTATGTATGAGAAGCTGTCCGGGATGACGGGTACAGCGAAGACAGAGGAAGAAGAGTTCCGCAATATTTATAATATGAATGTTATTGCGATCCCGACAAATCGTCCGATTGCTCGTGATGACCGTCCGGATTTAATCTTTGCCTCCATGGATGGAAAGTATAAAGCAGTAGCAGAAGATATTAAAGATCGGCACGAAAAAGGTCAGCCGGTACTAGTCGGTACGGTGGCAATCGAGACGTCTGAAATCATTTCAGCTTTCTTGAAAAAATACGGCATTCCACATAATGTCTTGAACGCGAAGAATCACGAGCGTGAAGCCGAAATTATTCAAGACGCTGGTAAAAGAGGCGCTGTTACGATTGCGACGAACATGGCCGGTCGTGGTACCGACATTAAATTGGGTGACCATATCCAAGACGTTGGCGGTTTAGCGGTAATCGGTACAGAACGACATGAGTCTAGACGTATCGATAATCAGCTCCGTGGACGTTCAGGACGTCAAGGTGACCCGGGTATTACGCAGTTTTATCTTTCATTGGAAGATGAATTAATGCGTCGCTTCGGTTCGGAACAAATGAAATCGATGATGACGAAACTCGGTATGGATGATGAAACGCCGATCCAGTCGAAAATGGTTTCTCGTTCTGTTGAATCTGCGCAGAAGCGAGTAGAGGGGAATAACTTTGATTCACGGAAACGTTTATTGCAGTATGACGATGTACTTCGTCAACAGCGTGAAGTGATTTACAAAGAGCGTAATGAAGTTCTTGGTTCAGAAAATATTCGTCCAGTGCTTGAAGGCATGCTTAACTCGGTTATTGAACGCGTTGTGGCGGTCCACACTGCAGACAATACAGTTTATTCAAAAGGCTTGAAAGACTATTTGGAAGCGAACTTACTGGCTGAAGATACCGTGACGATTGAAGACTTGGAAGGAAAAACACCGGAAGAGTTGCAAACATTTATTCACGAATTGGTCATTGCACGCTATAATGAAAAAGAACAAGAAATGTCCGAAGAGCGTATGCGTGAATTTGAGAAAGTTGTCCTGTTGCGTGCGATCGATACCAAGTGGATGGATCATATCGATGCGATGGATCAACTTCGTAACGGAATTCATTTACGTGCGTATGGACAGAATGATCCGCTTCGTGAATACCAGGCGGAAGGATTTGGAATGTTCGAAGAGATGCTCGTAGCGATCGAAAACGATGCGACGAAGTATGTCATGAAGGCTGAAATCCGCAACAACTTGGAGCGCGAAGAAGTAGCAAAAGGTCAAGCGAATAATCCGAAAGAAGACGGCGTACCGGTTGCTAAAAAGCCAATCCGACGCACAGTCAATATCGGCCGCAACGACCCTTGTCCATGTGGCAGCGGTAAAAAGTATAAGAACTGTCACGGCAAAGCATAACGAGAAACAACCACTCAGGAGGAAACAATTATGATGGAATTATCCGATGTTCGCAACGAGTTAGAAAAAACCGCTAAGAAATTAGTGGACTTCAGGGGGTCTCTTTGACTTAGAAAACAAAGAGACTAGCATGCAGGAGTTAGATGAAATGATGATGGAGCCGGGCTTCTGGGATGACCAAGACGCAGCTCAGAAAGTCATTTCACAATCGAATGCATTAAAAGACGTAGTAGGCGAATATCACGAGTTGAGCGAGACGCAAGAAAATCTAGAGATGACGCTTGAACTTCTACGTGAAGAAGCTGACGAAGAGTTACAAGAAGACCTTATATCTGAATTAAAAGAGTTCAAAAAGAAGATGGATCAATTCGATCTTCAAATGTTATTAAGCGATGAGTTTGATAAAAATAGTGCAGTAGTTGAAATACACTCAGGCGCAGGCGGCACCGAGTCCCAAGACTGGGCGTCGATGTTGCTTCGCATGTACACTCGCTGGGCAGAGCACCATGGCTTTAAAGTCGAAACACTCGACTATCAAGCAGGGGACGAAGCAGGCGTGAAGTCTGTCACACTCGGAATTAAAGGGCATAATGCCTATGGCTACTTGAAGGCGGAGAAAGGTGTACACCGACTCGTTCGGATCTCACCATTTGACTCTTCAGGCAGACGCCATACATCGTTCTCTTCCATTGAAGTGATGCCGGAGTTTGAAGGCGACATCGAATTGGATTTGAAGGCAGAAGATATTAAGATTGATACGTATCGTTCAAGCGGCGCCGGCGGACAGCACGTTAACACGACGGACTCAGCTGTACGTATGACGCACCTTCCAACGGGTGCAGTTGTTACGTGTCAGACGGAGCGTTCGCAGATCAAGAACCGTGAGCGTGCGATGAATCTTTTGAAGGCGAAGATCTATCAGATTCGCGTCGAGGAAGAGGAAGCGCGTTTGGCGGATATCCGTGGCGAGCAGAAGGAAATCGGATGGGGTAGTCAGATCCGTTCGTATGTGTTCCATCCGTATTCTATGGTGAAGGATCACCGGACGAATGAGGAGACGGGTAATGTGAGTTCTGTTATGGATGGCGAGATTGACCAGTTCATCAATGCGTACTTGCGTTCGAGAATTTCGTAATGGTTAAAGACAGCCCAGCAGGTCAGTTTATCTGACTTGTTGTGGCTGTTTTTTTAAGTTGAGAGGCTGGCAGTGGTGTTGGGGTGGGGATTGGCGCTTCGGAGGGGACGCTTTCCTGAGGGGTCGCGGCGAGCCAACCAGTCGCAAGCTCCCTTGGTTGTCTCGCCTGTCGAACTGGTCCTCCAGGAGTCGCCCCTCCTACGCGCCAATCCCTTGCATAGTGAGTTGGTGCCACTTTTTGTAGTGTTTAAAATTTTTTAGGCTTTTTTTAAAAAATGATTTTTCGTATAAAATAAAGGATTAAGCGCAGGCTATGACTTGAACTTAATCAGTGGAATTTGAACTAAATGCACTTGATTTTGAAATGTTTCAAAGATGTTACAATGTTACAGATTATTACAATGTACGACCTACATCCATCCACTTTATACGGAGGATTGAAACGAAAGCGTCCCCCAGCTGCAGTGGAAATCCCGAACCACTCTCCATTTCCACTTTTTTATTACAAACATTTCTAAAAATAAATGTTTAAGAACCAGATTTTTGGTCAATACTATATTATGTACTCACTACCAAACCGTCAAATTAGGCTAAAGTTAGGCAAACAGCATAATTATCCATGATAATTAGAAACTTTGTCATATCTGATGCCCATTCACGGTCGTTTTTTGGTATACTACTTGTGTTACAAAAATACAAAGCAAGAGGGAGGATATTACATGAAGAACAAACTACTAGCAACACTCTTTGGAGCAGCACTAGTTCTTGGCGCTTGTGGTGGAGGCGACGATAACGCTTCAGAGCCAAAAGACGACGCTACAAAAGACAACGGCGCAGCGACTACTGAAGTAGATGCAGAAGCAGTTGTACAACAAAGCTGTGCGTCATGTCACGGAGGAAACTTAGAAGGTGGAGCAGGTCCAGCACTTGAGAACATTGGTGCAACACTTTCTGAAGAAGAAATCCACGACGTGATCGTTAACGGTAAAGGCGCTATGCCTCCTGGTATCATCCAAGGCGAAGAAGCAGATGCAGTTGCTGCTTGGTTAGCTGAAAAGAAATAATTCACATTACGATCGTTTCCAAGATTATATTGGGAACGATCTTTTTTTGTACATAAATCCGGAAGAAAATCCAAACTTCTACCATTTCGCTAGCTTGATCAATTGATACATAACTGTAATACATGGTAGGGTAAACCAATGCTATAATTAAAATGGCGAATATGAGAGAAAAACAAAATTCAGGTGGTTATCATGTATGATTGTAATGAAAAATGTATACAAAAAGTACCCGAATGGTGTTATAGCCTCTAACGGAATTCATGTCGAAATCGAAAAAGGGGAATTTGTATATGTCGTTGGTCCGAGTGGTGCAGGTAAATCCACGTTCATCAAAATGATGTACCGTGAAGAAATCCCAACTAGTGGATTGATTTACTTCAACAATACCGAACTAACGAAAATGCAGAGAAAAGATGTCCCTTATTTGAGAAGACAAATTGGCGTAGTGTTTCAGGATTTTAAGCTATTGCCGAAACTAACTGTCTACGAAAATATTGCGTACGCGCTAGAAGTGATTGAAGAATCACCGAGCGTCATCCGTAAAAAAGTGACAGAAGTGCTGAAATTAGTTGGGCTCACCAAGAAAATGAGAATGTTTCCAAATGAATTGTCAGGCGGAGAACAGCAACGGGTGTCGATTGCACGATCCATCGTCAATCAGCCCACATTAGTCATCGCAGACGAACCGACAGGGAATTTGGATCCGGAGACTTCATGGGAGATCATGAAGATTTTTGAACGTATAAATGCACAAGGTACGACGATTATTATGGCAACACACAATAAAGACATTGTAGATAATCAAAAACATCGAGTGATTCAGATCGAAGGCGGACTTATCACACGAGATGAGTACGAAGGAGATTACTCCAATGAAATCTAGAACATTACGACGTCATATTCGGGAAAGTTTCAAAAGTCTAAGTCGGAATGGTTGGATGACCTTTGCATCTGTAAGTGCTGTTACCGTGACCTTATTGTTGATCGGCGTGTTCATCGTCATCATGATGAACTTGAATCAACTGGCGGATAACATCGAGAATGATGTGGAAATCAAAGTAGTCGCAGAGCAAAATGCAACTACATCACAAGTTGAGGAACTAATGAAGAAAGTCAAAGAGACCCCAGGCGTTGCCGAGGTCAAGTACTCCTCACGTGAACAGGAATTAAATCAAATGATTCAATCATTTGGTGAAGAGTTTGCGCTATATAAGCAGGACAACCCCCTCGGTGATGCATTATATGTAAAGGCAGATGATCCGAAAAATACGGCATCAGTCGCACAAGAAATCGGCACGTACGATTATACATTTGATGTGGAGTACGGGGAAGGTAAAGTAGAAAAGTTATTCAATGTACTGAAAGTTGGACGAAATGTTGGACTAGGATTGATTTTGGCATTGTTGTTTACGGCAATGTTCCTCATATCGAATACAATTCGACTCACGATCGTGGCACGACGTACCGAAATCGACATTATGAAACTGGTCGGTGCAACGGATAGTTTCGTGCGGATTCCTTTCATGCTCGAAGGAGTGTGGCTTGGGATTTTTGGTGCGATTATACCGATGGTTTTAATGACAACATTTTATTCGCAATTGTATAGTTTTTGGGAAGGTCGTTTGCAAAATGAGTTATTCCATTTGCTTGACCCAAGCCCGTTCTTATTACAATTAAACTTCTTACTGTTATTCGTCGCTGTTTTCATCGGCGTATGGGGCAGTTTCATGTCAGTCCGGAAGTTTTTGAGAGTGTAAGTGTTCGTATCGAAGGGAGAACTAGAATTTGAGAAAGAGACAACGAATCATTTCAAGTGTCCTTGCGGTTTGCTTGCTTACTACAACGGTCGGCAGTGCGGACGTATTCGCAGACTCTCTGAAAGATCTTCAGAATGAAAAAAAGGCAGCAGAAACTAAAAAGAAAAATTTAGATTCTACTATCCAGAAAAAAGAAACGCAAATACAGGAAAAGCAATCGAAAGTCGATGTGCTGATCAACCAAATTAAGAAACTGAACGACAAGATAGAAGAGACCAATCAAAATATGGACCGAATCATTGCAGAAATGAATCAGACCAAATTAGAGATTGAAGAACTTCAAGCGTCTATTAAAGAATTAGAGATTCGCATCGAGCAGCGGGACGAAGTATTGCGTGAGCGCGTTCGTGTCATGCAGGTCAAAGGCAATAAAGTCAGTTATTTGGACGTGCTTCTTGGTGCCAACAGTTTCGCGGATTTCATTGACCGTTTCTCCGCAGTGACGACACTGATGGACGCGGATCGTAAAATCATTGAACAGCAAGAACAAGATATGGCGCAATTGGAAGAAGAAAAGAAACAGGTTGAGCAGAAATTAGCTGAACAAGAAGAGCGCCGACAGAAGATCCAGGCAATGAAAGACGAATTGCAGCAAAAGAAACTGGAAAAAAGAGATGTTGTCAATGAACTTGAAAGAAGTCAGGAAAAGCTTTCGAGTGAAAAAGGTCAGTTAGAAGAAGAATACAGCAATACGGTTGAATTCAGCAAAACGTTGGAAAAGAAAATCATCGCTGAACAAGAACGTTTGGCTGAAATCGTGAGAAAAGAACAAGCGAGAAAGCTGAAACTTCAACAACAGAAAGAAGCGGCAGCAGCTGCTGCGGCTTCAGCGCAAGGCGGTTCGGCTGATTATTCAGGTCCACTCCCTTCTGTATCGAGCGGCTTTTGGACAAAACCGACTAGCGGAACCCTCAGTTCAGGATTTGGCTGGCGCATCCATCCGATCACTAAAGTGAAAAAGCAGCACCGTGGTATGGACTTAAGTGCACCTTTGGGAACTCCAGTTGTAGCAGCGGGTGATGGTGTTGTATCGTATGCAGGCAGCATGGAAGGCTTCGGGAATGTCATTATGATCACACATTCTGTGAACAATCAGATTTTGACGACGGTTTATGGACACCTTTCTTCAATTGGCACAAGCTCAGGCAAGTCGGTAGGAAAAGGTGAGTTGATAGGAGCGGTTGGTTCGACAGGTTTCTCTACGGGTAATCATTTGCATTTTGAAGTACACGTTGGAAACTTCTCTGCCACAGGTCCAAGTGCAGTCAACCCGTTGCATTACGTTTCTTTTTAATATAGCATGAAATGAAAACCTGCCTGAAAGGGTAGGTTTTCATTTGTTCATAGGAAGAAAAGGGGGATGGGGGATGCCGGTTACGCAGTATTATCCAATCGGCTCGATTACGATGCCGTCTTCATGGATTGCGCTCATTGCGGGTTTCATAGTTACCTATCTTTTCATTCGATTGTACATAGGTAAAGTGCACGGCGAACGAGTGAGCAATATCTTTTTCAATGTCGTCATCATTTGGAAGTTATCCGTGGTGTTGACGGATTTTTCTATCGTTATTCAGAATCCGTTATCTATTCTATACTTTCATGGTGGCACATTTGGCTGGATACTCGGACTGATCGTCGCAGGGTTATTGATGATTCGGCAAGCATATAAAGAGAAGTGGGGACGTACAGATCAGTGGGCGCTATTACTTGCATTCATTTGCTGGCAAGGGGTCTACCAAATCGCTATGGCGTTTCTGAATGAAGGCAGTCTATTAGCGAAAAGTGGAACCGTGCTATTGTTTATCGCTATTTTTCTATTGGCATGTTGGAGCGAACGAAAAAACGTTAACACAGTCAGCGAGCTTGCAGCTGTATTTGTAGCGGTTCATTTTCTCGTCTCGGCACTGCAAGGAAATATATTGAATACAGCATGGATCACGACCATTTTCATCGGATTGCTTATGTGGGCAGTAGAGAGAGTGTCTTCACAACCAGTGAGCAGAAGGGAAGAGATAGAGTGAGCAAGAAAACGATTGGATATATTATCACAGCATTAATCATCGGTACGCTGATCTTCATTATGGTGCAAAATAGTGCTGGAAAGAAAGAGTCGGCTGAAGCACCGGTTTCGCAAATTAGTCAAGAAGATGCATTGCTTGCGGAAGAGGAAGGTTTGGAGCAATATTCACCGGCACCGGACTTTACACTTGAAACACTGGCAGGCGATACGGTGACACTTTCTGAGTTAAAGGGTAAAAAAGTTATTCTGAATTTCTGGGCGACTTGGTGTCCGCCGTGTAAAGCAGAAATGCCACATATGCAAAGTTTTTATTCAAAATTAACGGATGAAGATCAAGTGGAATTAATCGCTGTGAACGTTACGGAATCAGAGAAGATTGGTATTAGTGAAGTGGAAAAGTTTGTCGGTTCATATGGACTGAGCTTCCCAATTCCGTTGGATATAAAGGCGGAAGTGACGCAGAAGTATGGCGTGTTCTCGATGCCGACAACCTATATGATTGACACAAAAGGTCTCATAGCACAAAAGATCATTGGACCATTGGATGAAAAAGCATTGAATGAATTAGTCGATTCTATGGATTGAAAAAAGAGTCTGTTCTCGTGTCGTAACTTCTTGTCTACCTTCATATAGTGGAGGGAGGAGGAGGTTGTGAATGCGTAAGAGCAGGCTTTTTTTAGTAGGTGTATTATTGCTGATCGGCGTTATTTGGCTGAATGGCTGCGGTAAGCAGAAAGCTGCACAAAATGAAATGATCAGTCAGCTGCCTGTAGTAGATGAAGTGTTTGAAAAGATTCAGGAGAGAGCCGTATACCCGGTTAAAAAGGACGAGCTGATTGAAGGAGCATTGCGCGGTATGACCGATACGATTGGTGATCCGTATTCCACGTATTTGACTGAGCAAGAAGCTGCGTCTCATCGAGAATCGCTGGCTGCTTCACGTGTCGGAATCGGAGCGGAAGTAACGCGTACAAATGGCAAGTATATTATCGTTGCGCCTATTAAGGGGGGACCAGCAGAAAAAGCCGGATTGCAGCCGTATGATGAAATTGTGCGTGTAAACGGCGAACGATTAGGGAATGAAACATTGCGTGACGTAGTAAATAGTATTCGCGGCAAGAAAGGGACGGAAGTAAAGTTGACGATTTTCCGACCTGAAGCGGATAAGCATATGGAATATACAATTACGCGCGATAATATGCCTGTACAGTCTGTATCGCATGAACTGATTGAAGAACGGGATGCTAAGCTTGGGTACATAGCGCTAAGCATGTTTGGTGAAGAGACGGCACAAGAGTGGCAAAAAGCTACGTCTGACGTCATTAAAAAAGGCGCTCAAGCGATCATCATTGATGTGCGTGGTAATCCAGGAGGTTATTTGAAAGCTGTATCCGAAATTTCCAGTAGTCTATTGGATGAAGATCGAACATTTGTCGTCATGCAGGACGCAACAGGGAATTTAACACCTGTTGCAACGGAAAAGAACGAAAACCTTTCATTCAATGAACGGTTGAAAATGATTCCAATTGTCGTTATTCAAGATGTTGGCAGTGCGTCAGCGAGTGAAGTGTTGAGTGCCGCAATCAAGGATTTAAAACGCGGTTCAATCATCGGTACTACAAGCTTCGGAAAAGGGACCGTACAAGAAACGATGGAATTATCCAATGGCGGAGAATTGAAGCTATCGACGAATAAATGGCTAACGCCAAAAGAGAAGTGGATTCACGGTAAAGGGGTCACTGCGGATATTGAAGTGAAGCAGAATAAGTTATTTACGGAGCATTTACAGATGGTGACGGACACGATGAAGGAAGGCCATTTCACTGATGAAATCGCTTATGCGCAACGCATGCTCAAAGCATTTGGTCATCGTCCAGGTAGAACAGATGGCTATTTCGACCAAGAAACGGCAGAGGCTGTACAGGCATTCCGCACAGAGCAGGAAATCAAAGAAGGCTATGATATGGATCGAGAATTCTTTACTACGCTGAAAACGGCTGCAGAAGAATATCGGGCGGAGCCAAAGAACGACAAACAATTGCGTATGGCGATTGATTTCCTCATCAATGAACTAGCAAAATAATAGCGGAGGCGGTCTGGCAAGGTCTTGGTGACAAGACTTTAAACGGGCAGCCTCTTTTTTTGTTGTGCAATTTAGCTTAAATTGGAACTTCCTATAAGAACTCTCTCGCTATTTTCCTTCTTTTTTTGTACAATGAAGAAAAGAGCTGTAAAGACAAGCGAGAAAGGTGACAGAAGATGTCTAGCGAACTATTACTTAATTTGAAAGATGCATTACTTTACTTTTTTCTGAATCCAGTCTGGCTAATCGCTCTCGTCGCTGCCTATATGCTTGGCAGTAAACGAGTAAGCCGTGAGCGAACAGATTTCAATGTGGGCATAAACAAAGGTTCCACTGAAATGAAACATATGATTTCAGTCGGTTGGTTGCACGGTCTCGTCCTATCGATTGTGATTGCGGGCGTTGGGTTGATCGTCGACTTCAATTGGATTGTCATTTTATCCATCGTCATGTTGCTCGTCATTGTATCATTCTCCTATAAGTTAGCTTCACCGATCTACTATGCAACGATTGCGTTCTTTGCGCTATGGGCACTCGGTCGATTTGCAGGAGACTTTTCAATCGGCACATGGTTCGTTCAAGAAGATCTGGATTTCTACGGTACACTAGCTATTACGGTACCGATTATTGCAGGATTATTGTTAATTTCGGAAGGCTTATTGGTTCGTCGTCATGCGGCGCGTCATACGTCTCCCGCATTCGTTCCGACGCAGCGCGGAATGCGTGGGGCAATCTACCAATCTAAATTACTATGGCTCGTACCTGTTGTGTTTTTAGTGCCAGGACATATGGTGGCGGAATTCGCACCGTACTGGCCACAATTCACATTAGGTTCAGAGCAGTTTTCATTCATTCCGGTGCCTCTAGTCATCGGATTCTCGCAACTAGTTAGATCGACGTTCCCTGATGTGCTGTTCCCTAAAATGGGTAAAGCCATTGCTTGGCTCGGTATTGCTGTAGTGGCTGTAGGTATTGGCGCTATTTGGATGCCGGTACTTGGTTGGGCTGCGTTACTTGCAGGTGTACTATGCCGTCTCTTGTTGAGCGCTATGATTTCGATTTCAGAACGCAATAAGCAAGTACTATTGGTACCTCAATCTGAAGGGGTGTATGTCGTAGCGGTTCTTGGAGATTCTCCCGCAGAGAAGATGGGCATTGTCCCAGGAGATTTGATCAAGTCGGTAAACGGGATCTCAATTCACAATGAAGATGAATTGTATGATGCGATCCAAGTCAATGCTGCACATTGCCGTTTACAAGTAATCGGTCGGGATGGAGAAGTTCGTTTGAAACAGCAAGTGCTGTTCCGTCATGACCACTTCCGTCTAGGCATTGTGGTTGTGCGATAAAAGGAGAGAACAAACAATATGCATGATTTCGAAACGAAGTTGATGCTTGCGATGTTTTTGCCGGGAATTTTAGTTGTGTTTTTTACGCGCGTGACATTTCATCACGTCGTGGGACTCATATTGACAGTGGCGCTCATTGCGGCTTCCGTTTATGCAGGATATACGCATAACTGGATGTTATATGTAGCGGATGCAGTGTCATTGACAGTCGGTTTCTGGCTTGCGTCACGCATGGTGAAAAATGCGAGACTTAATCAAGCCGAGGAATGACAAAAGCGGTTTTCAAAGAGCAAATATGCTTTGAAAACCGCTTTTTGTTTTGTAAAATAAAAGTAACTGTTTTAACGGTCACAGCTGTGGGGAATAGTGAGAGTAAGAGTTAAAATAAACTATAGACAGCGAGCACGGCAATCGTGCCGATGACGACGAACATCACGTCTAGACCAAAGAATGCGAGCGCAAAGGCAGTAATAGCTCCAATGATACCGAATACAATATCATCTTGGATATGTAGAATAGCAGGAAATATAAGTGCACCGAGTACAGCATACGGAATATTGCGCAACACACCGCTGACGATCGGTGGCAATTCTTTACCGTCGAGAAGGGTCAAGGGAATCATGCGCGGCAGATAGGTGGCAACTGCCATTCCGAGTAACATCCACCAATAAGAAGCACCCATCAGTTTTCCTCCTTCTGCTCAGTAAAGCGTTCAATATTTTTATTACTCTTCGTATACAGAATTTCGACGAAGATAGCGGAAGCGAGTGTCGCGACCAAAATCGACCAGCCTGTAGACAATAAATTTGAATAATAGAGTACGCAGTGAATCACAGCTGCAATTGTGGCGAGTAACACGACTTTGCGGTTGCCTTTCATTGAAGGGACGAGTAGTCCGATGAACATCGCATACAACGCAACAGACATAGCCTTTTGCAGAAACTGCGGTAAGTTGGCACCGATGACGTGACCTACTGCCGTAAAGATCACCCAACTACTGTACGCGATCAACGCAACGCCAAATGCAAAGGCCGTTGTGATCTGTCGGTTCTTCTGCGTGGCAAGAACCGAAAACGTTTCATCCGTAATACCGAATGCATAAATGGCTTTCTTCCATTTGGGTGCCGGCTCTACCTTTTCACTCAAGGCAGCAGTCATCAGGAAGTGCCGGATATTAACGATAAATGTATTGGTGACGATGAGCCATGGTGCAACGCCCGTCGCAAGTAGGCTGAGCGCCATATATTGTGCCGCACCAGCGTAAACGAACAAACTCATTGCAGTAGCTTCCATAATCGAGAGGCCGGTCGTTTTAGCAAGCAGGCCGAATGTCAGCGCGACAGGGAAATAGCCGATCGCGATGCTCATGCCCACTTTCAGCCCATGGAAAAAGGTTGTATTCACTAAGCAGCCCATCTTTCTTTTACTAATCTGACAGCTAGTATACTATAACTAGACAAATTCTTCAGCAGTATGACTAAAAATTTTGATAATAGGTGAGGATGTTGGCGATGAATGAATGGCTATCGATAGATAAAGTGGAGGAATTGGCGGCGCAGTACGAGGCGCTAGGTTTTTTAATGGGATTAATTCCACCGTTCGTAGAGGCGTTCTTGCCATTTTTGCCGCTCGTCGTATTTGTTGTCGCCAATGCGATCGCCTTTGGATTTTGGTTAGGCTTTGCGCTTTCATGGGTAGGAACCGTAGCAGGATCGTATGCGGTGTTCTTGCTTGTGCGCAAATTCGGTGGAAATCGGTTTTTCTCGTTCCTCACACGTCCTGTGAAGGTGCAGCAGTTGATTCAGTGGGTGGAGCGTAATGGCTTCGGTCCGTTATTTGTTTTGATATGTTTCCCGTTTACACCATCTGCTTTGGTGAATTTGGTGGCGGGTTTGTCGAATATGAATAAGAAGAATTATTTATTTGTGTTGATGCTTGGTAAGCTGGTGATGATTATGATGATTTCGTTTATTGGGTATGATGTGCGGGCCTTGGTTACGCAGCCGGTCCGAACGTTGTTGATGTTTGTGGTGATTTTCTTGCTGTGGTTGGTGGGTAAGTGGTTTGAGCGAAGGTTGACGCGGAAGGTCGAGGATGATTTTAAGAGTTTTTCTAGTGTGCATGGTGTTGGCAAAAAAGAATAAAGGTTAACGGTTCCTGTCTCTCTTTTCTTTCGGTACAATGGAAGGAAGAGGGATGGGGATTTTTTGATTGAAGTAGAGAAGGAAGTGAGGGAGAGTGGAATTGCATCGTTGATCGACGTTCCAGGCGGACGCTTTCCCGAGGGCGTGGCTTGAGCCAAGTGAACAGCGCAGGGTTCGCTTTGCCGTATTTCTGTGTACTTTGCAGAAATTAAGGCATCTGTCCGGGGTCTCAAGGCGCACGTTGATCCTCCGGGAGTCGCCGCCTTCCACTTACGATCAACTAGTTTGTGGTTCTGATTGGTGTGACGGATTACTTTCAAGAGTTTTAGTGATAAATAATAATGTGTTGGGTCGTGGCTCGACTGATTGTTGGTGACTGATAATAGTGAGTGTCTGCTTTCTAGACCCGCACAGGCACGTGGGGGATTGCCTCCAGCCATGAGCCAACTAGCGGTGGGGCTGCTAGCTGTCTCATGGCCACGGCCGACCCCGCAGTTGTGCCTGCGCTACTGAGTACTTTCCAAGTTAGGTTGTGGTTTATAGTAGATCAAACCAGTGACTGGATAGTACTAGTTTCTATTCTTGCAAAACAACTATCAGAACTGCCCTACACCCAATCTAACGCAGGCGGCTGCCAGTGGTAGGCGTAGTAATGAGACA
>NZ_JARIEA010000004.1 GCF_029267015.1 Sporosarcina ureae | reverse complement strand
AAGCTTTACTCAAAGAGTCTAGTAACGATGGCGAAGAGGTCACACCCGTTCCCATACCGAACACGGAAGTTAAGCTCTTCAGCGCCGATGGTAGTTGGGGGTTTCCCCCTGTGAGAGTAGGACGTTGCTAGGCTTTAATTTTTTTTTGTAAATTTTAAGTGGTCCCGTGGTGTAGCGGTTAACATGCCTGCCTGTCACGCAGGAGATCGCGGGTTCGATTCCCGTCGGGACCGCCATATTTTAACATTCCAAAACGATTTCACCTTAACGGGTGTGATCGTTTTTTTAATACGAATAAACATGGCCATCTTCTTGGCTTTTGTTTTGAAGGGTTTTTCTGTACACTAGTACTATGATAAGAAGAGAAGGGTGAGTTGGCTGTGTGGAAGAAAGAAATCAAGTCAGTAGAAGAGATGGAGAAGCTCGCTGCCGAGATTGGCAAGTATCTTAGACCTCCTGATGTGTTGACGCTTGAAGGTGATCTTGGAGCGGGAAAGACGACGTTCACAAAAGCACTTGCGAAATCGATCGGAATCACACGGACAGTCAGCAGTCCCACTTTTACGATTATCAAGCAATATGAAGGGGATTATCCTTTCAATCATTTGGATGTATATCGGTTAGCCAACAGTGAAGAAGACTTGGGATGGGACGAACTGTTTTATGGGGATGCCATTTCTGTAGTGGAATGGGCGCAATTTATACAAGAAGAGTTGCCTGAAGATCGTTTGGAATTAATCATCCGCCATACGGGAACCTATTCTCGTGAAGTTGAATGCACGCCAAAAGGTGAACGATTTACACGTATTTGTGAGGAGATTTTTACATGATATGGTTAGGTATAGATACAGCAAACTCGCCTCTGTCAGTAGTTATTGTTAAAGATGACGTGTTACTTATTGAAGAGTCGAGCATGATGAAGATTAATCATTCGCTACGTGCGATGCCAGCGGTAGAAGAAGCATGTCGCAAAGCAGATATTACGCCCTCTGAAATAGATGCAATCGCAGTCTCTGAAGGTCCAGGGTCGTATACGGGAGTCCGCATTGGCGTGACAATCGCGAAAACACTTGCATGGACGCTAGACAAGCCGCTTTACGGTGTATCGAGCTTGAAGGCCCTAGCAATGAATGGACAACTATTTAATGGCCTTGTCTGCTCTTTAATTGATGCTAGAAGATCTAACGTCTATGCAGGAGTCTATCGTGCAGAAGGTGAAGGATTGGTCAATGTACTTGAAGATCAGCACTGTGCACTTGCAGACTTACTGGAGAAGTTACAGGAGTATAAGGAACCAGTCTTATTTGTCGGAGAAGATGTGAAGCTGCATGAAGCGGTCATTCGTGAACAGCTTGGTGGGCTAGTGCATCTAGCTTCATTCGCTTTAAATGTACCACGTGCTTCTTCCGTAGTTTTATTGGCGCAACTTGCGGATGAACCGGAAACGGTGCATACGTTTACGCCACAGTATAAGCGTATTACGGAAGCAGAAGCGAATTTGGTGAAGAAGGTGTCTTCTCATGAGTAATGAAGTGTTATTTCGGAAGATGATGCATGATGACATTGCGGCGGTTGCAGCTATAGAGCTCGAATCATTTGCGACGCCTTGGACTGAAGAGATTTTTGAGCATGAATTAACCGGTAATGCGTATGCTCATTATATCGTAGCGGAATTAGATGGAGAAGTAATTGGGCACTGCGGTATGTGGATCGTTCTAGATGAATGTCATATTACCAATGTCGCCGTACTATCGGCTTATCGTGGAAAAGGGTATGGAGAAGACCTGATGCGTCAGGCTATGGAGTTATGCCGCTTGAATGAAGTAAAGACTATGACGCTTGAAGTACGTGTAAGTAATGAACCAGCACGGACGTTGTATCGTAAGCTAGGTTTTCAAGAAGGCGGAATCAGGAAAAACTATTATACAGACGACCATGAAGATGGGCTCGTCATGTGGGTGGAATTCTAATGAATAAAGATCATTATATTTTAGGTATTGAAACAAGCTGTGATGAAACTGCAGCCTCTGTAGTGAAAAACGGAACGGAAATTGTTTCTTCTATTGTATCGTCACAAATTCAGCAGCAGAAGCAATTCGGCGGTGTGGTGCCAGAAATTGCTTCGCGTCTGCATGTCGAACAAATTACACTGGTGATAGAGGAAGCATTAAAGGAAGCAAAAATAGTACCAAGTGATTTGGAGGCAATTGCTGTAACCGAGGGACCTGGATTAGTAGGTGCCTTGTTGATCGGTATCAATGCTGCAAAGGCTTTCGCGTTTGCAAACCAATTGCCATTGATAGGTGTGCACCATATTGCAGGACATGTTTACGCCAATCAGTTAATGCATGAGATGGAGTTTCCGCTATTGGCGCTGATCGTCTCAGGCGGTCATACCGAGCTCGTTGTTATGAAGTCACATGGTTCCTTTGAATTGATCGGTGAAACTCGTGATGATGCGGCAGGTGAGGCATATGACAAAGTGGCTCGTGTCCTTGGTTTGCCTTATCCAGGAGGTCCCCAAGTAGATCGTTTAGCATTGGCTAGTGATGAAAGTATTGACTTTCCTCGTGCTTGGTTAGAAAAAGAGTCGTATGATTTTAGTTTTAGTGGATTGAAATCTGCGGTTATCAATTATAAGCATAATATTGAGCAAAAAGGCGGTAAGATCAATCACGATCATGTTGCTGCTGGATTTCAGCAGAGTGTCGTAGATGTACTGACGGTCAAAACTGTGAAAGCGGCGAAAGAATATGGTGTGAAGCAAGTGATTGCGGCAGGTGGAGTTGCAGCCAATCAAGGATTGCGAAAGTCATTGACTGCAGCGCTTGAACAAGAAGAGATTCCTTTTTATGTACCACCCATTTCCTTATGCACAGATAATGCAGCGATGATTGCGGCAGCAGGTTATGAGATGTGGAAAAGTGGCGTGCGAAGTGATTCTAGTATGAATGGTCGACCTGGAATGCCATTAAAATCATGGAATTAAAGAAGATGCACACAGTTTGCTAACTTTCAGCAAATTGTGTGTTTTT
>NZ_JARIEA010000036.1 GCF_029267015.1 Sporosarcina ureae | reverse complement strand
ATCAAACCAGTGACTGGGTAGTACTAGTTTCTATTCTTGCAAAAGAAGAATCCGAACTGTCCTACACATCATCTAACGTAGGCGGCTGCACGTGGTAGGCGTAGCAATGAGACAGCCAGGCGCACTTTCCTGTCTGGCTCATTGCGGAAGCCATCCACCACCGCCGAAGTGAGGCCAATGATCGCCCCACGTACACTTCCAGTCAAACCACTACCTCTGCACAAAACCAGGAAGAGTAGGGGTTTGCAAAAACAACTACCTACCATCGTATCCTACTTACTTGTACGAACAAATTATCCACGTACTCGAAAAACAAGTACCTGAACTGCCCTACACACTATCTAACGTAGGCGGCTGCCAGTGGTAGGCGTAGCAACGAGACAGCCAGGCGCTCTTCCTGTCTGGCTCATTGCGTAAGCCATCCACCACCGCCGAAGTGGGGCCAATGATCGCCCCACTTACAATGCCAGTCAAACCGTTACCTCTGCACAAAACAAGGAAGAGAAAAGTATTCGCAAAACAACTACCTAACATCGTATCCTACTTACTTGTACGAACAAATTATCCTTGTACTCGAAAAACAAGTACCTGAACTGCCCTACACACTATCTAACGAAGGTGGCTGCCAGTAGTAGACTTCTTACTAACCCACTCCGAACAAAACTCATTCCCAACCCGCTTTGCACCCTACAATTAACCATAGATAAACTTCAAACTTTTATCAGCGCACTGAAATCTGTATAATTAAGACGAACCAAGCTAGCTATACATAGAACAGAGGAGGCTCACTGTGAAAAAAAAGTGGAGCATAATTATTTCAATTTTAGTTGTCGTCATTATGGGATTCATTATATTCACGTTGAACAAAGAAATTAAAGAAGAAACTTCAGGTATTCCGGGTTATGAAGATGCTGGAATAGACAAATTGCCGAAAGACGAGCGTGAACGTCTACCGCAAGATTGGCAAACCACTACCGAACCTGATAAGCCAGGGCTCGATAAAGGGGATGTAGCACCTGACTTTGAACTAACAACACTTGGCGGGGATACGGTAAAGTTATCCGACTACCGGGGTAAAACAGTTATGTTAAACTTCTGGGCATCGTGGTGTCCACCATGTCGTTCAGAAATGCCGCATATGGATAGCTACTATACTGACAATAAAGAAACCGACAATATGGAAATACTCGCAGTCAACATGACAAAGACTGAAAAGAATAAAGTAGAAAGTGCGAAGGAATTCGTGGACGAATATAAATTATCGTTCCCGATTTTATTAGATAAGGATAGCGAAGTCATGAAAATGTATCAGATCAAAGTCTACCCGACTTCGTATATCATCAATGAAGAAGGCATTATCACAGATAAATTAATGTTGCCGCTTGATGACAAGATGATCAAGCAGTTAATAGAGGAAAGTAAAGCAGAGTGAACATTAGAAATGCAGGGGGAACTAGCATGAATACAGTAGCTTATCAGACGGCTTCAATGACAAAAGATGAATTCTTTTACGCTTATCGTCAACTTGCGACAGCGGTGGAACGACATGTTTTATTAGAAAGTGGCCGCGGTGGAGAGATGTGCGTGGCGGGACTTGATCCGCTTGTGACATTTCAGGCAATCGAAACAGGGCTACGCTTGGAGTGGCGTGATGGCAAAGAAGAGATATTAACAGGAGAAGATCCGCTAGTCCTGCTGAATGATTTTATGACGCAATATGAGCTGGAGTACCAGAATGAGTTACCTGCCTACCAAGGTGGTCCTATCGGGATGATCAGTTATGATTATGTCAGACGCTATGAGACGCTGCCGGTTCTAGCGAAAGATGATCTGGTGACACCTGATGTATTCTTTTATCTATTCGATCAATGGGCCGTGCTTGACATAGAAAATGAGAAAGTCTATTTTATGGCATTGCCTGAGAAGCAGCATACCTTGGAGGATATAGTGAATGAATGGACGGAAGCATCACAAATAGGCTTGATCAATCGTCAATTTACACCTGGACAAGCGACGGATGTAGACGTTACAGAGGATAATTTGCAAGTTTCCGTAACAGGAGAGCAGTTTGAACAGATGGTCCGTGATGTACAGCAATTTATCGAGCAAGGAGATGTTGTACAAGTGAACTTGTCTGTACGTCAGTCAAAACCACTTGATGCACCTTCTTTATTGGTGTATGAAGCGTTGCGTTCGTTCAACCCCTCTCCTTATATGGCTTATATGGCGGCGCCGGATTTTGAAGTAGTCTCCGGTTCACCTGAGTTATTGTTGAAAAAACGTGGAACTGAATTGAGCACTCGTCCAATCGGTGGTACGCGCAAACGCGGTTTGACGGTAACGGAAGACCTCGCTTTGCAGGAAGAATTGGTATCGAATACGAAGGAGAAAGGTGAGCACAAGATGCTTGTCGATCTCGAATGTGCAGACTTCGAAGGAATCTGTCAAGAAGGTACAGTAGAAGTTGATGAATTCATGGTCGTTGAAAAGTACTCACATGTCATGCATTTGGTATCAAATGTACGGGGTAAGGCAGCTTCTGAAGATCTTGCGCCCATCATGCACGGAGTTTTCCCAGGTGGTTCAATTACGGGAGATCCTAAACTGCGTACGATGGAAATCATTGAAGAATTGGAACCGACCCGCAGAGGTCTTTATACAGGATCAATGGGGTGGATTGGTTTTAATGGAGATTTGGAGCTGAATATCACGATTCGTACAGCGTTTATTCAAGAAGGGATCGTGCATATCCAAGCGGGGGCTGGTCTAGTACCAGATTCGGATCCTGCTGCAGAATATGAAGAGTCTTTAAATAAAGCGAAAGCATTGTGGCAGGCGAAAGAAATGGCTGAGCTAGTCACTCGTCAAGAAAGTGGGCGTCCACATTGATTTGCTGGATGAACGGGGAGCAAGTACATGCGGATGAACTACGCATTTCTCCTTTCGATCATGGATTTATTTACGGATTAGGGTTTTTCGAAACTTTCCGTACGTACGGTGGGGAAGTATTTCTTTATGATTCGCATATGATTCGATTGCGGTCAGCTTTGATTGACTACCATATAGAGATGCCGTATAGCGATGAAGAAATTCTGATGGCGATTCATTCTTTATATAAAGAGAATGGCTGCGAGGATGGTTATTACCGATTAAACGTGTCGGCGGGTGTGCATGATATCGGGCTGGCTCCTGCTCATTACAAACAACCGAATGTATTGATCTTTCAAAAGGCACTTCATCTGCCGGCTGTACATACAGAAAAAGATGGTGTCTGGCTTGCTACGACGCGCAATGAACCTGAAAGTGTTGTTCGTCATAAGTCTCATCAGTATGCAAATAATGTAAAAGGACGTCTCGAATTGCCTTCATTGAGAGAAACAGAAGGCTTATTCGTTACATCTGACGGATATGTAGCAGAAGGCATTACATCGAATATATTTTGGGTAAAAGAAGGCGAGTTGTATACACCTTCATTGGAGACAGGAATTTTACCGGGTACGACAAGGGCCTTTGTAATGGAGACTGCGGGAGTATTTGGATTGGCTGTTCATGAAGGGTTATATATGTCTGAGGAACTCGAATCGGCGGAAGAAGTATTCATCACCAATGCGATTCAAGAACTAGTTCCGATTCGCCGAGTAGGAGAAACAAGGTTTTCTGGCAAAGAAGGACCGGTCTATCAACAATTACATGCCGGTTACCAACAAGCCGTCAACCGAATGAAAGTGAGTGACCAGTAATGGAACTATCAAAAGCACGTGCCTCTTATCAACTGGGAGAAACGACGATTAATTTTATGGAAGAAACGATCATTATGGGGATACTGAACGTCACACCGGATTCATTTTCGGATGGTGGGCAATTCGGTAAGCAAAACCCAGCGCTGGAACACGCACGAAGTATGCTCATGGACGGAGCAAAAATCATTGATGTCGGTGGTGAGTCTACCCGTCCAGGGCACACTCCTGTTTCGGTAGAAGAGGAGATAGCGCGGGTTGTACCGATCATTGAATTGCTAACGAAAGAACTCGGCTGTGTAATATCGATTGACACGTCAAAAGCGGCTGTTGCGGAAGCTGCGGTTAAGGCGGGTGCGAGTATAATTAATGATGTATGGGGAGCAAAGCGTGAGCCAGCCATTGCAGAAGTGGCGGCGCGATATGGTACACCGATCATCTTGATGCATAACCGCGAAGATCGTGATTATCAGCTGCCGTTCATGGAGGCGGTTATAGAAGATTTGCAAGAGAGTATCGAGATTGCGAAACGAGCAGGAGTTAGTGAAGAAATGATTTGGCTAGATCCAGGCATCGGCTTTGCGAAAGATCTTGAACAGAATATACTAGCGATGCAAGGGTTATCTTCGATTGCGGATCTTGGATATCCTGTTTTACTTGGTACGTCCCGCAAAGGCATGATTGGGAAAGTACTTGATTTACCTGTAGATGAGCGAGTTGAAGGTACAGGCGCCACGGTTTGCTACGGCATTGAGCACGGCGGACATATTATGCGAGTTCACGATGTAAAGGAAATCTCGCGGATGGTCAAGATGATGGATGTACTGACGAAGAAAGCAGCATACACTGGGTAAGCGATAAAATGGAGGGATTTCATGGATTATATTCATTTGAATGATATGGAGTTTTACGGTTACCACGGCGCGTTGCCTGAAGAGAATAAACTCGGACAGCGCTTTCGTCTGACAGTTTCATTGGCAACAGATCTTGCCGAAGCTGGACAAACTGATGATTTATCGAAAACAATGAACTATGCGGAAGTGTATGAAATGTGCAAGAACATTGTAGAAGGGGAAGCAGTTCATTTGATCGAGACGGTGGCGGAAACGGTGGCGGGAACGATCATGACAGATTTTGCGGAAAAGGTGAATGGTGTGCGCGTCCTACTTATAAAGCCGGATCCACCGATTCGAGGACATTACTCATCCGTTTCCGTGGAAATCACGAGGGGGCGTTTCACTTGAATAACGCCTACTTGTCACTGGGGTCGAATATAGGTAATCGGCTCGAACATTTACAGCAAGCTGTGGAATTGTTAAATGAACATCCTTCTATTAAGGTGTTAAAAGTTTCTTCCGTGTACGAAACTGAGCCTGTCGGATTAACGGAACAAGCGAAGTTTTTGAATATCGTAGTAAATTTAGAGACTACATTAGAAGCAACGGAATTATTGAGTGCGTGTCAATCCATTGAAAATAAGCTTGGTAGAATGCGTAAAATCCGTTGGGGTCCACGGACGGTAGACTTGGATATCTTGCTTTATAATGAAGAACACATTCAACTGGAACATCTGATTATTCCGCATATCCGAATGCAAGAGCGTGCATTCGTGCTCGTTCCACTAGTGGAAATTAACTCGGAAGTAAAGAATCCTATAACAGGAAGGCTCTATCATGAAGAGCCTGCGATAAAGGAAGACGGAGTGAATCTTTGGAAAAAGATTGTGCGAATTGAGGAGTTTCTACAATAAGATTGAACGAACTGTCCTATAATGGGGCAGTTTTTCTATACAAACGCACGAGATAACTGTTTGTCCTTTTGTTAGGCCTGGAATTTGTGTACAATAGTTGCAGACGACCATTCCCGTGAAGAGGGATAGTCAAAGTATGAAGGAGTGAAAGGTAATGTCCAATATGGATGAAATGAATGATCAGCTTTTGGTGAGACGCCAGAAGATGAAAGATATACGCGAAAGTGGTTTGGATCCTTTCGGTCAGCGTTTTGAACGAACACACCTAACAAGTGAAATCCGCTCTGCATATGAAGAACAATCAAAAGAAGAGTTGGAAGAGAATGAGCATGAAGTAACAATTGCCGGCCGTATTATGACGAAGCGTGGTAAAGGTAAGGCAGGATTTGCGCACATCCAAGATCTTGGGGGTCAAATCCAGATTTACGTACGTCAAGACGCTATTGGTGAAGATGCTTATAAGCTATTCACTTTTGCGGACCTTGGAGACATTGTCGGCGTACAAGGCGTTATCTTTAAAACGAAAGTAGGAGAACTCTCTATTAAAGCGACGAAGTTTACGTTCTTGACGAAAGCATTACGTCCGTTACCTGAGAAGTTCCATGGCTTACAAGACGTAGAACAGCGCTATCGCCAACGCTACCTAGACTTGATTTCGACTGAAGGCAGCAAAGAAACATTTATTATGCGTAGTCGTATCATTCAATCTATGCGTCATTATTTAGATGGACAAGGCTTCCTTGAAGTAGAAACACCTATGCTTCACTCGATTGCCGGAGGAGCAGCAGCTCGTCCGTTCGTTACACATCACAACACACTTGATATGACACTATATATGCGAATTGCTATTGAACTACATCTAAAGCGCCTAATCGTCGGAGGTCTAGAGAAAGTATATGAGATCGGACGCGTATTCCGTAATGAAGGAATGTCCACTCGCCACAATCCTGAATTCACAATGATTGAGTTGTACGAAGCCTATGCAGATTACAACGACATCATGGAATTGACTGAGAACCTTGTGGCACATATCGCGCAAGAAGTGCTCGGTACAACAACGATCCAATACGGTGACGATCAAATCGAATTAGCACCGCGTTGGAAACGACTGCACATGGCAGATGCAGTTAAAGACTTTACAGGTGTTGACTTCTGGCAGCAATTGACGAAAGAACAAGCACATGAATTAGCGAAAGAGCATAACGTACAAGTAACTCCTTCTATGGAAGTAGGTCATGTACTGAATGAATTCTTCGAACAAAAGGTAGAAGAAGAGCTTGTGCAGCCGACATTCATTTACGGACATCCGGTAGAAGTATCACCTCTTGCGAAGAAGAACCCGGAAGATCCACGCTACACGGATCGCTTCGAGCTATTCATCGTCCGTCGTGAACACGCGAATGCCTTTACGGAATTAAATGATCCAATCGATCAGCGCGAACGCTTCGAGTCGCAACTTGTTGAGAAGGAACAAGGAAACGACGAAGCGCATGAAATGGACGAAGATTTCATTACAGCATTAGAATACGGGCTACCGCCTACAGGTGGTCTGGGTATCGGAATCGATCGTCTCGTCATGTTGTTGACGAACTCTCAATCAATCCGTGATGTACTATTATTCCCTCAAATGCGTCCTAAAGACTGATGCGACAGCTCCAATAGCGATATTGGAGCTGTTTTTTTCTGTCTAAAATCAAGCGTTTATATAGAATGCAAAAGAAAAACAAAAAGAATTGATAAAAACAGTTGCACTTTTTGAAAACAGGTGGTATATTTATAAAGTTGCTTTTGCAGTTAGCGACTTAGCGAAAAACATAATGAAAAAAGTTTTTAACTAAAGTGTTGACAACATAACAACGAGATGTTAAGATATAAAAGTTGACTCTTACGAGAGGCAAACCTTATGAACCTTGAAAACTGAACAGCAAAACGTTAACGAAATACAGTTTGCGCCTGGCTTGCCAGTGACACAAACAAAATGAGTATCTTAAATGATGCCAGCAAATGAAACTCGAGCTAATCGAATTTCTCTTATGGAGAGTTTGATCCTGGCTCAGGACGAACGCTGGCGGCATGCCTAATACATGCAAGTCGAGCGAACTGTTGGAAGCTTGCTTCC
>NZ_JARIEA010000083.1 GCF_029267015.1 Sporosarcina ureae | reverse complement strand
GTGGGTTACGTCCTTTACGTGCAGCACGTTCGCGCACTTCAAAGTTTCCGAAACCAATCAATTGAACTTTATCACCGTTAGCAAGAGTTGATTGAATTGTATCGAATACAGCTTCAACAGCTTTAGTTGCGTCTTTTTTTGTTAGACCTGCCGCTTCTGCTACAGAGTTAATTAATTCTGTTTTATTCACACCGTTCACCTCCTCTCAAAGGGGATGCTATTGCTGTTAACACTGTAAAAAGAGTAACATAAGAAAAACTGAGGTGCAACAATATTATCGCGCTTTTCCTTTATTCTCGGCATTTCAAGCGATTTTCATGGAAAAGCATAGAAAAAAGACCCGTTTTTGACGGATCTTTCTTCTCTTCACACTCTACTAATTATACTTTTTTTAGCTATTTCAGCTTACACAATAAAAGTAATCATACCTTTATTTCCATCGTTCACCATTTGTTCAATTGTTTCACGCAGTCGTTTTCTCGCTCGATCTGGAACCGCTGCAGTCTTATATCGGATACTTTCTTTCATAACTTCATGAAGTGGTGTACCGAATAATTGCGTTTCCCACAGCGCTTCTCGATCATGTAAAAAGGCATTTTTTAATTCTTTTAACAAGTGGTGACTATGGAATTCAGAGCCGATCAATGGAGCAAATTCTGCTTCCATATCGATTCGAATAATATGAAGCGACGGTGCTTTTGCTTTCATTTTTACACCATAAAACGTATCTTGTTTAATTAATTCAGGAGCAGTCGGCTGGAAATCTTCGATCGATGGCAACGCAACACCATACCCCGACTTCTTCGCTGTATCGATCGCTTCAGCATACATATCATAAGACTTTTTCGCTTTCACGGCTTCTTGAATAAATACGAGCCAATCTTTCTTAGAACGCATTTCTGTCCCCATAAACTCTTCACAAACATTAACGAAGGCTTGCTCATCCATATCAATCTTCACGATCGCTCGGCCTTTACCCGCATCCACTTCTATTACTTCCGCTTGCTTAATAAACTCCTCTTCTTGCAATAACTCTGCAATCTCCTGGACTTTACGAATCTTCGAGACGCCGAGGAACCCGTCTGTAATCAGCTGATCGATACGTGAATTCAGTTTATGACTATCTCCTAGCTCTTCCATCCAATCCGGGCGCTGTAGTTCGATATCTGTAATTGGGAATTCATACAGTGCCTCTTTAAGAATCAACTGGATCTCTGCTGCGTTGAGCTGATCCGCACTGATTGCAATGACTGGAACTCCATACTTTTCATGCAATTGATGTTTTAGTTCCAATGCTTTTTCATGAGCAGGCATTTTAGAGTTCAACACAATGACAAATGGTTTACCGATCTCTTGCAATTTGGCAACAATTTCTTTCTCCGCGACTTCAGCAGCAGCCCGTGAAATATTATTCACCGTACCGTCTGTTGTCAGCAAGATACCAATTGTTGAATGATCACGAATGACTTTGTCCGTTCCGATACGTGCTGCTTCCTGGAACGGTATAGGTTCGTTATGCCAAGGTGTATGGACATATTTCGGTCCGTCCTCGTCTTCATATCCTTTCACGCCATCAATGACGTAACCTACACAGTCTGCTAGGCGAATTTGGAATTCTAGTTCGCCATCCCCGATTGAAACGCTTGTTCCTTGGGCAGGTACGAATTTAGGTTCTGCAGTCATAATTACGGGACCTGGTGAACTTTGGGGAAGTTCGTCTTGTGCTCGTATTCGATCATTGGCATCCGTCATGTTAGGAATTACGACTTCCTCCATGACTCGTTTGACAAAAGTGGATTTCCCTACTCGAACAGGGCCTACCACACCTATATAAATGTCGCCGTCTGTTCTTCTAGCTAAGTTTTCGTATAGTTCTTCTTTCATCATTAGCCCTCCTTTTTCTCCGCATTGTAGCTTATGAAATAGAAAACCGTTTCATGCATGATTGCATGAAACGGTTTTTAGGTAATGGTATGAAATTTCCTTCTAATATGTTACTAAACTTGGATAGTCATTCGGGATTTCCGTTCCAGGCGGACGCTTTCCTGCGGGCATGGCTTGAGCCGCTTCCCTCACTTCGTTCAGTCCAGGGTCTCAAGCTCATGCTATTCCCGCGGGAGTCGCCGCCTTCCACTACAATCCTAGTTATAAAGTGGTGACAGTTTGTATTACTCTCTGAATATGTAAGATTCAAAAGTTAATACATGGGGTCACCTGCAAGTTAGAGATCGTTATTTCTTCATAAACACAGGTTCGTTGTTTTCGTCTACTGTGTAAGGCAAGGAGTATGCCGGGAGGACTAGGGAGTCTTCGTATAGTAGATAACGAATGTCTGTGCCTGGTTCTATTTCCGGCTTTTTCTCCATCAAGATCTTGTTAAGGTCGATCGAGTAGTCTACGTAGAAGTTTCCGTCGCCGCCTACTACGATGGGTAGGTGCGCGTCGGAGTAAGGGCTTTGGACCGTTAGTGGTTCTTCGAAGCCCATTTTCTTAAAGTCTACTGCATAGACATTGTCCCCGACTGGATCCAAGAATGGTAGTTCTCCATTAATAAATTTGCGCAAATTTATGTCGCGCAGTTTTTCAGTAGTCCGCAAGTCGACTAGTTTAACAGTCGGATTTTCTTCTACATCCATGAGAACGTATTGGAAAATGCCACCGTTTTCGAATGCGTTGGACGGAATCTTTTCAGTGAAGTCTGGAACGATTTTCGAGAACTCGATAGGATATTTGATAAATTGATCGGTTTCTTGATCGCGTGTTTTGATGGGTAATAGACCACCCGTTTGTTCTTGGTAGCGCTCAACAGCCTTCTGGATTGTTTCTTGCTGATCAGGGTACGGTGTTTCGCTTGCTTGCTTCTCTTCTGGTGGACGACCGCCACAAGCCGACAGTAATAATCCACAGATCATAACTGACAGTATAAGTAATCGTTTATTCATACGTTACGCCCCTCCAGTCGGTCCGTTGAATACCAAATAGACCATTGCAAAGAACGATGAAATTAATAGTGTATAGGCAATAATCGCAAATAAGATTTGTAGTACACGGTTTTTTATTTTATAACGACTTAAATAGATCAAGCCCATTGAAACAACCATGAATCCCATTGCGTAAAAAGATAGCCACATTTTATCTAACGAGGACAAAATTGTCACCCTCCTACTGTTTAGATACCGAAAAATGTATCGATTTCTTGTTTCTTTCCACGGTTCATTAATTCATCTACTGCTTGTTTAGGTGGAACGTTGCCGAATAGTATAGAATACAGTGCTTCAGTTAGCGGCATATTGACGCCAAACTGTTCAGCCAACTGATAGGCAGCCTTTGTAGTACGAACGCCTTCTATGACCATTCCCATCTCTTCAGTCACTCTCTCAAGAGTTTGACCTTTTCCAAGTGAATTTCCGGCTCTCCAGTTTCTAGAGTGGACACTTGTACATGTAACGACCAAGTCCCCAAGCCCCGTTAAACCTGAAAACGTTTGTTGATCTGCGCCCATTTTGACGCCAAGTCGTGTAATTTCTGCTAGACCTCTCGTAATCAGTGCCGCTTTCGCGTTATCACCGTAACCTAGACCATCAGAAATACCGGCAGCTAACGCGATGACATTTTTCAATGCACCACCAAGCTCCACGCCGATGACATCTTTATTCGTATAGACACGGAAATAATTGCTCATAAATAAATCCTGCACACGTTCTGCTGCTTCCATGTTGCTCGAAGCCGCTGCTACCGTTGTAGGGTGTCGAAGTACCACTTCTTCTGCGTGGCTAGGTCCAGACAGGACGACAATGGCCTCACGCAGTTCTTCGTCTATTTCATCCGCAATGATTTCGGAAATCCGTTCCAATGTATTGGGATCAATCCCCTTGGAGACATGGACAAACACAGCCGGTTCGGTCAGTGATTCTTGTATACGACGGCACGTCTCACGCATCGCAACTGTCGGTACAGCAAGCACAATAGTTTGCGCATGCTGTACCGCTTCTTGTAGTTCACTAGTAGAGTTAAGGTTTTCGGGCAGATTCACCTGAGGTAAGTATTGGTTGTTCGTATGCTGACTATTGATTTCATCCGCTTGCTCTGCACGTCTTGTCCAAATTAAGCTGTCATGTCCATTTTCAGCCAGCACAAAAGCAAGTGCTGTTCCCCAACTGCCTGCACCGATTATAGAGACTTTTTCCATTACCTCCGCCCTTTCTGTTTGTGTATTTAACTTCTTGCTCTTGTAATTAAGCGGATTGGTGTTCCTTCAAATCCAAAGGCTTCACGCAATCTGTTCTGTAAAAAGCGTTGATAAGAAAAGTGCATAAGTTCCGGTTCGTTGACAAAGACTACGAACGTTGGCGGCTTGACAGCAACTTGAGTTGCATAGTAAATCCGTAAACGACGTCCTTTATCTGAAGGCGCAGGATTTCTAGCTACCGCATCTTCCACTACCTCATTCAGAACACTCGACTGAATACGCAACGCATGATTTTCACTAATCATTAAAATATTAGAGAACAATGTATGCACACGTTGTTTCGTTTTAGCTGAAACGAAGAATATAGGTGCATAATCAAGGAATCTAAACTGATCACGAATATCATCGATAAAGTTATTCATTGTCTTGTCATCTTTTTCAAGTGTATCCCATTTGTTGACAACAAACATGACACCTTTACCTGCCTCTTCAGCAAAGCCGGCTACACGCTTGTCTTGCTCACGAATACCTTCTTCTGCGTTCATAACAATTAATACAACATCTGAACGGTCAATGGCTTTTAAGGCACGTAGGACACTGTACTTCTCCGTGTTTTCGTATACTTTCCCTTTTTTACGCATTCCCGCAGTGTCGATAATTCTAAACTCTTGTCCATCCACTACTTTCGTGGAGTCAATTGCGTCTGTTGTTGTACCTGCTATATCACTTACGATGACGCGGTCTTCTCCGAGTAACGCGTTCACAAGTGACGATTTTCCAACATTCGGACGTCCAATTAAACAGAATTTAATGGAATCGTCTTCCTCTTCTTCTAAATCCATATCTTTAAAGCTCTCCGCCATCGCATCCAATAAATCACCAAGCCCTAGACCGTGTGATCCTGAAATTGGATAAGGTTCGCCAAATCCTAGTGAGTAAAAGTCATAGATCATATCTCGCATTTCTGGATTGTCTACTTTATTCACTGCCAATACGACTGGCTTATTCGTTTTATACAACATCCGTGCTACATGTTCATCCGAATCCGTCACGCCATCTCTACCATTTGTCAAGAAGATGATGACATCGGCTTCTTCAATGGCAATTTCAGCCTGTAAACGAATTTGATCGAGTAACGGCTCATCACGAAGTTCAATACCGCCCGTGTCAATTAAGTTAAACTCATAATTCAACCACTCTGCTGCACTGTATATACGATCTCGCGTTACACCGGCAACGTCTTCTACGATAGAAATACGTTCGCCTACGATCCGGTTAAAGATTGTCGACTTGCCGACGTTTGGTCTTCCTACGATTGCTACTGTTGGTTTTTTCATTTTCTTTCATTACACCCTTCCGACCTATCTTTGAATATTATACACAAAAAGAATGATGATGCATATGAAAGCATCATCATTCCCGTTACGCTTATTCATCATTTGTGGCTAGTTTATCACATTCCCAAGATTATTCCTGGAATTTCTTTAGTTGGTCGCCAATTACATCCGCAAGTGAGAAGCCAGTCGTTTCTTCAGGCATTTCATAGCTGAAGTTTTCTTCACGTGCTTCTTTTGGCTTTTCTGTAAGATCTTTAATGCTCAATGAGATACGCTTTTCCTGTGGATTGACGTCCAATACTTTGACTTGTACGGACTGCCCTTCCTCAAGCACTTCTTGTGGTGTCCCGATATGCTCATGTGCAATACGTGAGATGTGTACAAGTCCTTCTACACCAGGCAAGATTTCAACGAATGCGCCGTATGCCACAAGTCGTTTCACAGTGCCGTCCAGTACAGAGCCGACTTCCGCTTTCTCTTCGATATTTTCCCATGGACCAGGCAATGTATCTTTAATGGATAAAGATACGCGTTCCGCATCACGGTCAACAGACAATACTTTGACTTGGATTTCGTCTCCTTCTTTCAACACGTCTGACACACTTTCGATATGTCCGTGTGAAATTTGAGAAATGTGAACCAACCCATCGACGCCGCCAATATCAACGAACGCCCCGAAAGAAGCGATACGTTGTACTGTACCGTTTAGAACGTCTCCTTCTTGAATTTCAGAAAGTGCAGCCTCTTTTTTCTTGTCATTTTCTGCTTGAACAACTGCACGGTGAGACAAGATCAAACGATTCTTCTCTTTATCCATTTCAACGATTTTGAAAGTCATCGTACGACCTTGATAATCATCAAATGATTCTACAAAGTGATCTTCTACTAAAGAAGCGGGGATAAATCCACGAACGCCAAGGTCAACAACAAGTCCACCCTTTACTACGTCCTTTACTTCCGTTTCGATGATCTCACCATTTTCAAATTTCTCTTCCAATGAACCCCATGCGTTCTCTGCATCCACTTGGCGTTTAGACAAGACGTACGTCTCATCTTCCACTTTAGTAATCGCCAATTCTAATTCGTCACCGACTGAGACTGCATCTGCTGCTTTTTCAATATGCAAGCTGGAAAGTTCACTGATCGGAATCACGCCGTCAAAAGGAGCGCCTGCGATTTCAACAGTCACCGATTTCTCTTCAACCTTCGTCACTACACCTGTTACGTGTGCACCTTCACCGTATTCTTTAACTTCATCCATATTCATCTCTTCAGTCATATGTAGTCCTCCTCCATAATGAATCTTACCTCTATATTATGCGAATCGAGACTTAAAAACAAAAAATTGCACTTATTCTTTTATTTGTACTGTTCAATCAACTTAGCAATCTCTGCCATGATTGCATCTGTTACCTCTTCGGCAGATGCTTTTCTTTCACGATAAGGCGTCATGTCCATCGCTTCGCCATACACGACTTTCAGTTGCGAGAAGGCTTTGTATGGTCCAATGATCGCACAAGGGACCACTTTCGCTTCCCCTCCTTTTAGCGCGAAGAAACCTGCTCCTGCTAACCCCTTTCCAATTTCTCCAGTTTTACTTCTAGTTCCTTCAGGAAAAAGGCCGACTACTTTATTGTCTCGCAATAGTTTGATCGTTTTCCGGAACGCCTCACGGTCACTCATACCACGTTTTACGGGATATGCTTGTACTTGCGGCAATAGCGTTTTAAGAATAGGCTTATCAAAAAGCTCCTCTTTAGCCATAAAATGAACAGTTCTAGGACATGTGATTCCAACTACAGGCGGATCCAAATTGTCTATATGATTGGTACATAAAAGTACGCCGCCCTCTTTAGGAAAATTTTCTTTGCCTATTACTTTAATTCGATAGAGTGGATAGCAAACAGTACTAATCAAAAATTTGCCGAGTGGATATAAATTCATCATGCTAACCTCTTTTCGGCATATTCGATAATACGATTCGTCACTTCTTCTATTGTCTTCCCTGTTGTGTCAATTGTAATCGCATCTTCTGCTTTTTTTAATGGCGAAATCTTGCGTTCGCTATCCGCTTGGTCTCTTTCGCTAATTTCTCTTTTCAATGTTTCATAATCTGACGTCATGCCACGCTGTTGCTCCTCTAGCAAACGACGCTCTGCACGTTCTTCTACAGAAGCTGTCATGAAGATTTTCAGTTCAGCTTCAGGTAAAACAGCAGTCCCGATATCTCTACCATCCATTACAACGGATGATTGCGCAGCAAGATCTTGTTGTTTAGCAACCAATAATTCACGAACAGATGTCAATGCAGCGATCGCTGAAACGTTTGTTGTCACTTCATGAGAACGTATCGCATCCGTCACTTCAATACCATCTAACAAAACTTTTTGTAGTCCTCCGTCTGGTTGCAATTCAATTTCAGTTTGTGCAATTAATTTAGTAATTTCTTCTTCATCGCGCGGATCAATGGCACTTTGAAGTACTTTGTAAGTAATAGCACGATACATGGCTCCTGTATCGATATACGTGTATCCTAATTTCTTAGCTACTAATTTAGCAATTGTACTTTTACCCGCTGCTGCAGGGCCGTCAATTGCGATTCTCATTCCACTATTCATGCTGAAAACCCCTCCATTTACGCCTTTATTGTACCATATGCAAAAAAGAAAAGTCTGCTGTGAACAGACTTTCCTGTTAGTTATTTCGTAATTCAAGCTGTCGTTCAAAACAATAGCGAATAATATGTTGTCGGTCTTTCTCATCTACCTCATCAAACTTGAAAGATGTCAGTCTGCGTTTCTCGCTTTCCCAATTCCTTACTACTCTTGCGTTACACGAAACATATTTGATTTCTGTTTTTGAGAAATACAACACAATGATCAACTTTACCTCTTCGTTTGGTGCAAAATAATCATGATCTTTCATATTGACCGCTAAGCCGCCAGCACTCAGATCCATTGAAACTAACTGTAGTGAGGTGGCATCGGCTTGCAATGCCACGTCGAGCGAAGTATCTACACGAACGAATTCTCTTCTCTGGATCTTCATCAGCTGCTTATCTCCGGGATATTCCAGTTTAAGCATAGGAATTGTTCGATTGATACGGCTATGCACTTCGGTACGAAATGCGTAAGACATCTTATAGTCGTCCACGAACGTTACTAATAATTGTGTGCCATCTATGAAGAACGCCGTTTTTCCTGTTGCCATATTGATAGGGTAATCCATCATAAAGTGATCATCACCTTCAATATCAACTACACGACACTTGAATTTCTCCGATTCTTCCGTGTAATCCTTTTCGATTGTTAATACCGTTCCGATAGTTAATTTCATTTCTCCACCTGCCATTCGTCCTATACATTCATTATGTCATGTGGAGTACATTTTTCCAATCCTTTTCTTATTGTTTTTCTGTCGTAATTACTTCTAATGTATCAGTGTCGACAAGAATTTTGTATGTCTCCACATTCTCTTCGCCTGAAACGACCGTGAGATAGTGCGCAAGACGCTGTTGCATTTGACTGTTTTCTACATAAGCGAGCTCTTGTTTCATGACCGTAACTTCAGGTCTGAAGAATGTGTGCCACTCTGCTGTACGTATAGGTTGCGGTTTGGGTTTCTCTTTACGAATATATTCGGACGCATTGAGACCGATCACTTCTCCGTTATCTTTTGCTAATTTGATATGAATCGGGTCCGAGAATACTTTAGCCCCATTTTCGGGATACACGCGTACATAAACAAAGTGCCAAGCCGTATCGTTCTCTCTCGCTTCTTCGAGAACCAAATCTTTATAATCAGCTTTCTGTAAAAACTCGTCAGCTAACTTCTCTAATTCTTCATACGACACTGTAGGTTTACCCATGCGGCGCTCCACAAGATAGGACAATACATGACCACCTTTTTCAGTTAGATCAATATAGCCGATTGAAGAGTTTTCCGCAAAACGGATATGATAAAACGGATAGGGAGCACCTTTCCTACTTCTTTCAGCTGCAATGATATCATTCGACACGTCGGGCAGAAGCTTTTTGAATTTCTGTATCGCCTCGTCTTCGCTTATTTTCTTTTCTTTTATATCGCGCAACTCTTTTTTCTTCTGAGCATCAGACTCACTTGCCGTTAAAGGGAATACCGATTCTGTATATTGCATGACAGACTCTCCCATTTTCGACCAATTCGCCTTGCCATCTGACGAGTCACGCAACTTCTTTTCCCAGTTACTCATCGACATCCTTCTTGAAAACATATCTTTTGTTGCCAATTGCCATTCATTCGTCAATTCATTAAGATTTTCTGAAGCTCGTTGCATTACACCGTAATATTCGTCAGGTTCACCATTTTCCGTAGATTCCTTGGCAAAATTCCCTAACCTTCCTAAGTAATTCATCCAGGAAGTAGAGAAACTTTCATCGACAGGTAGAGAGGAAATGGACGATTTGATGTCCGAAGACAAACGCCAAATATCTTCTCTCTCTTTTGCGGAACTTTTTTGATCTTCAAAGAGCAACGACTTGTTTACCGCCTCTTCCAACTCCCCAAGTTTTTGCGAGGCATCTGTCATACTTTTCGAATACTGACCATTCAGTGCAATCGATAACTCTTCATTTTCACGCACTGTCCCAAACGTATAGATCCCTAATACAATAAATGAATAGGTCAAAATGAAAATCATGCTTTTCATAATAAGCTAGGTCCTCCTTTCTATTAGTCACAAAATATGTGTAAACCGATTTTCTTAATTTGTGGTCTCGACCAAATCCATTTGCTAGTTGCGGTAATTGGATTGAAATAGTAAATAGCGTTCTCTGAAGGATCCCAGCCGTTGATTGCATCGATGACGGCTTCTTTCGCGCGCTCATTCGGTGTCAGCCAAATCTGTCCATCCGCAACCGCAGTAAACGCGCCTGGTTGAAATATAACCCCGCCAATTGAATCAGGAAAGTCTGCATGTTCAACACGATTTAAAATAACTGCCGCCACAGCCACTTGCCCCTCGTATGGCTCTCCACGAGATTCACCATATACTGCATTCGCTAATAAATTAATATCTTGGTCAGTGTATTTAGGTGGCGCTTGCATTTGAGTTTGCGATTGTTTATGTGGCGCGCCTCCCTTTTTCACCTGCGATTCCAGCGACTGACCACCATAATAGGTAAATTGGTTGCCCTTAGCAATCTGTCCCTTTACATACTTCTCATCGTAATCAGTAATTCCTTGCAACTTCTTCTGGGTTCCTTTCCCGGCAATCCCGTCAAGTGGTAAACCGTATTGCTCTTGGAAATTGCGCAATGCCCAGTAAGTCCCAAATCCAAAATTGCCATCAATCTCTCCATGATAGAAACCGATATATTGAAGTCGCGCTTGTAACTCAATGACATCATCTCCTTTTGCACCTTTTGCCAAGTCACGTCCACTGAATGCTTCACTATGACTCGCAAAGAAAGAAAACATCATGATGCCTGCCAGTAATAAAAATAGGAAGCGTTTTGTAATTCGCTTCATAGACATCCACCTCCAAAAAATTGTGCTTCCTTGTAGTTTGTCCAATATGCAGTATTTTATAAGGCAAAAAATCCGTCTGATTAATTCAGACGGATTTCTAAAAGTTTGATTGATTTCTTTTTCTAAATTGCTGCATCGCAAAAGTGTGTGCGTACTTTACTCGTGTTAGTCCAAACCACCAAAGGAACAGCATGAAAGGGATCATTAAATATAACCAATAATCATACGTAAATAAAATCGAATTATAAAGTACATGAAGCAAAAATGGTGCCAAAAATGCAACGGCGATCCACTTCGCTTTTTCTGACACTATAGAAAACTTAGCTTTACCAAAATAATAGCCCATGACCACACCAAATAACGCGTGACTTGAGACCGGAAGCAATGCTCGAATAAAAGCTGTGTCCAAACCGAAAGACAGTAAATATAAAATGTTTTCTACAGTAGCGAATCCAAGTGATACACTCGCTCCATACAATATTCCATCATAGGCATCTTCAAATTCAATTGTTTTATAAACGAGAATAAAAATAATAATCCACTTAAAAAACTCTTCTAAACTGCTTGTAAATAATACATTGCGGAAAAACTCATTATTAAATACATGCTCTTCCTCAAAAACGTGTTGAATAAACAAAATCGGGAATGTCATGATCGCACCATAAATGAATGCATGGAATAGCGACTTGGATGGCTCCTTGGCAATTTGCTTACGTAAATACAAATAACTGAAAAGTGCCAGCGCCGGCGCTATTGCGACTGTCAGTAAGATAAACATAAGCGCCTCCTCATGTCGATAGTATATCACACACTAAACGACAAAAGTCGCCTGACCTATAAGGCAAGCGACTTTTCGATTTACTTCTGTTGTTCGATTGATTGCGCAATCATTCCACCATGGAAACGTCCATTTTCGATGAAAATTTCATTGGCATTATTGCCTGCCGCAATGACACCTGCTATAAATAAATTCTCCACGTTTGTTTCCATCGAATCTTCATTGAAAATAGGACGGCCTGATGTTTCATCCACCTCGATCCCTATTTTACGTAAAAAAGCATGGTCCGGATGATAGCCAATCATCGCAAAGACATAGTCACTTTCGAGATCAAACGTTTCACCTTGCTGATTAACGGTGACAGCTTTTTCATTGATTTTGGTAACGTCCGCATTGAAGTACATATCGATTTGACCATTCCGCACTAAACTATCAAAGCCAGGCAAAATCCAAGGTTTGACACTTTTTGAATACGTATCATTACGGTAAACGACCGTAACGTGCGCTCCAGCACGCTGTAATTCCAATGCCGCATCGACTGCAGAATTTTTGCCACCAATGACTGTTACTTTTTTATTGAAATATGGATGTGCTTCTTTAAAGTAATGGAAAACAGTTGGCAAATCTTCTCCTTCTACATGTAAACGGTTTGGCTGATCATAATAACCTGTTGCTACTACAACATACTTCGCACTATAGATCGCTTTATCCGTTTTCACGGTGAATTGATCACCATTTTTAACTACATCTTCCACTCGCTCATGGCTATTAATTTGCAGTTCTTCAATTTGTGCAACCGTTCTATAATAGACCAATGCATCATTACGCTTCGGTTTATCCATCGCCGTAATAAATGGCGTCTTGCCAATTGATAACTTCAAGCTTGAACTAAAAAAGGTTTGGTGAGTCGGATAATTATAAATGGAATGCACGATATTTCCTTTTTCAATTACTACTACCGACAAACCGATATTTTGTAGTTCAATTGCCGCCGACAGGCCACATGGACCGCCACCGACAATTACTGCATCTACAGAATTCATGACATCTACTCTCCTGACTTCTTACTGCCTAATAGCGAACTTCCACTACATGACATTCGGGTTTTGCACCGAGTCGTAACGGTAACTTAGTCGTTCCATAGCCGTTACTGATTAATTTCGCACCGTATTTCGTTATCTGGTAACACCCTAGATCCTGCAATCCCCATGGTCCAAATCTAATTTGTCCACCATGTGTGTGCCCAGCAAGCGACAATATAGGTTGCAGTTGCTCCTCTACCTTTTTAAACAAAGAAGGGTTGTGCACAGCCAGAATTAAATACTCATATCCACTTGCTGAGTCGATTGCTTTATTGATATCGACGGTACCATTATTCCGATCCTGCAGTCCACACAATCCGAAGCGTGGATGATTTGGTACGGTTGCTGTACTGTCTACGAGTACCGTTGCGCCTAATTCATCCATCACTTGCAAAATGTTTTTTCTACCAACTTCTTTATCATTATTACCGAAAATATAAAATAGCGGTCCTACTGAAGACAGCAAACGCATGTTATGCAAAATCCGCTCCATAGGTACACCTTTTTCCGCTACATCTCCGCCTACTATGACTGCATCAATTGCACGCGTATGTAATTCATCGATTAATCGAGGCGAAATAGTACGTCTGTGTATATCCGAAATAAAGAATATATTCAACTGTTTAGTAGGATTTGGATCAATCGACAAAGTATGCGTTAGCAAACGATTTCGATTGGCCAACGTATACATATACGTCAACGTAGTTATTGCTGATAAAAGAACTGATATTCCTGCTGTTTTTGCCTTTTTCATTAGTCAGCTCCCATAGAAAAAAGCAAAGTATCCACTTTGCTTTTGTAGTAATAAATTTCATTAGTAGTATAGCAAGATTCCGATAATACCCTCAACCATTTTACTTTCCTTATGAAACTGCACCCACGTATTCTGTCATTGTTGGATGAAACCCAACCGATAACTCAACTTTTTCCACTGGCACTTGGTCGGGAACGTCAGGGGAATAGAGATCGGATAATACGTAGAGTAAAATAATGATAGGAATTAGCGTAAAGATTGCTAGAAAGATATTGATGATCTTCACGCGACCGTATTTTTCCTCTTTCTTCTTTCCATGTACTTCTGCACGGGAAGGAAGTTTATCAGAAGGCACTTTGTCTTTAATCTCTTTTCGCTGCCGTTCAAAATCCATCTTATATTGATCGTTTAACATGTCTAATTTCTCCTTCACACCGCATAATGTCTGTTGCTATTATATGATGCAATTCGTTTATTCATCCGTGAAAAGTACGTCCGCTCATAAACTCATCTGTTTCTATTATGCCGAATTTTGTCTTAAAAGTAAATACAGACAGTTAGGATCAACCTAATAATTGATGCAGTCGTTCACGCCACTGTAACGGCTTAGCGACCCTCTCAGGTAAAGATTCCGATTTCATCAGCCAGCTATCATCAAGATTCTGGCAGTTTGAACAGCAATCCATTTCTGCCGGTGAAGTGTTTTCGTCAAAAAACTGCACTAATTTTCTACGTAAGCAGCTATCACATTTTATATAGCTTTCCATTTCCTCAATTTGTTTCTCTTTTACATGATAAATCTGCTGAATTTGTCGAACGACATTTTCCACATCAAATTGTTCCAAATAATAATCAAGTAGACGGGATGAAACTTCAGACAATCCCGCTTGTTCTGCAGCCAATTGCTCTCCAGTTCCTGCTTGCAGTAAAGAAGAATAATAGAGAGTTTGCTGTTCATCGGGCAAATCTTCATAGACAATGAATTTCACTTTCTGGATATCTCGATCATTATACAAAAGAGTGGCGGCTGCTTTTCCTCCGTCACGCCCTGCACGCCCGACTTCTTGTATATACGCACTTGGAGTGGCAGGGATATGTTCATGAATAATTTGTCGAATATCATCTTTATGAATTCCCATACCGAATGCATTAGTCGCGCAGATCCACTCAAGTTCTCCTTGGACAAATTGTTCTTGAATGATTGACCGTTCGTCCTGTTCTTTGCCCCCATGATAACTAGCAGTCGCGATGCCTCTTTCTCTGATGATTGCAGACAGTTCATCGGCACGCTTTCGTGAAGCTACATAAATTATTCCAGGACCGATTGTCGTAGAAATTCTGTCGATAACCCATTCTGTCTTTGCTAATTCATTGTCCATCTTCAATACACGATACGAAATAGCCGTTCGATCCATCGGCTGACGTTCAATATACGGGTTATTCATTTGCAAATACGTAGTGATATCCCCCACTACTTTTTTATTCGCAGTAGCCGTTAACGCCAAAACTGGTGCTCTTCTTGAAACTGCAAATAGTTCTTTTAACCGTAAATAGTCTGGACGAAAGTCAAATCCCCACTCTGAAATACAATGCGCTTCATCTACTACGAAAAAAGCAATATGTAATTGGTTGACGAGTTGTTGAACAGGTTTTTGCATCATCATTTCAGGTGATAAAAAAATAAATTTATATTGAGATAAAGTAGACAGCGCTAATTCTTTCTCCTGTCTGGATAAAAATGAATTAATGGCCACAACACGTTTCTCTTTATGTTTACGTAAATTAGCAACTTGATCTTCCATCAACGCAACGAGCGGAGAGATAATGACCACTGCACCATTGAGCATATACGCGGGTAACTGATAGCAAAGGGATTTCCCCATGCCTGTAGGAAAAATTGCTACCGCATCCCTTCCTGCAAGAATTTCTGTAATGACTTCTTGTTGTCCCGGACGAAATGATTCATATCCGAATTTTTGATGCAAAACTTCCTGTAGCTCCATTAGCTCTCCCTCCTTCCAATAATGATTATTAATCGTAGTTGAAAATACGTCAATTCTGGACACTGTTCTTTTAATACACGTAATCGCTTTGTTTGCATCTGTTCTACATGACGCCAAACTTGATCAATTTGTTCGTTTGTCACAAACTCTTCATAAGGAAAATTTTCTACATTCGCAGCCATTTCAATAAAATGATCTTCTATTGTACTTAATTTCAAATTCCGCAAAGAAGAAATTTGTTCAACGGTATAACCACGCTCGAATAGCTTCCTTGTTCTCTCAGCGGATTGTGTCAAATACGTGTCCACTCTACAACCTGCAGCTAATTCTTTCAGCAACGGAGTATTTCGTTGTTGGTGAATAAAATCGAGCAACATATGCAATGCTTCTAGATAATAAAGTTGGATCGAACGGATCGGCATGTTGAGACTTTCCGCCATCTGCTCCCAAGTAAAGGCGGTAAGCTGGTATCCTGATAATCGACCAATCACTATTGTACATTGTAGCTCCGGTACTTGAGCGTTTATTAGCGCCTGTTCCAATTCTTTCTGCAATGATACAGATAGTGTATTCATCGGTTTTGATTGATTACGCAGAAACCCTTTTACAAATTGCTGAGTAGGCAATTCTTTCTGAATCGGCATGAACATAGTTTCACCACTTCGCAAATTAGACAAGGTTTGAACTGTCAATGCCAACCGCCTACCGAATTCTCTTTCGCGTCCACGATAGTCCCAGCCATTAAATCGCCACATTTCACTACCTGTTGCCATTTGACCTTTTGCTGTGACATAAACAAGTTTATCTATATAGATTAGACCGTCCGCCACCATCTTCTCCAGCGCCTGCTGGAATTCGCTTAATGACAACTGTGGCAACAGTGCGTAGTATGATTTGACTTGATAATATTCGACGTCTTGCAATGTCTGTCCTGATCGTTTGCCACGAAGTATGTGGTAGACTCCTTGCGCTGAACGCTCACCATGGAGGCGTTGAAAGATCGTTAGTAAGATGGAATCAAAACTCATTTGCGCTCCCTCCTGAAGAAATAACGTTTTTTTGTTGAAAAGTGATGAAAACAGCTTTAGAATAGAGTAGATACAAAATAGGTTGAGTGAATGGAAGAAGGGAGAAAGACAAATGTCTAGCAAAAAATATACGATTGTCGATCAGGATACGTGTATAGCTTGCGGGGCCTGCGGGGCTGCTGCACCAGATATATATGATTATGACGATGAGGGGATTGCATTTGTTATTTTAGATGATAACACGGGAAACACTGAAGTTCCAGAAGAACTGATGGAGGATCTCGAGGATGCGTTTGATGGCTGCCCTACTGATTCAATTAAAATTGCGGATGAAGCCTTTGAAGGCGATCCATTAAAATATGAAGATTGATTCAATCCCGACAACACTTCCTACTATTGGATGTGTTGTTTTTTTATTTGATGAATCAAGTGTAAAGACCGTTAACTATACTTGAGATGGTAAGGCTGGCATTTGGATCGGGGTGGGGATTTCCGTTCCGAGCGGACGCTTTCCTGCGGGCATGGCTTGAGCCCATAGCTGTCAACTTAAGAAATAGGTGTACTTCTTTCAAAAAGATGGTAAAGATACATACCATCATTTTTGAAAGGAGTTCTTTATATGTCTATCAACCATCATTTTGACATGCTT